>NZ_JBXWOZ010000009.1:0-118664 GCF_059611145.1 Ruegeria sp. CDSB022 | reverse complement strand
GGTGGCGTCGGCCCCATGACAATCGCATGCCTGCTGGCCAACACCCTGACCGCCGCATGCCGCGCAAACAAACTCCCAGAACCAGAAGGCCTGACTGTGTGACCCATAGCGGACAGTCGTGCATGTAGATTTTCAGGGCCGGGGTACTCCCCGGCCTAAAATTTGTTAATATGTAAACTAAGTGTGAGATTACGGGCATTGAATGTGCCTGTATTGGTGATAAACTTTCTATTCCAGCCGGTTACGTTGTAATATGGCAAGTCCCCAGTAGTATTGGCTGGACCCGGAGAGTTGTTGTCGAGTGTTTATGTTCACGAAACTGCGCCCAGTTTTCGCCGAAATAGTAGGGTACCGGTTGATTGCCGGGCTGGTTTTCCTTCTGCTATTGTCCTTCGTATTCCAACCATTTCAGGCCATCGAAGTAACCTTTCCTTGGCGCTTGGCCTTCTGGATCGGGGTGATGGCGCTGGCGCTAGGAGTGACCTGCGTCGCAAGAAGATTGTTGCGTAGGTTGTTCGCTGAGACCGAGTTTTCTGGGCGCGACCTTGTGCTGATATCTTTGGTTTTCGTCCTTTTCGTTCCAAGCCTTTGGTTGATGGTCTGGTTGCTGTTTTCGGCCAACGGACTGCCGTGCCCGGATATGTTATCCGTAACATCTTATGGCGCCTTGCTGTCGGTGGGCTTGATCCTGGTACGGCGTGAGGCATCGAAACCTCAATCCGAATATGCTGAAATTCCGCTGCCGCGCATGTACAAGCGGTTGCCGGGATCCTTTCAGGGTCGGGTCTATCGCCTGACGGTCCAAGACCACTATGTGGATGTGGTGACTTCTGAGGGCACGTTTACGATCCGGTCGCGTTTTACCGACGCCATAGAGGAAATGGAACCTTTACCGGGCCATTGCACGCACCGATCGCATTGGGTTGTCGATGACGCCATTGCTGGGGTCGAACGTAAGGGTGGCAAGACCATGTTGCGCCTGAAGAACGAAGAGCTTGTTCCGGTCAGCAGGAAATACCGTCCGTTCCTAGAGGAAGATGGTCTGATCTGAGCCGCCCTATCTGGGCATTGGGATCATTTGCGGGATTTTCCCTGTCAGGATCGCCATTGCCTGATCGCTCATCAAGGCGTCCAGAACGTGATCCGAGCTAAAGAGCCCACCAGTATAAGTCCCATAGGCAGGCAGGATCAGACGCGCCTGATCCATCAGGAAGGCGGGGCGGGTGATGGAACGACCGCGAACCCGCACGCGCGCCTTGGGGTGGTAATGTCCCGAAACCTCAGCCTTGCCCTTGGGTTGCGCAATATGACGAAAGACCAGAGGGTCAACCGCATATTCGGCCAAATGGCTTCCGCCCAGATCTACCGGGCCGGGGTCATGGTTTCCTTCGATCCAGACCCAGCGGCGACCGGCCTGCATCGCCGTAATCTGCAGCCTGTCGGGCACACTCAAGGCGTTTAGGGCATCAAGATCATCAAAACTATCCCCAAGGCAAATAACGATGTCAGGCTGCGTGTGCTCGATATCTGCGGCCAATCGGGCCAGGGTGTCCTGGCTGTCATAGGGGGGTAATGTCGTGCCGCCCCGGCGCGCCAAACGCTCGGATTTACCCAGATGCAGATCGGACACGCAAAGCACGCTTTTGTCGGGCCACCAAAGGGCACCAGACCCAAGCGCGAGCAGATTTTGCCCGGCTAAACAGATCGAAACTTCGTTCATGTTACGTTCTTTGCGACGTTCCGCTATCGCGTGCAAGAGGTTTTAGCAGGATTTCAGCCCAGCCTCTTGCAATAGGCGCGCGCTTTCTTCCGCCAGCAAGCGTTCTTCAGCAGCACCTTTGACGGGTACCTTGCCAACCTCAAGAAACAGTGGTGCAGCCAGAGGTGAAACCCGATCCAATCGCATCAGATCTATACGTCCCCCGATCCGCTCGATCAGTGCCTCGATCCGCCCGAAATCGACGAGACCGCGCATGGCCTCTTCTCGGGTGATTTGCATTAACAGGTGATCGGGATCGTATTTCAGCAAAGTATCGTAGAGGATATCTGAGGAAAACGTGGCCTGCCGACCACTTTTGCGCTGACCGGCCATGTTCCGTTCGATCAGCCCTGCAATCGTGGCCGAGGCACGAAAGGTGCGCTTCATTACGGCATTGCCCGCCAGCCAGGTTTCCAAGCCGTTGCGCAGCTCGTCGGGCTGAAATAGCGGACGCGGGTCTATCACCGCGTCCAACCCCCAGATCAGGGTTGCATAGTCGGTGGCAACAAAGCCCAGCGGTGCAAGGTCCGTTTCTTCCATCCGTTTGGTCAGCAACAGCCCCAGCGTCTGCTGGGCGTTGCGACCCGCAAAACCATAGACACACAGGTTTTCGCGCCCATCGTTGGGGAAACTTTCGATCAGTAACCTGTCACGCTGAGGCAGGCGCGAGATATCGCGCTGCAACACCAGCCAATCTGCGGTATGCGCGGGTAACTGGGGCCAATCGGGCTGTGCAAACAGCCGCAGGATACGGTCGCTCAGCTGCGTCGAGGTCGCAAATTTGGTGCCTGAAAACGTTGCGATCTTGGGCTTCTTATCCGCTCGGCGGCTGACTTCGACCGTCATCTCGCGCAATCCCTCATAGCGCACGATCTGGCCGCCGATCAGAAAGGTATCTCCGTGGGTCAGCGAGGCAGCAAAGGCTTCTTCGACCTCTCCCAGAGGCTTGCCCCCTCGATTGCGTTTCAGGCGGACTTTCAACGTATCTGTGTCCTGAATCGTGCCAAGGTTCATGCGGATACGCTGCGCAGCACGGGGGTCACGCAGCTGCCATTGCCCATCTGGCCGTAGCTGCAGCCTTTGCCACCGATCATAGGCGCGCAGGGCATAGCCCCCGGTTGCACAAAAGTCCAAACAGGCGTCGAACTCTGCTCGGGTCAACTCGGCATAGGGGCCCGCTGCGGTCATTTGCCGGAACAGGTCATCGGCCAAGAATGGCCCGGATGCTGCGGCAATCAGGATATGTTGACACAACACATCGCGTGGACCTGCGCCGCGGGGATCACCGTCCAGATCATGAGCTTTTACAGCCTCAAGTGCCGCTATGCATTCCACAACTTCGAAGCGGTTTGCGGGCACTAACAATGCTTTGGAGGGGGCGTTGTATCTGTGATTTGCGCGCCCGATGCGCTGAACCAGCCTTTTGACGTTTTTGGGCGCCCCGATCTGAATGACCAGGTCGACATCGCCCCAATCAATACCAAGATCCAGACTGCCTGTGCAGACGATTGCGCGCAGCTCACCGCGAACCATTGCGGCCTCGACACGTTCGCGTTGCTGCCTGTCCAGACTGCCGTGATGAATGCCAATCGGCAGCCCGTCTTCGTTGGCAAGCCAGAGGTTGTGAAAGAAAATCTCGGCCTGTGCGCGGGTGTTGTGAAAGATAAGCGTCGTCTTATGCTTCCGGATCTGGTCCAGAACGGCAGGGATGGAATAGGCCGCGCCACCGCCCGACCACGGAGGCATTTCCGGCGTTTCCAACATTTGGATATCGGGGTCAGGCCCAGGATCGGCCTCAACGATCCGGCAGGGATCAGGGTGACGTGCCAGAAATCGGGCAATCGCATTGGGGTCTTCGACCGTTGCAGACAGGCCCACCCTGCGCAGGTCCGGGCAGAGCCCCTGCAGACGGGCCAGCGCCAGCATCAGCTGGTCGCCACGCTTGCTCTCGGCCAGGGCGTGGATTTCATCGACAACCACCCGTTGCACGCCCTGAAACATCCGCCCGGCGTCTTCGTAAGAGGTCAGCAGGGCCAGGCTTTCAGGTGTGGTCAAAAGGATCTGCGGTGGGTCAACCCGCTGACGCTTTTTCTGTGTGGCTGAAGTATCTCCGGTGCGGTCCTCAATCCGGACGGCCAGGCCCATTTCCTCGGCTGGGCCACGCAGGTTTCGCCGGATATCTGCCGCCAGCGCCTTGAGAGGGGAGACGTAGATTGTATGCAGGCCATCATGGTTTCGCTCTGCCAGATCGGCCAGCGTGGGCAGAAATCCGGCCATTGTCTTGCCCCCGCCGGTGGGGGCGATCAGCAACGTCGCCGGTTCAAGGGCCCGGTCGTACATGTCCTGCTGATGCGGGTGGATGGACCAACCTTTGTCTTCAAACCAGTCAGTAATCCGGGCGGGAATCTGCGTCATAAAGGCAGATTACCCGGCCCGTCAGCGAAATGGCATTAGGTTATTTGACGATTTTCTCATCTTTGACGAACATGTTGGCCCAAGCGCGTTCAATCAGATCGGGGCTCATCTGATAGGGGATGCCCTCGAATTCGCAGATCGAGATCATCTGATCAATCAGGAATATCGGCTGATAGTTCGCATAGATGTTGTCGATGGTCGGGTATTTGACCTTTAGCAGATGGACCAATGCGGCCTCGTCCAGAGGCATCCCGCGTTTGCGGGCCACCATGGCGAAGATTTTCAGGAAGTTCTCTTGGTTCGGACCGTCAATCTTGATCTTGAAGAAGATCCGGCGCAAAGCGGCTTGGTCAAAGATCTCGTTGGGGTGAAAGTTGGTCGAAAAGATGACCAGCGTGTCAAAGGGCACTTCGAATTTTTCACCCGATTGCAGGCCAAGGATATCCTTGTTCTCTTCCAGTGGAACAATCCAGCGGTTGATCAGGGCCTGAGGTGGTTCCTGCTGACGGCCAAGGTCGTCAACGATAAAGATGCCGCCTGTCGATTTCAGCTGCAGCGGGGCCTGATAGGTCCGCGCCGTAGGGTTATAAACCAGATCGAGCATGCTGAGTGACAGTTCACCGCCAGTCACAACAGTTGGTCTTTCACATTGGACATAGCGCGAATCAAACCGCTTGCGGCGGCGCAAGCTATTGGGGTCATCTGCTTCTTGTTCGATGGCTGTGTGTACAATCGGGTCATACACCGTGATCACCTGACCAGCGTATTCGATGGCATATGGGACATAGACATTATCGCCCAACGCATCCCGAATACCGTTCGAGATAGAGGATTTACCATTACCTGGAGGTCCATACATCAGGATTGATCGGCCTGCACTGACCGCGGGTCCAAGGTGGTCCAGCAGGCTGTCAGGCAGAACCAGATGTCCCATTGCCCCGGTCAACTGGTCGCGGGAAACCTGGATATTCCGGATCGACTGGCGTTTTACCTGCTCGCGGTACACATCCAACGGGACGGGCATGGCGCCGAAATATTCGGACTGGCTCAGCGCATCCAATGCACGCGCTTTGCCCGCATCGGTCAGTTGATACCCCATCTCATTGCCGCTGTTGGCGTTCAAAGTACCGGTTGCTTCCAGCAGCTTTTGTTCGCGGGCAAGGTCGATCAATTCCTGTGTGACAGAACCCGGCAAGCAGATCGCTTGGGCAACTTCGGAAACTGTATCTACGGTTTTACGAAAGATAGTTTTCAGCAGGATATCCCGCATCATAACAATAGGAAGCTGCATATCGCCCAACCCCTTTGGGGTAGGGGGGGCCATTACCGAGGTTGTCTGCATATTCATGAGCGTTGCCCGTCTAATTCAGTATTCACGCCAATAGCCCTGAAAAGGGCCCTTTGACGAAAATTTGGCCGGGCTTTGTGTCAGTTCCAAGGCGGGGACAAGGCGGACTGATGATAGTTTACGAGCCGTAAACAGTTCCAAGTATCAGGTAGATGGCCAGGGTTGCACCAAGCGCGAAACCCATTGGAAATTGTTTGTCCCGACGCCAGCTTTCCCAATCTGGGGCAATAGCTCTGAGGGCGGTATGTTTGGCCAATCGATGCGTGACAAAGGCCGCCAAGGTGGTCGACATCAGGATCAACAATACCAATGTGAAATCGCCCATCCAAACAAAGGCTGAGGCCGCGGCTATGAATTTTGCGTCTCCGGCTCCCATAATGCCGGCTGCGTTGAGCAGAATGCCGATGACCAGCATTACAACTATATGTAACAGCTGCCACAAATAGGGTGGGAGGGACACAGAAAACGGGCCGGTAATCCAACCATCCGACCAGGGCGGCAGGACAAACAAACCGATGACCGCAAATACCGAAGCCAGTGCTACTACGGCGTGATTCTTGATGAGCATGTCACGCAGGTCGGTGAAGGCCACGTAATAGCAGATCGGCAGTACGAACGGCAAAAACCAGGCCGCAGCACCCGCTGGAATATGCATGTATCAGGCTTCCTCAAGCGCGCGCAGGGATCGAACGGCTTCGTCGTAATGTTGCGGATGGGTGGCGATCGCTTCGCGGAACAGGTTCTTGGCCGTCGCCACATCACCGCGTTTCACCGCCGAGATGGCCATTGTGTTCAACAACATCGCGCGTTCGACCTGAGACATGGGAACGACAGGCATGCTGTAATTGCCCTGTGCAGCCCGGGCGAGGACCAGATTGTTCTTTGCCGTGAATAGAGAGTTATCCTGTCGAATGGCCTCGGTGAATAACCGTTCGGCTTCGTCGTACTGGCCGCGCGTCAGCTTGGAATATCCCCAGTTGTTCATCACACCACCGGGGCGGGTCGTCAGACCCACGGCGGTTTCATAGAAATGATCCGCGCGTTTCCAGTTTTTTTGTGAATCCGCGACGACGGCTTCCAGGCGGTAGCGTTTGAAAGATTCAAAAGTCGGCGGGATCGAATCCAATGTCGATTTGGCCTGTGACCAGTTCCCGGAACGTACCAGAGAATCTGCGTATTCGACCTTGTCTACATTGGTCGCACCGCTCATCGTGGTGACTTTTTTCCAGGCGGCGGTTGCCTCGGTCGTCCGTTTAGCGCGCGCCAGTGAAATCGCCAGCCCACGTTGCAGGTCTATACGACCCGGGTTCTTGGCGGCGGCTCCCTGGAAATAGGTAACGGCTTCGTTCGGATCGGCGGCCGACAGAAGAACGTCGTTCAGGTTGGTTTCGTCAATGACGTTCACCTCCTGAAATGTACGCTCGACCTTTTCTTCCTCGGACTCTTTTTCACAGGCTGAGAGGATCAGCCCGCAGATTGCGATAGACGGAATCAAGAATTGTTGGCGCATTTTTGCGTCCCTTACTGCTCTTGCCTATGTTACGGGAGCTTGCGCAGCATGAATTGCCCGTCGCCTTGCTGCTCCAGTGTGTATTCTTGTTCTTGAGGGGTATTATTATCAGTATTTTCCATTTTTGCGAGAGCTAACCGCAGATTGTCCCGGATTGCGTCACTTTCGCCATTATCGAGAGCATAGGCCCGGCGAAAGACCTGAGCGGCCTCGGGGTATTCACCGATTTCCATCAGCAACACACCCAGATTGTTCCAGGCGACAGACCATTCGGGGTCATCTTCAACCGCACGGCGCAACAGTGTTTCCGCCTGTCCAAGCCTCCGAAGGCCCAGATTTGCCGTCCCCATCGAGGTCAGGATCTGCGTTGTCATTCCCTGATTGAGCGCTGCGCGGATAAAGGCATCCAACGCAAGCTCGTATTCACCCGAAGCCATCAGCCGGTTGCCAACTGCGATCTGATCCTCGGCCGGGGCTTTACGATCAATGCCAGGTGCATCCAGATCCCCGGAGGACCCCGTTTCCGTGCAAGAAGCCACCGTGGCAAGAACCACGGTGGCCTGTAACACGCGGCGTATCCCCGTTTGGATGCACCTGGGTTTCAATTTCATAGGCTATTAGCCTCCGCCGAATTCAGCGATGCCTTTGGCCGAGGGTCCAACCAGAATGACCAGCAACGGTGGCACCGTCAGCATCATAGTGGCGAGTGTCATTTTGGTTGGCAACTTGTTAGCGGCCTCTTCGGCGCGCATCACGCGCTTATCTCGCATCTCGCCAGCGTAAACCCGCAAAGCTTCGGCGATGGATGTACCGAATGTTGCCGATTGGATCATCACCGTCACAAATGAGTTAACATCCTGAACGCCACAGCGCGTACCAAAATCGCGAAGAACCGTATCCTTGTCCTTACCGGCCTTCAATTCGTGGGCGACGACTTCGAATTCAAGCGAAATCTCAGGGTAGGAAGCTTTCATTTCGCGTGCGACGCGAACGATGGCCTGGTCCAGCGACTGGCCAGCCTCGACACAGACCAGCATCAGGTCAAGAGTATCGGGAAAGCCTGCGGTGATCGCTTCTTGCCGTTCTGCGACCCTTCGGGTGATCCAATAGCGTGGCAGAAAATACCCGGCGGCCGACGGGACAAGAACTCGTATTATCATCTGCTGCGCGGTAAATTCCTGACCGTCGGAAAGGACAGTGACCAGCAAAACACCAATCACAATTCCGATGATGCCCAAGGAAAATTGAGCGAAGTGGAAGAACCGAACTGCGTCCTTTGATTGATACCCCGCCTGCCGCAGTTTCAGCTGCATGGCAGACAGTTCTTCCTTATTCTGTGGCTCAAGGAAGTTGGCAAACTTCTCAAGCTGCTCGTTTCGCCCGCTGGTTCTGAGCTTGTCCTTTTTGACCTTCTTATCCTGTCGAGGGGCTGCATTAGAACGCTGCAGTTTCTTCAGGGGATCTTCTGGCTGGCTCAGGATCAAGGGGACTGTGATCAAGATCATGAACAGTCCAAGTACACCAACCACGATCAGTGGACCGAAGGGGCCAAGGAGCTCGGTTAGAAAGTCATTTATTTGGGTCAGGATTTCCATGGTGGTGTCCTCAGACCTTGATGTCGGTTAGAATGCGCATGACGATCAGGTTCAGTGTCAGCATGATGCCGACAAAGAAACAGGCAGGAATGAACCATGGGTGATCCATAACTTCGTCATAGTACCCGGGGTCGTTCACCAAAATGAATCCCAGGCAGAACAGTGGAAATCCAGATAGGAATTTTCCTGACCATTTTGCCTCGGCTGTGATAGCGTTGACGCGCCGGAAAAGTCGAAAACGGGCCCGGATCACCTTGGCCAGACCGGCCAGAATTTCGGCCAGGTTACCACCGGATTGCTGTTGGATGCCGACGGCCACTGCCAAAAACCGTAGATCCTGCATATCCAGTCGTTGTGCCAGATCTTTGAGAGATTCACCGACGTCACGGCCATAGGCACATTCATCAGCGATAACTCCGAATTCAGTGGCGAGTGGATCCTGGACTTCATTTGCGACGATTTGAATGGTGGACACAAAAGGGTTCCCGACGCGAAGCGACCGAACCATCAATTCCACAGCATCTGGCAACTGTTCTTCCAGCATTGCCATACGCTTTTTGGCCTTGTTGTTTACCCACGCATAGACACCACCAACACCGATTGCGACCGAAATTGCGGCCCGCATTATGGTTTCCGTTCCCGTTGCAATGCTGAGCCCCATGAAGGCAAAGCCTGTCACCAACACCATAATCAGGATCAACTGACGGGGTGTGAAGGCGATGGCGGCCTTCTGAGCCTTGTCCGCCAATAGGGAATAGAGCGGAATACTCTGGGACTTCATATGCTGCTGCATTTCCTTGCGCAGCTGTTCCAGAACTTGTTCGCGCCCGACGCCTTTATCCAGCATGTCCAGACGGCGGTTCACGCGGCTGTTCAGACTGATGGATTTTCCGAAGGCAACCAGATAGATTCCTTCCACCAACGCAAGTACGCCTACGAAGATCGCGACGTAGATCAGTGCCTCCATAGGCAGTTGCATTTCAAGATCTCCTACATAGTCGTTGGTTCGTAAATCGAAGGGGGCAGATCATAGCCCCACAGACGGAAGCGTTCGGAGTAGTGGCTGCGAACGCCTGTCGCGGTAAAATGGCCAATGATCTTGTTGTCGGGCGTTAATCCAACGCGTTGAAAACGAAAGATTTCCTGCATGGAAATCACATCGCCTTCCATACCAGTGATTTCGGTGATCGAAGTCATACGCCGCGAGCCGTCCTGCAGGCGGCTTGCCTGAACGATCAGGTTCACAGCACTGGAGATCTGGCTACGGACGGCCTTGATCGGCATTTCGATCCCGGCCATCGCGATCATGTTTTCAAGGCGCGAAATCCCGTCTCGGGCCGAGTTCGCGTGGATCGTTGTCATCGAGCCATCATGGCCAGTGTTCATGGCCTGTAGCATGTCGATAACTTCCGAGCCCCGTGTCTCACCCACGATGATACGGTCGGGACGCATACGAAGGGCGTTTTTCAGACAGTCGCGGGGGCTGACTTCACCCTTGCCTTCGACGTTAGGCGGGCGGCTTTCCATCCGGCCAACATGAGACTGTTGCAGCTGGAGTTCCGCTGTATCCTCGATGGTCAGAATACGCTCGGCGTCGTCGATAAAGCTGGACAATGCGTTTAGCGTGGTTGTTTTACCGGAACCGGTACCGCCCGAAACGATCACATTCAGGCGTGTAGATACAGCAGCCTGCAGATAGGCGGCCATTTCTTCGGTGAAGGCACCAAAATTCACCAGGTCATCAATGGCCAGCTTATCTTTTTTGAACTTACGAATGGATACCAGCGAGCCGTCAACGGCAATCGGTGGCACCATGGCGTTGAAACGCGAGCCATCCGCCAGACGGGCGTCCACATAGGGGTTGGATTCGTCAACACGGCGGCCCACGGCGGATACGATCTTGTCGATGATCCGCATCAGGTGCTTTTCGTCTTTAAAGGTAACGTCGCTAATTTCTAGCTTACCGAACCGTTCAACAAAAATTTGCTGCGGGCCGTTGACCAGAATATCGCTGACAGAGTCGTCCTGAAGCAAGGTCTCGAGAGGGCCAAGACCGGTTACTTCGTCATACAGTTCCTTGTTCAGCTGTTGCCGGTCGTCGCGGTTTAGAACGATGTTGCGGGATTCCAGAACCTCACTGGCAATCGCACTGATTTCCGAGCGCAGCTCGGATTCTCCAGCTTTCTCAAGGGCCGCAAGGTTCAGGTTTTCAAGAAGCTCGCGGTGGAGTTCGATCTTGATTTCGCCCAGACGCTCTTTGCGCTTGCGTTCCTTGTCCGCCCCTACAACCTCGACCGCCTTTTTGGGGGTGGGTCGCCGGGCAACAGCAGTAGAGGTTGATGCTTGCTCCGCTGCAGGTGCAGGTGTGGCCTCGGGCGATTTAGCCGGTGCCTGGACCGGTTGTGCTTCGGGTTTTTTATATCTTGAAAACACGGCGGCTCTCCCTGTGGGATTGTGTTATGCGGCTTCGGCGCTACTGCTGCCCAGGCTGTGCAGCGACTTCGCAAGCTTTGCGATTTCCTTGCGCAGTGGGTTCTTGGCCGCAGCGTTGGCCAATGGCAGACCGTGATCACCGCTTTGCATCACGGGTTTGCCGCCATCCGGCAGTTGAAGATCAATAGAGATACCCAGGCTTTCACCCATGCGCTTGACCCGGCCCTTACCATTCAGATCGGTAAATTTCGGGGCGCGATTGAGAGCGAAACGCAACTTATTGAAGGGTAGTTCCTCGGCCTGTAAAGCGCGCTTGAGGCGCAATGCGTTCTGAGCCGATCGCATGTCCAGTTCTATCAGGGCAAAGTAAACATGGGCGGCCTGCAGTACAGTTTCCGACCAGTGAACCAATGTCGTTGGCATGTCGACGATCACATAATCGAAGTGCTTTCGCGCCTTTTCGATCACCCGTTCGATATCTTCTTGCGTAATCAGATCCAAAGGCACCATATCCGAAGGCGCAGTTAGCACCTGCAGCTTGTCCTCATAGGACTGAAGCGCCTGGTTGAAGACGTCATCATCCATTGCCGCCGTATCAGACAGCATCTCGAATACAGTTTCTCGACGGGGAAGATCCAGATAGGTCGAAACCGTTCCGTATTGCAGGTCCAGGTCAATCAAACAAACCGAAGGGGCCTCTTTGTCAGAGACCGTTGCCAGTTCCCAAGCTAGGTTGACGGCCATAGTCGTCGACCCGACCCCACCGGCAAGTCCCTGAATCACAAACAAAGCACCCTCTTTAGAGTCGCCAGCTGCACGTGCGGCATCTGATCCGGGGGCAACGGCGACGGGTTCGGGTTTGTTCATCCGGTCGATTGCTTCTTGCAATTCACCTTCTGGAAGAGGGTAGGGGACGAATTCGTCCGCGCCCTTGCGCAGCAACTGATGCAGCGAAGCCGGGGTCACGTCCTCGGCGATCAGAACTATTTTGATATTTTTGTCTTTTGCCTGTGTGATGATTTCACCCATCAGTGACAGGTTGTCTTCATCCTCGCCATCAATGGCCAACGCGACAAATTGCAGTGAATTCGCCTCGGGTTGGTTGAAAAATGTCAGGGCTTCGGCAAAGCCGAGATCGCCCCAACGCTCACCCAAAGCGCCTTCCATATCTTCTATAAGCAGATCGAAATTCTGGACATCACGACTGATCGTGCAGGCCAGAATTGCGGTCTCTTCGTTTTGCGGCGTGGCGCTTGTCATTAACACAATCCTCGTCGAAGGGTAGGCGAACCATCCTGGCCCAGAGGACAGGATTGGCTTGCTGTCACCCTATTGCGGCCATTTTCGGACGCAGGTCACCCAATTGTTGAAAATGTGGCTTGGAACTTAGGCAAGAATTAGGCGCAAAAGAACCAATTGTAGGGAATTGGGCGACGATGCCGCCCAATCACAGTTTATTGTTCGCTTGTATCGCCAATAGCGGTTTCGCGGCGCAGCTGGGATTCATAAACCGCGCTTTCCACGTACTCACGATTGACGATAGCGGCGTATTTGCCATCGAGTAGCTGGGGTGCACGATCAACGAAGCCTGATACTTCGGTCACGGTGCGCCTGTTGCGACGGTCTCGATCCGGCGTAGCCACGAGAGGTCGAGACTTACCGAATGAAACAACCGCCTCCAACCGCGAGCGAGAGATACCCTGCTGCGTAAGGAACGCAACAGCCGCATTCGCGCGCCGCTGGCCCAGGCTTTGGTTATATGCCGTTGATCCAACAGCATCCGTATGGCCATAGACCCGGAACCGTGCCTCGGGGAACTGTTTGATCCAGTTCGCCTGACGCAAGAGTACTCGCCGAGCTGTTTCGTCCAGTTGAGCGCTGTTGAAATCAAAGTTGATCTGGGTCGGCACTTCGGCTGCGAACCGTTGGCCCAGGATCTGGGCATATGTCAGTTCGCCATTCATTACTTGAATGTTGTTCAGTGTCGCATTCCCGAACGCGCCTTGATCGGCTTCGTATCCGGCCTCACGCGTACATGCGGCGACAGCGACCGAAAGACCCAGTGTGATGATCCACTTCTGCATTGGTCCTATCCTCCTAATCAATCCAGGACGTAGCCGTACGAGCTACCGAAGTCCTGATTCGCGACTTCCGAAGCTGCACCGGCACCTAGACGTTCAGTCCGACCGACTTTGCCATTGACGAACAGATCAAATTCGCTGGGCGGTTTGACCCGATCCGTAGGCAGAGCCAGTGCCTCGCCACGAGTCGGCGACACAAGGTGGGCTGTGATGATGATCACCAGTTCACTTTGCTGACGCTGATATTCCGCGCTGCGGAAGAGGGCGCCAAGAACCGGGACGTCACCCAACCAAGGAATCTGGCTGTTCAGGTCGGTGAAATCATCCTGGATCAAGCCAGCGATCGCAAAGCTTTCACCATCGCGCAGCTCAACCGTTGTGCTGGTCTGGCGTGTGATGAAAGATGGAACATTATCACCTTGAATGGTGAAGTTCGACGAACCATCGATAGCTGACACGGCAGCAGCCATTTCAAGGTTGATCAGATCACCATCCACAACGCGGGGGATAAAGTCGATTTCAACACCGAAGGCTTTGTATTCAATCGCAATTACGCCGTCGTCCTGCGGTACCGGAATAGGAACTTCACCACCTGCAAGGAACGTCGCTTCCTGACCCGAAAGTGCGGATAGGTTAGGCTCTGCAAGGCTGCGCGCCAGTCCTTTGGACTCGAGTGCCTCCAGCAGCAGACGAACCTGTGTGGAGCCTGCGCCAAAGCCGAACAGAATAGCGCCGGTATTCGTCTGTACCGCCGGAATGTTGTTGTTCAGGGCATTTGCCAAAGCACCAGCATTGTTCAGCGTGTTGATACCGCCAGTCACATCACTGCCGCCGAATCCAAGCGATGCAGTCAGGCTTTTAGCCACCGACCGATTCATCTCGGCAAAGCGCACTTTCAGCATGACCTGCTGAACGCCGCCAACCGACATCAGGTTCGATACGCGCTCCGGTGCATAGCGCTCTGCCAGCTCCAATGCCCGCGCCAACTTGGCAGCGCTAGAAATTGTGCCAGAAAGAACGATACCGTCATTGGCGGTGCGAACTTCGATAGGCTCGGTCGGCAAAATCTGGCGCAGACGTTCTTTAAACTCGGTAACATCCGGTGCCACACGGACCCGAACATTAGCAAGTAGATTACCTGCACCGTCGAACAATGTCAGGGTCGTCAGGCCAGGAGCCTTACCCAAAACATAGATAGTACGATCCGAAAGCGACGAAATATCAGCGATGCCTGCATTGGCGATGCTGAGTTCGGCAAACGGTTGCTCACTTTCTACAACTATTGCGCGGTTCATTGGCACATCAAGCGTTTCCGCTGTACCCTTCTTTACCACGCGAAGTGTTTCAGCCCAGGCAGCATTGCCGACTGGGCCAACTACGAGCGCCAAGCCCAATAGGGCTGCGCTTATCCAGGAACTTCTTTTCATGTGACCTGCCTCTCCGATCACGCCTCGTTTTTTGCGGCTACTGCCTTATGTCTGATAACACTGCGCGAATTGAGAATTTATTGCAATAATCAATGGTTTCTGGAATTTTCCTTATGTGGACAATGCGCAACATGCGAACAAATTAGGGCCGCGCAATTCGCGCGGCCCCGGTCATGTAACGCACTGATTTTCTGTTAATTTGTGCAGGGTGTTACTATTCCCGTATCGACGATCTCGGCACCGCGGCGCGTCTTGACCGTACAGACCTCTTCCGCGATTTTGGGTGCCACGGGGACGACATCTTTAATGCCCAGAAGTTTTCTTTGGTCAACTTCGACCGCGCTTGCGATTGTGTCGTCTTGCACGCCAACCAGCGCCAAAGACAGGCGGCCGGTGTTCTGAGCCTGAGCCAGTGCCGCGATTTGTTCCGGAGTAGCAGCGACCGTAACGGTGCGCGCGATCGTGGCTCCGGTCAGATCGGACCCGGCGCTCTGGTCAACAGCGATCAACTCAATGCTGGTTTGAATCAGGCGGGTGATTTCACCGCGCGACCCATCGATTCCGCCACCATACGAACCGGTCCAATAAACATCGATACTGTCCCCAGGGCGAAGGAAGCCGGATACGCCCGAGGCAACGTCCACGCTGATTGCAAATGCGCGCTTACCTTTCGCGATTCGTGATGTCAGACCCGCTGCCTCGCCTGGTTTGGTTACTTTGACCTCCATCAGGGCTTCGTCTTTTTCCATGGTCCTCAGAACGAAGCGGTCGCCACTGGCGTCCTCTGGAAACAGGACGGCCATTTCAAGGAAGCTTCCTTCGGGAATTGCATCCTCAGGCCATTTCACGATCCGCACATCTTCAGCGGCCAGACGCTCACCATATTTAAGAGCACGGTTCGAAACCAGAACGTCCACCGTCGGGACGGACTTAACATTTGCCAATGCTTCCTGAGCCGCCAAACGTTCTCTGGCCAATTCCGCCTGATACTGAGAAATATAGTCCCGCGCCATATAAACAGCTCCTCCTGCCAGAGCCACCCCAACAATCAGGACAAGTCCAAATACTGCACGCATGCGCGTTCCCTCATTTATTTGTATGCGATGTCAGTCGTCATAGGGAATACGACTTCAACTGACTATTGGTTACAGGAGAATTGTGTCGAAAAGGGGGACAATGAAGTATTTTTTTGACGCCCGTGTCCTTAGTGCCAGATTGATCAATCTGATTCCGATGCCTGTTCCTGATTCGCAGAATAGACCTCTATACCGCGAAGTGCGTTACCCGTCTCGGTATCGACGTGTTGTACCCCGCCCGTCAAATTGAATACGGTGACAAGTCCAAGGCCGACCAGCGCAGCAGTAAGCACCACCCAATCAACGGTGATTGCGCCATGTTCCCCGGATAAGAATTTTGAAATACCCTTCATCGCAGGACCTCGTCTTTTTTCTATAAAAAAGGGGGCCGCGATCTGACGAGCGCAGCCCCCTTCAAAATTCTATCTAAATAATTACGGGGTTGTTGGGCCCGCGTTAGGTGCAGTAACAACAACACCCGTCAGGGCGGTGTCAATGTCGCCAGCCAGATCGTCGACACCGTCGCTAACCTGTGTCCAAGCAACGGCGGCCAGGCCAACAACAGCTGCGGTCAGAACGACCCAGTCTACTGTTACGGCGCCGTCTTCGTCAGTGGTGAAGTTCTTGATGAACTTGATCATGTTACGTCCCTCCTAAAGGATCTAATAAGTCTAATGAACCTCGGCGTCTTCCAGAGCTTCGTCTCTCAGTCCGCTCCCGATCGTCTCGGTATGGCATTATGTTTGCCTGTTGGGCGTGGCAGGAATTGGGCCAAACCCCAAATTTTTGTGCCTCAGCTTAACTTTTTGGTAGCTTTCCGATTAACTAATTGAAATTAAAGAAATAAAAATAATCCCTTCGTACGAGTACCGATAAAACCCGATGCAAAATGGCGCCAAATGAGGCGAAATTGCCCCAATTCACATTGTTTTTCTGGCCTTACAGACAGATTCGGGGTTCAAATTGACGCAAAAGAGAACGTGAGGCAGGCAAATGAATCTCCGGAACGCAATAACTTGCGCCGGCTTGGCGCTGGCAGTGGTGTCGGCACCTGTGTCTGTCCCCGCCAACGAAGTCGAACCGCGTGGCGTATATAAACGGATCAAAGCACCTAAACCCGGCCAACGTCCGCGCATTACCGTTCAGATATCGCCTACAGAACATGCCTCAGCACCTTCGGCGCCCAGCACAGGGGCTGAGATCGTAGTTCCTGAGATTATCGCGAGGACACGTGTTACGCCTCCGGGGCTTCCGGGAATTACGCCGCAAAACAAACCCGTCGGGTCATATAAAGCGTTCTGGGACAAGATCTCGCCCGGGATAGATGAGGCCAGTTCGGGTCGTTTGCAGGATTCGATAAATGCGCTTGCCGCCATAAACGTAGCCTCGCCCCGATTGCAGACGCTTCAGAATATTGCTCAGCGGCAGGGGATCGACATTTTACGCTCGACCGTAGGGACAAATGTGTCGCCTGCGTTGGTGCTGGCCGTCATCTCGGTTGAATCTGCAGGCCGGGAAAAGGCGGAAAGTTCGGCCGGAGCGCAGGGGCTGATGCAGCTTATGCCCGCGACCGCGAAACGATTTGGGGTCGAGGACAGCCTTCACCCGGGGCAGAACATCTCGGGCGGAGTGAAATACCTGAACTGGCTGATGGAAGAGTTTGGAAACGACCCGATCCTGGTCCTGGCCGGATATAATGCGGGCGAGGGTGCGGTTCGCAAACATGGTGGTGTACCGCCTTATGCGGAAACACGGGACTATGTGCCCAAGGTTCTCGCGGCTTTTCAGGTGGCGCGAGCGCTGTGTTCGACACCGCCCGAGTTGATTTCTGACGGGTGCGTGTTTCAGGCTCTTAATTGACCAAGGCCCACACTGAAGTGGGCCTTGCCATTAGGTGAATTGATCAGTCGACAATCGTCGCCTGTGTCGCGGCGCGCATCTCATCTTCGCTGACACCATCTGCGAGCTCTACGATCTTCAGGCCGCCATCGACCACATCCAGAACTCCAAAATTGGTGATGATGCGATCCACAACACCCTTGCCCGTCAGCGGCAGGGTGCACTCTTTCAGCACTTTCGATTCACCGTGTTTGTTGGTGTGATCCATAACCACGATCACACGTCCGACACCTGCAACCAAATCCATCGCGCCGCCCATGCCTTTGACCAGCTTGCCGGGAATCATCCAGTTGGCCAGATCGCCTTTTTCATCCACTTCCATAGCACCCAGGATTGCCGCAGCGATTTTGCCGCCCCGGATCATGGCGAAAGACGTAGCGCTGTCGAAATAAGCAGTCCGAGACAGTTCGGTGATCGTCTGCTTGCCTGCGTTGATCAGGTCCGGGTCTTCGTCGCCCTCGAAAGGAAAGGGACCCATACCAAGCATTCCGTTTTCGGATTGCAGGGTGATATCCTTGTCGCCAACATAATTTGCCACCAGCGTCGGGATACCGATGCCGAGGTTTACATACATGCCGTCTTCGAGCTCTTGCGCTGCGCGGGCGGCCATCTGATTGCGGTCCCAGGGCATTATGCGTCCTCCTTCTTGCGGGTGGTGCGCTGTTCGATGCGCTTTTCGTGATTGCCCTGAATGATGCGATGCACGTAAATTCCAGGTAGGTGGATCATGTCAGGGTCCAGAGAGCCACGGGGCACGATCTCTTCAACTTCGACCACACAGATCTTGCCGCAAGTGGCGGCGGGCACGTTGAAGTTTCGGGCGGTTTTGCGGAACACCAGATTGCCGGTGTCGTCGGCTTTCCACGCCTTGATAATCGCCAGATCTGCAAAAATACCTTCTTCGAGAATATAGGTCTCGTCGTTGAAGTCTTTGTGTTCTTTCCCATCGGCAATAACAGTGCCTACGCCCGTTTTTGTGTAGAAACCCGGGATCCCGGCACCACCTGCGCGCATCCGTTCGGCCAGGGTGCCTTGAGGGTTGAATTCCAGTTCAAGCTCACCGCTGAGGTACTGACGCATGAATTCGGCGTTTTCGCCCACATATGAACTGATCATCTTTTTGACCTGCTTCGTTTGCAGCAGGATACCGATACCGAAATCGTCCACGCCCGCATTGTTCGAGGCAAAGGTCAGGTCTTTGGCACCCGAGGTCTTGATTGCCTCAAGCAGAAGCTCGGGAATCCCGCACAGGCCAAACCCGCCAGCGGCGATCAACATGCCATCCGAAAGCACGCCATCGAGCGCTTCGTTGGCATTGGCATAGATTTTCTTCATGGAAAACTCCCCCAATGAGATGGTGTTGGGCAGGTTGTGCCGTCACGTCACGGGGAAGTCAATGAAACCGGGCGAAGGGTGGTATTTCTACCTAACCGGCCTTCTTGGTTGTCTTCTTGGCGGCTTTTTTCTTGGGCGCCGCCTTTTTCTTGGCCCCTTTCAGGGCCGCGCGCTCATTGACCAGTTCGATGGCCATTTCCTGCGTTACGTCCTCGGGTTTGATGTCCTTGGGAATGGTCGCGTTGACCTTTTCCCACTTCACATATGGACCATAGCGCCCATCCAGAACCTGCATTGCGCCACCATCGGGATGTTCCCCCAGTTCTTTCAGCGCTTTGGCCGCAGCCCGGCGTCCGCGTCCCGGATTGGAGCGCTTTTCAGCAAGCAATTCGACCGCGCGGTTCATGCCGATCTCGAACACGTCATTGGGGTCTTTGAGGTTTGCATAAACCGGTTTGGCCTCATCCGCCAGCTGGTGCATCAGATATGGTCCGAACCGCCCGAAATTCGAGCTGATCATACCGCCCTCGGGGTGCTCACCAATCTGGCGGGGCAGGGATAGCAATGTCAGCGCCTTGTCCAGATCCATATCATCCTTGCTCCAGCCACGTGGCAGCGAGGCGCGCGGAGGTTTCTTGTTCTCGGGCGTTGGCTCTCCACGTTGAACATAAGGTCCGAACCGACCGGTCTTCAGCCAGATATCATCACCTGAATCTTCACCCAGCAGGCGCTCTTCACCCTCGGCACCTTCACCGGCGATAGGACGGGTATAGGTGCATTCGGGATAGTTGCCGCAGCCGACGAACCCGCCAGTGCGTGAAGTTTTCAGGTGCAACTGGCCTGCGCCGCATTTCGGACAGACACGCGGGTCAGATCCATCCTCGCGTGGCGGATAGAGCTGCGGTGCCAATGCTTCGTCCAGTTTGTCCAGCACTTCGGAAATGCGCAGTTCCGATGTCTCGCCAATCGCGGCCGAGAAGTCGCGCCAGAATTTGCCCAACAGATCCTTATAGTCCCGATCACCTGCACTCACATCGTCCAGCTGTTCTTCCAGATTGGCGGTGAATTCATAACCGACATACTGACGGAAGAAGTTCAGCAGAAAAATCGTGACGATCCGCCCCTTTTCTTCGGGGATCAGCCGGTTCTTGTCCTTGCGTACATATTCCCGGTCCTGAATCGTTGTGACAATCGAGGCATAGGTCGACGGTCGCCCGATCCCCAGCTCTTCCATCCGCTTGACCAGCGTCGCCTCGGTATAGCGCGGCGGCGGTTGAGTGTGATGTTGCAGCGCCAGAACTGATTCATTGTCTGACAGAATAGCCTCTTTCGCGGCCCGGTCCGTGCCATCGCTTGTCGCTTTGGTGAACTGATCCCGCAACGTGGTTTTAGAGAACCGTGCGGGGTCGCCCTGCATGATCTGGGGCAGGCGTTTGTCATCCTCATCGGCGACATCATCGCGGCCTTCTTCATAGACACGCATGAACCCGTCAAACATCACCACCTGACCGGTCGCGCGCAGGCCAACCTGCCCATCTTCGCTGCCGATTTCGACAGTTGTGCGTTCCAGCCGGGCAGCAGCCATCTGGCAGGCAATGGTGCGTTTCCAGATCAGGTCATAGAGCTTGCGCTGATCGTCGTCCGTTACCTTCAGCGCTTTGGTATCGCGGGTCATATCCGTAGGCCGGATGCATTCGTGGGCTTCCTGCGCGTTCTTTGCCTTGTTCTTATAAATGCGAGGGCTGTCCGGCACATATTCCGCGCCATAGCGGTCGGCGATGGTCTCGCGCGTAGCCGCCACGGCCTCGGGGGCCATGTCGATGCCATCGGTTCGCATATAGGTAATGTAGCCGGCCTCATACAAGCGCTGTGCCACTTGCATCGCGTGACGCGCACCCATGCCGAACTTGCGGCTGGCCTCTTGCTGCAGGGTCGAGGTCATGAAGGGTGCGCTGGGATTTCGAGCGGCGGGTTTCGCCTCGACCGAAGTGACACTGAGCGCGCGGCTGGTGATCGCCTGCACCGCCAGTTCGGCCTGGGTTGAGTTGGACAGATCGTGCTTGTCCAGCTTTTTACCGGCCAGTGTGACCAGGCGTGCCTCATAGGTCTGACCACGGGGTGTTTCGAACAGGGCGCGCACCGACCAGTATTCCACCGGTTTGAACGCCTCGATTTCCATCTCTCGCTCGACAATCAGGCGCAGGCAGACAGACTGCACGCGGCCTGCGGATTTTGCACCAGGCAGTTTGCGCCACAAGACGGGCGACAGGTTAAACCCCACAAGATAATCCAGGGCACGGCGGGCCAGATAGGCCTCGACAAGTGGCATGTCCACCTGACGGGGGTTTCGCATCGCCTCGGTCACTGCGTCCTTAGTGATGGCGTTGAAGGTCACCCGGCTGACAGGCGTATCCTTTTTGATCGACCGGCGTTTGGTCAGTGCTTCCTGCAAATGCCAACTGATCGCTTCACCCTCACGATCGGGGTCGGTGGCGAGGATCAGGGCGTTGTCTTCTTTCAGCGCGTCGGCGATGGCTTTGACATGTTTGCGGCTGTCGTTCCCGACCTCCCATTTCATCGCAAACTCATCCTCGGTATCGACCGAGCCATCTTTGGGCGGCAGATCTCGAACATGGCCGTAAGACGCCAGAACCGTGTAGTCCGGGCCAAGATATTTATTGATTGTTTTGGCCTTGGCAGGGGATTCTACAACAACAACAGGCATTTAAGGGGAAACCTCGCTCGACGGAATTGGCGCCTTCTATGAGTGTGCAAGATGTGTAGGGCAAGAGCGAATTGTCAATGCGTTCCTTTGAAAGCAAGGATTTATATGCGATTTCAATGGGATACATGTGTAAGCTTGGATATCCAACACTCAGGCGGTCAATGACAGAAGACCCCCGGGTTGGCGTTGAATACGTCCGTCCAGTTCTAGATCGACCAAAACCGGGGCAATTTCACCCGCCGTTGCCTCAACATCGCGGATCAACTGGTCTTCGGCGATAGGAGAGGGGCCGAGCCGGGTCAGAATTAGGCGTTCCAGGTCATTGGTTGAGCATGGTGTGCGGGGTAAATTCTTTTGGAGCATTTGCTGGGGTTCGAATAGGTTCGCTTGCTGCGGTAGCGCTTCGATCACATCTTCTGCAGACCTTATCAAAGTAGCACCGTCGCGGATCAGCAGGTTGCAGCCGGCCGCACGCGCGTCAAAGGGGTGCCCGGGTACGACCAGAACATCGCGCCCCTGGTCCAAGGCGTCGCGCGCTGTAATCAGGCTGCCGGATTTGGCGGCGGCTTCGACCACAATAACGGCCTTTGCCAGGCCCGAGATGATCCGGTTGCGACGCGGGAAATGGCGCGCCTGTGGCGTGACGCCCATCGGTTGTTCCGAGACGCGAAGCCCGGAACCTGCGATTTCAGCGGCAAGATCGGTATTTTCAGCAGGGTAAACCACGTCGACCCCCCCCGCCATAACGGCGATGGTGCCTGTTTCAACCGTGGCTAGGTGCGCCGCGGTATCAATCCCGCGGGCCAGGCCAGAAACAATCACATAACCCTGTTTTCCCAGATCGGTCGCCAATCCGCGCGCCATTCGCGCGCCCAGAGATGAGCAGTTGCGGGCACCGACCATAGCGACCGAGGGGCGCTGTAAAAGAGAGGTGTCACCGATTGCCCACAACATTGGCGGAGCATCATTCAGATCATGTAAAGCGGATGGGAAATCGGCGGACCCTAGGCACAAAAGCCGCGCATTGGCAGCTTTTGCGGCCTTGAGTTCCGCCTCAATCACGCCGGGCGGGCAGATTTCATACCCTTCTATTCCGGCAGCGCGTGCCATTTCCGGCAGCGCGGCCAGCGCATTCTGCGCCGAGCCATGTTCGCGAAGCAGCCGCCGAAACGTCGCCGGGCCCACTTTGCGAGAACGCAACAGACGAAGCCAGGAAAACCGATCCTCTTCCGTGGTGGGTGGGAGTGTGGGGTGATTGGAAGAAAGCTGCTCTTCGGTCATCCGTTGCTCCGTCTGATTGCAGAACTGGTTTACAGCTGCCAGGGTTAACAGCGTGTGAATCCCGTCAAATTTTCCGGATATATTTCGAGGCTCGGGTGTCTCAGTTGCGTAGGTTGTTGAAAAACAACGGCAAAAAATACAGCCGAGTCGGAAGTCGGAAAACACCTCTCCGCAAAGTATCAATGCATATCCAAAGCGGGCGTTAACCCTGCGCTTTGGAAGCAGTGACCGATTCTAATTAGGCCGCCGATCCGCCAATCGTCAGCCCATCCATCAGGACCGTAGGTTGGCCAACGCCCACAGGCACCCATTGACCATCCTTGCCGCAAGTGCCCATTCCCGGATCCAGGGCCATGTCGTTGCCCAACCCGCGAACGCGTTTGAGGGCAGAGGGGCCATCGCCAATCAATGTTGCCCCTTTGACCGGCGCGCCGATTTTGCCGTTTTCAACCCGGTATGCCTCGGTGCAGGAAAACACGAACTTGCCATTGGTGATATCCACCTGGCCGCCGCCAAAGCCAACCGCCCAGATGCCATCCTTTATATTGGCTACCAAAGCGGCGGGATCGGCATCGCCACCCAACATGATTGTATTTGTCATCCGTGGCATTGGTTTATGGGCATAGCTTTGACGCCGCCCATTCCCGGTTGGCGCAACACCCATCAGACGGGCGTTTTGGCGATCCTGCATATATCCGGTAAGGATGCCGTCTTCGATCAGCACAGTGCGCGAACTGGGTGTACCCTCATCATCGACGCTGATTGACCCGCGCCGGTCTGCGATTGTGCCGTCATCAACGACCGTCACACCTTTGGACGCGATCTGTTGACCCATCAGCCCGGCAAAGGCGGAACTGCCCTTGCGGTTGAAATCCCCTTCAAGGCCGTGGCCGATTGCTTCGTGCAGCAAGATGCCGGGCCAGCCAGGGCCCAGTGCGACCTCCATCACGCCCGCAGGGGCGGGAACAGCCTCGAGGTTGACCATGGCGATGCGAAGGGCCTCGCGGGCTTTATCCTGCCAGTCGGTTGGGTCGATCAGCCCGTCCAGGCCGATCCGGCCACCTCCACCGGTCGAGCCGCTCTCACGACGGCCGTTCTGTTCCACGATGACTGAGATATTCAACCGGGTCATGGGGCGGACATCGCGGACCAGAATGCCGTCAGGGCGTAGAATCTCAACCTCCTGCACCGCAGCAGCAATAGTGGCGCTGACCTGTACTACACGCGGATCAAGATCACGGGCAAAGGCGTCAATCTCGCGCAATGTTTCGATCTTGACGGGAAAACTGGCAGATTCGATCGGGTCTTCGTCTGTATAGAGGCGCTTGTTGGTGGCCCGGGGGGCATCGGCTAGCGTACCGCCACCATCACCGACCGCCAGCCGCGCGGTCTCGGCGGCCCGTTTCAGGGCAGGAATCGAGACGTCCGTTGAATGCGCATAGCCTGCCACTTCGCCCTGCACGGCGCGCAGGCCGAAACCTTCGGACGCGTCATAAGAAGCGGTCCGCAAGCGCCCGTCATCAAAGACCAGAGACTCGGATTTCCGGCGTTCAACGTACAGTTCTCCGTCCTCGGCCCCGGCGGTGGCGGATTGCAGTACTGCAAGCGCTTCGTCATGTGGAAGAGCGCTTTCAAACGGGCGAAACGGGTCGTTGGGCATCTCTTGGGACCTTTCGAGTTTGATCCAGATCAAAAATAGCGTCTGTTTGACGCAAGCATTTTGCTTTATCTACCCGCAGGAATATGGTTTTTAACGCGGCCAAAGACAACGGGTGAGGTGTGGCCGATTCACACCTTTTCGCCAGGGACGCAAAGATCAAACGATCAGGACAGAAAATGAAGAACGCTTTGAAGCTTTCGGGGCTTATGACAGCCCTCTCCAGCCTTCCCGCCATGGCTCAGGAGCTTGAGATTATCGGTCAGCCGGTTGACGGCGGCATAGGATTCCAGCCTGCAGCCACAAGCCTTGCCGAGGGGATTCATCGCCTGGATAATATGATTCTGGTGATTATTACCGCGATCTGCATATTCGTTGCGGGCCTGCTGGTTTACTGCATCATGCGTTATAACCAACGCGTCAACCCGACCCCGGCGCGATTCTCGCACTATACTCCGGTCGAGATCGTCTGGACGTTGGGTCCGATTCTGATTCTAGTATTCATCGGTGCTTTCTCTCTGCCGGTTCTGTTCAAGCAGCAGGAAATTCCCGAAGGTGATGTCGTTATCAAGGTTGTCGGCAACCAGTGGTATTGGACATATGAGTATGTCGATCACGATTTTGCATTCGACAGCTATCTGCTCGGCCACCCAGCCACGTTGGACGAAGGTACTCGCCCCGCCGATGCGGACGTGACGGCATTTGTCCTGGATGACGCGATGCGGGCCAAGCTGGCAGACGCAGGGTATAGCGACGATGAGTGGCTGCTGGCCACCGACACAGCGGTAGTTGTCCCGGTTGGCAAGGTCATCGTGATGCAAGTGACTGCGTCCGACGTGATCCATTCCTGGACCATTCCGTCCTTCGGTGTGAAGCAGGACGGTGTACCCGGACGCCTGGCTGAGCTGTGGTTTGAGGCCGAAAAGGAAGGCATCTATTTCGGCCAGTGTTCGGAACTGTGCGGCAAAGACCATGCCTATATGCCGATCACTGTCAAAGTTGTCAGCCAAGAGGCGTATGACGCGTGGCTGAAAGGTGCGATCGACGAGTATGCGGGCCTGCCGCAGAACTATCAGGTCGCTTCGAACTGATTTCAGTAAGGGCGGGATGCGTCCCGCCTGCTACAAGATGCAGGCTGTGCGAGAGATCGCACAGCCTTCGCCCCAAAAGGACCCGAGATGAGCGACGCAAGCATCAATGCAAGCCAAACGACCGCCCAAGCGTATGCGAATGAGGCCAGCTTTGGCGATTACTTCGCCCTGCTGAAGCCGCGCGTGATGTCGCTGGTTGTATTCACGGCGCTTGTTGGTCTGCTGGCAGCGCCGGTACCGGTACATCCGTTCGTTGGGTTCTGCGCGATATTGTTCATTGCCATCGGAGGTGGCGCATCCGGCGCGCTGAACATGTGGTGGGATGCAGATATCGACCGCGTTATGAAGCGCACCAAAGGTCGCCCCATACCGTCGGGCAAGGTACAAGAGGGCGAAGCGATGGCCTTGGGCCTGGCACTGTCCGGCCTGTCGGTGATCATGCTGGGTCTTGCAACCAACTGGTTCGCCGGAGCCTTTCTGGGCTTCACCATCTTCTTCTATGTCGTTGTCTACACGATGTGGCTCAAGCGTTCGACGCCACAGAACATCGTGATTGGCGGCGCAGCTGGGGCTTTCCCGCCAGTCATCGGCTGGGTCGCTGCAACCGGATCCATGTCCGTCGAACCTTGGCTGATGTTTGCCCTCACCTTCATGTGGACGCCGCCGCATTTCTGGGCGCTGGCCCTGTTTATGCGGTCGGATTACGACGATGCGGGTGTGCCGATGTTGACGGTAACCCATGGTCGGCGGGCGACGCGCTGGCATATTCTGGTCTACACCGTTCTGCTGGCAGTGCTTGCGATTGGAACCGGCTTTTCGGCAATCGGCGGCCCGATCTATCTGACCGTCGCTATTGTACTGAACGCGTTGTTCCTGCGCGGAGCATGGGCAATCTCGCGTCGGACCGAGGATGACTCCGAGGCTGATAACTTCAAAGTTGAGCGTGGCTTTTTCAAGCTCTCGCTGCTGTACCTTTTCCTGCATTTCGGCGCGATCCTTGCCGAAGCGCTGCTGAAGCCTTACGGGCTGGGAGGCTGGGCATGAGCCTGCGCAAAAGCCATGAGTTGCATCAACGTCGGTTCAGCCGAAATCTGGGCGTTGGCCTGACGCTTGCTGCATTCATCGTGCTGATCTTTGGGCTGACGATCGTCAAAGTCTCAGGGACCGATTTTAACAGGGCCATGCAAGAGGTGCAGAACTGATGGCGCTCACGGGGCCGCAAAAAACCGTCGTGCAAACCGTCGGCGTTGTTGTTCTGATGGGCAGCCTCGCCTGGGCTTCGGTACCGTTTTACGACTGGTTTTGCCGGGTCACCGGGTATGGCGGCACAACCGGAGTGGCTGTAGCCGCGCCAGAGGACATCCTTGAGCGCACTGTTACCGTTCGCTTTGACGCCTCAAAGGCGAAAGACATGGCCTGGGAATTTAAGCCGGTCGAGCGCCAGATGGAAATCCGCATCGGTGAAACGGGCCTGGCCTTCTATGAGGCATATAACCCCACTGACCGCCCGATTGCCGGTCAGGCGTCTTACAACGTTGCGCCTTATTCGGCCGGTGGGTATTTCCAGAAGATCGCCTGTTTCTGTTTTGAAGAACAGGTGTTGCAACCCGGAGAACGGGTTCAGATGCCGGTGAGCTTTTTCGTCGATCCCGAAATGGTCGAGGATCTGGAAGCCAAATATGTGCATACGATCACTCTGTCGTATACATTCTACGAAATTGACCTGCCCGAGGGCTATGCCGCCCTTGATGTTCAGGCTGATACAAACAAGAACTAACGCCTGTAGGTGAGGGACGCTGATGGCACACGCAAAAAATCATGATTACCACATTCTGACCCCTTCGATCTGGCCACTGATCGGCGCTGCGGGCGGCTTTGTGATGTTGTTCGGGGCCGTCCTCTGGATGCACGGCGTCACCTCCTACATGTTCTGGGCCGGTCTTGTCGCGGTTCTTTACACCATGTTCGCCTGGTGGTCCGAAGTGGTGGCCGAAAGCCGTGTAGGCGATCACACGCCGGTCGTGCGCATTGGCCTGCGCTATGGGTTCATCCTGTTCGTGATGTCCGAGGTGATGTTCTTCTTCGCCTGGTTCTGGTCGTTCTTCAAACACCGTATGTACCCGATGTACGACTATGCGGGCACCGAGTACATCCAGCCGGATATCCACGCGGTTGACCCGTTCCACTTGCCGCTGATCAACACGCTGGTCCTGCTGCTTTCGGGCTGTGCCATCACCTGGGCACACCACGCGCTGGTGCATGACAATGACCGGAAGGCGCTGATCAACGGCCTCGCTATTGGTATCGTTTTGGGCATCGCATTTACCGCTCTGCAGGGCTTTGAGTACTACGAATTGCTGGCCCATGAGGGCTGGAAATTCGGTGGTGATCAGTTCTATTCGAACTTCTTCATGGCAACCGGCTTTCACGGCTTCCACGTGATTATCGGCACCATCTTCTTGTCGGTCTGTTTAATCCGGGCACTGAAGGGTGATTTCACGCCGGAAAAGCACGTCGGTTTCGAGGCCGCGGCCTGGTACTGGCACTTTGTTGACGTTGTCTGGCTGTTCCTGTTCTTCGCAGTCTATATCTGGGGACAAGCCCCTTTGATCTGACGCCGGACCGGTAACAAAATTGCAAAAGCCGCCCCCAAGGGCGGCTTTTTCTCTATCAGGGTGCAAGATTGCACCCGATACAAATGGGTGGTTGCAATTCAGTTCACACCGCCCTTAACAAGACGCCGGTTTCTGCAACAAGGTTTGACCCCGCCATGCGCCGCATAACTTTCCTGCTGATCTTCGGGCTCGCCGGTCTGGGTGTGCTTGTGTCGCTGGGCGTCTGGCAGGTACAGCGGCTTGGGTGGAAACAAGACGTGTTGGCCGAGATTAACGACCGGATCTCCGCTGAACCTGTTTCCCTGCCGCAGCAGCCTTCCGAGACACGGGACAAGTACTTACCGGTTTTCGTCCAGGGTGAGATGCAGCCGGGTGAAATCCATGTTCTGGTTTCGGTGAAACAAGTAGGCGCTGGCTATCGAGTTATCCAAGCTTTCGATACTGGCGACCGGACTATTCTGGTCGATCGCGGTTTTATCCCAACCACTGCCAAACAGGTTGAAAGACATACCGGGCAGATCGAACTGACGGGCAATCTGCACTGGCCGGATGAGATCGACGGCTATACGCCCGAACCCGATTTGTCTGCTAATATCTGGTTTGCCCGCGATGTTCCCGCTCTTGCCGCAGCTCTGGGAACCGACCCGGTTCTGCTGATCGCACGGTCCCAAACCGATCCGAATGTGACCCCTCTGCCAGTGGACACTGCGGGCATCCCGAATGATCATCTGGGATACGCGATCACATGGTTTGGCCTGGCTTTGGTCTGGGCTGCGATGACTGGTTATTTCCTGTGGCGCGGTCGCGCCCCATCAGAAAGTGAAGCGCAATGAAATATGTCTCAACCCGCGGGCAGGCGCCCGAACTGAGTTTTGAAGAGGCGATGCTGACCGGGCTGGCCCGCGACGGCGGCCTGTATCTGCCCGCCGAGATCCCGGTGATGAGCCAGGATGACATCGCTGCTTTGGCCGGCCTGTCCTATGAGGAGATCGCCTTTCGTGTGATGTGGCCCTATGTCAGCGGATCATTTGGGGAAGATGAGTTCAAACAGATCATTGCCCGCGCCTATAAAGGGTTCGGCCATGACGCCCGCGCACCGTTGAAGCAGTTGAACGAGAACCACTTCCTGCTGGAGTTGTTTCACGGCCCGACACTGGCCTTCAAAGACTTCGCCATGCAGCTAATCGGTCAGTTGTTCCAGGTAGCGCTGAAGCGTCGCGGGGATCGGGTGACTATCGTGGGCGCGACCAGCGGTGATACCGGTTCGGCCGCGATTGAGGCGTTCCGGGGGCTGGATGCGGTAGACGTGTTTATCCTGTATCCGCATGGCCGCGTTTCGGAGGTGCAGCGTCGTCAGATGACCACACCTTCGGACAGCAATGTGCATGCTCTGGCCGTCGACGGGGACTTTGACGACTGTCAGGCCGCGCTGAAAGATATGTTCAACGATTTCGACTTCCGTGACGGTGTGAAACTGGCGGGGGTGAACTCGATCAACTTCGCCCGCGTGCTGGCACAGATCGTCTATTACTTCTCAGCTGCGGTCAGCCTTGGCGCGCCACATCGCAAGGTCAGCTTTACCGTGCCTACGGGTAATTTCGGGGACATCTTTGCGGGCTATCTGGCCAAACGCATGGGATTGCCGATTGACCGCTTGGTAGTGGCGACCAACCAGAATGACATTCTGCATCGGTGTCTGGCAGGCGAAGGGTATTTCAAGGGAGACACGATCCCTTCGATCAGTCCTTCGATGGATATTCAGGTCAGCTCGAACTTTGAACGGGCGCTGTATTATGCCTATGACGAGGATGGCAATTCTGTGGCTCAGCTGATGGACGAGCTGAAGACGGGCGGCTTCAATGTCAGCCAAGGCGCGATGGAAGCGTTGCGCGAAAGCTTCGACTCGGGCCGCGTGTCCGAAGAGGAAACACTGGCGACGATCACAGCCACGCTGGCCCACAGCACCGAACTGGTCTGCCCCCATACTGCCGTGGGTATCAAAGTTGCCGAGGAGCACCGCGACGCGAACGTCCCGATGATCACTTTGGCGACTGCACACCCGGCCAAGTTCCCGGCTGCGGTCGAGAATGCGAGTGGCGTACATCCGCCTCTTCCCTCTCGCATGTCTGATCTGTATGAACGTCCGGAACGGGTGACCCGCATCGCCAATGATCTGGGCGCCCTTGAGGATCATATCAAAGGGCATATCGCCGAGTGACTGTCAGACAAGACCAACTGAAGAACGGCTTCCGTATCGTCAGTGAACATATGCCGGGGCTGCAATCTGCGGCCATAGGCATCTGGGTAACCGCCGGTGCGCGCAATGAGCGGATCGAACAGAATGGCATAGCCCATTTCCTTGAGCATATGGCGTTCAAGGGAACCAAACGGCGATCCGCGCTGCAAATTGCCGAAGCGATCGAGGATGTGGGCGGGTATATCAACGCCTATACTTCGCGCGAGGTGACGGCATATTACGCGCGCGTTCTAAAAGACGATGTGGCGCTGGCGATGGATGTCATCGGTGACATCGTCCTGAACCCGATCTTCGATCCGCGCGAGATTGAGGTCGAACGCGGTGTGATCCTACAGGAAATCGGTCAGGCCTATGACACGCCCGACGATGTAATCTTTGACTGGCTGCAAGAGCAGAGCTATCACGATCAGCCCCTGGGCCGGACCATACTTGGCCCCACTGAACGCGTCAGCGCATTCTCGCGCGAGGATCTGTCGGGTTTCGTGGCCGAGCATTATGGCCCTGAACAGATGATCCTATCCGCTGCTGGTGCGGTGGATCACGATGCACTGATGAAAACGGCCGAAGAGATGTTTGGTCACCTGCAACCACGCAAGGGTTTGATCCCTGAAGTGGCCCGATTTACCGGTGGTGAGGCGCGGCAGGAGAAAGAACTGGAGCAAGCTCATTTCGCTTTGGCGCTGGAAAGCCCCGGCTATCGCGACGACGCGATCTATACCGCGCAGATTTATTCGACCGCGCTGGGCGGGGGTATGTCTTCGCGCTTGTTTCAGGAAGTGCGGGAAACGCGCGGGCTTTGCTATACGATCTTTGCCCAGGCTGGCGCCTATGCCGACACCGGCACTACTACGATCTACGCGGGGACATCTGCGGATCAGATCGGTGAGTTGGCGACGATCACCATTGACGAAATGAAACGTGCCGCCGAGGATATGAGCCCCGAAGAGGTCGCGCGTGCTCGTGCGCAAATGAAGGCCGGAATGCTGATGGGGCTGGAAAGCCCCTCGAACCGGGCCGAGCGTCTGGCGCGTCTGGTGCAGATCTGGGGACGGGTGCCGTCGCTTGAGGATACTGTTGCCAAGATTGACGCGGTCAGCACCGAAGATGTCCGCAGCTTTGCCGAGCAGATAGCAGCACAAGCGCCAGCGGCGCTGGCGCTGTATGGTCCGGTATCAGGTGCACCCACACTCGCGGACTTGCAGGAGAGGCGCGCGGCGTGATGCTTCTGGGCAGACGCAAGCTGAAACTTGAAACCGAGCGGCTCAGCTTGCGCCCGCCCGTGCACTCCGACTTTAATGACTGGGCAGCGCTGCGGCGCTCGTCCAGAGATTTTCTGACCCAGTGGGAGCCGATCTGGGCTTCGGATCATCTGAGCCGGAAGTCCTTTACCAACCGGGTCTACTGGGCGCAGCGATCTGTTGCGAGCGGGACGGCGATTCCGTTGTTCCTGTTCCGGCGCTCTGATGACCTGCTGGTTGGTGCGATCACGCTGGACAATGTGCGCCGTGGCCCGGCACAGGCGGGGACCCTGGGCTATTGGACCGGTCAGGCTTTTGCCCGCAACGGCTATATGCGCGAAGCTATTGGCGCGGTGGTCCATCATGCCTTCACGCGGTTGGACCTGAGTCGGATCGAGGCGGCGTGTTTGCCCGAAAACAAACCTTCGCGTGGGTTGCTGGAAAGCTCGGGCTTTAAATACGAAGGCGTGGCGCAGTCCTATCTGCAGATTGACGGGCGCTGGCGAACGCATGTGTTATATGCCTGCCTGCGCTCAGACCGGCGCGGGAAGACCGAAGCCGGGTAGGTGGCCTCGGTGAGGCCATTGGGGCTCTGCCCCAAACCCCGAGGTATTTTAGGCCAGATGAACTAGGGGCATGACTTGGCGGGCACTTGCGCTACAATCACGTTATGCGCTGGGTGGTTTTTTCATTTTTGGTGATCTCGGGCGGGGCTGTGGCACAGGAGCGGCGGCCAAGCCATTGCATCGCCATTGCGGATGCGGCACCAGGGATCGAATACCTGCATAAAGCGGGGTGGCAAGATCCGGTGCCGGAGTATTCCGTCCGGATCAGCTATGTCGCGCATGCGTCTTTTCTGATCCAGACGCCGGGCGGGTTGAACGCCGTGACAGATTTCACCGGCTTCATCGGCGGGGCCAGTCTGATTCCCGATGTGGTGACGATGAACCACGCCCATGGCACGCATTGGACCGCGCATCCCGATCCCGCCATTCCGCATGTGCTGGAGGGGTGGGGCGTGTTCGGGGAGGGGATCGAACATCATCTGGATCTGGACGAGATGCTGGTGCGCAATGTCTCGACCGATATCCGTTCTGTTTATGGCGGGGTCGAAGAACGTGGCAATTCGATCTTTGTGTTTGAGGTGGCGGGCTTGTGTATCGGGCATCTGGGTCATCTGCACCACGTCCCATCGGACGCGCAATTTGCGGCCCTTGGGCGGTTGGATGTTGTCATGGCCGCCGTTGATGGCGGGACGACCATGCCGCTGCCCGAAATGATTACAGTTCTGAAACGGTTGAAGAGTTCGGTCATCATTCCGATGCATTGGTTTTCAGACTATTCGCTGGATCGGTTTCTGGCGGATATCAGGGGGGATTTCCCTGTTGAACGCGATGGCGTTTCTGAATTCACCGTATCCCTACGCTCACTTCCGGACCGGCCAACGGTGGTTGTGTTAGAGCCGCAATACCTGATCGAGTTGGAATAGGGCTTGTCGGGACCTGTTGCCTTGGGCAAGGAATGGGCATGACCCTGAATCCCGCAGACGATCAATTCGCCCAATCAATTCGCGCCGCCTTGCCGGATGAAGTGCTGCGACCGGTCACCGCGCGATATCTCGAGGAGCCGCGCCGTCGGATTTCCGGGCAGGCGGGGGTGCTTGCGGTGCCCAGAACGGCCGAGGAGGTGGCGGTTCTGATCCGATTGGCTGCCGAGGCATCGGTCCCGGTGGTGCCATATGGGGGCGGCACCGGTGTTGTTGGCGGTCAGGTGACGTCGGACGGGCCTGCGCCTTTGCTAATCTCGCTAGAGCGGATGACAGCGATCCGGGCTGTCTATCCGACAGAGAATGTGATGATTACAGAAGGTGGTGTGATCCTTGCAGATGTGCAGGCGGCTGCCGAAGGCGCGAACCGGTTATTTCCACTTTCCCTTGCCTCACAGGGGTCATGTAGGATCGGAGGGAACCTGTCGACAAATGCAGGGGGGGTTAACGTGTTGCGCTATGGAAACGCCCGTGACCTGTGTCTGGGCCTTGAGGCGGTTCTACCAAGTGGCGAAATCTGGCATGGGCTCAGCCGGTTGCGAAAGGACAATACCGGGTATGATCTGCGCAATCTTTTGATCGGAGCCGAAGGGACGCTAGGGATCATCACTGCGGCGGCACTCAAGCTGTTTCCCCGTCCTGAGGCGGTTGGAACGGCCATGGTTCAGGTCACCTCTGCCGAAGCGGCGGTTGATTTGCTGGCGCTGGCGCGGGACCTCATGGGCGACAGCGTCAGCGCATTTGAACTGATTCACCAACAGGGGCTTTTGTTCCTGAGTGAGGTTCTGCCAGAGACGCGGCAGGCTTTTGCCGAGCCGCCCGAATGGTCTGTACTGATCGAGATTGGCTTGTCGATGGGACAATCACCTGAAACCGCGTTTGAGGTGCTGTACGAGGCCGCTGAGGCACGTGGGCTGGTCACCGATGCGGTGATTGCACAAAGCGAGGCGCAGCGGCAGGACATGTGGGCCGTGCGCGAGCGTATTCCGGATGCAAACCGGCTGATCGGGTCGGTCTCAAGCCACGATATCTCGGTGCCGATCTCGGCCATCCCAGAATTTATCCGGCGTGGTGCAGATGTTGTGGCCGCGCTTGGTCCGTATCGGGTGAACTGTTTCGGGCATCTGGGCGACGGGAACCTACATTACAATGTGTTTCCGCCAAACGGGCATTCCCGGTCAGAGTATGACGCCGAAAGTGCGAAGGTAAAAAGGGCCGTTCATGACCTTGTGCATGAGTTTCAGGGATCCGTCAGCGCAGAGCACGGTATCGGGCGATTGAAGACCAATGATTTGGAACGATATGGCGATCCGGTCAAATTGAGCGCGATGCGGGCGATCAAATCGGCGTTGGACCCCAAAGGGATCATGAACCCCGGCGCGGTCCTGCGGCTGTAACTGTGGGATCGATCAGAGTCCTTCGAATTCGCACAGGACATGAACATCCATGCCCATCTCTTCCAGAACCTTGCGCCCGCCCAGTTCTGGCAGGTCAATGATGAAGGAACATGACACGATCTCGCCGCCCAGCCGTTCGATCAGTTTGATCCCGGCGGCGGCGGTGCCTCCGGTGGCCAGCAGGTCATCCACGACCAGAATTTTCTCACCCGGCTGAATGGCATCATCGTGGATCTCGACAATGGCCTCGCCATATTCCAGCGTGTAATCCTGGCTGATTGTTGTGCCGGGCAGCTTGCCCTTTTTGCGGATGGGGACGAAACCGACGCTCAGCTGATGTGCGATGGCGCCGCCCAATATGAAACCGCGCGCCTCAAGTCCCACGACCTTGTCGATCTGTTCGCCAGCATAGGGGTGCAACATTTGGTCAATCGCCATACGAAACCCGCGCGGGTCCGCAAACAAGGTGGTGACATCCCGAAACATGATCCCTTCGTGCGGAAAGTCGACGATGGTTCGGATGTAATCCTTGACCGACTTGTTTCTTGACATGACCATCCCCTTCTGGCGTCAAAACACGCTGGGTTGTTTGGCCCATCGGGGACGGTCATGCAAGAACAGAATGAATGTGCTGGCTTGCAATCTTCCTAGAACGTGCGATTGCCTATCTCACCGAAAAAACCAGATAGGTTTCCCAAGACGTCGTCTTTTTTAGCCAATGCGTTGGTTCCGAAAAAGAATTACCTGAATTGAACACAGGCTACTTGCAAAGATTCCGCAAGGTTGTTAGCTGCCCATCATATGTTTTCTATATACTTAGTATATACGTTTCATTCCTTCTGAAGTCTTTTGGAGACAAAGTGCATGTCAGGGACAGATCGTAAGGTTTCAGTCAAAAAGGACAGCCAGCTGGTTCTGCGGCTGGATCGTGGCGAGCGCGATGCTTTTGTAGAGCTGTGCAGGGAACTCGACACGTCGGCGGCGCGGGAAATCAGGCGGTTTATTCGCGGATTTATGAATGATCACACTGCAGAATAGGCCCTCAGGCCGGGCGACGCAGGATTGATGTGGCGATCCCCATACCGATCAGGGTCAGCCCCCCGAAACGCGTCAATGCGCGAATGGTGCTTGCGCGGCCGATCATATGGCGCAGCCGATCTGCCAAAAGGGCATAGGCCAATGTGTTCAACCAGGCCAACCCGACGAAGGTGCCTATCAGGATCGCGAATTGAGGGCCCAGAGGTTCGGTAGGGCGCAGGAATTGCGGCACGAAGGCGATAAAGAACGCAATCGATTTGGGGTTCAGGGCGGTTACAGCGGCCGCGTGACCAAAGACGCCTCGCGCAGTGATATCTGCGCCGGGTTCAACCGCTTGCAGCCCCGCCGAAGGGGCGCTGCGGAGTAACTTGATACCCAGCCACACCAGATAGGCCGCGCCGATCCACTTCAATACGGAAAACAACGTAGCTGAGGCCAGAACCAATGCCCCCAATCCCAGCAATGAGGCCGTCATGGCCACCAAATCGCCAACCGCCACCCCGGTGGCCGAGGCTACGGCAACGCTGCGGCCTTTGGACAGCGCATAGCTGAGCACCAGCAGCACAGTGGGGCCGGGGATCAGCAGCAAAGCGGTGGATGCGGCCACAAAGGCCAGCCAGATGTCAAAGGGCATGTGATCTCCGAATAAGATACGCGGGTATCAAGCTTTGGTGACGAGCAAAGGTCAAGCCCCTGAGGGCCGGGTCACGCGGTGCATCAACGCCTCAAGTGGTCCGCGTCTGAAGCGCAGGAACCATAGCAGAGCAAATCCTGAGGACAGCACGCAGAAACCCAAGGCGTAGCCAACGATCTGTGGCGCGCTGAGCGATCCGTCCAGCAGGCCGGCCTCTTCCAGAATGCCCATCCCAATCACGATATGTGCCAGATACAGCGTCAAGGCCTGCCGCCCCGGCGCAGTCAGTGCCGGTGCGACGCCCAGCTCCTGAATCCGCGGCCAGAGCTTTAGCAACAGGCCGATCACCACGCAGGCGGTTCCAGCCCCGGCCAAAATGTAAAACGGCCCCGGAGGGATGGATTGAGTGCCCAGATAGGCGGCCAGGTCAGGATCGGTTGCCAGCTTTTGTGGAAACAGGGCCAGAACCGCTGCGCCAAATCCCCACATGATCAACCGGTGCTGAACACAGACCGTCTGTAGTTGCGATCGCCCAATCGCCATACCGATCAGCAAGAACGCTGCCCAAGGTAGAACGGGGTGCCAACCATTGAACAGCAAGTTTCGTACAAAGCCCGGTATCGTCCACAGGTCGGTATGGGTCAGGGAAAGCCAGTCCCATCCCTGATCATAGTCAAAGATAAGATTGGCGAGAACGGTCAGGACAACGACACTGCATGCGCCAAGCCACAAACCAAAGATGGACGAGGACAGAAACGCCGCGCCGACAACAAAATACAATGCATAGAAATGCAGGATATCGGCCTCAAACATGGTCATGTTGATCAGGCCAAGTACGAAAAGAAATGCAGCCCGTCGTAACAGAATTCCAACAGAAGGGCTGGACAGACCAATACCGATCCCGGCCAGAATGACAAACAATGCAGCAGCACGACCTTCCAGTGCCTCGACAAGCGCCGATGCCCAGTCATCTGCCGGTTTGACCTGCGCCGCGATGCGAAAGTTCACCAGCACCATGCCGCAAAATGCCAGAAAGCGTGCGGCGTCCAGGGCCTCGAGCCGTTTCATTCCTATCCTCTTCGTTCCCTGCCGCCCGTACCGAACTTAAAAGGCTGCCTTTCGGTTAAGTACTGATGCGGCCGACCGGAATAGGGTTGATACCAATCGCTAGAGCACCCGCCCTGCGACTGCGTCCAGTTTCGCCAGCAGCGCCGGATCACGTTTTTCTGGCGCGGTCAGGATCGCGTATTCCAGCGCCCGGTCACACCCGTGCGGGCAGGGCAGGCGCTCTGCCCCCAGCAACTCTGGCAAGCCCTTGACCAGCGCCCGGCCTTTTTCGGCGTTCCCGGTCAGGGTGGCGATAATGGCGGTCACGTCGACCTCGCCATGGTCCGGGTGCCAACTGTCATAGTCGGTGACCATCGCGATCGAAGCATAACAAAGCTCGGCTTCTCGGGCGAGTTTCGCCTCGGGCATGTTGGTCATTCCGATCACATCGCAGCCCCAATGCTCGCGGTACATTTTGGATTCCGCCAGTGTCGAGAATTGCGGCCCTTCCATCGCCAGATAGGTGCCGTCGCGATGAATGGTGATGCCGGCAGCCTTGCCAGCAGTCTCACAAGCATCTGACAAACGTGGGCAGGTCGGGTGGGCGACGCTGACATGGGCCACGCAGCCGGAGCTGAAAAAGCTTTTCTCCCGCGCAAAGGTGCGGTCGATGAATTGGTCGACGACAACAAAATCTCCGGGCGCCATATGCTCGCGGAATGATCCGCAGGCCGAGATCGAGATCACATCCGTGATCCCCAGACGTTTCAGCGCGTCAATATTGGCGCGATAGGGCACGTCCGTCGGCGAATGAATGTGGCCACGCCCGTGGCGAGGCAGGAACGCCATCTCGATCCCGTTCAGCGCGCCGGTCAGTATTTGGTCCGAAGGCTTACCCCAAGGCGTTTCAACCGAGACCCATTGCGCATTCTCCAATCCGTCGATGTCGTAAATGCCTGATCCGCCGATGACGGCAATCTTGGTCTGGGTCACTGGTTTTCTCCGATTTTGGTGCCTGTTCAGCGATTTGTGCGCTGCGCTGCATGGTTTGACAAGGGTGATCGCCCGGTGGTTCTATCACTTTTTTCGCAGGGGTTCGGGTCGTTGCTATCCGAGCCAGGCAGAGCGTCAAGCCAAGGTGTGACGGCAACGAACCGACATCAATTCACCTATTCGCGAGATATGTGCTATGCGTGCTGCGCATATCAGCCTCCCGCCTGATGCGGTGGCTCAAAAACCGGTTCACAGATAGAAGTCCCTTTTTTGCGCGAACCCATAAACCAACAGGACGCCCTATGCCCCGAGCTATGCTGGCAAGCTTTGCCAATCGTATCGCCAAACCTGATCTTCGTTGGGTTCCGGATGAGGGCCTGACCGTCTCGCGCCTTCGGATCGAGCTGCTGTCCGGCCTGACGGTTGCACTTGCTTTGGTCCCTGAGGCGGTGGCCTTTGCGTTTGTCGCGGGCGTGCATCCTCTGGTTGGTTTGTATGCTGCGTTCATGGTGGGGCTGATTACTGCACTGATCGGTGGGCGTCCGGGTATGATTTCGGGCGCAACCGGGGCCCTGGCCGTGGTGATGGTTGCCTTGGTGGCAGAACATGGGGTCGAATACCTCTTCGCTACAGTTGTTTTGATGGGAATACTGCAGCTGATCGCAGGGGCGATGCACTGGGGGCGTTTTATCAGGCTGGTACCGCATCCAGTGATGCTGGGGTTTGTGAACGGATTGGCCATCGTGATTTTTCTGGCCCAGATGGGCCAGTTCAAAGTTCCCGGTAGCATGGAAAACACGGGCCATGGCATGAGCGGTGGCGAATGGCTTTCCGGTATTCAGCTTTTTACCATGTTGGGTCTGGTCGGCCTGACTATGGCGGTGATCCTTATCGTGCCACGCATTACACGCATTGTCCCGGCGCCTTTGGCAGGGATCATGGTCGTCGCAGCATTGGTGATTGGTTTTGGACTGGACGTCCCACGGGTGGGCGATCTTGCCTCGATCGAAGGTGGCTTGCCGCCGTTCCACATCCCGATGGTGCCGCTGAACTGGGAGACGTTTGAGATCATCCTGCCATACGCCGTCATATTGGCAGCGATTGGCCTGATCGAGTCGCTTCTGACGCTGAACCTTGTTGGCGAAATCACCGGCAAACGTGGTGGTGCCTCGCAAGAATGTATCGCCCAAGGGTTTGCCAATGTGGCCACGGGCTTTTTCGGAGGCATGGGCGGCTGTGCCATGATAGGTCAGTCCATGATCAACGTGAAATCAGGTGGGCGCACGCGCATTGCCGGTATCGCAGCGGCGCTGTTCCTGTTGGTATTCATCCTGTTCGCTTCCCCGCTGATTGAGCAGATTCCATTGGCCGCTTTGGTCGGGGTGATGTTCATGGTGGTGATCGGGACCTTCGCCTGGAACTCGTTCAAGATCATGCGCAAAGTGCCTTTGATGGACGCGTTTGTCATTGTGCTGGTGACTGTCGTGACCGTGATGGAGGACCTGGCGGTAGCGGTTGTTGTTGGTGTGATCGTCTCGGCCCTGGCTTATGCTTGGAACAACGCCAAGCGTATCCATGCAATCACCCGCGATTCACTGACGGAAAAAGGCGCAAAGGTCTACGAGATTCAAGGGCCGCTGTTCTTTGGTTCGTCCGAGGGATTTGTTGAGATATTCGACGTTTCAAACGACCCGGAAACCGTGATTGTCGATTTTGCCGAAAGCCGTGTGGTGGATCAGTCGGCATTGCAGGCCATCGAGAACATCGCTTCGAAATATGAAGCCGCAGGAAAGCGCGTCATGCTCCGTCACCTCAGTCGTGACTGTCACAAACTGCTGAACAAGGCAGGCCATTTGATGGTCGACAGCGACGATGACCCCGATTACGCGCTGGCGGTCGATTATTCTGTTCGCACCGGCATTCTGGGTGGGCACTGATTGTGAAAGGCGGCCAAATGGGCCGCCTTTTTTAGGGGGCTAAACGCTCCAGCATATCGACGTTTCCGGACAGCAGAGCACTTTCGGCTTCGGTAATCAGATCAGTTGGCCAATCCCACCACTTCAAAGCAAGCAGCCGGTCGATTGTACCGGCCTCAAACCGATACCGTCGTACTTCTGCAGGATTGCCTGTCACGATTGCATAAGGCGGTACTGTTCCGCGCACGACGGATCCTGCACCGATAATGGCGCCATCTCCGATTTCAGCGCCAGGCATGATCAAGGCACCGTATGCGATCCAAACGTCATTTCCGATCACGGTATCGCGCCTGTCAGGTTGATATTCCAACAGCTTTTCGGGATCGAAAACGGGAAAAGGATAGCATGTCGCCCCGCTCATGGCGTGATTGGCCGATGAAGTGATGAACCGGACGCCGTGGGCGATTTGACAGAATCTACCCAAGACAAGTTTTTCGCGGGAAAACGGGAATAGATAAGGGGCAAGGCGTTGCGCCCAATCCTCTGGTGCGTCGAAATCCGACGCATAGCTGTATTCACCGGCTTCTATTCTGGGGTGGTCGATAGCCTGAGACAGTAAGACCGTTCCCGGGTGGTCCGAGCCGTCAGGCAATGTGATTGGGTATCGGCGCGATGCGTCAGGTAAAGGCATTAGTCATCCGGTCTTGAAAGACTGAACAGCTCGGACGCAACCGAATAATCCCGGTAGCCAAGCCGTGCCAGTGGTTTGAAAGACGTCACATCGAATTTGCCATCCCGCATATGGTCGTCGTTCAGATGCACTCCTGTCACTTCGCCAAACACAACCCGGTTCGCCTGTCCGGGCAGGGTCACGATCTGCGTGAGCTTGCATTCCAATGCGGCTGGGGCACCTTCGACACGGGCGCAGGGGATGGTCTCGCATTCGATTGCAGTAAGGCCGGCGTGTTTGAACTCGTCGACATGTTTGGGCAGCGCGGCTGAACTGGCGTTCATTGCGTCGCGGTGGGCGTGGGCGACAACGTTCACGCAGAATACGCTTGTTGCCTCGATATTGGTGATGCTGTCCTTTCCACCGTCCTGATCGGCCTTGGTTCCGGTCGAGGCAAACATGACCTGCGGAGGTGTGTAGGCCACACCATTAAAGAACGAATAGGGCGCGAGGTTGTTGGTCCCATCCGCGCCACGGGTTGATATCCAGCCGATCGGGCGGGGGGTGATGATGGCGTTGAACGGATTGTGTGGCAGGCCATGGCCGTCTTCTGGGCGATAGAACATAAGGTCTCCAAGCGTTTGCCCAAGGCGTAACGAAGTGCTAGGGCGAATTCCAGCTAGGAAAAGAGGGCAGGGTGCAGCAATTCGTGATCAGGCCGGAGGAGCCGGACGATTGGTGGGAAGTCGAGGCTTTGTACGATTTGTGCTTTGCGCCCGGGCGCGAAGCGCTGTCTTCGTATCGCCTGCGCGATGATGTTCCGCCAATGTCAGGCTTGTCACAAGTGGTGCGGGACGGGCAGGATATCCTGGCCGGTGCAATAAGATTCTGGCCCGTGCATGTTGGCGATCAGGACGCGCTGCTTTTGGGCCCTGTGGCCGTCCACCCGACCCATCAAGGTGAAGGACTGGGTGGATTTTTGATCCATGAAGGATTGCGGGCCGGGCGAACCAAGGGTTGGGACAGGGTCATGTTGGTCGGGGATGCACCCTATTATGCTCGGTTTGGTTTCACCCGTCTGACCGGGGTCGAGATGCCCCCGCCAACCAACCCGGATCGGGTTCTGGGCGTGGACCTGATACCCGGCGGATGGGACGGAATAACTGGTCCGGTAACCCGCTGGAGCCGCTGAGCTATTGAAACCGTTGCGGTAAGTGCCGATGTTCTAGGGGCAGGAGGGTACTTATGCAGGACATGGTTCTTGTCGGAAAACTCAATGCCGAAGCGGAACTGGACCGTTTGGCCGGATTTTACCAATCCGCCGGAGGGCCGGGCGTCAAGTTGTTGAACAGTGTCGGTGGCTCGGCAGAGTCATTGCTTGAACAGCTGCCGCCATCTGTGCGCGAAGTCCTAACCGGGGCGACAGAAAAGGCGCTTTGGATTGCGATGAACGCGGCTGAAGGGTCGCGTAGGGCGGTGCCCGATCAGTTGCCATGGGTCAATACGGCCCTGACGACAGCCATGGGAGCTGCAGGCGGTATCGGTGGCGTTCCGACCGCATTGATGGAGTTACCAGCAACCACGACTATGCTGCTGCGTTCAATTCAGGGCGCTGCGGCGCGCGAAGGGTTTGACCCTTCTGAGGATGGTGTCAAATTCGACTGTGTCCGGGTATTGTCAGCCGCTGGTCCGATGTCTTTCGATGACGGCGCGGATCTGGGTTTCTTTTCGGCGCGCCTGACCCTGACAGGCCCAGCTTTGCAAAAGCTGATATCTGCCGTTGCCCCGAAACTGGCGGTGGTTTTGGGGCAAAAACTGGCTGCGCAATCTGTGCCTGTGTTGGGCGCCATAGCCGGCGGCGGTACGAATTATGTCTATACACGCTATTACCAACAGATCGCCCGCGTCCATTTTGGCCTGAGGCGGCTGTCAGTAGATGCCGATATTCCGCATGAGGTTCTGATCCGCAAACTTGAGGCGCGGATGCAAGGGATTGAAAAATAACGCTTCATATGGCATTCTTCAGGCGCAGGTCCGATAAATAAGCGCAAAAGCGCACCGGGCAGGCGGATAAAACGTTCCCTGGAGAGGCAGCAGGACGTGATCGAGCAAAGGCAACTCAACCTGCATCAAGCGGGCACTGTGCGAGTCGTACGGCAATCGGCAGCTCTGTGCTATCGTGTCCAACGCGGCACGCCTCAGGTGTTGCTCATTACAACGCGTGGTTCCGGTCGTTGGATAATACCCAAGGGGAATTTGATCGAAGGCCTCTCACCCTCCGGGACAGCCAGTCAAGAAGCCTGGGAAGAGGCGGGTGTGACCGGTACTTGCACTCCAAATGCCTTTGGGCAGTTCCTGCATTACAAGCGGAGGTACAAGAAAGGATCAGCGGTTTATCTGGTCGATGTCTATCCGCTGGTGGTCAAATCCCTGGCCGCGCGATACCCTGAATGGCAAGAGCGCAAGCGCAGGTGGTTTTCGCTGGGACATGCCGCCTCTCGGGTTAATTCGCCCGATCTTGCATCATTGTTACGCAATGTAGAGCATTTGTATCACTGATGTCCCCCTCAGGGGCTTGCCATTGCAATAGTGGTTGGTATCTATTTGGCATCCGACATCTGGACAGAACATGATTCAATATGCGTTGAAATGTAATAGCGGTCACAGCTTTGACAGTTGGTTTCAATCAGCCGCCGCTTACGACAAACTTGCCGCCGCGGGCATGGTGACATGCGCTGTGTGCGGTGATCCGCAAGTTGAAAAAGCAATCATGACCCCGCGTGTCCGCCCCGGACGTACGGTCGAATCTCGTGCCACGGTTCCGGCATCTCGGGATGAGGTCGTCAACATGGCTACGCCAAGCGTTGATGTCGAGAAAGCCCTTTCTGAGCTGCGGCGCAAAGTCGAGGACAACTCGGATTATGTTGGCAAGGATTTTGCCAAAGAGGCCCGTAAGATACATTTGGGCGACGCGCCGGAACGTGCGATCTATGGCGAGGCCAAGCCAGAAGAAGCCAGGGCATTGATCGATGACGGCGTTCCTGTTGCGCCGCTGCCTTTCGTACCTTCGCGCAAGACGAACTAGCCCATGCATGTTGTTATCACCGGTGCTGGGCGGGGGATCGGAAAGGTTCTGGCGGACAGGTATCGGGCGCAAGGATGCGATGTAACGGGCACGGCTCGGGATGGCAGCGCGGAGGTGGCGCTGGATGTAACAGACCCAAAACAACATAAAGCGATGGCGGAAAAACTGGCAATGCGCCCTGTTGATCTGCTGGTCTGCAATGCCGGTGTATATCTGGATAAATCCCAAACCATCGATGGCTACCCCGCCGAAATGTGGGCGCAGAGTTTCGCTGCCAATGTGACGGGGGTCTTTCTGACAGTTCAGGCCTTGTTGCCCAATCTGCGCGCGGCACAGGGAAAGATTGCGATTTTATCCTCGCAGATGGCCTCGCACACGCGGGCGCCTGGTGGCAGCTATATCTACCGCTCGTCCAAGGCGGCGGTTCTGAACCTGGGGCGCAATCTTGCTGTGGACCTGCGCGGCGACGGCATTTCAGTAGGCATTTACCATCCCGGCTGGGTTCAGACGGATATGGGTGGGACCGGGGCTGATATCACGGTTGATAAGGCTGTTCAGGGCCTAATCAACCGTTTCGATACTCTGTCACTTGAAAGTACCGGGTGCTTTGAAACCTATGAAGGCCAGTCGCACCCTTACTGACGGGCAAGAGCGACTTTAGGGATCTCATATACCTCACCGGGATCAACGAAAATCACCATAACATCGCCTCGGTTTTCATAGGTGATCTTAGCTGCCGAATTTGTCGAATCCGGGATGCCATCGGTGAAATAGATGTTGCGGACTTCGCCATTTCCCATCGCAACCGCAAGCGTAGAGCTGCCGTCGTCACGGCGCCGCATTTCGGCGTTGCAAGTGCGCATCGCCTCGCCTGGGCTGGTCGCACAGGGCACTTTCCCCAAGGCGTTTTGACCGTCGGTGCCGGTCAGCGAGGCGACTTGCGCCGCCGCAGGTGTGGAAAATAGGGCAAGGACAAGGGCAAGACGGTGCATTGAATACCTCGTAGTGAATTTGATGCGTCAGGCTTACACCGTCATACGCGGTTGTAAAGCGATGCTAGGCCCCGACTGATGCGGTATTGCACTCTTGCTCTTGCGGCCCCCCTCGCATAAGACGCACGGGATCTGAATTCCAAGGCGCGGAGACATCAGCCCCCATGCCCGTACTCGTGATGAAATTCGGCGGCACATCCGTCGCAAATCTGGACCGTATCCGCCGTGCTGCAAAGCGCATTGGCGTTGAGGTGGCCAAGGGTTATGACGTGATCGTCATCGTCTCGGCCATGTCGGGCAAGACCAACGAGCTGGTGGGCTGGGTCAACGAAACCTCGCCACTGTTTGATGCGCGCGAATATGACGCCGTGGTGTCTTCGGGGGAAAACGTCACCGCCGGCCTTATGGCGCTGACATTGCAAGAGATGGACGTACCAGCCCGCAGTTGGCAGGGCTGGCAGGTGCCGTTGCTGACCACCAGCGCCCACAGCCAGGCCCGGATCGAGGATATTCCGACCGACAACCTGAACCAGAAATTCGGCGAGGGCATGAAAGTGGCCGTTGTCGCGGGTTTCCAGGGTCTCAGCCCTGAAGGCCGTATCACGACACTTGGCCGTGGCGGGTCGGATACCACTGCGGTGGCCTTTGCTGCCGCATTCGGGGCCGAGCGCTGCGACATCTATACCGATGTAGATGGCGTTTACACGACCGACCCGCGCATCTGCCAAAAAGCGCGTAAGCTGGATCGGATCTCATTCGAAGAAATGCTGGAACTGGCCTCGCTTGGGGCTAAGGTGCTGCAAACCCGCTCGGTTGAGCTGGCGATGCGATATAAAGTGAAATTGCGCGTTCTCTCAAGTTTTGAAGAACAATCCGACGAGGCTGGTACGCTGGTCTGCGACGAGGAGGATATCATGGAATCCAATGTTGTGGCCGGTGTGGCCTATTCTCGTGACGAGGCCAAGATGACCGTCGTTTCCGTGGCGGACCGCCCCGGTATCGCCTCGATCATCTTCACGGCGCTTAGCGACGCGGGCGTGAATGTGGATATGATCGTTCAGAACATCTCGGACGAAGGGCGCACGGATATGACCTTTTCCTGCCCCACGGATCAGGTGACGCGCGCCGAAAAGGCGCTGTTGGCTGTGAAAGACCGAGGAGAGCTGAACTATGCCGACCTGGTCGCAGATAATGATGTCTGCAAGGTTTCTGTGGTCGGGATTGGAATGCGTTCGCAATCGGGTGTTGCGGCCAAAATGTTCAAGATACTCTCGGATGAGGGTATCAACATCAAGGTCATTACAACCTCTGAGATAAAAATTTCCGTCTTGGTAGACAGGAAATACATGGAACTTGCGGTTCAGGCACTGCATGATGCCTTTGAATTGGACAAGGCGGCCTGAGCAATTCAGCCAAGGGTCACGCCTGAAACCTTAGACTGGTTGGGCTATGGCAGACGGCACTGAAACAGAATCCCGTAAGCTGCTGGGGCGGCTGCGTGAAGAGATGGCGAGCGAAGCTGCCGGTCAGGAACGTCTTGACCGGATCACTCACCTGATCGCAGACAGTATCCGGGCCGAGGTCTGCTCGATCTATCTGTTCCGCGACGAAGAAACCCTGGAACTTTGTGCGACCGAAGGCCTGTCGCCCGAGGCCGTCCATATGACCCGTATGCGCATGGGCGAAGGACTGGTGGGGCGCGTCGCGAAATCCGGCAAAATCGTGAATACCCCTGATGCACCGTCCGCCAAGGGCTTTCGCTATATGCCTGAAACGGGCGAAGAGCGTTTCTCGTCTTTTCTGGGCGTGCCCATTCAGCGGCTGGGTGAAAAGCTGGGCGTTCTGGTCGTTCAGTCCCGCAATGCGCGCGAGTTTTCGGCGGATGAAGTTTACGCGCTGGAAGTGGTTGCAATGGTTCTGGCAGAAATGGCTGAACTCGGTGCCTTCGTGGGCGAGGGCGCGGCCCTGTCGCCACGCCACCAGCAACCAGTTCAGTTTACCGGCGGTCCTGCACAAGAGGGCTCGGCCGAAGGCCATGTCTGGCTGCATGAGCCGCGCGTTGTTGTTACCAACCCGATTGCCGATGACCCGCACCGCGAACAAGAACGTCTGACCGAGGCGGTCGAAGAATTGCGCGTCGGTGTCGACAAGATGCTCGAGATATCCAAGAACGGCGACAAGGAACAGCTGCAGGTTCTGGAAGCCTATCGCATGTTCGCCAACTCCAAAGGCTGGATGCGCCGGATGGAGGAGGACATTGCACTTGGGCTTAGCGCCGAAGCTGCGGTGGAAAAGGAACAATCCCAGGCGCGCGCGCGCATGAGCCAAGTCTCCGACCCCTATCTGCGCGAGCGATTGGCGGATCTGGACGATCTCAGCAACCGTCTGCTGCGCATTTTGACCGGGCAAGGGCAGACAAACAGTGCCGACCTGCCACCGGACCCAATCCTGGTTGCCCGGAATATCGGTCCAGGTGACCTGCTGGAATATGGCCGGTCCTTGAAAGGCATCGTGCTCGAAGAGGGCTCGGTCGGAAGCCATGCCACCATTGTTGCCCGTGCTTTGGCCATACCACTGGTGGTCCATGTCGGGCGCATTACGACCGAGGCCCTGAACGGAGACCATATCCTGGTTGATGGCGATCAGGGCACTGTGCAGCTGAGACCAGAAGATACCGTGGTCAGCGCGTTCCGTGATAAGGTCGCGATGCAGGCCAAGGCGCAGGAACGCTATGCCTCAATCCGCGAAACGCCAACGGTGACTCGGGATGGAGAGCGGATCAATCTGGTGATGAACGCGGGTCTGATGGCGGACCTGCCTTCGCTGAACAATTCCGGTGCCGAAGGCGTGGGCCTGTTTCGTACTGAGCTGCAGTTCCTGATCCGCAATAAGATGCCCAAGCGTTCGGAGCTTGTGACGCAATATCAGCGGGTTCTGGATGCGGCCGATAAAAAGCGTGTGGTATTTCGCACGCTGGATATCGGGTCCGACAAAGTTCTGCCCTACATGAAACACATCGAGGAGCCGAACCCGGCCTTAGGCTGGCGCGCAATTCGGGTTGGCCTGGATAAACGCGGCGTGATGAGGATGCAGCTGCAGGCTCTGCTCCGGGCCGCCAATGGTCGTCCGTTGACGGTCATGTTCCCATTCGTGGCACAAGCGGAAGAGTATTATGAAGCGCGATGGGAAGTGAATAAGACCATCGACCGCGAGAAACGTCTGGGCCATGCCCTGCCTGAAAGTATTGAAGTCGGAGCGATGTTGGAAACACCCTCACTCGCTTTTGCACCGCAGAAGTTTTTTGACGAAGTCGATTTCATTTCGATTGGTGGCAATGATCTGAAACAGTTCTTCTTTGCTGCCGACCGTGAAAACGAGTTGGTCCGCCGCCGCTATGACTCGCTGAATGTCAGTTTCCTGACTTTTATCGAACGGATCGTAGAACGCTGCAACATCTCGGATACGCCGCTCAGCTTCTGCGGTGAAGACGCAGGACGACCGGTCGAGGCACTGTGTCTGGCCGCGATGGGAATCCGGACGTTGTCGATGCGCCCGGCGTCGATTGGGCCGGTCAAAAGCGTATTGTTGCGGGCAGATCTGCAAGCAGTGCGCAAGATCATATCGGACGCTCGTCATCGCGGAGAGCAATCCGTGCGGCCGGCTGTGATGGAATGGTTACGCAGCCAGGGGTAGTGCGTCAAATCCACCCTTGCTTTCTTTTCTCGCTTTGCCTAAGGAAATGGTGAATGTTAGCGATAACATTTTCTATTCACCGGCGCTGTTAGCTTTAAGTGCTATTGTGGTTCAGCAGAGGATTGAAGGAGCCCGACGATGGTTTCACGCGTAATTCCCGTTAACCCGTTCGATCTGGTGCTGTTTGGCGCGACCGGTGATCTGGCGCAGCGAAAAATCCTGCCAGGTTTGTGTCATCGTTTCGAAGTCGGCCAGATGCCAGACGAAGCCCGGATTATCGGGTCTGCCCGATCCGCCATTGATAGCGACGCGTTTCGGGATCAGATACGCGCCTCGATGAAAGAGTTCGCGCCGGAATTCAAAAAAGACGTTCTGGACCGCTTTCTGTCACGCGTGGAATATGTACAGGTTGATGCCTTGGGTGATGCGGGCTGGGACAATCTGGCCAAGTCATTGCGCCCAGACGTTGTGCGAGCGTTTTACCTTTCTGTCGGCCCAAGCTTGTTCTCGGGCATTGCGAAACGGCTGAACGATCACGATCTTGCAACGCCTGACAGTCGTATCGTTGTGGAAAAGCCGTTTGGTCATGATCTGGCCTCGTCCAAGGCGCTGAACGAAGGGCTGCGCGCCTGTTTCGAAGAACATCAGATCTATAGGATCGACCACTATTTGGGCAAAGAGACCGTGCAGAACCTGATGGCCCTGCGCTTTGCCAATTCCCTGTTCGAGCCGTTGTGGAACGCAACACATGTCGACCACGTCCAGATCACCGTGGCTGAAACCGTCGGCGTCGAGGGGCGCGGGGCCTATTACGATCAGTCGGGTGCAATGCGGGATATGATCCAGAACCACTTGGTACAGCTGCTGTGCCTGACAGCGATGGAGCCGCCGTCCAAGTTCTCTCCCAACGCGGTTCGCGATGAAAAGGTCAAAGTGATCGAGGCGCTTGAGCCGGTGATGCCTGCGGATATCGCCCGCGGTCAATACCGCACGGGCGAGGGCGGTGACGGGTATCTGGACCATGTCGGCAACCCTGCAAGCCGGACAGAAAGCTATATTGCGCTAAAGGTTCATTTGGGTAACTGGCGTTGGGCTGGGGTGCCTTTTTATCTGCGCACCGGAAAACGTTTGCGTGCGCGCGAGTCGGAAATCGCCGTCTACTTCAAGGATCCTCCACACACTATCTTCCCCAATGTAGGGCCATTGCATGGAAATGTGCTGGTGATCCGTCTGCAACCGGACGAAGGGATCACCCTGCGCACCACCATCAAAGATCCCGGTCCGGGCGGGTTCCGCCTGTCGGATGTGTCGCTGGATATGAGCTTTGCCGAGGCGTTGGGCGCAGATGCGCGGGCTCAGGACGCTTATGAACGGCTGGTGATGGATGTGATCCGCGGTGACCAGACCCTGTTCATGCGTGGCGACGAGGCCGAAGCCGCCTGGGCTTGGGTTGACCCTATTATTCAGGGTTGGGAAAACCGGGGCGACCGGCCATCGAAATATGATCAAGGCAGTTCCGGGCCTGAAGAAGCTCTGATGCTGATGCATCGCGACGGGCGCCGCTGGCGTCAGATCGGAGGTTAGACATGGTTAATTCAGTTATCACCGACGTCACGCAACGGATTATAGCGCGCAGCACCGATTTGCGTGGCCCGCATCTTGAGCGGATGGAACAGGCCCGGTCCAAAGGCCCGGCGCGGGCGCATCTGTCCTGCAGCGGTCAGGCCCACGCCTATGCCGGCGCAGGCGATGACCAACAATCGATGGCCACTGGTACGGCGGGCAATCTGGGCATAGTTACTGCCTATAACGACATGCTGTCGGCCCATCAGCCGTTCGAGCGCTATCCCGGCTTGATCCGCGATGCGATCCGCGCCGCAGGTGGAACCGCACAGGTGGCAGGTGGCGTACCGGCAATGTGTGACGGCGTCACGCAGGGCGAGGCGGGGATGGAACTGTCGCTGTTCTCACGTGACGTGATCGCGCTGGCCACAGGGGTGGCGCTGAGCCACAACACTTATGACGCTGCCGTGTTTCTGGGGGTCTGCGACAAGATCGTGCCCGGCCTTGTGATCGGCGCGCAGGCGTTCGGCCATCTGCCAGCTGTATTCCTGCCCGCAGGCCCGATGACCAGCGGTTTGCCAAATGACGAAAAGGCCAAGATCCGCCAGAAATTTGCCGCCGGAGAGATCAACCGCGCCGAGCTCATGGCCGCCGAGATGGCCGCCTATCATGGCCCCGGCACCTGCACCTTTTATGGCACCGCCAATACCAACCAGATGCTGATGGAGTTCATGGGCCTGCACCTTCCGGGATCCAGCTTTGTTAATCCAAACACACCGCTGCGCGATGCGCTGACTGAAGAAGGTGCGCGCCGTGCTCTGTCGCTCAGTGCGCTGGGCAACAACTATGCGCCGGTCTGCCAGATACTTGACGAACGTGCCTTTGTGAACGGCATCGTCGGTCTGATGGCCACGGGCGGGTCGACAAACCTGCTGATCCACCTGATCGCGATGGCGCGCGCGGGCGGCATCGTGCTGGATTGGCAGGATTTTTCCGAAATCTCCGCCGTGGTGCCTTTGGTTGCGCGGGTCTACCCCAACGGACTGGCTGATGTGAACCATTTCCACGCCGCGGGCGGGCTGGGCTATTGCATTGGCACGCTGCTCGAAGACGGGTTGCTGCACCCCGACACGCTGACCGTCGCGGGGCAGGGGCTGCACAATTATACCAAAGAACCCAAGCTGAAAGACGGCGATCTGACCTGGGAGGACGGCGCAGGCCACAGCCTGAATGACAAGATATTGCGCCCCGCCAAAGACCCGTTCCAACCTACAGGAGGTCTCTCGCGGCTCAGCGGCAATCTGGGTACCGGAGTGATGAAGGTTTCGGCGGTTGCCCCCGAGCATCAGGTGGTCGAGGCCCCGGTACGGGTGTTCCAAACTCAGGATGCGGTCAAGGCGGCGTTCAAAGCCGGAGAGTTTACGGATGACGTCATCGTCGTTGTGCGCTTTCAGGGACCCAAAGCGAATGGCATGCCCGAATTGCATTCATTGACGCCGATGCTGTCGATCCTTCAGGGCCGGGGGCAAAAGGTGGCGCTGGTGACCGATGGCCGTATGTCCGGCGCCTCCGGCAAGGTTCCCGCTGCCATTCATATCTGCCCCGAGGCTCTGGATGGCGGCGCGATCGCCTATTTGCAGGACGGCGACATTCTGCGCGTGGATGCCGTAAACGGCGCGCTCGAAATCCTCACCCCAGGTGTGCTTGACCGCACTCCGGCCACGGCTGACCTTTCTGCCAACCAACATGGTGTCGGGCGCGATCTGTTCGGCGCGTTTCGCAACGCTGTAGGCACCGCGGATACCGGCGCCAGCATCTTCGGAGTGTAAGATCTATGTCCAAGACACAACGCACCCGTGAAATCTGTGCCCTTGCCCCGATTGTCCCGGTTCTTGTAATTGACGACGCCGCCAGCGCACGACCTCTGGCCGAAGCTCTGGTCGCGGGCGGTCTTCCTGCGCTCGAAGTGACCTTGCGCACCCCGGCTGCGCTCGATGCGATCCGGGCGATGGCGCAGGTTCCCGGTGGCGTCGTCGGGGCGGGTACATTGATCACGCCGGATGACGTGCGCGCCGCGAAAGAGGCTGGCGCGCAGTTTGGCGTCTCGCCCGGTGCCACCGACGCCCTGATCGCCGCATGTGAAGCCCAAGACCTGCCCCTGCTGCCCGGCGCCGCAACCGCCACCGAGGCGATGGCCCTGCTGGAAAAAGGCTATGACATGCTGAAATTCTTCCCGGCCGAGGCCTCGGGCGGGGCGCCTGCGCTCAAGGCTATCGGCGCGCCCTTGCCGCAAATCACCTTCTGCCCAACGGGCGGTGTATCGCCTTCAAATGCCCGAGATTACCTGTCTTTGTCCAACGTGATCTGTGCGGGCGGCAGCTGGGTAGCACCCAAACAGATGGTCGCAGAAGGCAACTGGTCCGGGATCGAAACGCTTGCCCGGGATGCCGCCAAGCTGATGGATTGACGCCGAAATTGGCCACGTTAGGGTAGGGCCAATTCAAACAGGTTGATCCCATGACACATCCAATCTCCCTCGCGCGTGGGCGCGAGTATCTGGCCATTCCAGGCCCCTCGGTCATGCCTGACGCTGTGCTGCAGGCGATGCACCGACCGTCACCTAATATCTACGATGGCGAATTGATCGAGATGATGCCCGATCTGATCCGCGATCTGCGTCGCGTTGCCCGCACGGTCCATAACGTGGCCATCTACATTGCCAACGGCCATGGCACGTGGGAGGCGGCACTGTCGAACACCATCGCGCCCGGTGAGACAGTGCTTGCCCCCGCATCGGGGCGGTTTACCCATGGATGGGCCGAAATGGCCGAAGGGATCGGCGCCAAAGTGGATGTGATTGATTTCGGAACCAGCTCGGTCTGGGGTTTCGATCGCATTGCCGAGGTGCTACGCGCTGATTCATCGTATGATATCAAGGCTATACTTGCAGTTCACGTGGATACCTCGAGCTCAATTCGCAACAACCTCCCGGCGCTGCGCGCGTTGCTGGATGATCTGGGTCACCCGGCGCTGGTGATGGCGGACTGCATCGCCTCGCTGGGATGTGAGCAATTCGAGATGGATGCCTGGGGTGTCGACGTGACTGTTACCGCCTGTCAAAAAGGGCTGATGACCCCACCGGGCGTGGGGTTTGTATTCTTCAACGACAAGGCGCAGGCAAAACGGGCCGCAATGCCGCGTGTTTCCCGGTATTGGGACTGGCAGCCACGAGCCAATCCCGAGCTATTCTACCAATACTTCGATGGTACCGCGCCGACCCATCATCTCTATGGGCTGCGGGCCGCGCTCGACCTGATCCACGCGGAAGGGATCGAAAATGTCTGGGCGCGCCATCAACGCCTCGCTCAGGCAATCTGGACCGCCTGCGAAATCTGGGCACAGGGCGGTGCGCTGTCGTTGAATGTAGCTGACCGCGCAGACCGAAGTCATGCGGTCACCGCGCTGTGCCTGAGTGGAGGGCTCGGAACCCCATTGCGGTCCTATACCGAACAATCGCTGGGCCTGACTTTGGGAATAGGCCTCGGGATGGAAGATTGGGACGGCTGTTTTCGCCTGGGCCATATGGGACACATCAATGCACAGATGGTCATGGCGATGCTTGGCGGCGTGGAAACTGCCATGGCCGCCCTTGATATTCCGCGCGGCACGGGTGCGTTAGAAGCCGCCGCCACCGCGCTTGTGACCTGAGACCAGCCCCCGATCTCAGTGCTAATCTGTATCTTCATCTGACTCAAAATACTTTCGGGGGGAATCGCGCAAACGGCGCGATGGGGGCAGACAGCCCCCCCGTCCCGATGGCCATAAGCGAGAGCTTCAGACGTTCAGCGCCCGGGCGTCAGCAAGCGCTTTTGGCAAAGAGGCGGCAAAAGCCCCTAGATTGGAGGCATCGCCGCAGCTCACTCGAATGCACCTGTTCTGAGGCGCGGCAAAGGGCATCCGAACGAAAACCCCCTGCGCCACCAGCGACTCCAGAACAGCCTTGGCAAACACCCCATCCTGACCGCAATCAATGGCCACGAAATTGGTGGCTGAGGGTAAAGGGTGCAGCCCGTTCTCCAACGCTATCGCGTTGATCCTCTCGCGCGCATCTGAGATGCGGGCACGGATTTGTAACAGCCAAACCTCATCCTGCAGCGCAGCCAACGCGCCTGCTTGTGCAGCCTTGTTCATACCGAAATGGTTGCGCACCTTGTTGAACGCCGAGATCAGGTCTGACGCCCCAATGGCATAGCCGACACGCGCGCCGGCCATTCCGTATACTTTGGAAAACGTGCGCATCCGGATCACACGCGGGTCATCTGCGGCAACTGGCGCTGCAGTCCCGTCGGGGGCGCATTCCACATATGCCTCGTCCAGAACCAGCAGACAGCCATCGGGCAGCGCATCCAATACAGCCACGATATCAGTGCCCGAATGCCAGCTGCCCATAGGGTTGTCAGGATTGGCCAGATAGACCAGCTTAGCCTCGACCTCAGCGGCCTTGGTAAAGAGTGCTTGAGGGTCTTCGTGGTCGTCGCGATAGGGAACCGTGTGTATCACCCCGCCAAACCCGGCGACGTGATAGTTGAAGGTCGGGTAGGCCCCGTCCGAGGTCACAACCGTATCTCCTTGCCCAACCAGCAAGCGCACCAGATAGCCCAGCAACCCATCAATGCCTTCGCCAACCACGATATTTTCGGGTGAGACGGAGTGGTACTCAGCCAGGGCGTGGCGCAGGTTGTGGTTTTCCGGATCGCCATACATCCAGATATCGCCAGTTGCCCCCCGCATGGCCTCGATAGCGCGTGGCGAAGGGCCAAAGACATTCTCATTCGCACCCAGCCGGGCCACAAATGGTGCACCGCGCTGTCGTTCCTGTGTTTCAGGGCCGACAAAAGGCACAGAAGCAGGAAGAGATTGGGCAAGCGGGGTATAGCGTGGATTGGTCATGCAACCAGATAAACGCAAGGTCATCCGACAGGCAACCTTGCTTTGCCTGCACAGTGCCCACAGTCTGGCACCAACAAAAACAAAGGAGTGTCCATGCGCATCGCGATTGGTTTGGCTTTAGTGGGGCTTGCCTATTTGATATTTTGGCCTGTTGACGTGGACCCAGTGGCCTGGGAGCCGCCCGAAGCTCCGGGCTTTACCGGCGTGTTTGCCGAGAACAACGCTTTGGACAGCCTCGAACTAGTCTCTTTGCCGGATGGCGAGGAAGGCCCGGAAGACATCGCGATCATGCCGGATGGCACGATCTACACGACATCCATGTCCGGCGCGCTTTATCGGATCGACGGCGACAGCCCGGTCAAGATCGACGACCTGGGTGGGCGCCCTTTGGGTCTGCAAGCTGGGCCGGACGGCGCGCTATATATCGCAGATAGCTACCGGGGGCTGATGCGCTGGACCGGGCCTGGCACGCTGGTATCCCTTGTGTCCGAGATTGGCGGGTCTCCGGTGGTCTATGCCAATCAGTTGGACGTGGCTCCGGACGGTACGGTCTATTTCTCGAACTCGTCTGATCGGTTCGATCCCGAAACCATGGGCGGTACCAAAGCCACCTCGATCCTGACCATCTGGGAGCAGTCGGATACGGGATACGTGGCCCGCTATTCCCCTGATGGCACAACAAAAAAGGTGGCCGAGGGCTTTGTCTATACCAATGGTGTAGCGCTTTCCCCGCAGACGGATTTTCTGCTGATCGCCGAAACTGGCCGTGCGCGGGTGCACAAGCTCTGGCTAACTGGGCCGAGTGCTGGGCAGCGCGAGGTGTTGATGGAAAACCTGCCGGGATACCCCGATAACCTCACGGCGCAGGGCGACGGCACTTATTGGATGGCCTTCGCCAGCCCGCGGGTGCCGAGTGAAGCTTTGATGCCCTATCCCTTTTTGCGCAAGGTGATCTGGCGGCTGGGTCCTTTGGTGCGACCGGCGCCGATTCATCGCGGCATGATCGTCCAATTCGACGGGGATGGCACAATCCTGCAAACCTTGCAGGACCCCGGTGGGCGGCTGGGCATCACCACGGCGGGTCAGGTCGTTGGTGACCTGTTCTATGTCATGACGCTGGATTCGCCGTGGTATGGCCGGATGCCCGTCGCTGATTTGCCCTGACGTCGTGGTGGCACTGTCCTCGTCTTGCTGGCATGGTTGACGCAACACTGATTTCCGGAGGGACCAATGTCTCGCGTTTCCATCGAATACAAAGACCATATCGCCCATGTCACGCTAACCCGTGGCGACAAGATGAACGCGCTGGACGAAGCCATGATCAAGGCGATCCTGTCCGCCGGGCAAGAGGTGGCGGTCTCCGACGCCCGCGCCGTGGTGCTGTCGGGTGAGGGTAAAAGCTTCTGCGCTGGTCTCGACATGGCCAGTTTCGCCAGCATGGCCCACAAGGACCCGACCGAATGGCTGATGAACCGCAGCCATGACGACGCCAACGAAATGCAGGAGCTTGCCTTGATCTGGCGCCGTGTCCCCGTTCCAGTCATCTGTGCCATTCAGGGTGTGGCCTATGGTGGTGGTCTGCAAATCGCACTGGGCGCGGATATCCGCATTGCCCACCCCGAGGCGAAATTGGCGGTGATGGAGATGAAATGGGGTATCATTCCCGACATGGGCGGCATGGTTCTGCTGCCCGAGCTTGTCCGCTCGGACGTGCTGCGCTTGCTGACGTATACTGCACGTCCAATAGGCGCGCCGCAGGCGGCTGATTGGGGGCTGGTCACGAAACTCTCGGACGATCCTCTGACCGAGGCGCTGGCTCTGGCTGAAGACATCGCAGGCCAAAGCCCTTCAGCCATCCGTGCCGCCAAGCGCCTGATCGACGTGGCCGAAAACCGTTCGCGAGCCGACGTTCTGCTGGCCGAATCTGCCGAACAGGTGGAGCTGATCGGCAAACCCGATCAGATGGAGGTTGTCATGGCGCAGATGCAGGGCCGTAAGCCCAAGTTCAAGTAGTCACCACATGAATCCCGATGCGCATCGCGGTCCTGCACGTCAGGCAGTGGGGTGTAGGCTTTGCGCATCTGATCCAGCGTTACTTGAAATGAATTCTCTGGGTTGGACCTAGGTCTGTGCTTTCTTGATCCGGCGTACCACCAGAGTTCCCAATGATCCAAATTTTGGCCGGTTTTACTTTGGCTGTGGCCTCAAGGCAAAGCGGCTATCGCAGCCAGTTAGTCACCAGATAGGCAATGCCACCAGCCAGCAAACCCCAGACCGCGGCCCCCAGCCCGAAGACTGTGATACCGGACGCAGTGATAGCAAAAGTCAGGATCGCCGCCTCACGCTCGGCCACAACCTCCAGCGCAGCGTGGATCGCATTTGCCAGCACACCGATCAGTGCGACCCCGGCCAGCGTCCCCATCAGCAACGGATCGGCATGGGCGGCAAATCCTGTGATGGCCACGGCAAAAACACCAAACAGGCAATAGAATACGCCACCCATGATGGCCGACCAATAGCGCAGCGCAGGATCGGGATGACTGTCCTGATTTGAGCACATCGCGGCGGTGATGGCGGCAAGGCAGGTGGCGGGGGCTCCGAACGGGGCGGACAACAGGCTGGCCCCTCCGACGGCCGAGAACAGTTTGCCCGGCACGGGCGTAAAGCCAAAGCTGCGCATCACCGCGATGCCGGGGATGTTCTGTGTCGCCATGGTGACGATGAACAGCGGCATTCCGATCCCTATGGCCGAGGCCAGCGAGAATGTAGGCATGGCCCAGATCGGTGCCGCAATCAGACGCTCGGGCATGATCGTTGTATCTCCGGCGTTCAGGATGACTATAATGGCTGCTGCGATCACTGCCGCGGGAACCGCAAACAGCCGGTTGAACCGCCCCGCGATGAACCATGTCAGGATTACGGGTAGCGCCTGCCACGGAATCTCGACGGCCGCCTTGAACGGGAGGATACATAGAGGCATCAGAACCCCGGCAAGCATTGCCTGCGCTAACGTGGTCGGGATTGCAGCTGCCAACCTTCCCAGCGGCTTCCACAACCCAGCCACAACCGTCAAAGCGCCAGCGCACAGGAACGCACCGATAGCTCCTGAGAATCCCTCGACAGGTGTGGCGGATACAGCCAACAGCGCGACACCCGGCGTGGACCAGGCGACACTGATCGGCAACTTGTAGCGCAAGCTCAGCGCGATGGCGGCCAGCCCCATGGCGATGGCGGCGGTCATCAGGCCCGATGCGGCCTCCTCCGGTGACGCACCCATCGCATCCAGCCCCTGCAATACAATGGGGAATGAGCTGAAAAAGCCGACGATGGCCACAACCAATCCGGTTGAGATGGTCTGCATTGGTGGAAATGCGCGTGTCATCCTGCCCTCAGCGTTATCAACCTGCACTTGCTAGCAATCGTAAGCGGAGGTGAACAGGGCGAAATCCGGACCGGGGAACGAAAACCCCGCCAACGCGGGCGTGGCGGGGTCTGGTATCTTGAACGGTTTGGAGCAGACGAAGATCAGGCGATTTCGGCCAGACGTGCCAGCGCCTCGTTCAGTTTCACCTCTTCCTCTTCACGGGCGGCGAGGTTGGCTTTGGCTTCGGCGACAACCTCTTCCGGGGCCGAGGCCACAAATTTCGGATTGTTCAGACGACCGCGCAAACCACCCAATTCCTTGGCAAGTTTGCCCTTGGCCTTTTCCAGTCGTTCCTTTTCGGCGCCGATATCGATGATATCTGCCAGCGGCAAACCGAACGTCGCACCCGGCGCGGCAATCGAGATCGTTCCCTTGGGAAATGCATCCACTTTGGTCAGGCTGTCGATCCGCGCCAGCCGCTTGATCAGCGCCTCGTTACGGTCCCATGCAGCTTGGCCATGCGCGTCAATCTCTGTCACCAGCATCGGTACATAAAGGCCCGCCGGAACCCGCATCTGCGCACGAGCTGAGCGCGTGTTCTCGATCACCGAGATCACCCAGTTCATTTCGCGGTCCGCCTCTGGGTCGACCAGTTCGGTGCCGTAAGTCGGCCAGTCGGCGTGCACGACCATCTTGGCGCGCGTGCCTGTCAGGCCCCACAGTTCCTCGGTAACGAAGGGCATGATTGGGTGCAGCAAGACCATGCACTGGTCCAGAACCCAGCGCATGGTAGCGCGGGTCTCGGCCTGTGCTTCGGCATCGTCACCCTGTAGCAGCGGTTTGGAGAGTTCAACGTACCAGTCGCAGACCTTACCCCAGACAAAGGCGTAAAGCCCGTTGGCCGCATCGTTGAAACGATAGCTTTCCAGTGCGGCGTCGACCTCGGCCCGTACGCGGGCAGTTTCGCCTATGATCCAACGGTTTACGGCGGCCTTGGGTTTCAGATCAGCGACGTCTAGTTGCGGTACGGCGTCGGTGAAGACCTCGTTCATCTCGGCAAAGCGAACAGCGTTCCAAAGTTTTGTACCAAAGTTGCGATAGCCGGTGATGCGTTCGCGAGACAGTTTCAACACGCCACCAATCGCCGCCATCGAGGCATTGGTAAAGCGCAGCGCGTCGGCGCCGAACTCGTCCACGATCTCCAACGGGTCGATGACGTTGCCGGTGGTCTTGGACATCTTCTTGCCCTTCTCGTCGCGGACGAGCTGGTGCAGGTAGACGGTGTGGAACGGGATCTGATCGACCACCGCCAGTTGCATCATCATCATCCGGGCGACCCAGAAGAACAGGATGTCAAAGCCGGTGATCAGAACGTCCGTGGGGAAGTAGCGTTCCAGCTCCTCGGTCTGCTCGGGCCAGCCCAGCGTGCCGATGGGCCAGAGGCCGGAGGAGAACCAGGTGTCGAGAACGTCGGGGTCACGCCAAACCGGATAAACCAGCTTCGTCGGGTCTTGTTCAACTGCATACTGAGCAAGACTTTCGGCGAATTGATGGATCGCTTCTTGCTTATCGGCAACTTCGATTACAGTTGCGTGGCTTAGCGGGCTGGGAATGTTTGCATTATCGTCCAGGAATTTTTCAGTCACTGCCTCCAGACTCGACGCGCATTCCATGACATTGCCACGGTGCAACATACCGCCTTCGTTCAGCAAACGACCCAATTCGACCAGATCAAGGTTGCCGTCGTTCTCGTCATCTTTGAAGTTTTCGGCCGACAGGTCGAGGCCATACCAAACCGGAATCTGATGCCCCCACCACAACTGGCGCGAGATACACCAGGGCTCGATGTTTTCCAGCCAGTGGTAATAGGTCTTCTCGCCCGACTCGGGGATGATCTTGACCGTGCCGTCCTTGACCGCGTCCAGCGCGGGGCCGACGACTTTTTCGGCATCCACGAACCACTGGTCGGTGAACATCGGTTCGATCACGACCTTCGAGCGGTCGCCAAAGGGTTGCATGATCGGTTTGCTCTCGACCAGCGGGACGAGTGCAGCCGGGTCGTCGTCCTCACCCAGCTTTGTGCCCAGAACCGGGTTGTCGGCACGGGTCATGACGGCCAGACCGTCGTTGGTGATCTCTTCGACCACCTTGGCGCGCGCCTCGAACCGGTCAAGCCCGCGCAGGTGATCGGGGATCAGGTTGATTGCGTCGATCTCATTCTCGGTGAACTCCTTGCCGCGCGCGTATTCCTGCGCCTTGCCGGCCTCTTCGGCATAGGGCGCGCCATCGGCTCGCAATGCGCCACGCGTGTCCATCAGACGGTACATCGGAATACCGCCACGCTTGGCGACCATGTTGTCGTTGAAATCATGCGCGCCGGTGATCTTCACCGCGCCCGAGCCGAAATCGGGATCGGGATAGTCATCAGTAATGATCGGAATCTGCCGACGATGCTCTTTCGGTCCAACAGGAATTTCACATAGTTTTCCTATGATTGGCGCGTAGCGCTCATCTGACGGATGAACCGCAACCGCGCCGTCGCCCAGCATTGTTTCGGGCCGTGTCGTGGCGATTGAGATATAGTCGCGCTGTTCCTCAAGCACGATATTCCCGTCCTCATCCTTTTCGACATACGTATAGGTCTCACCACCCGCCAGCGGGTACTTGAAGTGCCACATATGGCCCGCGACCTCGATATTCTCGACCTCAAGATCCGAGATTGCGGTCTCAAAATGCGGGTCCCAGTTGACCAGACGCTTGCCGCGATAGATCAGGCCCTTTTCGTACATTTCTACGAAGACCTTGATGACGGCATCGTGGAAATTTGCAGAATTCTCATGCCCTGTGCGCGGGTCACCCGGTGCACCTGCCATGGTAAACGCGTTGCGGGACCAATCGCAGCTGGCGCCAAGACGCTTGAGCTGTTCAATGATCGTGCCGCCGTATTCACCCTTCCATTCCCAGACTTTCTCAAGGAACTTCTCGCGCCCGAGTTCACGCCGCCCTTCGTTGCCCTGCGCCGCCAGCATCTTTTCAACCTGCATCTGCGTGGCGATGCCCGCGTGGTCCTGACCGGGTTGCCAAAGCGTGTCGAAGCCGCGCATCCGGTGCCAGCGGGTCAGGATATCCTGCAGCGTGTTATTGAACGCGTGTCCCACATGCAGCGCCCCCGTCACGTTGGGTGGCGGGATCATGATGGTAAAGCTTTCATCGCGCGATCTGTTCGCGCCCGCCTTGAAGGCTCCGGCCTGTTCCCAGGCCTCGTAAATGCGGGCCTCGGCCTCGGCCGCGTTGAATGTCTTTTCCATCGCCATTGGATGCGTCCTGCGTCAACAAATTCGGGTTAGCGCTTGCAATATCGAAAGGATAGCAAAAGGGAAAGGGCCAAGCGCCGGGGCTATGGACAATGATGCATCGCAGCCTAATGTCGCCTAGAGGCAGAGACAGGAGCGCGCGGTGGAAAAGTTTGGCAAAAGCCAGCCCGTCAAACGGACCGAGGACCAGCGGTTTCTGACCGGGCAGGGGCATTATATGGACGATGTCCTACCGCACGGGGCTTTGCATGCTGTATTCGTGCGATCCCAGGTGGCGCATGGGGTGATTGGGGCGCTGGATCTGGATGACGCGCGCGCGGCCGAAGGGGTGCGGCTGATCATGACGCTGGACGACCTCAAGGCCGCTGGGATCGACACGTGTATGAATGCGGCCATCCTGAATAACCGAGACGGTTCGAAAGCCGCTGCGCCGGACCGGCATATGTTGGCCGCGGATCGCATACGGTTTGTCGGAGAACCCGTCGCTGTAGTCATTGCCGACACCGCCTTACAGGCCCGCGATGCGGCCGAGCTGATCTGGGTCGAAACCTCTGACTTGCCCGTAAAACTGGACGTGTGTGTGGGCGGAGAAACGCTGCACGCGGAAACTCCGGATAATCGGGCATTTGACTGGGCGCTGGGCGATGAGGCGGCAACTATTGCTGCGTTTCAGCAGGCGGCTCATACCGTTGCACTGAATGTGGACGACAATCGAGTTATCATCACGTCGATTGAACCGCGGGGCTGTCAGGCGCATTGGGTTGATGGGCGGTTGCACTTTTCCTATGGCGGGCAGGGGGTTTGGGCCATGCGTGGTCAGCTGGCGCAAAAGCTAAAGCTCAACCCCGAGGATATCCGAGTCACGACCCCGGATGTCGGCGGCGGGTTCGGCATGAAGGTCATGCCCTATCCCGAATATTTCTGTGTGGCCGTAGCTGCGATGAAACTGGGCCAGCCTGTTCACTGGATGTCTGACCGTTCCGAGGCAATGTTGTCCGATCACCATGGCCGCGACCTGTCTTCGCTGGCCGAGCTGGCATTTGACAGCGATCACCGGATCACCGCCTATCGGGTGCACAGCAAGGTAAATCTTGGGGCCTATAACAGCCATTACGGCCAGGCGATACAAACCAATCTTTTCAGCAAAGTGTTGATGGGTGCCTATGATGTACAAACCACCTATCTGCGGGTCGAGGGGTTCTTTACCAATACAACGCAGGTTGACGCCTATCGCGGCGCAGGGCGACCCGAGGCGATATATGTCCTTGAACGCGCTATCGACCGCGCGGCCCGAGAACTGGGCGTAGATCCCTGGGAGTTGAGGCGCAAGAATTTCATCCGGCCTGAGGCATTTCCTTACAAGACCGCGACCGGCGAAACGTATGATGTCGGCGATTTCGACATGGTTCTGTCCCAAAGCCAAAGACAGTCCAGCGGCTTTGCCGCCCGCAAGATCGCCGATGCTGAACACGGTTTGTTCCGGGGGCAGGGGATTTGTTACTATATCGAAAGCATTTTGGGCGACCCTTCCGAGAACGCAAAGATAGAGTTCGTTGAGGATGGCACCTTGAAACTTTTTGTGGGAACCCAATCCAACGGGCAGGGGCACGAAACGGTCTATGCTCAGTTCCTGTCTGACCAAACCGGGGTTCCCCTGGATTGCATCACCGTAGTTCAAGGTGACAGCGACCAGCTTCCGAATGGTGGGGGAACCGGGGGATCGCGATCAGTTACGGTGCAAAGTACAGCGACGCTTGCCACGATCGACGTCATGGTTGCCGCATTCACGCCCTATCTCGCAGATAAGATGGGGGTGGAAGAAAGCGACGTGCGCTTTGATTTTGAAACCTTCCGCGCGCCGGGATCAAACCTGACGCCCACTTTGACCGAGGCCGCGGATATGGCCCGTGCCGACGGGCGCGTTGATTTGTTGCAGCATCAGGCAAGCATCTCGCTGGACGACCGTAGCTATCCCAACGGGGCACATGTTGTCGAAATCGTGATTGACCCTTGTACCGGCGAAACATGGGTAGACCGCTATACTGTGGTCGATGATTTCGGTAATCTTATCAATCCGATGCTGGCCGAGGGGCAAGTTCATGGTGGTGTCGCACAAGGCATCGGTCAGGCGCTGTCCGAACATGTTGTCCATGATGCGCAGGGGCAACTGCTCACGGCATCGTTGATGGATTACGCCTTGCCCCGCGCAGCCGAGATACCCATGATTAAGTTTACCTCGGCGCCGGTACCGTCAACCTCTAACCCGTTGGGAATGAAAGGATGCGGAGAGGCCGGCACCGTGGGCGCGCTGGCTGCAGTGGCAAATGCGGTTCAGGATGCGCTCTGGGATCACGGGGTGCGGCAGGCCGATATGCCTTTTACGCCGCACAAAGTATGGGAACTGCTGAACGATGCAACTGTCGCGGCTGAGTAGAAAGGTACTGGGGTGGCTTGGACGGCCGCTGCGATCCGAGCATTCGGCCGAAACGCGCCATCGTGAACCTGTCAGCCATGTCATCATTCTAGACGGCACCATGTCGACGCTTGAGCCCGGATATGAAACTCATGCGGGGCAGGCGCTGCGGCTGTGCTGCGAGATGGGAAGCAAGGTATCCGTCTTCTATGAGGCCGGCGTGCAATGGGAAAGCTGGAAGTCCTCGTTGGATGTGATGATGGGGCGGGGGATCAATCGCCAGATACGCCGGGCCTATGGCTATCTGGCCTCGCGGTATAAGCCCGGCGACCGTATCTATTTCATCGGCTACTCACGTGGGGCCTACGGTGTGCGCAGCCTTGCGGGTGTGATCGATATGATTGGCCTGCTCAAGGCCGAGCATGCGACCGTAAGGAATATCAAACAGGCCTACCGCCACTATGAATGCAATGCCAATGGTAGCGCTGCTGCTGTGTTTCGCCGGCAGTTCTGCCATGAAGATGTTGCAATCGAAATGATCGGCGTGTGGGATACAGTAAAAGCGCTGGGCTTGCGTCTACCGCTGCTTTGGCGTTGGGCCGAGGATCGCCACGCCTTCCACAACCATCAGCTTGGTCCCGCTACGCGCCACGGCTACCACGCGATGGCGCTGGATGAAACGCGCGAGGTATTCGAGCCGGTCCTGTGGAAATGTACCCCCGATTTTAAAGGCCATATCGAGCAAGTCTGGTTCCGAGGCACCCATGGCGATGTGGGTGGCCAGTTGAACGGGTTTGAAGAAGCCCGTCCTCTTAGCAACATCTCGCTGGTTTGGATGCTGGACAAGGCAGAGCTGCACGGCCTGCCATTGCCGGAGGGATGGAGAGACCGCTTTGTGATCGACCCTCATGCGCGTTCGGTCGGCACATGGCGCGGTTGGGGTAAGATTTTCCTACTGCGCAAGCACCGCAAAGTAGGCCGCGACCGATCCGAGCGGCTGCATGTCTCGGTTTCGCCAAACGAACTGCCCGGTTGGGTGCCGATGCTGGATTTGCCATCGCATCCAGCGCAGTAATTCGGTTCCAGCTGCGAACAAAAATCACTGGGAACATTTACTGGTTAGTGAGACCCTAATACTCATATATTGAAACAAGTATCGGATCATCATACTCACGCCGAACACAAAGGCAAATTGACATATGGCAGACCCATATTTTTCCGAACTCAAGTACCTAGGAGGTCCACCACAGGACTTTATCGAGGTCGCTGTTGACGCGGGTGCGGATGTTTCTGGGCTTGTTGTTACGATCTACAACTCTGACGGATCTATCCGCAGCACTAACACGCTTGATGGGATCACCCCGACGACAGTCGCAGGCCGGGACGTCTATGTAATTGACTCAGCCAGTTCCGCCACCTTTACCGGGCTCGGTAAAACCAATGGTATCTCTTTATCCGACGGGTCAACGGTTTATCAGTTCAGCTCTTTCAGCGATCCCCCCAGCCCCGGCCCGATAACGGCGACAGCTGGCCCCGCCAATGGGATGAGCTCGACGGTTATCGGCGAGGCCGGGGCGGGAGATTCACTTATTTCCACCGACAATGGTGGAACCTATACGGTGAACACCACTCCGACACCGGGCACCATACCGTGCCTTACGGCAGGAACGTTGATTGCGACCGATCAGGGCCCTGTCCTGATCGAGAGTTTGAAGCAAGGTGATCGTGTCTTGACGGATCATGGTTGCACGCAGCCTTTGTCACAAATCATTCGGCGACATGTCAGCGCGCGGGATTTGCGCCGCAATCCCAAGCTTTACCCAGTACGCATTTGCGCTGGCGCGCTAGGGCAGGGCCTGCCCAGACGCGACCTGCTCGTGTCCCGTCAGCACCGGATGCTGATATCCTCGGCGATCGTTAAGCGCATGTTTGAGCGCCCCGAGGTTCTGGTCTCAGCTATAAAGTTGGTCGAGCTTCCGGGGATATACGTCGACGACAGAATTACAGAAGTTACTTATTTCCACCTGGTGTTTTCTGAACATGAGGTAATTTATGCAGATGGCGCCCCGACCGAGAGCCTTTTGCTTGGCGATGAAGCACTGAAATCTCTACCGGCAGCAGCCATGGAAGAGCTTTTTACGCTGTTCCCCGATCTTGTCGAAACCCCGATGCAAAAGACCAACTACAAAATCCCAGAGGGGGGGCGGCAAAAGCGATTGATCGCTCGGCATGCACGGAACCGGCGGCCGCTTTTGGCAGATTACGACTCTTCTTCGATTCCAGTGTGATCGCTCTTAGATGACGCAGAGCCAAAACAGGTGTATTGCCTACATTCCGGCCTGCTGCGGGCACCGCGTTCTGTTGCTAGGTGCCTGCCGTCGTCAAAGCCTTACCGCCGCCGGTCGCGACGTGAGCTCATAGGCTGGAACGCCACACCCACATGCGCTTCGCAATAAGGTTTGCCTGCCTCAACGGGCAGACCGCAAAACCAGAAATCCTCGGTCGCGGGGTCGCCGACGGGCCATTTGCAGGTCTTCTCGGTCAGTTCCATCAGCGTCAGCTTTTTGGCTTTCTTCTCAACCTCGTTGACCTTGGCCAGCGCCTCGGGGCTGATCTCGTTCGCTGAAGGTTGCGGCGGCAGCGGTTGACCGGCCGGGATGATCTGACGGCGGGCCGGTACAGCGGGCTTGGTCTCGGCTGCAGGGGCTGCGGCTGGACGTGCCGGTTCCGTCTTGGGCGTGGGTTTGGGCTTGGCCTCGGCCTTGGGCGCGGGCGCTGGTTTTTCCTTTGGCTCAGCCTTGGCGGGGGTCGCGCCGGTTGCGCGATTCGACAGGCCCAGCCGGTGGACTTTGCCGATAACCGCATTGCGGGTCACACCGCCCAGTTCCTTGGCGATCTGGCTGGCCGACTGGCCCTCGCCCCACATCTTTTTAAGCAGCTCTACACGCTCGTCAGTCCAGGACATCATTTGCCTTTCAAAAGCGGAAAGCGGCCCCGGATTCGGGCCGCCTTGGGAATTCGTCTCAGCCCCCTATTTTAAACACTGCGGTCCGAGTTACAAGCGGTCTTCGAATCAGGTAGAGGGCAGATCATGCAGAATCTCATGGATCATGAGGCGCGCCGCTTTGGTGCGGTGAATTGGATGGGTCTCTATACGCTGGCCCGGCGGGAAACTTTGCGGTTTTTGGCGGTGTGGACGCAGACACTTTTGGCACCGCTGGTGACTGCGGGGCTGTTTCTGCTGATCTTCAACATCGCTATCGGGCCCAGCCGGTCTGATGTGATGGGCATGCCATTTTTGACCTTCCTGGCGCCGGGCATCATGATGATGACGGTGATCCAGAATGCGTTTGCCAATACTTCGTCCTCGATGGTGATCTCGAAAGTACAGGGCAACATCGTCGATACCCTTATGCCGCCGCTTTCGCCGCTAGAGATTCTGCTGGGATACCTTGCGGGCGGCATTGCCCGTGGCTTTCTGATCGCTGTTGTCGTTGCAAGCGCGCTGGCGCTGGTGCTCGGTATTGTCCCGCAGAACCCACTGATCGCCTTGATCTTTGTGGTGCTGGGAGGGGCCTTTATGGGCGCGCTGGGTCTTTTTGCCGGGATATTCGCCAATAAGTTCGACCAGATGGCTGCGATTACCAACTTCATCGTCACGCCTTTGGCGTTTCTTTCTGGCACCTTTTACTCGGTCGAGGCATTGCCGCCGGTTTTGTACCGGCTAAGCCACGCCAACCCGGTTTTCTATCTGATCGACGGGCTGCGCTATGGTATGATTGGGGTTTCGGACAGCTCGCCCTACCTTGGGATGTTGATCTGCACGGCTGCAACACTGGTGGTCGGTGCACTGACCTGGCAGATGCTGCGAACGGGCTATCGGCTCAAGGCCTGACGGTGCCGCGCCTCGCGCCACACAAGAATCAGCCCTCCGGCCAAGATGATGGCAGATCCAATCAAGCTGACCGCGTCGGGCACCACATCGAATATCGCAAAATCATATAGCGCAGCGAACAGCAGTGTCGCATAGCTTATCGGCGCTACGAAAGACGCATCTGCCCGCGCCATGCCGTTAACGAAACAGGCCTGTGCGCAAGCCATCAATGCGCCGATCCCCGCAAGGGCGGCCCATTGCGCCGGGTTGGGCATCTGAAACACGAAACTCACCGCGACCGATGCGATGGTCAGGCCCATCGCGTTGTTCACCAATAGAATTTGGATCGGGCTCTCTCGCCCTGACAGCTTTTTGATAAAGATCAGCTCCATCCCGATGACGACAGCCGCCGCCAGCGCCAGTAACGCCGCAGGTTGGAAGCTCGCAGGTGTCGGGCGCAGCAGAACCATTGCCCCGATCAGGGCCACCGCCGCCGCCAGCCAGCGCCAGGGGCCGACGCCTTCTTTCAGCAAGGGAATGGCCAGAACCATCGCAAAGACCGGGTTCAAGAACGAAATCGCCGTCGCATCCGCCATCGGTATGAACGCGACCGATGCAAACATCAGCGTGATTCCCAGCCAGCCAAAGCTTGTCCTACCGATATGCAGCCCCCAATAGGGCCGCCGCAGGGTAGGGCGCATGATGCCCACTGCTGAAACGATGACCAGGAAGGCGAATAGAAACCGCCCGTGGCTGATCTGCATTGGATGCAAAGGAGCACCTAGCGTATCTGTCCCCAAAGCTTTGGCCAGCAGGGTGGTTGCCGCAAGGAATGCACTGGCGACAAAAATCAACAGTGCCGCAAGGGGCGGGTTATGCGCTTTGGGAACGAACATGCGTAAGCGGTGATGTACGGGTGGACGAAAGGCAAGGGGTAAAACGGTCAGGGCTGTCCCGACGGTGTTGCAAGAGCCTGTTTGGCCTGTCGCAAGCTGTCCAGAAAACGATTTGCGCGGCCGATCCGCGCCTCAACCTCTTCGATCCGTTCCTGAAGAAATGCTACGCCGTCAAAGGTTTCGGGATCAGCCGCACCAAGTTGCCCCAGCAGAGTTGCAAGTTGGGCGATACTGATCCCCGCCGCCTGTGCATCGCCGATCTGTTCCAGCGTGATCAGCATGTCATCCGGGTAGTCGCGATAGCTGTTTGTCGCTTCTGGCCCGGGGCGCGAGGCAATCAATCCGTGCCGTTCGTAAAACCGCAATGTGTCGCGGGGCAGCCCGCTTCGGCGGGACAGTTCTCCGATACGCATCTGTAAAACCATTGACTATACTCTATGGTTTTGATCTTATGGCCCGTGGTCAAAGCCTGCAAGGGGAAAGATGATGGGATCCAAATGTCAAAGCTGCGGCATGCCTCTTAGCAAGGATACCGAAGGGGGAGGCAGCGAAGCGGACGGAACCCGCAGCACACGGTATTGTTCACTCTGTTACGCTGACGGTGCGTTTCGACATCCCGATGCCTCGTTCGAGGAATTTCAGTCCCATTGTCTGGATGCGCTGGTGAACAAGGGCATGCCCCGCATTCTGGCCTGGGCTTTTACGCGCGGTATGGGTCGATTAGACCGCTGGAGCGAAGGCTGATACGGGGGTTGCAGCGTTGCAGCAACAAAGCCCTTTTCATCGCAAATCTTCGGCGCTATACGGCATCCATGATCAAACACGCTGATATCCTGCGACTTCGACGCCGACGCTTTGCCGCGTAACCGGCCCGTTTGATCCTTTTGCGCTGCCCAAATCGGCGCATCTCCCACCAAATCAGTTGACGAACATGGCCCTCGTGTATCACTCACGGGGCTCAACATATCGAAAAGGATGATCCGATGATCCCGTCCGTTCTGCCGACCTATAATCGTGCGCCCCTGACCTTTGTGAAGGGCGAAGGCGCTTGGCTGACCGAGGCGGATGGCCGACGTTTTCTGGATATGGGCGCGGGGATTGCTGTGAATGCACTGGGCCATGCGCATCCGGCGCTGGTGAACGCGCTGACGGAACAGGCCCACGCACTGTGGCATGTGTCGAACCTTTATAACATCCCTCAGCAGCAGGCGCTGGCTGATAAGCTGGTTGAACATACCTTTGCCGACACGGTGTTCTTTACCAATTCAGGCACGGAAGCCTGCGAGCTGGCTGTGAAAATGGCACGCAAATATTTCTACGATAAAGATCAGCCCGAACGGGTCGACATCATCACCTTTGACGGTTCGTTTCACGGTCGGTCTTCGGCAGGTATCGCCGCTGCGGGGTCCGAGAAAATGACCAAAGGCTTTGGCCCGCTGCTGCCCGGCTTTGTACACCTGACATTTGGTGATCTTGACGGCGTCACCAATGCGATCTCGGACAAGACCGCGGCGATCTTGATCGAACCCATTCAGGGCGAGGGCGGTATTCGCCCCGTCCCTGATGCCGAGCTCAAAGCGCTGCGTCAGATCTGCAACGACAATGGCCTGTTGCTGATCCTCGACGAGGTCCAATGCGGCGTTGGGCGTACCGGTAAACTTTTTGCCCATGAATGGGCGGGCATCACGCCTGACATCATGATGGTCGCCAAGGGCATCGGTGGAGGGTTCCCTCTGGGTGCGGTGCTGGCCACCGAAGACGCGGCCAGCGGCATGACGGCAGGTACGCACGGGTCGACCTATGGCGGAAACCCTCTCGGTTGCGCGGTGGGCTGCGCGGTGATCGACCAGGTTGCAACCCCCGCCTTTCTGGACGGGGTCAATCGCAAGGCGGGCATGTTGCGCCAGAAGCTCGAAGGATTGATTGCAAATCATCCGGACGTGTTCGAAGAGGTGCGCGGCGCAGGGCTCATGCTGGGTCTGAAATGCAAGGCGACCAACTTGGACGTGGTGAATGCGGGATATGATAACGGCCTCATCACCGTTCCCGCCGCTGACAATGTGATCCGCCTATTGCCGCCTTTGACCCTGACAGAGGACGACATTGCACAGGCGGTTATTCGTCTGGAGAAAACGGCCGCGCAGGTCGATAGCAATCTGGCGTCTGCCTGAGCCCACCCGATTAGAAAAGCGAAACGACATGAAGCACTTCCTCGACATTCACAAAACCAATGCCGCCGCTTTGCGGGGCATGATCGACCAGGCTGCTGCCATGAAGCAGGCGCGTCTGGGGCAGCCAAAGGCGGCACCGGATGACGAATTGGCACTCAAAGACCGCATGGTCGCCCTGATCTTTGAAAAACCGTCAACCCGGACGCGCGTGTCCTTTGATGTGGGCGTGCGCCAGATGGGTGGTCAGACGATGGTCCTTTCGGGCAAGGACATGCAGTTGGGCCACGGCGAAACCATCGCTGACACCGCCCGCGTGCTGTCGCGCTATGTCGATATGATCATGATCCGGACATTTGACGAAACCATCCTAACCGAAATGGCGGAATACTCGGACGTGCCGGTGATCAACGGCCTGACCGATCGCACCCATCCTTGCCAAATCATGGCCGATGTTCTGACGTTCGAAGAGCACCGAGGCCCGATCGCTGGGAAGAAAGTCGTTTGGACTGGCGATGGTAACAATGTGTGTGCCTCGTTCCTTCACGCGGCGGGCCAGTTCGGGTTTGATCTGACTTTTACGGGCCCGGCGCAATTCGACCCCGAAGAGGATTTCATGGGTTTTGCCCGTCAAAAAGGGTCCAAGATTGTTGTGGAACGGGACCCCTACAAGGCTGTAGATGGGGCCGATCTAGTTGTCGCCGATACCTGGGTTTCGATGCACGACTCTCAATCCGCGAAAGAACGGCGCCATAACCTGCTGCGTCCTTATCAGGTAAACGCCGAATTGATGGCCCATGCCAAACCCGATGCGCTGTTCATGCATTGCCTTCCTGCGCACCGCGAAGAAGAAGCGACATCCGATGTCATGGATGGGCCGAACTCGGTCATTTTTGACGAGGCCGAAAACCGACTGCACGCCCAGAAGGCCGTTATGCGTTGGTGTCTGGGTGTCTGAACACATGAAAATGGCAAGAGAGAGCCGCGTGCTCTCTCATGATTTCCGGAGTGCACAATGCCCCATTTAGTCCTCGAATTCTCTCAGGGCCTTGAAGAGAAACATGATTTCCATGCGATCTGCGAGAAGTTGTTTGCGGTGCTTTCTGAACATGCTGAGTTTGATGCACCGGCCCTTAAGATCCGTGCCAATCCGGTCACCTATTTTCGGATCGGGACCGAACCGCAGACCTTTGTCCATGCGACGCTTTTATTGATGCAGGGCCGGGATGAGGCCACGCGAGCTGAACTGAACGCTACCGTTTTGGATGTTCTGACTGTTGCCATGCCCGAGGTTGGCAGCATCACGGTGCAAGAGGTCGAACTGAACCGTGCGTCTTATGCCAAACGCCTGGCGTGATTGTGTTTGGCAATTTGTCTATCTGAAGCACGGCGACTGACACCTTCTTTGGCCGCAAGCAACATTCCTTTGCAGGGCAGCAAAAATGCCCTGCATTCCCCGTCAAACAGGTGATCGGATAGCGAGCTGTCTGGATGGTTCTTTTCTCAGGTGGAATTTCTGTTAGAATTGTTATGTAATAACATTAATGATATGTCATAACGGACAAAAATCCACCGGAGTTGTGCAATTATTGAGGTTTCTTTCAGGTGCAGCGGCCTGCATCTTGCAGGGGCGAACCGTTGCCTGCCGAAAAAGGGAGAAACTGGAATGAGCTGGAACCCGTCTCACAACCCCGATCGTTTGACTGAGAACCCGTCTTTAGAGGCACTGATCATTCCTCGTGCACGTGATCTGGGTGGGTTCGAGGTGCGCCGTGCGCTACCCTCGGTCAAACGACAGCTTGTTGGCCCGTTCATTTTCTTTGACCAGGTGGGCCCTGCAGAATTCATCACAGAAGGCGGTATAGACGTCCGGCCTCACCCTCATATCGGGTTGGGCACGATCACCTACCTGTATAAAGGGGAATTTGAGCATCGTGATAGCTTGGGTACCCATCAGATGATCTATCCCGGTGAGGTCAACTGGATGATTGCAGGACGTGGCGTGACCCATTCTGAACGCACCAGCAAGGAAACGCGCAGCAAAAGACACAGTCTTTTTGGCATTCAGACCTGGATCGCGCTGCCAGACGACCAGGAAGATATTGCACCGGACTTCGAACATCATAAACAATCTGCGCTGCCCCATATTCAGGATGCTGGGGTCAGCGCTCGTCTAATCCTTGGCTCGGCTTATGGTGAAAGCAGCCCGGTCACGACACTGTCTGAAACCTTCTATCTGGACGTGCAGCTTGCCCCTGGGGCCTCTTTTCCTTTGCCTGATGATCAAGAAGACCGCGGTGTTTATGTGACGGAAGGAACGGTTGAGATCGCCGGGGATCAGTTCACCCAAGGTCGTATGATGGTGTTTCGGCCAAGGGATCGCCTTTCCGTTCAGGCAGGGCCGCAGGGTGCGCGGCTAATGTTGCTTGGAGGTGCGACGTTGAACGAGGATCGTTATATCTGGTGGAACTTCGTGTCGTCCTCAAAGGAAAAGATAGAAGCAGCCACCCGCGAATGGAAAACGGCGGACTGGGCCAAAGGGGCTTTTCAACTGCCTCCGGGGGACGATCAAGACTTCATCCCGATTTCAGAAGACCTTGAACGCACCCGTCCGAGGCGCGCGCGCTGACCTGGCGTCATTTGGCCTTGTCTGACAGGCGGATCGCGGCAATCTTTGACCGAAGGGGAGGGGCGTCATGAGGATCGCAATCGCGGGGGCGGGCAGCATTGGATGTTACTGCGGGGCTTTGCTGGCCCGATCCGGTCACGATGTCACCCTGTTGGGGCGGGCACGAATCCTCGACCCGATCCGGGATAAGGGGCTGATGGTCACAGATTTTTCAGGCCTGCGGTGTCATGTGACCAACCTGTCCCTGACCGAAGATCCGGCGGAACTGAGTGATGCTGAAATAGTCATTGTCACGGTAAAGACCGGCGCGACGGAAGAGATGGCGAAGGATATCGGGAAACACGCTCCAGACGCTGTGATCCTCTCCTGGCAAAATGGACTGGAAAACGCAGGCACCTTACGTACGATGCTTCCGCACCACGATGTCCGCGCCGGTATGGTGCCCTTCAACGTCGTCTCGACAGATACTGGCGGATTTCATCGCGCGACTTCTGGTGAAATCGTTATCCAATCCGGCCTCGGCGATTTGGGCGCAAAGCTGACTGGTCCCGACCTACCGGTGTCAGAGAGTGACCAGATCGAAGCCGTCCAATGGGGCAAGCTGGTGATCAATCTCAATAACGCGCTGAATGCGCTGTCCGGGTTGACGTTGAAACAGCAGTTGCTGGACCGCAACTGGCGCCAACTGATGGCAGATCAGATGTCCGAGGCCCTGACCGTGCTGCACTCCGCCGGCCAACCGATTGTGCCAATGACGCCGCTGCCCGCATGGATGACACCGTATATCCTGCGCCTGCCGACGCCCTTGTTTTCGCGGGTTGCCTCCCGGATGCTGACCATTGACCCCTCGGCGCGCACCTCTATGGCCTATGACCTGTTGGCAGGGCGCCCAACGGAAATCGACAGTCTGCAAGGCGAGATCATCCGTTTGGGCGAGCGGCACGGCATTGCGACCCCAATCTGCGCGCAGGTTCGCGAAAAGATTGCACAGAACCCAAAATCCCCGCTTACTCCCGAGCAAATCCGAAGCTGATGGGTTAGAGAAAAGCCGTCAGTGTCCAGAAGATAGCGGCTGATAACACTGCGGTAGCGGGGACCGTTATGATCCAGGCAGCCACGATCGTCATGAAATGCGAGCGACGGACGAGTTTCCGGCGTTTTTTCTCTTCCTGTGCTTGGCGCCGCTCGGGCAGTCGTTGGTGGTTCGCGTTCTTTCTGCGCCGCTCGGCATGCCATTCGCGATAAAAGCCCACTCCGAAGACCGCTCCCACTGCGATATGGGTGGAACTGACGGGCAGGCCCAGCCAACTGGCCAGGATCACAGTGATCGCCGCAGAAAGGGCGACACAGAATGCGCGCATTGGGTTGAGCTTGGTGATCTGACTGCCGACCATCCTGATCAATTTTGGGCCAAACAGGAACAGCCCAAAGGAAATTCCCAGCGCTCCGATCACCATCACCCAGGTTGGAATTGCGACTTGTGCAGCGAAATCCCCGAACTGCGCCGTATGCACGATTGCCGCCAACGGACCAACCGCATTTGCCACGTCATTGGCGCCGTGGGCAAAGCTAAGAAATGTTGCTGAAATAGTAAGTGGTAGCCCAAACAGCGTTTTCAGAGACTTCGTTCTGTTTTCTAGTCCTTCTGATCTGCGATGCACCCAAGGGACTGTCACCAGCCATGTCAGAAATCCGGTGGCCAGACCGAACAGCAAAGCGACTTCAAGCTCAACTTTGACCAGCTTGTTCAGGCCTTTGACGGCCAAATAGGTGGTAAAGGCACCAGCCATGACAGCAACGAGTATCGGCACCCAACGGCGGGCAGCGGCGATCTTGTCGTCCTGATACTGAATTTTGGCATTGATCAAAGCCAGAAAGCCAGCGGCAATAGTTCCACCTAACACAGGAGAGATGATCCAACTGGCGGCAATGGCGCTCATCGTGGTCCAACTGACCGCGCTTAGGCCAGCTGCTGCGACGCCCGCCCCCATGACGCCCCCTACCACCGAATGTGTGGTCGACACCGGTGCGCCGACCCAGGTGGCCAAGTTGACCCACATGGCTGAAGATATCAGGGCCGCCATCATCGCCCAGATAAAGACGGTGCTGTCGTGAACCGATGCCGGGTCTATAATCCCTTTCGAAATCGTCGAGACGACATCCCCACCTGCCAGCAAGGCCCCAGCGCTTTCTGCGATGGCGGCGATGACGATTGCGCCGGTCATGGTCAGCGCGTTGGCCCCGACAGCGGGGCCCATGTTATTGGCAACATCATTTGCGCCGATATTGATGGCCATATAGGCCCCAAAACCCGCTGCCGCGACAACGATCAACCCGCCATCAGCCCGCCCAAAAACCACTGCGGCCGTCAGCCCGGCCAGCGCAATAAAGGCGAAGGCGATACCCGGCGCCAGCATGGGGCGTGCCACATGGGCATTGGCATACTCAACGCGTGAGATGCGCGCCAGATCGCTGTCCAGCGATTGCCAACGGGGTTTGGAGCTTGGGTTCGACATCAGGCTATTGCGGGCGGCTTCCAAAAGAACACCCGCGGCTATACGGTTTCGCTCAGACGAGCAACCGTGGCGTCATCACTTTTTGTGGAGGTGTCACAGCTGCAGCAGCAAAGCGCGCAGTTCGGGCTCCTGAACACGTCCGGCCGCTATCACGGGCGAAACCCACTCGCGGGTCCTTTCCTCGGCCTCGGGGTAGATATCGGCCAGTTCCTGCACTTCGATCCGATAGACATTGGTCACCACAGTCTGGCTGGCCCCGTCTTTCAGGATCTTGTCATAAGTATATTGCCCAACAGGGTCTTTGGATAGGGATTGGGCGCGCACGCCGGCTTCTTCCCAGGCCTCTTGCCGGGCAGCCTCGGCGCCATCCAGGCCATCAATCGGCCAACCTTTGGGGATGATCCAGCGTCCGGTGTCCCGGCTGGTGATCAAAAGAACCTGCAGCCCGTCCTGTGTTTCGCGGGTGCACAAGGCGCCAAACTGCACCCGATGGGGGCGCAGGAACAGAGGCCGGGCGACCTCTTCCCAAATATTTCGCAGCCATTTTGTCATGTTTGTCGTTCGCGTACCCGGGTTTTACCTGAGCAGCCCACATAGCAATGAAACAGATAATCTTCAATGAACGCCCGGAATCGCCGTGCTTTCCGCATCTTCATGCCAAGAATTTTCGACGAAAATTCCCGACGGCCGCCTAATTTCGACGTTTTGCGCGCAGGGTGGGGTCGGCCTTGGTCGGATCTTCGGGCCAAGGGTGTCTGGGATATTGCGCGCGCATATCTTTGCGCACATCCGCGTATGACCCAGCCCAGAAACCGGGCAGGTCGCGCGTGATCTGGATGGGTCGTTGGGCCGGTGAAAGAAGAGTGATCTTGAGGGCCTCACCGCCAATGACCGGATGGCGCGTTACGCCAAACAGTTCCTGCAGCCGCACCGAGATTTCCGGTACTGCACCGCCATAATCTATCGGCACCTTTCGCCCCAGAGGAGTTTCAAACGACCCTGGAGCGCGCCGGTCCAGTTCCTGCGTCTGGGCCCAGTCCAGTCGGGCGCGCAACGCTGGCAACAGGTCGAACCGTTTCCAGTCTTCAGCATTGCGGACGCCGGAAAGCATCGGCAACAGCCAGTCTTGCAGCGTGTCGGTCAACCCCTCGATCGAGAAATCAGGCAGCTCTGCGCCTTCGGTCCGGACCAGTTCCACCCGTGCCGCCAATCGCGCAGCGGCCCCGTTCAGTCGCAGGCCAAGATCACGGACGCCATCCAGCATCGCCAATGCAACTGCTTCGTCCGGAACCTCTTTCCAAACACGATCACTCAACGTGATTGCGCCTAGCCGTTCTTGTTTGCGCGCAACGACACGGCGGTCACGTTTTGACCAGTCGCAGACCTCGATCCAGGTGATCTGATCCTCGAACAAGTCACGAATTTCCTTTTCCGAGATCTGTGCGGCCATGCGCACCTTTGCTTCGCGGGGGTTGCCATCGGTATCGGTCACAACCAGATAAGGCGCGGCAGCCAGCGTATCGCTGCCATCCAGCACAACACCCTTCCCTCCTGACAACACATAACGCGGCTCATCCCCTTTGCGCCGTTGTCCAATGCGATCGGGATAGGCGAGTGCGGCTGTTGCCGCTGGGCTGAAGTCGGATGGGGTGCCTTTGGATCGCAGTCGCTTGGCCTCGGTCTTTATCCGTTCCAACGCACCAATGTTGACCTGCCAGACACGGTTACACTGAAAGGCGCGCATATCTCGCATGGCTTCGAGCCGGAGCAGCATATCCACCGGCGCGCCGCGCAGAGGGTCGCGTTCGGCCATCAGGGCGGCCAAGGGCGCAGCGCCGGGGCCTGTCTGTTCCAGCATATGCCCCAGTCGCGGGTGCAGAGGTAACGCAGCCAGTGACCGCCCGTGGTCGGTGATCCGCCCCTTTCCATCCAGCGCGCCCAGCATTGTCAGCAACGTGCGGGCCTCTGTTATCGTGCCCTCGGGTGGAGGGGTCAGGAAAGACAGTTCTTCGGGGTCCGCCCCCCAAAGTGCCAGTTCCAGCGCCAGCCCGGTCAGGTCGGTTGCCTCGATCTCGGCCGGGGGGTAGGCCGCCAGCGCGCCTTCTTCGCCCTTCGACCATAAGCGATAGCACTTGCCTTCGGCGACACGACCAGCGCGGCCAGCGCGCTGCGTTGCCTCGGCGCGCGTCACCCGCTCGGTCACTAGTCTGGACATACCCGAACCCGGATCGAAACGCGCCCGCCGAGCCTGTCCCATGTCCAAGACCACGCGAATGTCTGGAATGGTCAACGAGGTTTCGGCAATGGACGTAGCCAAAACCACTTTGCGACCGGTTTCGACCGGTGCAATCGCTTGGCGCTGGGCAGCAAAAGGCATCGCGCCGAATAGTGGTCGCACCGTAGCTTTGCTGGATAGCCGGCCAGCCAAGGCGGCCTCTGCCCGGCGGATTTCGCCTTCTCCGGGCAGGAACACCAACATCCCACCTTCTGTTTCGCGCTCGGCCTGAACTACAAGATCGACCAATGCGTCCAGCTTTCGCGCCTGTTGTCCTAGCGGTCCGTCCAGCCAACGTGTTTCGACCGGGTAACTGCGCCCTTGGGACGTAACAACGGGGGCCTCCATCAACCGTCCCACAGGCTCAGCGTCTAGCGTTGCCGACATTGCCAGCAGGATCAGATCGTCCCGCAATGCCCCGGCGACCTCAAGGCACAAGGCCAGGCCGAGATCCGCGTTCAGAGACCGTTCATGGAATTCATCGAAAATCACCGCACTAATGCCGGGCAGATCGGGTTTGACTTGCAGCATCCGGGTCAGGATACCTTCGGTGACGACCTCGATCCGGGTCGATTTCGATACCTTCGCCTCGCCCCGCACGCGATAACCAACTGTGTCGCCCACGCGCTGTCCCAGCGTATCGGCCATGCGCTCAGCAGCAGCCCGGGCCGCCAAGCGGCGGGGTTCCAGCATCACGATCTTGCCATCGCATAGCCCCGCCTCGAATATCGCCAGCGGCACTCGTGTTGTTTTCCCCGCGCCCGGAGGTGCCTGCAGCACTGCGCGGCCCGAAGCCTTTAGGGCGGCAAGAAGGTCAGGAATGGCGTCGTCGATGGGCAGGCGTATCATGCGGGCTTTATCCGCCAACGGTACGGCAAGGTCCAGTTCCGTCTCTTATGCCCGGAGAGCGCATATCCCAGAGGTAAATTCTTGTGCGCTCTGGTCTGGACAAACCCCTCATTGGGACGGCAACTAGAACTGCCGCAACTGATTGGGGGCGAAATGGAACTGGACAGCCTGAGTGACAGGATTTTGAACGGAGACCGGCGCGCGCTGGCCCGTGGTATCACGCTGGTGGAAAGCGGTCGCGCCGATCATCGTGCGCAGGCGACGGAACTGCTGACCAGATTGACCAAAGAGGGCCGCCAGGCCCTGCGGATCGGATTGTCAGGAACGCCCGGCGTCGGCAAGTCCACGTTCATCGAAAGCTTTGGTATGATGCTGACAGGGCAGGGGCTGCGTGTTGCAGTTCTTGCAGTAGATCCCAGCTCAACTCGGTCGGGTGGGTCCATTCTGGGGGACAAGACCCGGATGGAACGCCTGAGCCGCGAGAAAAACGCCTTTATCCGCCCATCACCCAGCCAGTCGCACCTGGGCGGCGTTGCCCGCCGCACACGTGAGGCCATCGCTTTATGTGAGGCCGCTGGGTTCGATGTTGTTTTGATCGAAACGGTTGGTGTCGGGCAATCGGAGACGGTTGTCTCCGAGTTGTCGGATCTGTTTATGCTGTTGCTTGCCCCGGCGGGCGGTGACGAACTGCAGGGCGTCAAGCGCGGTATCATGGAAATGGCCGACATGATCTTGGTCAACAAGGCGGATGGTGACCTGAAATCTGCCGCCACTCGCACCTGCGCCGACTATTCCGGGGCGCTGCGTTTGTTGCGTAAACGACCCCAGGACCCGGAAGGGTTTCCCAAAGCGATGACTGTCTCAGCGGTCGAGGAACATGGGCTGGCTCAAGCCTGGGAGGAGATGCAGTCCCTCAGTAAATGGCGCCGTGAAAATGGCCACTGGGAGGTCAACCGCGCCACGCAAGCACAATATTGGTTCGAACAAGAGGTTCGGTCTGCCCTTCTGGCACGCCTGGCGACTCCACAAGCGCGCTCGGAAATGGAGCGTCTGGGCTCGCAGGTCAGCACTGGTCAGCTCAGTCCGTCGGTTGCGGCGGAACATATGTTGTCTGCTTTAGTCGCTGGCTAAGGCCTTATTCAAGCCTTTGATCTCATTCTCTTTCTGATTTCGGATCGGTGGGTTATCGCCCATAGGTTGCAAGTTGACCCAAACTTGATGCAAACTCAGGTTAAGGCCGCGCATCTGTCGCCAGGCCGGATATGCGGGAACCGTCAGCTATGCCCGATATTACTGGGACCAACGGCAACGACGATATCGACGTTAACAATGACACGGGGACCCTGAACGGTTCACCGGCTGGAACTCCGATTGATAATATCCGCGGCCTGGGTGGCGACGACGACGTCGACATCAATAACAGCACGATTACCGGGAATGTCATCGGCAATGCCGGCTCCGACACGATCACCGTCACCAGCAGCACCATTGGTGGTAGGATTGCCAGCGGGTCGGATGACGACACTGTCGATATCAGTGGCTCGAGTGTTGGAAACATCCGGCTGGGGAGCGGCAACGATACCCTGAATTTCACCAGCACCAGCGTTAGTGGCGATTTGCGGGGTGGTGGCGGGACCGACACGTTGAACTTGCCTGTGGGTACCGTCATCACCGATACCAATTTTGGCGTCATTAACGTCGTAGATGGCGTAGGCTATACCCTGTCCAGCGGGACATTCACCCTACCATCCGGTATCACGGTCACATATTCTGCCTTTGAGAACGGAAGTGGCGTTCCTTGTTTTACCCGTGACACGCACATCCTGACGCAGGACGGCATGAAAGCAATCCAAGCGCTGCGGATCGGGGACATGGTCCCGACCATGGGGTGCGACCCTCAGCCTATACGCTGGATCGGTCGTCGACAGTTTGACCGCGCCGCCTTGCTGGTAAATCCCAGGCTCTTGCCGGTACGAATCCTTGCAGGTGCGCTGGGCGAGGGTTTGCCGCATCGCGATCTTCTGGTCTCACGCCAGCACAGGATGCTGGTGCAGTCCAGAATCGCGGAACGCATGTTCGGCACCACCGAAGTTCTGATTCCGGCGATCAAACTGACCGCACTGCCGGGAATCTATATCGATGAGGCCGTGCAATCGGTTGAGTATTTTCACCTGCTATTTGATCGCCATCATGTCATCTTTGCCGAAGATGCCCCAACCGAAAGCCTGTTCACCGGAGTCGAGGCCCTGAAATCCCTCGGATCGGAGGCGCGGCGAGAAATTTTCGAAATCTTTCCGGAACTGATCGAAAATCATGGTGAAAACCCGGCCCGGTTCATTCCATGTGGACGCCAACAGTCCCACCTGATCCAGCGGCATTTGAAGAACAACAAAGCCTTGCTTCAACGCAATGGCGCCTAGGTCTTATAGAGTTTAAGATGGGTGCAAAGATTTCGCACGGCCCGTCTTGACCCTTCCTGTGATTCCCACTAAACGCATCCAACCAGTTTTCGGGCGCGACTTCGGGTTGCGCCCCTTGTGATTTGGCCACGGGTCCTGTACCCAGCCCGCAGATACAAAGGAAGAAACCATGTCGCGCCGTTGCGAACTGACCGGAAAAGGCCCGATGACTGGCAACAATGTCAGCCACGCCAAAAACAGAACTCGTCGTCGTTTTCTGCCCAACCTGAACGACGTAACCCTGCAGTCGGAAACCCTGGGTCGTGGCGTCAAGCTGCGTATCTCGGCCGCTGCCCTGCGTTCAGTTGACCACCGTGGTGGTCTGGATGCGTTCCTGGCCAAAGCCAAGGATGACGAGCTGTCCACCAACGCACTGAAAGTGAAAAAAGAAATCGCCAAGGCTCAAGCTGCGGTCTAAGCGTTCTTTTTCACCAAAGATTTCGACCCTGTACCCGAACGGTGCAGGGTCTTTTCTTTTGCCTGATTGAGTTTAGACGATTTCGCCGTCAGAGCGTGATCTTGTTCACATACAGTGTTCTGATGTTTGAATATGTTTGTTCATATTCTATTGGCGGAGTTCGATCTCATGTCTTTCAAATCCTTTGATTCCCTCTCCCTGTTGGCGGCCTTTTTTGGCAAGACATTTGGGACATGTGTGCGGATGCAGCGTCAGGTGAACAGGTTGCATACCAGCCTGACAAAAGGGTCTGTCAAACGTCCCGGAATGGACAACTGACCTCGTACTGACCAAAAATGACCCGAGGGCTTCTGGCGCATTCGATTGTGCTTGAAGCCCTTTTTGTCTCGGGCGTATACCGAAGGCAGGATGAAACACTTTCGGAACAGATTTCTATCATTTGCCCTGTCGCTGCTGGTCATTCTGACTGGTCAGGGGGTGGCTGCGTCGCGTGGCGTTGATACTGCAGTCGGGCAGATGGTGCTGTGTACTGGTGTTGGTCCTGTTGTGATCTATATGGATGCGGAGGGGCAACCGGCGAAGCCCCCGCATTTCTGCCCCGACTATGCGCTGACGTTACTGGGTGCTATTGCCGTCGTTTCACATGTGCTGCCCGATGCACCAAGTTATGCCGGGCCATTTTTAGAGCGCGGCGACAGGAGCCTAATAGCAGCGCCCGTTCCGTTTCAGCCCGCCCGCGCGCCACCTGCAAGAGCCTGATTAAATTTAACTTTTTCAGGCACTTGACATAGGAGAGGCGCAATGTCCCTCACTTCCAAACTTTTGGCAACCCTGGCTGCGGCCGCATTTGCCACCACTGCAATGGCGCAGGAAACCATCACACTAGAAGATGCCTATGCGCGCTCCGCCGGCAAAACGGCGAAAGCGGGCGCGGCCTTTATGGTGATTCAGAACACGGGCGAGGCGGATGACCGTCTTGTTCGTGCGGAATCGGAGGCGGCTGCACGGATTGAGCTGCACACGCATCTGATCGATGCCAATGGCGTGGCGCAGATGACCCATGTCGAAGAGGGGTTCGTCATCCCTGCCGGTGGTGCGCATGCGCTCAAGCGCGGGGGCGATCACGTGATGTTCATGGGATTGGTTGCCCCGTTTGAACATGGTGCAACTGTGCCTGTGACGCTGGTTTTTGAAAAGGCCGGTGAAGTTGAGATCGACGTGCCGGTTGATCTGGAACGAAAAGACATGGGCGCCCACTCGAACTAAGGTCACGTCAACCTTCAAGCCGCTATGCGGCCGTCATCCAAGCGTCAGGCCGGGCTTTGCCCGGCCTGTTTGCCTATCGCTTCAACGGTTAACAACCCGCATCGAAACGCGGTCATGCGCCCGTTTGAAGCGCATTGCCAGAAAGAACATCACGGCGGCGAAAGCCAGAGCGGAAAAGGCAATGGCCCACCCCAGTGCGACCATGCCACTGCCGGGCCAGAACAACAGCACCAACCCAATGATCAGCGCAATGATCCCCGAGTTTCGCACCATCACGGCATCCGGGTTGTTGCTGGGTATCTGCCGCCATGCCAGCAACGAACCGATGCCGACGATCAGCGCCCAAGCACCCAGCAGGAAAAATGTCAGCCGCGCAACACCCTCGGGCCAGATCAGCAGGACAAGACCGATCAACAGTGCCCCGATGCCGACGCCGCCGATCAATCCGCGCCGTCCAAAGCCCAGTAGGGTCAGGCCGCCATCTAGAACCAAAAGCAGGCCGACCAGTCGCAACAGCAAAGAGATACTGCCCGTTGGCCAAAACAGCGCGGCGATCCCCAATGCTCCGGCCAGACATCCGCGCAACAGGAAGGTCCACCACAGATTTGCCAGTTGGTCGCCAAATGTATCGCGGCCCTCCATACTGGAATCGTCCATGATTTCTTCGCGCGTGTGGTGGGGGTCGGTCATGGGAGCCTCTTATTTCGATTGTCGTATCAATAATTTTGGTGCCGGTCTGGCGGGCTAAGATTCGCGCAGCAGCTTTTGAACCCAGCGTGGCACGGTTTCGGATGCAGGGCCAAGTATCACCTGATCGAAACTCGAGGCGCCGGATGACGGATCTAGGTTCAACTCGACGGTTCGTGCGCCTGACATTGTCGCCTCGTGCACAAATGCTGCGGCGGGGTAGACCTGACCCGAGGTGCCGATTGAAGCGAAGATTGCAGCATTGGCCAGGTGATCGTAGATCAGGTCCATAAAATAGGGCATCTCACCGAACCATACAACATCGGGTCGGGCGGTTGGGCCACCGCAGGCGGGGCAGGGTTCACCCACCGACATCTCGGGCGGGGCGACCCAGCGGTGATCGCAGGCGGTGCATAAGGCCCCAGCGAGGGTGCCGTGCATATGGATCACATTCTCGGATCCTGCAGCTTCGTGGAGGCCGTCGACATTCTGTGTCACGATGATAACCTCGCCGGGCCAGTTGCGTTGCAGATGGGTCAGCGCGGTATGGGCCGGATTGGGTTGCGCCTGTGCAGCCTGCACACGGCGCGCGTTGTAGAACTTGTGCACCACCGCCGGATTGCGGGCAAAGCCTTCGGGCGTGGCGACATCCTCGATCCTGTGCTGCGCCCACAGACCTCCTTCGTCGCGGAATGTGCCCAGCCCGCTTTCGGCGGAAATCCCGGCACCGGTCAGAATGACGATCTTTTCCATTTCCGCCTCACGCGTTACACCCGGTTGTATGACACACCGTATCCTTTTCGTCTGTTTGGGCAATATCTGCCGGTCTCCGGCCGCCGAAGGTGCCTTTCGCGCCCGTGCGCCGCATCATGCCACCGACAGCGCCGGAACCTCTGGCTGGCACATCGGAGACCCGCCTTATGGCCCAATGCAGCAGGCTGCTCATGCCCGTAGTATCGACATCAGCGATCTGCGCGCGCGCAAATTCGTGGCCGAAGATTTTGACCGCTTTGACCTGATCATCGGAATGGATGCAGAGAACCTTACCAATATCGAAAACTTGCGTCCCCGTGGCAACAAAACTCCGGTTCGCTTGCTGACTGATTTCGCTACTGAGACAGGCGCGGATCATGTGCCCGATCCGTATTACACCCGTGATTTCGAGGGCACGCTGGATTTGATCGAAAAGGCCGTCGCAGGTCTTGACGCACATCTGAGGGCTTAGTTGTAGATGCTTTGATGTCTTCGACATTCAGGTGTAAAATCAATCGACGCCTGCATCGGGGCTAAGCTCACCTGTTTGGTTCTTTCGCAATCACAGTGGATAAGGTGCGTGTCGTCCGGCTTCTGGTGATTGCAATCGCACCCAAAACCAAAGCGCAGGCTACGGCCTGTGGTGTTGTGATTGCTTCGCCAAAGGCAAGAAAGCCCACAGCAAACATCGTCGGCAATTCAATGCTGCCGACGACCGCAGTTTGAGAAGCGCCGATCAACGGCGAGCAGATCGTATAAATGAGCTGTGGCACAAGCGCTGTGACCAGGCCAATTCCGACGATCAAAATCCAGTCGGATTGCCCCTGCGGGAGCAACTTGGCAACATCGGCGTTCAACATCAGCGGCAACAGCCCGAGAACCGATCCCAAGGAAACCGAAGCAATGCGCGCAAGCGGTGCGATGCGGGACAACCTGTGAACCAAAACACATATTCCGAAGCCGAACCCGATTGGGGCTGCTAGCGACATCAGAAGCGTTGGTATGTGCTGAATAGGAACGGATGCGGGCGATCCTGCAATGAGTGCCGCCAACGTAATGAGGCCCGAGGCGAACAATGCGCGCCTTGTGGGTGTATCGGCGAACAAAGTCCAGGCAATGATCAGCGTGAAAACCGGATAGGTCATATAGAGAACGCCCACAGTCGATGCGGGTAATGTCTCCAGCGCCGTCACATATCCAATCCATCCAAGGCCCATTACCGCGCCTGCCGAAAGCCCCCAAGCAATCTCGCGCCAAGCGTTTCGGTGTATTATAAGAACAGGCAGCAGCAGAATTGCCGTAACGATGTAGCGATAGAACGCGACGGCATAAGGCGCGACGCCTTGCTCGGTCAGCCCTCGGCTAAAATAAGGAACCAGCCCGAAACAAATTGAGGCGAAAAGAACGCCGGCAACCGCAATCGGATAGGGAATAGTTGGTCTGGTCTGTGTTGATATCGTTGCCATTCCAATTTGCTATCACAGGTTTGCGACTGCTGTAGCAGAGATTCGTCGAGCGGTTGCTTCGGTTCGCAAAGCTAACCCTAGTTCAGTTCTGTATGAAGATGGTGGCAGAAACACACGGCGCGTTGGTAAATATGCTTCCAATATCTGCGGTACCCTACACTAACTCATCACCTTCAACTGCCCGCCCAGCCACGGCACCTGCGCGACTGCCGGATCAACAATCTGGCTCCGCATCAGCCGTCGGATCATGTCTGCAACCTCTTTGGGTACTTGGTCCGACCAGTCAGAGCGGGTGAACAGCGAAATTGTGCGGGCGAAGTCACCGAACGGGACCGGATGCGCCTCCATCCCGTCATGAAACCGCGTCGCACGCATATATCCCAGTGGTGTTGTGATCGCCCAGCCAAGCCCCTGTGCGACCATTGCCATCAGCGCCAGGTGCGAGCCGATTTCAAACCGTTCCTCGAACTCCATTTGCTGGCGCGCCAGATGCGCCTCGATCTGGCGGCTGATCAGCTGATCTCGGGCGTATCGCAGAAAGGGCAGGTCCTGTATTGAATTCCCCACACCCTTTGGGGTCACCAGAATGAAAGGGTCCTGAACCAGAGGGTATTCAATCACACCCTTCAGGACCTCTCCGGAATGCGCGGATACAGCCATATGCAGCCTCTGCGCCTCTAGCTCGGCGAACAGGTTTAGGCTGGGCAACGTGATCAGTTTGAATTTCGACCGGGTCAGGCTGTCGGCCAGCAAAGTCGCCAGCCGCGGGGTCAGATCGTTGTCGAAATCGTCTATCAAACCGATGGAGAGGGTGGTCAGATGCCCCAGATCCATCACGGTCAGTTCGCTTTGGGCCATTTGCAGTTCGGCCAGCACGACCTCGGCCCGCGCCAGAAAGCTGCGGCCGGCTTGCGTTAAACGCATTGGTCGTCGCCCGTGATCGACCAGATCAGTGCCCAATGCCTTTTCCAGATTGCGCAACTGCTGAGAAACCGACGGCTGGCTGAGCCCCGTGATCTCGGCGGCCTGTGCCACCGATCCTGTCCGCGCCAAAGCCTCGAACACCTCAAGGCCCCGCAGGGTCAGCCCTTTCATTACCATCTGATACACCTTTCGCTGCGCCATATCTGAGGTGCAGTGCGCATCAGGTCAAGCAGCGTGACCAGCTTAGTTGCAGATTGCCTGCGCCATCTGGCCAAAGTTCTTATACCGATCCCACAGCGCATCATCGCGCGAAGTCTGCGACATCTTCAACTCCTGCGCCTGATGGGGGTCGGTGAACCACTTGGCGACGGTCTTCTGATCACCACGCGTCAACGCCTGATCCGCGACGCGCTGAATGCAGCTGCACCGCGCCCGCGTCGCCGCCGACCGATCAGACGCCAGACACGCCCGTTTGATCTGCGCAGCCTCGCTGGGTGCCGGAGCCATCGCCGTCAGCGATGCCGCACAAAATGCGATTAGGAGGAACTGTTTCATGCTCTTGCCTCGTTTTTGCCTGCCCGGACGGGTCTGATGCCCCTCTTGGTCTGTGGCGGAGTATGAATCAAAGTGGATTTCGGATCAATCATGTGCTGCGAAAAAGTGATTGCGCACATAATTGATGTCGCGTTTTCTGGCCTGACTTCGCTTAGAACTATATCGTGAGACCAAAATGCTAAAGAAATACGGGCGTACATTCCACTTGCCGCAATCTCCCGGTGCTACAAGCGATGACAAGATCATGTCGAGTGTTGATGAGTTGGCATCAGCGGTCGAAGTCGTCTTTACCGAAAAGATGGACGGCGAGAATACGACAATTCACAGCCAAGGCTGCCACCCTCGCAGCATCGACGCAAGATATCACCCGTCGCGAGACTGGGTGAAGGCTTTCGCAGCTGGTATCGCACCGCAACTTACTTAGGATGAGCGCATTGTTGGCGAATATCTATTCGCACGTCATTCCATCGCGTATTTGGAATTGCCGACCTATTTTTTGGGATTCGCGTGGATCAAAGCTGGCGTCGTTCAGCCATGGGATGCGACGCTGTCACGCTTTACAAAACTTGGAATCAGCCCTGTTTCCGAACTGTATCGGGGACGGCTCTCAGCTCAGGTCGTCGCTGATGTAATTGCAGCCCTAGATCTAGACACACAAGAGGGGTTTGTCGTTCGCACAACAGCAGCATTCGAGGAAGAAAACATGCCCACTCATCTCGCGAAGTACGTACGTGAAGGTCATGTGCAAAGTGAGACGCATTGGATGAATGCTGAACTGGTTAGAAATGGGCTGGTCTGATCGGATCGAAGCCTAGCAACTAAAGGGTTTCGTCGGGTCGCGTCCTACCTTGACCGCAGCCCATTTCCGACGCATATCCCCAACCCATGACAGACCTCGCTCACATCCGCAATTTCTCCATCGTCGCGCATATCGACCATGGCAAATCCACCCTTGCTGACCGGCTCATCCAAGAGACCGGGACAGTCAAGGATCGTGACATGAAGGAACAGCTGCTCGACAGCATGGATATCGAGCGCGAGCGCGGCATCACCATCAAGGCCAACACGGTCCGCATCGACTATACCGCCGACAATGGCGAGAAATACGTGCTGAACCTGATCGACACCCCCGGCCACGTGGACTTTGCCTATGAGGTCTCGCGGTCGATGCGTGCGGTCGAAGGCTCTCTGCTGGTTGTGGACTCGACCCAAGGGGTCGAGGCGCAGACGCTGGCCAATGTGTATCAAGCCATCGACGCCGATCATGACATCGTGCCGGTGCTGAACAAGATCGACCTGCCTGCGTCCGATTGTGACCGCGTGGCCGAACAGATCGAGGATGTGATCGGCATCGACGCGTCTGAGGCGATTCAGGTCAGCGCCAAGACCGGGCAGGGCATCCATGAGACGTTGGAGGCCATTGTCACCCATCTGCCGGCCCCCAAGGGTAATCTGGATGCACCGCTCAAGGCGATGCTGGTCGATAGCTGGTACGACGCCTATCTCGGCGTCATCGTTCTGGTCCGCATCATGGACGGCACCCTGAAAAAGGGCATGCGCGTCAAGTTCATGTCGAACAACACCCTGCACCATGTCGACCGCGTCGGCGTTTTCCGCCCCGAGATGGAGATGGTGGACAGCCTCGGCCCCGGTGAGATCGGCTTTCTCACTGCCTCGATCAAACAGGTCCGCGACACGCGCGTTGGCGACACGATCACCAATGACCGCAATGGCGCAGAAATCGCGCTGGACGGCTTTAAACCCGCGCAACCGGTGGTGTTCTGTGGCCTCTTCCCCGTCGACAGTTCCGAATTCGAAGACCTGCGCGACGCGATCGACAAGCTGGCGCTGAATGACGCCAGCTTCAGCTTTGAAATGGAAACCTCGGCAGCACTTGGCTTTGGCTTCCGCTGCGGCTTCCTGGGCCTGCTGCACCTTGAGGTCATTCGCGACCGGATTGAGCGCGAATATGATATCGAGCTGATCACCACCGCGCCCTCGGTGATCTATCACGTCTTCATGAAAGACGGCGAGATGATCGAGCTGCACAACCCCGCCGACATGCCCGACCCCTCAAAGGTCGACCATATCGAGGAACCACGCATCAAGGCGACCATCCTTGTGCCGGATGAATTCCTGGGCGACGTACTGAAACTGTGCCAGGACCGCCGCGGCATCCAGATGGACCTGACCTATGCGGGCTCGCGCGCGATGGTCGTCTATGACCTGCCGCTGAATGAGGTCGTCTTTGACTTCTACGACCGCCTGAAATCGGTGACCAAGGGCTATGCCTCGTTTGATTATCAGATGACCGGCTATACCGAGGACGCGCTGGTCAAGATGTCGGTGCTGGTGAATGATGAACCGGTCGATGCGCTATCGACCATGGTTCACCGCGACCGGGCCGAGATGCGGGGCCGGGCGATGTGCGAGAAGCTCAAAGACCTGATCCCGCGCCACATGTTCAAAATCCCGATCCAGGCCGCCATCGGCGGCAAGGTCATCGCGCGCGAGACCCTCTCGGCCCTGCGTAAGGACGTTACTGCCAAGTGTTACGGAGGCGACGCCACGCGGAAACGCAAACTGCTGGACAAGCAGAAGGCGGGTAAGAAGAAGATGCGTCAGTTCGGGAAGGTCGATATTCCGCAGGAGGCGTTTATCTCAGCGTTGAAGATGGATAGTTGAGGCCTGCCTACCTCTTTTGGAATTGCTTGGGCTGCAAGAGGAATATGTCTCTGACGCCCTTTCGCCGAAATTCAACGAAACGATATGTTATTCCGGAAACGAGAAGCAATGCCAAAAAATAAAGCATCAGTATTGGCGTGAATATCCAGTTCTGGCTTCCCCAGATGTGATTGAACACATGAATGATCTGCCAGTGCCAGATATACACGCTAAAGCACATCATGCCCAAAACCTGAAGTCCTCGGATCTCTAAGAAACTCCGCAGAGTTGAGTTGGTTTTTTGGGCGCGAAGGGCTAAAATCAGCAGCGCGATACCCAGAGAGAGAAATAGATTTGCGAATGTCTGGGAAATGGCTGGAAAATCACCTGTGACGCGTCCGACGGAAAGTACAAAGGATAGATATATCATTAACACTCCACTTGGTAGTAAGATGCGCCTTTTCAAGGCGAGTGCATGATTGTCATCGGTAACGTGTATCCAAAAATGTGCTGCGAGCATACCAATACAAAAGTCTGAAAGCCTCCCAGGCAATGTGTCGGAAACACTGTTTAAGTATTTCCCGTTAACCTGAAATTCCACCGATCCATAGACGTTTACCGCAAGCGAAAGAATGATCAAAAGAGCGGACGCATTGGCAATACCCAAGTAACGCATTAGTATCAGGATCGCTGGAAATAAGATGGAAAACCAAATCTCGATACCCAAAGACCACAATGGAGGGTTCATTGGCGGGAAAAATAATTCTGGACTGGGAAAGAGGACAAGTACATAGGCGATTGAATGGATCAAGAACCTTGCGATTGGTTCGCCGACAAATGCGACAAGACACACAAGAACGTTCAGGTAGTAGAGTGGGAGCAGGCGCACGGCCCGCTTTTTTAGAAATCTCACGCTGTCGATTTGTAGATTGGCGGATCGCGCGAACGGAAGGAACAGAACGAACCCGGACAGCACGAAGAATATGTTTACACCCAACCAGCCGGAAAACTGAAATGGTTGGATCGCGAAAAAGTAAAACGACGAAGTTTTTTCTAAGGGTATTGGTGTATAATGAGGCTGAATGAGATGGTGATACAGGACCATCAGAATAGCAATGCCGCGTAACCCGTTAACGTACCCTATTTTGTCCTGATCAGCCATTCTGGTCATGTAATAAACTCAAACTCACAAACACTTACGACCCGCAGCATAGTAGACTGGCGCTAAGTGCACCAGCCCCGCATAGGGACACGCGATTTTGGTTGCGCCGCACGAGATAAAAGTCGCGAAAAGGTTTTTTTGTTTCAACCAAAGCAGTGTTTGGATGATGTCTTGAAAAAATTGTATTAGACAGTTAAAGACTGTGCCAATCAGGAAAATGGCAACTATTCTTTTGACCTGCTCTACAGAATTGTTACCAGATCATATCCTGCGAGTATTCGTTTTGAGGTACTATCTGTGCTGATACCATGCTCCTCTCACTCTGACCCAGATCAAAGACCGCGTGTGCGCTCAATCCTAGGATCCGCGAAAGTTGAATCCCTGATATGAGGCCCCCATGCTTCCCCTGATGCTGATCGTACATATCTTCCTTGGCTCCACCTTTGCCGGGTCCGCTGTCATTGCGGTTCTGTCGATGGGGTATACGACGCTATACCCTATCCTGATCGCTGCCGGAGCTGGCTTTATTGCGGCGTTTCCGGTTTCGTATCTGGTGACCCGAAAGATCGCGGGATAAGGCCTGTTCGGCCCATTGTGACCAACCTCACAGCCGCATCCCGGCTGGCCTGCTAGAGTTTACGTTGCAGAACCCTAGCAGGAGGCGCAGATGTCCACATCCATGATCCCCTTCATTGCCCTCGGGTCAGCGGGTCTCTATTCCGTTGCCATGGTAGCGATGAAGTTCTGGTGGAAAATCCCCGGCCTGGGGCTTGGCCTGCTGATCGTCGCGACCCTGCTGGCCGGGGCGACGCTCGAACTCGCCGCGCTGCGCGACGAACGGTTGGGCATAATCTATACTGGCATTCTGGGGGCCGAGGTCGTTCTGATCGCCATCGCCTCATTCTTTCTGTTTGGTGAAAACTTCTCGCATCGCGAAGTGTTTGGCATTTCCCTGGTCGTGATCGGCACCGCGCTGGCCTGGGCCTAAGCGAGACAAACTGGTTAGGCTTCTTTAAAGCCTTCATGAAGCTTCCTTCAGGTAAGTTGCAACCGGCCCTCAGCCACCCAATCTGTGTAAAAGGCCAGCGAAAGGCCCAGCACAGGAGGTGAGCCAGTGACAGCAAATTCAACTATCGAAGCGGTAGATGCCCCTTCATTTAGGTTGGCTGCGTGGGCTGGCGCAAGATCCTTGGGCTGTATGTAATCTTGAATTTGCGTAGCCTGCGCGATCGAACGAGTTCCGGGCTCGTCTCTGGTCTCCAGGTGAACTGAAGCGTCTCTGGTCCGGTTGGAATTTAGGGGGTACTGGCTGCGAATTGCCGCAGCGCTTAGTAGGTAACTCAACCGGGCCGGAGCGCTTCTCAAATTCAGAACAGGCTTTCAGCGCAATGTGCGGGCAGGTGGCCCTGATTGGTCAGAAAATGCCTCGGTCCTCGGAGGCCGTGGCCAAAGAGCGACCCGTTCACGGCGGGTTTGATTCGAAATATCAGGGATCGGATCGGCGCAATCGCTCACCAAAACCCCCAGAAGGGTCGTGCAGCCCGTTTGCGCCTGCAGAAAGAGTCCAAAATCCCGGGCCGAGCACGTAATTTCACTTGTCCAATGGCAACTCTGCGCAGGAACGTAAAATCTAGAGTTATCCACATCACTCTCCAGCGAGATATCAACAGTTTATCCCCGACTATTTTTTATGCTGCAGTGCTATTTTCTTGCCCGATTATGACCGCGATGTAACAGTCAGGTTACCGCAGAGGTTCTTAGGATCCTGGGTGGGACGCAAAGGCCAAGGGGGTCGCTGCGGTGAAGTAAAATCTTAGGATTTTGTTCTACTGCAAAGACTTACCGGTGCGTGATCAGCTGATTTGGGCGTCAAGTTTGAAACAGGTGATCAAGCTCTCAGAAGGTTAATGCGTGCTGTGCGGGGCCCTCGGGCTCTGTTCAGCGGCTGTGGCCCCTTAGGGGGACAAAGCAACTGGATCGGGACGTCCCTCGGGCGTGTCGAACCGGTAAGGCGTCAGGGGTGTCCTTTGGGCACGTGCAAAGACCGCGTCTGCGCACCTGACGCCTTTTCCTTTTTCCGGGCCCCGGATTCATACAGGCAGCGATTTAATTCCCCCTAAAACGGGAACGGGGTTCTAGCGTTTAAGCAAGAACCCCGTGATCGTGTCAGAAATGCAATGCCGCGTCTATGCACCTGTGTCCGCAAGGATAGCGGGTGTGGGTGCAGAGGGCAACCATATCTTGTATGTCGCCCGATCTTGATCGCTACATTCCGAATGGAATCAGATGTTTTCCTGAACCTCGGTGGCTGCGCCCTGAATTGCGTCACCTGCTTTTTCAATATCTTTACCGGCGCCTTTAGCGGTTTCACATGCGGCGAGTGTGCAAAGGGCCAGTCCAATAAGTGCGGCTCGGATCATAGGTCTCTCCTTTTGTATAAGTCCCGATTTTCGTAGCAGTTTTGCTAATGGTGAACCAGAGTTTTGAACCGGCATTCTATTCTTTACGAAAAAGTGGCCCGATGGCTGCTGTCACCAGGAAGATCACAGCTGCGGCGCAGACGATGCTGGGCCCGGCCGGAGTGTCGGCAAGATACGCACCGCACAGCCCGACAAGGGCGGCAGCTGATCCGATGATTGCGGCCCCGAACGCCATATTTTCAGGTGTTTTCACCAAAGACCGCGCGCCGGCTGCCGGGATGACGAGCAGGGCGGCAATCAACAGAACCCCTACCACTTTGATTGCCACGGCAACGGCCAGCGCCATGGTCAGCGTCAACCACACCTCCTCGCGCTTTGGGTCAATGCCGGATGCATAGGCCATGTCTGGGTTCAGCGTGGCGACAAGTAGGGCTGACCAGCGCCAGATCATGACTGCCAGGATCAACGCGCCGCCACCCCAAATGGTTGCCAAATCGCCTTTGGTGACAGCCAGGATATCACCAAACAGAAAGGCATTTAAATCCAGCCGGACGTCGGACAGCAAGGCGACGGTGACTAGCCCTGCGGCCAGGGCTGTATGCGCTATTACGCCTAGTAATGTATCCATCGCCAACCCCTTGCCACGCAAAAGCGTGACGGTAAGCCCCATGGCAAGCGCTGACGCCACAATCGACGGCAGCATCGGAAGCGAAAATGCCAGAGACAGTGCCACACCCAGAACAGCCGCGTGCGCTGTGGCCTCGCCCAGATAGGCCATCCTGCGCCATACCACAAAGCACCCCAAAGGGGCCGCCGCGAGTGCAACGCCGATACCAGCCAGCGCGGCGCGGACCATAAAATCGTCTAACATCAGTTGGTTGTTTCCTGGTCGTGGTGGTGGTCATGGTCGTGCGAATGGCTGTGTTGATGTTGGTAAAGGGCCATCATGCCCTTGGTTCCGCTGCCAAATAAGGCCCGGTATTCAGGTGCGTCCGCGACGGTATGAGGCGACCCCTCGCAGCATATATGTCCGTTCAGACATAGCACACGGTCTGAGGCCGCCATGACAACGTGCAGATCGTGACTGACCATCACGATCGCGCAACCAAGGTCGCGTCTGACCTGCTCAATGCGTTGATAGAAGGCAGCTGCACCCGGTTGGTCCAGGCCTTGCGTCGCTTCATCCAAAAGCAAGACCTGAGGATCATCAAGGAGTGCGCGCGCCAGCAGAACTCGTTGAAATTGACCGCCCGAAAGCTGGGTCATTTGCCGGTTGCGCAGATCCGGGACGCCCGCTCGTTCTAGGGCATCCAGCGCTTTGCGGGCCGAGATCCGTTTGGGTAAGCCCAGGAAACGTTGCACGGTCATCGGTAAAGCGGCGTCCAAAGCCAGTTTTTGCGGGACATAACCGATGCGCAGGCCGGGTGCGCGGCTTACCTGGCCTTCTGATGGGGTAATGGCCCCAATGATCGCCCGTAAAAGAGTCGACTTACCAGATCCGTTGGGCCCCACAATGGTCACGATCTCTGCTTCGGAAACTGCCGCATTCACATGTTCAAGGATCGTGCGGCCGTCGATCCGAATGGACATGTTTTTCAATGAAATAAGGGGGGTATTCATGCCGCCGACCCTACACATTCGGGACATAGGCCCTCGGCCTCGACCACTACTCGTTCGATTTGAAACCCCGAGGTGTTCGCCGCAGCGCCCAATCGGCCCTGTGTCAGCTCGGTTTCCGTTTCAGCCACCGCTTTGCAGGACCTGCAGATCAGAAACGCGGGGACATGGTCATGGGTCGGGTGGGCGCAGGCTGTATAGGCATTCAGTTGCTCGATACGATGCACGAACCCGTTTTGCACAAGGAAATCCAGTGCACGATACGCGACCGGAGGTTGCGACCCGAGCCCTTCTGCAGCTAGCACAGCCAGAATGTCATATGCGCCCATTGCCCGGTGCTTTTCCAACAGAATCTCAAGAACACGGCGTCGGACAGTGGTGAATTGCAGGCGCTTTGTTCTGCACTTGTTTTCGGCCTGAGACAGCGCAGTGTGAACGCAGTGGGCGTGATCGTGTTGTCTGAATCCAACAGTGCTCATGGCGGGACTCCAATAATTTTCAACTTGATATGTAATAACGTCCGGATTAACAAGCGCTCAACGAATGTAATAACATATCATCTCGGAGGGAATATGTTCCGACCCACACTGTATTTGTTCTCAATCGCGTTTGCAGGCCAAGCCATTGCCGAGGCGCCAAGCGTGGCCGTCGATATTGCGCCTGTCCATTCGCTGGTCGCCCGGGTGATGGACGGCGTGGGTGAGCCCAGCTTGATCATTCCACCCGGCGCGTCACCTCATGATCACGCTATGCGGCCTTCTGAGGCGCGGTCTTTGCAATCCGCCGAGATCGTTTTCTGGACCGGAGAAGAGCTGACCCCTTGGCTGGTTAAACCCTTGGGCGCGCTGTCGCCGGATGCGCTGCATGTCTCTTTGTTGGATGCGGATGGAACAATTCTCTATGAATTCCGGGATGCGACCGATCATGATGACCATGATGACCGTGCGGATCATGATGGCCACGACGATCACGCGGATCACGACGATCATGCGGGTCACGACGATCATGCGGGTCACGACGATCATGCGGGTCATGACGATCACGACGACCATGCGGGCCATGCAGACGACCATGGCCATGATCACGAAGGGGTAGACCCCCACGCCTGGCTGGATCCCGAAAATGCACGTATCTGGGTTCAGGTAATTGCCGCAACGCTCTCAGAGGCGGACCCTGAAAACGCCGATTCTTATCAGCAGAACGCGGCGACCGCAGATCGGGAACTGATTGAACTGAAAGAAAAAATTATGACAGATCTGACAGATATGCAGACGCTGTCATTCATAACGTTTCATGATGCCTATCAGTATTTCGAAAAGCGATTTGGGCTGGAGTCATCCGGCGCAGTCAGTCTTGGCGATGCGTCCTCTCCCGGGCCGGCGCGATTGGCGGCTTTGCGTGAAAAGGTTGAGCATGAAGGAATTGTTTGTGCCTTTTCCGAGCCACAATTTGACACAAGGCTGGTACGGACAGCGATCGAAGGAACCGGGGCCACGATCTTTGAATTGGATCCCGTAGGCGTGAGTTTTGACACAGGAATTTCGCACTATGACAGTTTGCTAATGGCCATGTCCGCCGGCTATCAAGACTGTTCCAAAAGTAAGTCGTAAGTAGCCGGGATAGCGGATTGCTCTTATTCTTCGTTGCAAAAGAGTTCGTAGACAACCTCTAACATCCGGCGTGGCCGTTCATCGGCAAGTCTATAAAAGATCGCCTTGCCTTCGCGGCGAGGCGTCACCAACCCTTCAAGTCGCAACCGCGACAGTTGTTGCGAAACAGCGGCTTGCCGCGCCGAAAGCAGCTCTTCCAGTTCTGTTACTGACTTTTCTCCCGATACCAGGTGGCACAGGATCATGAGACGCCCTTCGTGGCTGATGGCCTTGAGAAAATTTGCAGCATGCGTTGCGTTCTCAACCATTTTGTCGAAATTTTCCGGAGATGTTTCCTGTGAAAGTTGTGGAAGGGCCATCCTCTGTTTCCTTACCAGCCCACACTTTGGGCGCCTGTTTGTGTTGCTGCCTGGAGAAGGTCGCAAGTCAGCTAGTTATGAACATTTACTCTCATATGCATGAACCAAAATGAGGTGAGGGGAAAAGGGGAACTTGTGAGAGTTCGACGCAGATTTCGACTTTGAAGAGCGTATCGCTTTAGTCACCGCTGAATATCAATTTGCATTTGCAGGGCATGAAGTTTCCTGCACCCCTTGCAGCCCCACTGTGGCGATACTAAGACTCAGGTAACAGATTTTCGGGTAGTGTCCCGATCCATAGCAAAGCAGGCAGGTTTCTTATGTTCGATCCCGTTGACACATACATGAACACGCTTGTCCCAATGGTCGTTGAGCAGACCAGCAGGGGTGAGCGCGCATATGATATCTTCTCGCGCCTTCTGAAAGAGCGGATCATCTTTATCAACGGCCCGATCCACGACGGGATGAGCCATCTTGTGGTTGCTCAGCTGCTGCACCTTGAGGCGGAGAACCCGAACAAGGAAATCTCGATCTACATCAACTCGCCGGGTGGCGTGGTCACCAGCGGTTTGTCGATTTACGACACAATGCAGTATATCAAACCGAAATGTTCCACATTGGTGATCGGTCAAGCGGCCTCGATGGGGTCGGTTCTGCTGGCCGGTGGTGAGAAGGGCATGCGCTTTTCCCTGCCGAACAGCCGCATCATGGTGCACCAGCCCAGTGGCGGATATCAGGGGCAGGCAAGCGATATCATGATCCACGCAGCTGAGACGCAAAAGCTGAAGGATCGCCTGTATGATATCTATGTACGCCATACTGGACAGACCAAAAAGGCTGTTGAAAAGGCGCTGGACCGTGACAACTTCATGAGCCCGGAAGAGGCTAAGGAATGGGGTCACATCGACGAGATCGTTGAAAACCGCGCCAAGATGAGCGGCGAAGAGGGCTAAGCCCAGACCCCTCGTGTCGCCGATACGGGGGGTATTTTGAGATTGTAGCCGCCACAGTGCTGGCCTAAGCTGCACGAACAGGCGCAAGCGCGGCCCCGCAAGGGGCATAGGATGGAGCCCGAAAGGTAGATCATGGCGACGAATTCAGGCGGTGACGGCAAAAACACGCTCTACTGCAGCTTCTGTGGCAAAAGCCAGCATGAGGTGCGTAAGCTGATTGCAGGTCCGACCGTGTTCATCTGTGATGAATGCGTCGAGCTGTGTATGGACATCATCCGCGAAGAGACGAAAGCCAACGGGCTGAAATCTTCTGACGGAGTGCCGACGCCGAAAGACATCTGCGGAGTTCTGGACGATTATGTGATCGGTCAGGCTACGGCCAAGCGGGTTCTGTCAGTGGCGGTTCACAACCACTATAAACGATTGAATCACGCTCAGAAGGCCGGCAGCGATATCGAGCTGGCCAAATCCAACATCCTGTTGATCGGCCCGACAGGCTGCGGCAAGACGTTGTTGGCGCAAACTCTGGCGCGCATTCTAGATGTGCCCTTTACCATGGCCGATGCGACCACGCTGACCGAAGCCGGTTATGTGGGCGAGGATGTCGAAAATATCATCCTCAAGTTGTTACAGGCCAGCGAATACAATGTCGAACGCGCGCAGCGCGGCATCGTTTACATCGATGAGGTCGACAAGATCACGCGCAAATCCGAGAATCCCTCGATTACGCGCGACGTGTCGGGCGAGGGCGTGCAGCAGGCGCTGCTGAAGCTGATGGAAGGCACCGTCGCCAGTGTTCCGCCGCAAGGTGGACGCAAGCATCCGCAGCAGGAATTCCTGCAAGTGGACACGACGAATATCCTGTTCATCTGCGGTGGTGCCTTTGCGGGTCTGGATAGAATTATCGCACAGCGCGGCAAAGGCTCGGCCATGGGCTTTGGTGCCGATGTGCGGGACAATGATGACCGCGGCGTGGGTGAGATTTTCAAAGATCTGGAGCCTGAAGACCTGCTGAAATTCGGTCTGATCCCGGAATTTGTCGGACGTCTGCCAGTTCTGGCCACGCTTGAAGATCTCGACGAGGATGCGCTGGTCACCATTCTGACCAAACCCAAGAACGCGCTGGTCAAACAGTATCAGCGTCTGTTCGAACTGGAAGATGCCGAGCTGGGCTTTACCGACGATGCGCTCAAGGCTATCGCCAAACGCGCCATTGAACGGAAGACCGGTGCACGCGGGCTGCGCTCGATCCTTGAAGATATCCTTCTGGACACGATGTTCGAATTGCCTGGCATGAAGAACGTGACCGAGGTTGTCGTTAACGAAGAGGCTGTATCTTCAGACAAACAGCCGCTGATCATCTATGCGGATGCGGCGGAATCGGCTTCGGCCGGGTAATCACAGAATTTGAATTGCAACAGATGGCGCGGTGATCCCGCGCCATTTTGTGTTTGGGAGGGCAGGATGACGATAAGGCGAATTTCCTCGGGCGGCCAATATGAGGCCAAAGTCGGCTATTGCCGGGCAGTGGTTGCAAACGGTTTTGTCTTTGTTGCCGGAACCTGCGCACAAGGCGAAATCATTCCCAAAGATATCGTCGGACAGTGCAAATCCGCGCTGCAGGCGATTGAAAAGGCCTTGGATGAGGCTGGATCAAATTTGGCGCATGTGGTTCGGGTAAACTACTACCTTCCGGACATGTCAGAATTTGAACTGTGCTGGCCCTTGCTGGTTGAGGCATTTGGTGAAAACCCGCCGGCGGCGACAGTGACCGAATGCAACCTGATCACGCCAGAGGACCGCATCGAGATTGAAGTGACCGCAGTTTTGCCGGATTGATGCGCAACGTTACCCTAGCACTGGACCTTGGCGGACCTTTGGTCCATATCTGCAGAGACAAAAATGCCGGAGGCAGCCGATGGGAATCCTGAACAGTCTTTTGCGCGCCGTGACCTGGTGGAACGGGGCCACCCTGAACACCCAGATTTACACCGCGCGCAAAGGCGTGAAAGTCGGTGAAGATAATGAAGGTAATATATTTTATCGTACCGCGGATGACAGCAGGCGTTGGGTGATCTTCAACGGCGAGGCCGAGGCCAGCAGGGTTGATCCCGATTGGCACGGTTGGTTGCACCGCACCTGGGACGAACCTCCAACCGACAAACCTCTGGCACATAAATCCTGGGAAAAACCGCATCAGGAAAACCTGACAGGAACCGCGCTTGCTTATGCACCGGCGGGGTCTTTGCGCCGCCCGGATCCGGTCGAGCGTTCGGATTATGAGGCCTGGAACCCGGAATAAGACGAGGCGAGCAATGTCATCTTACAAAGTTTCAGAAGTTTTGGTCGGAGGCGCCGTCCTGGCCGGGGCAATAGCGTTTGGCGTCTATGCGAGCCAGTCGACAGGCCTGTCCCAGGGCGGTTCTGGTTATGAGCTTAACGCCTCTTTCCGCTCGCTCGAAGGCGTCGGCGTCGGAACGGACGTGCGGCTTGCCGGGGTCAAAATCGGCACCGTGACAGGGGTGGCCCTGAACCCGGAAACCTACCGGGCGGACACGACTTTTGCGATTTCTGATGGAATTTTAGTCCCCGATGACAGTGCTATCGTGATCTCATCCGAAGGGTTGCTGGGTGGTAACTTTGTAGAAGTCATGCCAGGCGGATCGCTCTTTAACTTTGAACCGGGCGATCAGGTCGAGGATACACAGGGCGCAGTCAGCCTGATTTCGCTTTTGGTTAAGTTCGTCGCCGGAGATGGCGGCGAATGAAGCGATATGCTCTGATCGCGGCAATTCTGGCAGCCTCTGGGGTAGCGGCACAGCAAAAGGTTCAATCTGGACCGGGTGCAATGCTCAGAGGGCTGGATAAGGTCAATGGCCAGACCGTTGATGTCGAACTGCAAAACGGCCAATCCAAGACAGTCTTTGGGCTGGATGTCGCGCTGGGTGATTGCCGCTATCCTGCAGATAACCCAACAGGGGACGCGTTTGCCTACCTGACCATTTGGGAACAAGGCGGAACGGATCAGCTGTTTGACGGGTGGATGATTGCCACCTCGCCAGCCCTGAATGCGCTTGATCATTCGCGCTATGACGTCTGGGTGATCCGCTGTATCACGCCATCCGGCGATTGATCGAGATCAGCAGAGAAATCTGCTGCAATAGTCACTGCCTCTTCCAGCGCGTTCCGATACTGTGCCCGCGGCACCTCAATCGCGCCGAGCGAGGCGAGATGCGCGGTTAAAAACTGTGTATCGAACAGTTTGAACCCGCAGGACCGCAACCGGTCGACCAGATAAGCAAGCGCAATTTTTGAGGCATCCTTGCGTCGGGAAAACATGCTTTCACCAAAGAAGGCAGCGCCAAGAGTAACGCCATAAACGCCCCCAACCAAATTCGGGCCGTCCCAGATTTCCAGTGAATGGGCGTGACCGGATTGGTTCAGCTTTTGGTAAAGGGTGCGAAGTTCCTGATTGATCCAGGTATCCGTGCGATCAGCGCAGCCATCAACAACGCCGGCAAAATCCCTGTTGATTGACACCGTGTACCCACAGTTCCGAATCCTGCGGGCCAAGCTGCGTGAGATGTGAAATCCGTCCAGAGGGAAGATGCCGCGAAACTTAGGATCAACCCAGAACAGGTCCGGATCATCGCGATGTTCAGCCATCGGGAAGATACCGATGGAATATCCATGGAGCAGTAATTCCGGGGAAAGGCTCATGCCAGGCGCCTCAGGGTCGGAAAGCGGTAACCTTCCGACCCAGCAGATTTAGTCGGCCATATTCTCCGCAAGCCAGTGCTCCAGCCAGTGGATGTTATAATCACCGCTTTGGACGTCACTTTCTTGCAGCAGCGCGTGGAACAAGGGAACCGTCGTGTCGATTCCGTCCACGATCAACTCTCCCAATGCGCGTTCCAGACGGGCCAGTGCTTCGGGTCGGTCGCGGCCCTGCACGATCAGTTTGGCGATCAGTGAGTCGTAGTAGGGCGGGATCGTGTACCCGTCATACAACGCTGAATCCATCCGCACACCCAGACCGCCCGGCGCATGGTAGGCCGAGATTTTTCCGGGGCAGGGTGAGAAGTTTGGCAATTTCTCGGCGTTGATCCGAACCTCGATGGCGTGACCATTGATTTTCAGATCTTCCTGACCGAATGACATTGGCTGACCAGCGGCAACGCGGATTTGTTCGCGCACCAGATCTACGCCAAAGATGCCCTCAGTGACCGGGTGCTCGACCTGTAGGCGGGTGTTCATCTCGATGAAATAGAAGTCGCCATTTTCGTACAGAAATTCGATCGTACCTGCACCGATATAGTTGATCTTGGCAACCGCATCGGCACAGACCTTACCGATCCTTGCGCGTTCTTCGGGGGTGATGCAGGGGCCGGGTGCCTCTTCGAATACCTTTTGGTGGCGGCGCTGCAGGGAACAGTCGCGCTCGCCCAGATGAACCGCTTGGCCCTTGCCATCGCCAAAGACCTGAATCTCGATGTGGCGCGGCGTGGTCAGGTATTTCTCAATATATACCTCGTCATTTCCAAAGGCGGCTTTGCCTTCGGCGCGCGCGGTCATAAAGGCGCTTTCCATCTCATCCGCACTCATCGCGACTTTCATGCCGCGTCCGCCGCCACCGGCGGTGGCCTTGATGATTACAGGATAGCCGAATTCTTCACCGATCCGCTTGGCTGCGGCCAGATCCGGCACGCCACCATCTGAACCAGGCACACAGGGAACGCCCAAGGCCTTCATCGTGTCCTTGGCGGTGATCTTGTCACCCATCACGCGGATATGCTCAGCGGTGGGTCCAATGAAGGTGATGTCGTGATCTTCGACGATCTGCACAAACTCGGCATTTTCAGACAAAAAGCCGTAGCCTGGGTGGATCGCCTGAGCGCCAGTGATCTCGCAGGCTGAGATGATCGCAGGCACCGACAGATAGCTTTGTGGGCTGGGCGGGGGGCCGATACAGACCGATTCGTCCGCCATGCGCACATGCATCGCGTCGCTGTCTGCGGTTGAATGGACGGCGACTGTCTTAATCCCCATCTCGCGTGCGGCGCGGATGACGCGCAGGGCGATCTCGCCTCGGTTGGCAATCAGGATCTTGTCGAACATGGGGCCGCCTTACTCAACAATGACCAGAGGAGTGCCGAATTCCACAGCATCGCCATCACCCACCAAAATACGCTTGATAGTGCCGGATTTAGGCGCGTGGATGTGGTTCATGGTTTTCATCGCTTCGACGATCAGCAGCGTGTCGCCTTCGGAAACACTGGCACCGACGGAGATGAAGGACGGCGCACCCGGCTCGGGCTGCATGTACACGGTGCCGACCATGGGCGAAGTCACAGCGCCCGGATGGCTGGCTGGATCGTCACTTGCTGCGGGTGCTTCAGCTGCTGCAGGTGCGGCTGCCGGGGCTGCGGCTGGCGCGGCCGCCGGGACCGCAACCTGGACCGGAGCGGCGACGGGTGACATGCGGCTAACGCGTACGTTCAAGCTGTCATCTTCGCCATAATCACGCTTTACCTGCAACTCGGTCAGGTCGTTTTCCCGCAGCAGTTCGGCCAGTGCCTTGATAAACGCCACATCCGCTTCGTGTTTGGTATCTGTCATGAGTGTCCTCGACGGTTCCCCTTTGGCCCGTCTGTTTCGCGCGGGCTTTGGTCTGATTACGCAGCGTTATAAGCTAAGCGTACGGCCATGAAAAGCACAGTCTCGGCCTGTCAGATGGGGGTTTTGCTGAAGATTACCAGTGGTAAACAGCGTTACAGCGGCATTCCGGAGAGTTTCGCAACCAGTTCAGGCAGTTTACGTGCCCCGAATTTTTCAAGCAGCCGCGCACGGTAGGCTTCGATTGTACGATAGCTCAGGTTCAGTTCCGCACCGATTTCCTTGGCCGACAAGCCCTTGCAGGACAGAATGGCTACCTCGCGCTCACGGCTGGTTAGCTCGACCAAAGGGCGTTCCTCGGAAATATCCGAAAAACTCCAGATGCCATGGCGGAATGGATCTTCAGGCGTTAGCGAGCGTCCGCGCGCGCGGCACCAGAATAAGTCGCTATCCCGGCGACGCATGACCCTCTCATCCGTGTAATATCCGGTGTCGCGCATGATTTGCAGGCTACGTGCGCCGATACGTTCCCAATCTGCGACAGAAGGGTAGAGATGTAGCAGGGGCATGTTGCGGTAATCGGCCTCTTCACCGCCGAAAGTGCGTGCGAACTGCAGATTGCACCGGCGGATCACGCGGTTCTCCAACTCGACCAATCCGATCGGCGCATATTCAAAGGCTGGGTCGCTCATATGTCCATGGTGCAGGTGTTTTTCCGAAAATAGAAGGGGAAGGCCTGTGATTTTCGAAATATGCAAATGGGTTACACCGTGGTCCGGGTGTTTGGAACTGCGGGATGCGTTTGTGAAGAAAGTAAATTGCTCAAGAAAATTAATTGCTAAAGACTTATATTTAAATAATAGTTTTGAAAATGCTTCTGAGGTTGACCAAAGGAGCCAGCGGAAAAAGAGGAAAATTTTGCGGGACACGTTAACAGGCAGCCGTATTCGCGAAAGGCGGCAGATCGCAGGATTGCGTCAGGCCCAGCTTGCACGGCAGGTTGGAATCTCGGCATCCTATCTGAACCTGATCGAGCATAACCGCCGCAGGATCGGAGGAAAGCTGCTGGTGGATATCGCTGCGGCCCTGACCGTTGAGCCTTCGGTGCTAACCCAGGGGATCGAGGCGACGCTGATTTCTGCGCTGCGCGAGGCTGCGGCAGATGCTGTTGGCCAGAAAGCCGAAGTGGACGGGCTTGAGGAGTTCGCAAGTAGGTTTCCAGGGTGGGCGGGCGTTTTGGCGCAAATGCACAGCCGAGTGGTGTCGTTAGAGCGAACGATTGAAACCCTGTCGGATCGTTTGACGCACGATCCGCATCTGGCAGCATCCATGCACGAGGTCCTTTCGACAGCCGCCGCGATTCGTTCCACCGCTGCCATTCTTGCTGAAACGCAAGAGATTGAACCCGAGTGGCAAGACCGATTCCACCGGAACCTGCACCAGGATGCCGAACGGCTGGCCGATAGCTCCAAATCGCTGGTGGCCTATCTGGATGATTCCGAGGGGGCCGAGGATCGTCGCGGCGTCCCTCTGGAAGATGTCGAAGCATTTTTTGACAGGCATGATCACCATTTCCCGGAAATCGAAACCGGAGGGGGAAGCGCGGATGTTAATCTGAATGAGATTGATTCCTCTGCCGCGCGAAAAGTGGCGCGGGATATTCTGGACGTCTACGAATCCGACGCTCGGCTTTTGCCTCTGGATGCGCTCAAAGGGGCTTTGGATCGGGGAGTTACAGATCCTTTGCTTTTGGCAACAGAGTATTCAGTCGACATCGCCACCGTGCTGAGGCGGCTGGCCGCCTTGCCCAAAGGGTATTTGTCGCGCCCGACCGGGCTGGTGATATGCGATGCCTCAGGCAGCATTTTGTTCAGCAAATCGGTGCCCGGTTTTGCCATGCCCAGGTTCGGCGAGGCGTGTCCTCTGTGGCCGCTGTTTCAGGCGCTGAACCGGCCGCTGGTTCCGATCCGAAAACGGATCGTTCAGTTGGGGCGAACGGCCGCGGAATTCGATTGTTATGCCTATGCCTGGCCGCAATCCATTTCCGGCTATGATGATGCGCCGGTTTATCGTTCTGTCATGCTGGTTCGATCCGTCGAAGAAAGCCCTCAGGGCAGTCAGGCGGTTGCCCATGTTGGCCCAAGTTGCCGGGTCTGCCCCAATAAGGACTGTGAATCGCGCCGAGAGCCCTCGATTCTGAGCGAAGGTTTTTGACAGTTTCGTGACACTGCGCATAAGCTGTTTCGGACAGGTTGACAGTGGTGCAGCCCGTCTCGGGGAGGAATGAAATATATGAGCCGAAAGGTTCTGTTGATCGAGGATGAGCCGAACATTGCTGAAGCCATTCGGTTTTTGCTGACCCGCGAGGGATGGCAGGTTGAAACGCATGCTGAAGGGACGGATGCGCTGCTGGTGATTCAGGGCGCGAAGCCCGATCTTGTGATTCTGGATGTGATGCTGCCGGGCAAAAGCGGGATGGAGATTTTGCGCGACTTGCGCGAACTCGAAGAACTGCGAAATCTTCCGGTTCTGATGCTAACGGCTCGTGGCCAATCGAAAGATCGTGAGATGGCCGAGAATGCAGGGGTCAGCCGGTTCATGACAAAGCCGTTTTCCAATGCAGAAGTTCTGACCGCCGTCCGCGATTTGCACGCGCAGGCCTCGCGGTCATGAGCATGCAGGACGACCGCCAACCATCTGGTGCGCGGCCGTCGCTGTTTCTTGAGCGCCAAAGTTACCGCCGACGCAGGCTAACCGACGCCGCCCGTTTATTGCCCATATTGGGGGGCGCGCTGATTGCGATTCCGTTGCTGTGGCCGCGTGGGGGCGATGCAGCGGACGGAGTGCCGCTGTCTTCTGCGATTCTCTATATCTTCACATGCTGGGCGGTTTTGATCGTTGTCAGCGTTCTCTTTGGGTTCGCCGCAAGACGCATATCAACCGGCGATGATTCCGAGCCAGGCCAAGACTGATGGCAACGCTGAACGTGCTGATCCTGGTTTGTTTAGGCTATGTGGTGCTGTTGTTCAGCGTCGCATTTGCCGCCGACAGAATGGCCGCGGCGGGCAGGGGGGCGTGGCTGCGATCTCCGTTGATCTACACGCTGTCGCTGTCGATCTATTGTACCGCCTGGACCTTTTATGGCGCGGTAGGGAACGCCGCCCGGTCGGGGCTGGAGTTCGTAACGATCTATCTGGGACCCACGTTGGTCATGATCTGTTGGTGGTGGGGATTGCGCAAGCTGGTTCGAGTTGGCCGCAGCCAGAGGGTGACCTCAATCGCTGACCTGATTTCGTCTCGCTATGGCAAGTCGAACACTCTGGCGATTTGCGTCACAATTCTGGCCGTGTTGGGCGGAACGCCCTATATTGCGCTGCAACTTCAATCCATTACGCTGTCATTCTCAATCTTTGCCGAGGCCGACCCAAGCGGTCTTTACCGCGAAGGGTCCAGTGTGTTCTGGGTTGCGGCGGGGCTGGCGGTGTTCGCCATTCTGTTCGGTACCCGCAATCTGGATGCCAACGAACGCCATCATGGCGTTGTCACGGCCATCGCATTGGAATCTGTCGTTAAACTTTTTGCGCTGCTGGCCGTGGGCATTTTCGTTGTCTGGGGTATAGCCGGAGGAGTCGGTCCGATGATGGACCGCATCGATGCCTCTGAGATCGGGCAGTGGAATGTGAATGCCGGACGCTGGACCACGTTTATATTTCTATCGGCTGCGGCCTTTGTGTGTCTGCCGAGGATGTTTCAGGTGATGGTGGTCGAGAACGCCGATGAAGGGCATCTGAGGACAGCCGCATGGGCCTTCCCCCTGTATCTGCTGTTGATGAGCCTCTTTGTCGTGCCTATCGCGGTCGTAGGATTGGACCTTTTGCCCGAAGGATCGAATCCGGATCTGTTCGTGCTGACGGTGCCCCTGTCGCAGGGCAATGAATGGCTGGCGATGCTGTCCTTTATTGGCGGCTTTTCATCCGCCACATCGATGGTGATTGTCACGGCAATGGCCCTATCGACCATGGTGTCAAATCACGTCGTGATGCCGATCTGGTTTAGCCAGCAGGAGGGCGCTGGCGCCGTATCCGGTGATGTCCGCAATGTGGTTTTGCTGTCCCGGCGGATTTCAATCGCCGTGATCATGGTGCTTGGGTTCTCGTATTACCGCATTTCCGGCGGCGGGGCCGCGCTGGCCTCGATTGGTCTGGTGGCCTTTGCCGGGATTTCCCAGATTTTGCCTTCGCTGGTTGGCGGGCTGTTCTGGCGCGGGGCGACGCGAACAGGCGCTTTGGTCGGGCTGACGGTCGGGTTCTTGTTGTGGATCTACACGCTGTTGTTGCCCGGCATGGGCAGCGCGATTATGTCGGATAGTGTCCTGCAGAACGGACCGTTCGGATGGGGCTGGCTGCGCCCGCAGGCCTTGTTCGGGATCGACGGAATGGACCCGATGGTGCACGCTGTGTTGTGGTCGCTGTCGCTGAACACGCTGGCATTTTGTGCGGCCTCTTTGCTGAGCTTCCCAAGCCCGCTTGAACGGTTGCAGGGCGCGCAATTCGTCAACGTATTCGACCATTCGGTCGCGCTGCGCGGTTGGACCGGATCGGTGGCACAAAGCGAAGACCTGATGATCATGACCCAGCGCATTTTGGGCGCAGGTCCGGCGCAAGAGTTCTTTCAGGCACAGGCCGAACAGCAGGGTGGGCGGTCCAGCCTGCCCGAACCTACGCCAGGGTTTTTGGAGCGGTTGGAACGTGAACTCAGCGGCTCGGTCGGGGCGGCGACAGCGCATGCGATGATCGGGCAGATTGTTGGTGGTTCCTCCGTTTCGGTCGAGGATTTGCTCGCTGTGGCTGACGAATCCGCGCAGATGTTGGAATACTCCAGCCAACTGGAAGCGAAATCCGCTGAACTCAGCCGTACGGCGCGTCAGTTGCGTGAGGCGAACACCAAGCTGACGCAAATTTCCGAACAGAAGGACGGGTTCCTCAGCCAAGTCAGCCACGAATTGCGAACCCCCATGACCTCGATCCGAGCATTTTCCGAGATCATGCGGGATACCGAAGGTCTGACCAGCGAAGAAAGAACGCGTTACGCTGCCATCATCCATGACGAGGCGCTTCGGTTGACACGGCTGCTGGATGACTTGCTGGACCTGAGCGTTCTGGAAAGTGGGCGAGTCAATTTGAACAAGAGCGGTGACACCCTGCGGTCGGTTTTGGATCGTGCTGTGTCCAGTGCCTTGGCTGGAACCAGCCAGAAACTAACCGTCCGGCGGTCGAAAACCTCCGAACGCGTTCTCCTGCATACGGATTTGGACCGTCTGGGGCAGGTGTTTATCAACCTGATTTCGAACGCTCAGAAATATTGTGATGCCAAAGAACCGGTTCTGACCATTTCCGCGCATGATGTCGGGGGGCAGGTCGTCATTGATTTTGCTGATAACGGCACTGGCATTCCTCCAGATGCCCGGCAGATGGTTTTTGAGAAATTTGCCCGCGTCGGAGGCGACAAGGCAGGTGGTGCGGGGCTGGGATTAGCGATCTGCCGTGAGATTATGCAAAGACTGGGGGGCGATATCAGCTACTTGCCCGGCCATGGTGGGGCTGCGTTCCGGGTCAGGCTGCCACAGGCCTACCGACAGGCTGCGCAGTGACGGCTGTATAAACAGGTTGGTAACTATCGCCGGGTTAGACCTGAAAGAGAATGCAGGAACAATCAGCGGTTTTAGGCATGACGCAATCTGTCAGCGCGGCTCTGGCGCGCAAGCTTTCGATCAGTCAGGAGGAAAAGGGTGACAAGCCTCGCTCGATCCTCCGTGCGCTGCGTCTGGCTTTTGCGCGCGCGGCAGAAGATCGTTTGCAGATGCCGTTGTCGGTTATTGGCGCCAAACAATCCTGTCGGCCACCAGGTGGGCTGACACAGTCTTTGGATGAGGATTGGATATTGCTGCTCTTTTCAGGCTCTGACAGCAGCTTGTCTGCGATCTGCATGGATATAGGGTTAGTGTCGGCTGTCGTGCAGGCTCAGACAATAGGCGAGGTGATGCCCGGAGCGCCTTCTGCGCGGGGGTTCACCGATACGGACGCGGCCATGGTGTCCCCTTGGATCGAAGAGGGGCTGTCTCGCGCGGCATCACTTGTCGAAACGGCGAGTGACCGCATGTGCCTGATCGGTTTTGAATATGCTTCGCGCCTTGCAGATCTGCGAACTTTGACCCTGGCGATGATGGAAGAGGAATACCGAGTTTTTGAACTGACAGTCGAACTTGGCGGTGGGCTGAGACAAGGTCAGCTTTCAGTACTGTTGCCCATCCGACCGGCTGAAACGGCCGAGACGGAGGTGATTCATGATGAGCCAGAGGGCAGGCTTGATCAGGCATCGGGCGTGTTGAGGGCAGATTTGAATACGGTGGTCTGCCGGATGCCCTTGTCTCTGGCGACGCTTACAGAACTGGCGGTGGGGGATGTGTTGCCATTGATCGGGGCGCGGCTGGATCGTACCGAGATTGTGGCGATCGACCGCAGCCGGGCCGCGATCGGACGACTCGGCCAATGCGGAGGGCTGCGTGCGGTGCGCCTGAACGAAACCTACCAAACTCAGACATTTTCCCAGCCCGAAGCAAATGAGTTCCTTGAGGCGAGTTCAGCCAGTATACACGAAGAGGGGCCAACCGAACACGGGCAGGAAATAATGCCATTTTCCCCCGGCGCGCTGGGCCAAGAGGGGACAGAATTGAACCTCGAGAATTCGGAACACATGGTTGCCGAGATATCTCAACTGGCTGGTTTATCTGGGGATGAAAGCGCGCTGAAAGGCAGTTAGCAGACGGCTCAAGTCACTGATCTGCGTATTTCTTCCAAGGTTGGACGTAGGTTGTCCAACGCATAGCCTGCCTTGGTCGTCGCCTGAAGGATGTCTTCGGTGCTCATGCTTTCGCACTGCCCCAATGCCCAGATCACAGAACAACGCGTGCCCGATGCACAATATGCGAGTACCGGACCGGCACAGGATTCTGCCAGGTCACGTTGCAAGGAGACGTTTTCGGGCGTCATGGTCTGATGCGTCAGCTCTAGCACTTCGTATTCCAACCCGGCAGCACGCACGGCCTGTCCGATAGCATCTGACTGGAGATCCTCGGGAACTTCGCTGTTCGGCCGGTTGCAGATCACTTTGACAAAGCCTGCCTCGACAATAGTGGGAACATCCTCGACCGAAATTTGCGGCGAGACGGCATAGCGGGGGGTTATCGGTCGAATCTCCATGGCTACTGCTTAGGTCGCGTTTACGGTTCTGTCCAGTTTTGCACCTACGGCAGGAGCGGCATACATCCCTGCGAGCATGGAAATCAGAAACACAACGCCTCCGGTTCCGCCATACGTAAGAGACGCGATGGCTGGACCGGGACACAGTCCCGCTAATCCCCATCCCATGCCAAACATGACCGATCCGATGATAAGGCGGCGATCCAGTTCATGCTGCACCATTGTCGGGAAATTCCCACCCGACAGCGGTTTGCGATCTGGAACCAGCCTCCATGCGATCATCATGGGCACAATGGCTCCCCCCATCACAAATGCGAGTGTCGGATCCCAGTTGCCGAAAATATCCAGCCACCCCTGCACCTTGGTTGTGTCAGTCATGCCGGAAATCAACAGGCCTGCTCCGAACAAAGAGCCCGAAAGAAGCGATATCAGATTGCGCATCAGATCAACCCCCAGACATGGCGAAACAAGGCCAGCGTCACTGCCCCGGCCGCAATGTAAAGGATCGTTGCCACGATCCCGCGCACCGAAAACCGGGAAATGCCGCACACCCCATGTCCAGAGGTGCATCCGTTGGCAATTCGTGTCCCGATACCGACAAGCAGCCCAGCCCCGATCACAACCGTCAAATTCGAGGTCAGGTTTGTCTGCGGCCCCGGCGACAAAAACAGGCTTAGCATCAACGGCGTCCCAATCATCCCAGCGAGGAAATACAGCCGCTCGGCCGAGCGGTCAGAGCGATCGACAAGCCCTCCCAGGATACCGCTCGCCCCCATTACACGACCGTTTCCAAGCAGGTAAACTGCTGCGCCAAGACCAATCAACAGGCCGCCTACCAGTCCCCATATCCATTCTGAATACACTGATTTGTTCCCCCAAGAAGTTCGGCTCTAGCCGTCTAAAGTTTGTTCACTGGTAGTTTCAGGAACACGTCGCCATTCTCATCCTCAGGCGGCATCTGACCCGCCCGCATATTGACTTGTAAAGAGGGCAGGATCAGCCGCGGCATGGCCAAAGTGGCATCGCGGGCGTCGCGCATTTCAACGAATTCCTCGATAGGTCGACCTTGCCCGATATGCACGTTCAAGGCTTTTTGCTCTTCAACAGTTGTTTCCCACGCAAACTCGTCCCGCCCAGGAGCTTTGTAGTCATGCCCGACAAAGATGCGTGTCGCATCCGGCAGTGAAAGGATCCTCTGGATCGAGTTGTACAAATCTCCGGACGATCCACCGGGAAAGTCGCATCGCGCGGTGCCAAAATCCGGCATGAACAGTGTGTCTCCGACAAATGCCGCGTCGCCGATGACATAGGTCATGCAGGCGGGCGTATGGCCGGGGGTGTGCAAGACGTCACCTCTCATTTGACCGACATGAAATCCGTCGCCGTCGCGGAACAAGGCGTCGAACTGGCTACCATCGCGCTGAAACTCGGTACCCTCGTTGAAAATTTTCCCGAAAGTTTCCTGGATGGCGACGATTTGATCACCGATGCCAATCTTGCCTCCGAGTTTCTGCTGCAAATAGGGGGCTGCTGAAAGGTGGTCGGCATGGACATGGCTTTCCAGAATCCATTCGGTTCGCAACGAATTGGATTGGACATATCTGATGATCTCATCCGCAGATCGCGTATTGGTCCGGCCGGATGCGTGATCGAAATCCAGAACACTATCTATGATCGCGCAGGCATCGCCTTCAGGATCCTGAACCAGATAAGACACCGTGAATGTCTCGGCGTCAAAAAATGCTTTCACTTTGGGCGTCATGGTTTCCTCCGCCGGTTAGGTCTTAGTCATATATTAATAACGGAATGTGAAGCAATCAACATTTGGTGATTTGATGCCGGTCAAGGCAGAAGCGGCAAAGTTGGGCTAAAATTCTGGCATCCTGCGAAAGCGCGCCGATATTAGGGGGCGGTCGCGCGAATATTCGCGCGATAGAATAACAGAGTGATGTAAGTCTTAAAACCGTTACTAAATTATAGGTAACTGATGACATTTGGGAGGATGGATATGCCGAGAATCGATTTGTATTCCGAAGCCGAACAACTTGAGAAAAAACTGAAGGGCGCCAGTGTTGATACCCGCCTTGCCCTTCAGCCCAGTGTCACAAAGGTCATCGAGAAGATGCGTCTGCAGGGTGTTGAGGTTCCTGCGCGCCTGCGCCGTCTGGATGCGGCCCTGTGCGAGGACGTTATGGAAGCGCGTTTCGACAATCTGCCGGTTTGATGGCCGCAGTCAACCGAACGAGATTCCAAGTATAACCAGCATAAGACCTATCACCGACAAAAAGAGCGCGCCCATGTTCCAGGGCAGCACCCGTTGAACAACGGCGCGCAGTTCATCGTCAGACAGGCCGGATTTGCGGGCTTTCATGACATGCAGAATGCACCAAACCAGCCCAGCCAGGCCGATAAGTGACAGGGCGGCACCGCCCCAGGTGATGAATTCGAACATCGTTTTCCATTTTTCAGCGTCTGACATGAGCGCTTAACTGATCGCGCTGGCCCGCACAAGCGAGACTGGTTTTTTGCATGCTTGCGGCTTGGCTCGCACCGATGTATCCCGCTTGTTGCCCACCTTTTCAGCATGACAAACCAGCCTCCGGGAGAGACTTAGATGGAAGAGAATACCGAAGATCAGGCCGCCGCGAATTACCGTGTAACCGCGGGTGAGTTGCGCCAGTTCATCGAACGGATCGAGCGTCTGGATGCGGAAAAGAAAGATTTGGCGGAGCAACAAAAAGAAGTGATGGCCGAGGCAAAAGCGCGGGGCTACGACACCAAGGTCATGCGGAAAGTGATCGCATTGCGCAAACGTGACAAAGACGACATCGCCGAGGAAGAGGCGGTGTTGGAAATGTACAAGGAAGCGTTGGGAATGTAACGGCTGCTTTCCCGCTATAGACTCAAGGTTTTAGAACCTGCACTCCGGGCATGGACTCAAGTCGGTCCATGTCCTGCGCATATAATTCTGCAAACGCGTCGACGATTTCCATACTCCAATCTGGCAGATCAAGCTCTTCTGTTGTGAGCTCGGTTTTGGCGTGTTCCTCCAAAACCGTGGCAAGGTCGTCACGCAAATGTTCGTCCTGTTCCAGGCTTTGATCAATCAATGCCAGACCTTTGGATTTGCCTGAATCGTCTAGAAGTGACAGCAGTAAATCAAACTCATCAACCAGCGTGTTGTCCGAGGGAAGGGCCGCGATTGCACGGACTATATCTCCCCAGATCAGTGGTGCGTCCTCGTTGCTCCAGAGTGTGATTTTGACATTGGGCGCAAGATCCCTGATGTCCTCGACCATGCTGATCCAGCTGAGGCAGCTGATATCGGTATTTCGCATTTTGTCGAGGCGACTCTGTTCAGGTAGCGACATCAAAGCTTTGGGAATAAATCTGCCAGGGCTTAAAAAACCCATACAAAGCTCAATTTCGTGGTCAGGAAAGGACTTTTCAAGCAACTCCATTCGGCGTCCCGCATTTGGGTATAGCTGCCCGTCGTCCAGTGCATTTCCAACATCGCCTGCAAAGCTGGCGCATGAGTAAATCAAACGATCGACCTTCGGAGCTGATCGCAACCCATCCCGGAGCATTTCCATTGCGGCACCGATTTCATCCTGGTTTTCAATGGCAGCAAAGGCGGGTTCGAAAATTTGTCGATATCGGCGCGGGCCAAATACGGATGCACCATTTTGATGCAACGCGCCGGTGTTGCGTTGAAGGGACCGCAATACGAGACCTTCATCGGTGAACGCAGCACCTGCGTGGATTGCAACCTGCATATTCGGTTTTTACCCTCGCGTTCGTGCACATTATCTGCTGGGTTACAGGCTGTACTCCGCACAGTCAAACCAGGCGGAGTAAAATCTCTGGGCCAGACCCAGTGCCATGAATACAGAAAATCGTTAAGCGGCGGCAAAATTCTGTCTTGAAGTCCGTAACAAGAGGCATTAATCGACACCAAGTGCCCCTATAGCTCAGCTGGTAGAGCAACTGATTTGTAATCAGTAGGTCCGCGGTTCGAGTCCGTGTGGGGGCACCATTTCACTCTAAGATTCTTTCTATTTCTTGATTTTCCAAAAGTCAGAATGATTGGGACAGCGCAGGCGAATTGCGTAACGAAGAGTTTTTCCGAGGACTTTTTCTGATGACCTGCGTAAATGGGGTGGTGGTCAAAGGCGGCGATTGAATTTCCGCAAGTTGCATCGGCGAAACGCATTGTGTTCATAGCCTTATGGCCTTACTGGTGCTTTCAGCCTAAAAACTGGCCCAACGCGCTGTGCGGGCGTGATGGAATGGTAGACATATCAGACTTAAAATCTGAAGGGCGTATGCCCGTGTGGGTTCGAGTCCCACCGCCCGCACCACCTCTGATGCCCTGATTGATTTTCAAGTCTCGATGCAGCAGAACCTCTCCCGGTTTGCTTTGGTTCGGGTTCGGCGGGAATTGAATACCGGGATTGGTTCAGCGCAAAAATCGGTGTCCTGCAATAAATGTCCAATATCTATCCAGCCTAAGGTGAAGGCCTGTCAGGCTACACCTTCCAGTTCCTGCATGTTAGCATCCCGTAAATTTCTTCAGGAGACACCATATGCCGTTGACCGTAAAACAAATGATGGAAGCTGCGAACTCCACCGTCGAGCGAATCCAGAGAGCCAAAGCGGTCGAGATCCTGGAGCGAGGTGGCCTGCTTCTGGACATCCGCGATGCAGCGGAATTGCAGCAGACAGGGCGTGCTTCGGGGTCACATCATATCCCGCGCGGTATGTTGGAATTTCGGGCCGATGACACTCTGCAATCACATGATCCAGAGCTTCGCAAAGATCGTCCAATTGTCTTGTATTGTGCCTCGGGTGGCCGCGCTGCCCTTGCGGGAAAACTGTTGCAGGACATGGGGTATGAGCAGGTCTATAACCTGGGTGGCTTGGTCGATTGGGTGAATGGCGGGGGCGAAGTCGCCTAGCCAATAGGAAACGCCAGAACCCGAGCTGTGATCGTTCGAAAGGTCAGGTCAGGCGTTGAGGAACGTCCTGACGGCGGCCTCGAACTCACGCGGTTTTTCCGCATGCAACCAATGTCCTGCACCAGGTATTTTTGCAAAACGTGCCGAAGGGAACATTCCGCGGATCACAGAGCGATGTTCAGGCAGCACATAGTCGGACTCCCCCCCGGACAAAAACAGTGTTTGACCACCCCAGGATGCGTCTATTTCAGGAAAGCCCATGATCTTGGGCATTTCAGAGGCCAAAGTATCCAGGTTCAAAAGCCAACGCTGTCCGTTGATGTCGAGTGACTGCGTGAAAAAGCTCTGAAGGGCTTTTTCGACTCCGTTGTCGGCCAGTTGTTGTTCAGCGTCCGAGCGACGCTCGACCCGGGAAAGGTCCACCGCGCGCATCGCTTCAATAAACTGAATCTGACTATGGCTATAGGCCACCGGGGCGATGTCTGCCACCACCAGTTTGCGCAGCTTTGCGCTGTGCAGCAGGGCTAAAGTCATGGATGCCTTGCCGCCCATCGAATGTCCGACGACATCTGCCTGTCCGCCGAACTGGTCGATAACTTCGGCCAGATCATTTGCTAGATCGGAATACCCATGGTCATGCGTCCACATGCTGTTTGCGTGGTTGCGCATATCAACCGCCACAACTTGCCGCTCGTCAGATAGCCGGCGGGCGATGACCCCCCAGTTCCGGGCCGAGCCATATAGGCCATGGGCGATCAGCAAAGGGGGCTTGTCGGTAGGTTCACCATGTATGATCGTGTTCAGCATATAGCCGTGATACCCGCCGCAATCTGAAACGGCCAGCCCCATTGTGGCTCCTATTCCACATGGGTAAACTGTCAGCTCAGGAGGCCGCAGCATGCCGCAAGACACAGATATACAAACCCAAATTGCGCAGACCATACAGCTGTTGCGTGACAAGTTGGGTGTGCGCGACAAAACGCTGACCGCCTCGGTCAAAAAGGCCAAAAGGCAACTGCCGCGCCGGATATACAAACAGGCAATGGTCCTGGCTCAAGCAGAGCAGATGGCGGCCCATCCAAAACTGCGACTTGTGCTGGACAATCCAAAACTGATCCAGGCCTCGGAAGAGGTTCAAAAACATCTGGGGGGTATCAATTTGGCGGATCGGAGGATGGGATGGTTTCTGGGAATGATGGGCGGGCTGACTTTTAACCTGTTGGCCTTTTCTGCTTTGTTGCTGATCTTCATGTTGTGGCAGGGGCTTATCTGACCACAAAAAAAACGGCGCCGGATTGGCGCCGTTTTGTTCTTGGATGACTGAATTCTTACAAGTTTGGATAGATTGGGAATCTGGCGCAGAGGTTTGCGACTTCGGCTTTGATTTTGGCCTCGACCTCACCGTTACCGTCCTCGCCATTTGCGGCCAGACCGTCGACCACTTCGATGATCCAGTCGGCGATCTGGCGGAACTCGGCCTCGCCGAAGCCGCGGGTGGTGCCTGCGGGGCTGCCAAGGCGGATGCCGCTGGTCACCATCGGTTTTTCGGGATCGAACGGGACACCGTTCTTGTTGCAGGTGATATGCGCCCGGCCCAGTGCCTTTTCAGTCGCGTTGCCTTTGACGCCTTTAGGGCGCAGGTCCACCAGAACCACGTGGGTATCGGTGCCGTGGGTGACTGTGTCCAGCCCACCTTTGATCAACTGGTCCGACAGGGCCTGCGCGTTGGTGACCACCTGGGCGATGTAGTCCTTGAACTCGGGTCGCAGTGCTTCGCCAAAGGCCACGGCCTTGGCCGCGATGACATGCATCAGCGGGCCACCCTGAATGCCAGGGAAGATGGCCGAGTTCACTTTCTTGGCGATCGCCTCGTCATTGGTCAGGATCATGCCGCCCCGCGGACCGCGCAGGGTTTTATGCGTGGTGGTAGTAGCCACATGCGCATGCGGGAAGG
>NZ_JBXWOZ010000008.1:0-123049 GCF_059611145.1 Ruegeria sp. CDSB022 | reverse complement strand
TCTGTCGGGTCCGGGTGCGTTGAGAGGTGTTGGTGAACCATCAGAAAAGCTTGCTGCCTGGATCAGGGGAACAGGGCAGGCGGTATTGTCCGCCTTGCTGCACCTGGACCGGGTCAGCGCCTGGGAGCAGCGCGCCAGAGAGACCACTGCAGAGTTGAGCGGGCGCACACCACCAAGACTGATCGACGTGTTTACGGCCTGGCCAATGGTTTCGGCCCCATTGGCGGAAGAGCTGACTAAAGCCTCACGCGCTGCGGTTCAGCGCAACATTGACCGTTTCAGCCGGAGGGGCTTGATCCGCGAGGTGACAGGGCAGGGACGTTACAGAGTTTGGACAGCGGCGCTGTAGTCCAAACAGGGCCATCAGACCAAAATGCCCGGTCTGCCGCATTGAATACTAGCTTCCGCAGGTTTTTGCCTGTGCAGATGTGAATGCCCGTCCCATTTTTGCCCCCGCATTACTGGCTAGTGGGAACAGGTCTGAGGGCGGCAAAGTGTTTGGCCGGGTCGTATATATGTCAAAAGTGGTTCTTAAATCAAAAGTTTAACTCGCAATTTGTAAAAACTATTCTTGGTTGACGGTGTGGATGGCAAGCCACCTCAGGAGCAGTACTCCTTCGAAGGGTCCGGGCAGTGCTGTTGTCGAACAAACCATCATTTTAAATTGGGCTGCTGAAACATTGTCCGGCCTATTGCCGTCAGCAGAGGATCGGCTAGAGGTAGGTGAACGTGTTATTGGCGAAGGTATGGATCCGCCATCCGATCTGGAGGATTTGGCACAGGTCGAATAGTGACCGAGAATGCCCCGCTCCGCGACCCGCCGCCAATTCCGAGGCATGCCGATGCACCGTCTGAAAAAAGGCCTGACCAAATGAAGATCCAGGAAAACCGAACCTTTTCACAGCTCGAGGTCGGAGACGAAGCCCAGCTGACACGATTGTGCACGGTTGACGATCTTTACGCCTTCGCCTCGGCATCGGGGGATCACAATCCTCTGCATCTGGCGGCCTATGACGGTGACGGCGACGGCCACCCTGAGGCAGTGGCCCCTGCGCTTTGGCCCGCCGGTCTGGTGGCTGCCGTCTTGGGGAATATTTTGCCGGGCGCGGGAACCCAGACCCGCGCGGCCAATCTACGGTTTCACGCGATCGTTCTGGCCGGAGATGAGTTGACAGCAGTTGTTCGGGTTACAGAAAAATCCGACGATGGTGATGTTATCTGTACCGCCGAGGTTCGGCGTGTTGGCGACAGCACCCTGGTCCTGAGCGGAGATGTCCGAGTCACGCCGCCCGCAAAGCATATGGAATTCGATTCGATAGAGGTGCCGGGACTTATCGTACAACGCCACCGCCATTTCGAAGCGTTGCTGGCGAAAGCCAGACCCCTTGACCCGATGCCAACTGCTGTTGTTGCACCTGAAGAGCCAAACTCATTGGGGGGTGCTTTGCTGGGGTATAGCAACAGCATTATCACGCCGATCCTTGTGGGTGATCCCGGCAAAATCGCTGCCGCAGCCGAGGCACTGGGTGCCGATCTGTCCGGATTTGAAATTATCGAGGCCTATGGCCACCAAGCCGCCGCCCATCGCGCGGTTGACCTGGTGGTTGAGGGCAGGGCGCAAACACTGATGAAGGGGCATTTGCACACCGATGACCTGTTGCGCGCGGTTCTGCGCCGCGAAAACGGGTTGAGAACCGGGCGAAGGCTGTCACATATATTCGTTATGGATGTTCCAGGGATGTCGCGTCCGATCATGGTCACTGACGCGGCCGTGAATATTGCCCCTGACCTCGAAACCAAGGCTGATATTGTTCAGAATGCGATCCATCTGGCACATTCCATCGGGATTGAGACCCCAAAGGTAGGCGTGCTTTCAGCCATTGAGACGATCAACCCGCGCATGGTGTCGTCAGTTGATGCCGCCTTGCTGTCGAAGATGGCCGAACGGGGTCAGATCACAGGAGGGTTGGTTGACGGCCCCCTGGCTATGGACAACGCGGTCGATCTGAATGCGGCACGCACCAAAGGGATTACGTCCGAGGTGGCTGGTGCTGCGGACATTCTTGTCGCCCCAAACATAGAAGCAGGCAATATGGTGGCGAAACAGCTGACATTCATCTCTCATGCCGAGGCGGCAGGGATCGTGGTCGGGGCTGCTGCTCCGATTATCCTAACCTCGCGTTCGGATGATGACGACTCGCGCCTGGCGTCCTGCGCGGTGGCGGCGCTTCATGCATATGCAAGTAAAGGCAAACTCCATGGCTGACCATGTTCTGGCACTGAACGCCGGGTCCTCATCACTGAAATTCGCGCTGTACGAACTGGTTGATGACAACCGTCCCAGCATGCGGTGGCGCGGACAAATAGAACGTTTAGGTGATGCACCACGCCTATTGGCCCAGTCGGCAGGCGGCAGATCAGTAGATCGTCCCCTGTCGAGCACCAAAAGCCATGATGAAGCGATCCACGCATTTCTTGAAATGGCGCGGGAATATCTTCCTGACATTCATGTGTGCGCAATAGGTCATCGCGTAGTGCATGGGGGAACGGTCTATTCCGAGCCTGTGCGCGTGGATGACACCGTCATCAACACTTTAGAAGGGTTTATTCCCTTTGCTCCTTTGCATCAGCCCTACAGTCTTTCGGGTATTCGTGCAGCCAGCGCTGCCTTCCCCGGAACAACTCAGGTTGCCTGTTTTGACACGGCGTTTCATCGCACCCATCCGTGGGTAAACGACACCTTTGCCTTGCCGAAAAGCTACTATGACAAAGGCGTTCGCCGCTATGGGTTCCATGGGCTGAGCTATGACTACATTTCGAACAAGCTGAAAAAAACGGCACCGGGTCTGTATGATGGCCGTGTGGTTATCGCCCATCTTGGAAACGGGGCATCCATGTGCGCGGTTTCAGGTGGGCGCGCTGTGGCTTCGACCATGGGGTTCTCGGCGCTTGACGGGTTGCCGATGGGCACGCGCTGCGGTCAGCTGGATCCAGGTGTCGTGCTGTATATGCTGCAGCAGGACGGAATGACCGCAGAAGAGATTGCCGAAATGTTGTACAGAAAATCCGGCCTGCTGGGCCTGTCGGGGATATCATCGGATATGCGCACGTTGCTGGCCGCTGATACGCCCGAAGCCCGAAAGGCAATCGACTATTACGTCTTCCGTATTCGGCGAGAGCTTGGCGCCCTGTCCGCTGCACTTGAAGGGATTGATGCGCTTGTCTTCACCGGTGGCGTTGGTGAGAACGCTGCCCAGATCCGGCAGATGGTGTGTGATGGAATGCGATGGATCGGGATTGAAATGGATCACGCCAGGAATGCCGATGGTGGAACAGTCCTGTCCACGGATTTCAGCCGTGTCCGGATTCTGACGATCCCCACAAATGAGGAGATGGTGATCGCGCGGGCTGCGGTGAATTTTCTGGAATAGGTCTTATTCGTTCGGCGTTTCTTTCCGGCGCCGGGCGTATTTCAGCAGCATGCTCAGCAAGGTCGTGATGGCTTCGGGCGCCAGTACGCCAACCGGGTCGCGGCGAATTCCGGCTACGGTGTTTTGGACCTCGGCCAGGGAATCCCTGATTTCAGATTCAATGTCTTGCAGCGCCATATCCCGAAGTTCGACTGCGGCCGAGGCATCGCCGTGTTGGTTTATCGAATTGGCGAGCAGAACCAGAATCAAAGCAAGTACCAGATTGGTCCCCGCCACAAGTATCGCAGCAACGGGTTTCGACAGGATCGCGGAAAGCCAGAAAAATCCGGCGAGATTCAGCATGATGATCGCCAGGCCCACCGCCACTCCGGCGGCTATGTAAAACCCGGCCCGTTTCACGGAGATCGCAAGCTGTGCGCGTGCGATCAAGCGTTCAGCGCGCAAAATGACTGAGACATTGCGGGATATGCGGCTCATGGGCGTCTCCTAGCGTGACCGGCCAAGCATGTAGCCTAGGGCAAAAATACCAGCGGCAAACAGAATTGATTTTCTGTGCGGCAGATCTTCGAATTCCTCAAGTATATCGTCAAGCTGTGTGGACCAGGATTCGAGGTTATCTGTAAGCCGGTCGGCGATGGTTTCGCGCGGCGGGGCGTCAGCCCCTTTATCTGGCGAAGCGTTTTTTTGCCGGTGGCTGCTCGGCAAGCTGCCGTCGCAACTCTGCGATCTCTGCTTCAAGCTCGGCTTTTGTCACCATTGCTCAGGCTCCTTCCCGGCAGACCACTATCTGCGTGCCAGTATCGCCCATGGTAGACTGATTTTCCGATTTAGTAAAAGGGGCTTATCGGGTTCAAAGCCGGTGCCAGCGCGCCTATGCGCCTATGTCAATAATCCGCAACCAGCAGGAAATCCGGGATGGCGTCTTCCTCGATTGTCGCAAAGCGAGGGATCGGCTGTTCGAAGACGTTGTCGGTTCGGTCGTCATTGACGGTAGACACTTCGCCAATCAAACAATCGCCTTTTTCCGCCCAGAACGCGTGCCAGATACCCGGCATCAAGGTCACGCTTTGACCGGGCTTTAGCCGCAGCAGTTCGCCAGGTTGAAGCGTCACAGGGCAGTTGTCGCTAGGCACGGTCACAGGGGTATCGCGGTCAATGCCGCCCTGAGGGTCTGAGGCGTAGATTTCCATCACCAGATCGCCACCGCCCCGGTTGATGATATCCTCGGCTTTGACGATGTGCCGGTGCATCGGCGAAAGCTGCTTGTCCCGCGACACCAGCAGTTTCTCGGCATAGAGCATGCCTTGCCCCTTGTTCAGATCGCTGACATCGCCATTGCGAAGGGTGAACAGGAACAGGCCAAGTTCGTCAAACCGACCCTGGCCATAGTCGGTTATGTCCCACCCAAGCCCGCGTTCACGGATACCGGCGGCCTGTTCGCTGCGCATTTTCTCGGGCGACCAATCCGCAAAGGGCGGCAGCACCGCGCCAAAGGAACGGATAAAGGCCTCGGCCTCGGATTTGATTTCGTTGATTTCGGAACGTTTCATCGGCTTCTTCGTTGGGTCAGAGTTCATGGGCCCAGGGCGGGTTTGCCCCGGCGCGCGCGACAGTTACAGCGGCGACTTCCGCCCCTTTCGAAAGGGCTGCGCGCAGGGCGTTTGCTGGCAATGTGCGCAATTCGGATTTTGTTAAGTGGCCTGATTGATCTAGGGCGGACAAGACGCCTGCGTTGAAAGTGTCACCGGCGCCAACGGTGTCGACGACCTCGACCTTTTTTACGGGAACAGAAACGTCGGACCCGTCTGCAAGATACCCGATCGCGCCTTCGCTGCCCCGGGTGACGATCACCACCGAAGGTCCTGCCTGCAGCAACAGCGGAACTTTCTCAGCAAGGCTTTCTGGGCCCGGAATGATCCAGTTCAGATCTTCGTCCGAGACCTTGACGATATCCGCTTGCGCAATCATGCGGTTCAGCCGGGTGCGATACCGGGTCTGATCCTGGATGAAATCCGGGCGAATGTTTGGGTCCAACATGACGGCGCGCTCTGATCCAAAGCGGTCAAGCACCGCCGCATAGGCATCTGCGCAAGGCTCGCATGCCAGACTGATCCCGCCCAGATACAGCGCCGAGACCGAGGGCAGATGGGTTGGCATATCCTCTGGCGTCAACATCCGTCCGGCCGAGTTTTCATCGACGAAACTGTAGGCTGCCTGCCCATCCTTGAGCTGTACAAATGCCAATGTAGTCGGGCGGTCCGAGTGGATTACCCGGTCGGAGTCAACATGGCTGGCCTTGAGGGCGGCCATAAGCTGTTGCCCGAACATGTCAGAGGAAAGCCCGGTCAGCAGACCCACCGGCGTATCCAATCGACCCAGGGCAATAGCCGTGTTGAAAATCGCACCGCCAGAATGGGGCACAAACCCCAGTTCGCCCGAGATCGTGGGCGTCTCGATCATATCGATCAGGGCTTCACCACAGCATAGGATCATGCCGGGACCTTTCTGTTTCTGAAACGTGCGGTCAGACTACCGCCTTAGCGCATTTTTACAGAAATTGTTAGCGCCAACAATGCCAAATTCATCCTGTTCCGAGACATACAGGTTCATGGATCGGCGCAACTCGCTGAACCGGCCTCCGGCATTAAAGGCGTCTCGGAAGGCGTCCTTGAACAGCCAGCGGTTCTTTTCGGCCACGCCGCCCACAAGGAACACGCCACCGGCAGGCATCATGACGACCGCCAGATCGCCCATGACCGCGCCTAGATGTGTGGTGAACATATGCGCGGCCTTGACGGCATGGGCATCGGTTCCGTCGCGTGCATCCTGAAGGATATCGCGCGCGGTTCGGGGCTCGGCCTTTGCCCGACCCCCTGCCAGTTCGATGGCCTGATAGAGGATTGGCAAACCCGTGCCGCTGAGGAACATTTCCGCCTCAAGTGTCAGAGTGTCGTCAAAGAAACACTCGGGGGCCACCTGCCGAGCGGCGTTGAATATTTCGACCTCGTCCTGATTTCGGGGCGAGAGGCCGATATGGCCGCCTTCGCCGGACACCGTGTGATAGCGGCCATTCGAATATAGCAGCGATCCGACACCTAGCCCGGTTCCAGGCCCGACGACCAGACGTGTGCCGGTCGGCGGATGCTTGGCCCCCTGCAGAACTTCGACATCGTCACCCGTAATCTCGGCAACAGACCACGCAGCGGCAGTGAAGTCGTTGATCACAAAGGTATGTCGGGCGCCCGTTGCCCGGGCGATATCATCCTCTGACAGATCAAGTTGGGCGTTGGTCAGACTGATTGTACCGTTGCGGACAGGTCCTGCCCCGGCGGCAACCACGGCCCGTGGGTCGGTTCCGATCTCGTCGCGCAGGCTATGAAAGGCCTCAAGCAATTCGGGCAGTTTGCCGGTGGGGTATTTGCGCAGGTCAGTCAGTTCACCATTGGTGATAACGCCAAGCCGCGTATTGGTGCCGCCGATATCGGCCACGAGGTTCCAATGGTCGTGCATGGCTCCAGCCGGTTGCGCCAGCGGTAAGGACACTGTGCTTCCCGTCAGGGCGTTTTGTACTGCGGTATAGGACGCCTTGGGTGTGCGCTCCATCGTCTGAAAGTCCACATCCACAAGGCCAAACCTCTTCTCATATCCCAGCGCCCATTCGTAGTTGTCCAGCAGGGACCAGATGAAGTAGCCCTTGATCGGCACGCCCTGTGCCAAGGCGTCCTGTATCGCCGATAGATGTTGGTTCAGATAGTCGATCCGGTCGCTATCCTGCTGCCGTTTGGGGCTGGCCATGCCATTTTCCGTCACCAGAATCGGCAGGTCCCCGGTGTAATCCTGCTTGGTGCGGGTCAGAAACCGGGTCAGGGCGGCGGGTTCGATCTCCCACCCCATCTGAGTTTTGGGCAGCGGTCCGGCGATTTCCTGCAGACTGGGCCAGGTGGTCTCCGAAGGCGCAATCAACTTGCGGGTATAGTAGTTCAGACCACACCAATCGACCGGCGTACCGATGATGTCGAAATCATCCTGCCAGCCAGCGGGCAGGTAGGGCTCTAACCCCTCCAGAACGTTGTCTGGATAGGCCTTGTTGAAAACGCCGCCCAGAAAGAACCGGTTGTAGATGCCGTCATACAGATCAGCCGCGCGGCGCGCTTCGGGGCTGTCATCTGCGGGTTCGGCCCATTCCAGGTTGAAAACCGCGCCCAGGTTGGACATGCCAAGGCCCCGCATCGCGTCGATGGCGCTGCCATGGGCCAGAAGGACGTGGTGCATCGCGCGGGCGGTTGCACGGATGTCGCGCAGACCCGGGGCGTGATGGCCTTCGAAATGGCTCAGCCAGCTGACGCACCACGGCTCATTTATGGGGGCGACGCTGTACATCCGATCGCCGATGCGGCCCATGATGACCTCGGTGAAATCGGCGAACCACCCGGCGATATCTCGATTGCGCCAGCCGCCCAGATCGGCCAGAAACGAAGGTAGTTCCCAATGGTAAAGCGTGGCGCAGGGGCGGATACCGCGTTCCAGCAGCGCATCGGCCAGCCGATCATAGTAATCCAGCCCGGCCTCATTCACCTGACCACGGCCTTCGGGCAGAACCCGCGCCCAGCTGGTTGAAAACCGGTAGCAATCAAAGCCGCCATCGCGCACCAGATCCAGATCCTGCGGGAACCGGTTCAGGTGGTCACAGGCCAGATCCCCGTTTTCATTTCGCACAACATTGCCGGGGGTCCTGGCAAAGGTATCCCAATGGGTTTGCCCGGCCCCTCCCTGTGCGTGGCCTTCGATCTGATAGGCCGAGGTTGCGACGCCAAAGAGGAAATCTTTGGGGAAATCAGTGCGGTTGTATTTCATATTCAGAACCTGTTGGGGGCGGGGCCGGTCGAGCCGCCAACTACCAGCTCAGCCTCCAGCAATCTAGTTTTGGCCGGGTCTTCGGGCGCATTTATTCGTTCGATCAGCATTTCGGCAGCTATTTCACCGGCCAACCGAACCGAGGATCGCGTGGCGGTGAAGATCGGTACATCCTGCCCGTTTTTCAGATAGGACAGGTCGTCATCATGGGCGATCACCGAAACATCGCGGCCCATCTGCAGCCCTGCTTCGTTCAATGCCCGCCGAACTCCGATGGCCGAAATCATTGACGAAACCAGGATGGCGGTCGGAGGGTTCTTAAGTTGAGCCATATCGCGCGCTTCGTGGTGGCCATATACCTCTGTCATCTCGGCGCTGCGCATCAATTCAGGGTCCGGTGACAGACCGGCTTGATTCAGGGCCTGCAGGTAACCTGCCCGGCGGCGTTGGGCGAAATCCATATCTTCAAGTCCGTTGATAAGGGCGATCCGTCGATGCCCCAGGTCGATCAGAAACTGGGTGGCGCGCTTGAACGAGCTTTTGTTGTTCACATCAACCCAGTCATAGGGCGCGTCTATTCCAGTGGATCGTCCGTGCACAATGAAGGGCGCGCCCATGCGATTGAGGACTTCAATCCGCTGCTCGTTAACCTTGGGGCCCTGCAGAACGACACCGTCCACGGCACCACGCTGAAACAGGTCGCGATAAGCGCGTTCAATAGATGTGTCGTCGGCGCTGGTGAACATCAGGTCATAGCCGTGTTCAGCATATCTACGAGCAGCCCCGGCGACAAAATCGCCAAAGATTGGGTTCACCATTTCATGCTGGGATGAGCTGGGAATCACGTGCCCGATCACGTGTGATCGACCTGTCGCAAGACCCTTGGCTCGGCTGTTCGGGCGGTACCCGTGTTTTGTTGCGGCGGCCTGAACCCTTGTGCGCGTGGCTTCGCTGACCTCGGGGTATCCGTTCAGCGCACGGCTGACGGTTGTTTGGGACAAGCCAAGGATTTCAGAGAGCTGCTTTAGGTTCATATTTGTTCAAAGCGCCTACAAATTACTGCGTATTCCTGTTTTTGCGGGCATTTTCGCTGGTGGTCAACAGATTTCACGAACATCTTGTTTGATATTTATATTTATGGGCCTTCGCAAAGCAATCGTTGACAGGTGGAGGCTGTTAGCGCATAAACTCACTCCAGCCAAAGCGCTTTGGATATTTGAGACCAAAGGCGCGAGATATCGTTGGGAGGAGAAATTCATGAAACACTCGCTTTATGCTGGCGTCGCCGCATTTACCCTGGTCGGGGGCGTCGCGCAGGCCGACAAGGTTACCGTATTCGGCCCGTGGCTGGGGCCGGACCAAGAGAATGTCGAAAAGGTTCTGGATGGGTTCGCGGCGGCGACCGGGCATGAGTACAGCTATGTCGGCTCGGACAGCTTTGAGCAGCAAATCAGAATTGATGCCGAAGCCGGATCGGCGCCCAACGTAGCAGTGTTCCCTCAGCCCGGACTGGCGTCTGATATGGCCAAGGCGGGTTTCCTGACTCCCCTGAGTGAAGGTACCGCGGATTGGATTCGCGACAACTATGCGGCTGGCCAGTCCTGGGTGGATCTGGGAACCTACCAAGGTCCGGACGGGCAGGATCACCTATATGGCTTCTTCTACAAGGTCGACGTGAAGTCGCTGGTTTGGTTCGTGCCGGAAAACTTCGAAGATGCCGGTTATGAGATTCCGACCACGATGGAAGAGCTCAAGGCGCTGTCCGATCAGATCGTTGCAGATGGCGAAACGCCATGGTGCATCGGGCTGGGTTCCGGCGGAGCGACAGGTTGGCCAGCGACTGACTGGGTTGAAGACATGATGCTGCGCACGTTGCCGCCCGAAGATTATGACGCCTGGGTCGCCAACAAATTGAAATTTAACGATCCTAAGGTTGTCGCCGCGATTGAAGAATTCGGAGCGTTTGCGCGCAACGATGATTACGTGGCCGGCGGAGCCGGCGCGGTTGCAACGACTGACTTCCGTGACAGCCCGAAGGGCATGTTCAGCTCGCCTCCGCAATGCTACATGCACCGTCAGGCTTCGTTCATTCCGGCCTTCTTCCCTGAAGGCACGGTTGTGGGCGAGGATGCCGATTTCTTCTATTTCCCGGCCTATGAAGGTAAGGATCTCGGCAGCCCGGTCCTTGGGGCCGGAACAGTTTGGGCAATCACCAATGACAGCCCGGGCGCGCATGCGCTGATGAAATACCTGGAGACACCCGAGGCGCATGAAGCCTGGATGGCTCTGACCGGGTTCCTGACGCCGCACAAAGGCGTCGATACCTCGGTCTTCTCAGACCCAACGCTGAAGAAGATGAACGACATTCTTCTTGGTGCAACGACGTTCCGGTTTGACGGTTCTGACCTGATGCCGGGCGGCGTGGGTGCAGGCACCTTCTGGACTGGTATGGTCGACTATACGGGCGGAACACCTGCCCAGGACGTCGCCGACGAAATCCAATCCTCGTGGGACGCGCTGGACTAAAGCGTCTGAGATTGGGCAACCCGCTCTGCCGGGTTGCCCGAACCTATCGTCGCAAGGGAGAGCGGCATGCACCCGGCATTTCAAGGCCTGCTGACCATCGCCATCGGCGTGTCAGGTTGCGTGGGCTACTTCTATCTATCCAATCAGTTTCTGGACAAAGTTCTGTTCCCGCCTCGGGGGCCGAATGCTGGCCGGAATATCAACCGCGCGAACATGATCCGGCCTTGGTTGTTTCTATTCCCAGCGCTGGCTGCTTTGGGCTTGTATCTGGCCTATCCGGTTGTCGAAACCCTACGCCTGTCACTGACTGATCGTGTCCCGGGCGGCGGCTACAAATGGGTCGGGCTGGACAACTATATCCAGATGGCCAAGGAGCCCAAGTTTTGGGAAGCCATGCGCAACAACATGTTATGGCTGATCGTGGTGCCTGCAATGTCGACAGCGTTTGGCCTATTGGTGGCTCAGCTGACCGACCGCATCCGCTGGGGCAACATCGCCAAGTCTCTGATTTTCATGCCGATGGCCATCTCGTTCGTGGGGGCCTCGGTGATCTGGAAGCTGGTCTATGACACCCGTCCGGTTGAGCAGGACCAGATCGGGATGCTGAACGCGCTTTACATCTTTTTCGGAGGGGTCGAGCCGCAGACATGGTTGACCATCCCCTTCTGGAACAGCTTTTTTCTTATGGTTGTGCTGGTCTGGATTCAGACTGGTTTTGCCATGGTCATCCTGTCAGCCGCCCTGCGCGGCATTCCCGAGGAAACCATCGAAGCTGCCATTCTGGATGGGGCCAATCCATTCCAGATTTTCTTCCGTATCAAGGTGCCGCAGATCAAGACCACCATCCTGGTGGTCTGGACCACGATCACCATCACCGTGCTCAAGGTCTTTGACATCGTGTTTGCCATGACAAACGGCCAGTGGGAAACGCAGGTTCTGGCCAATTACATGTATGACAAGCTGTTCCGCACCAATGACTGGGGCGTGGGCTCGGCTTCGGCCATGGTGATCATGCTGCTGGTGGCACCGATCCTTGTCTGGAATGTGCGCAATGCGCGCAAAGAGTTGGAGTAGGCCATGAGCGAAATAGCAGGAACCAAACCCGCCCTTCGCTGGGCTGTCCATGCCTCGGTTCTTTTTCTGGTCGTGCTCTGGGTGGTGCCGACGCTGGGGCTGTTGATCTCATCCTTTCGTACTGCCGACCAGATTGCCACAAGCGGCTGGTGGCGGTCGTTGTTCCCATCCGAGCAGAACCTGACCCTGCGCGCTGCAGCACCTGAAATTCAGGTACTGGAGAATGGCGTTTACGTGATCGAAGGCAACCTGTTCGAGGCGGGCACACAGGCGGCGATCTCAAAATGGGGCACCAGTTCCCGGGCGATTGATGATTTTGTACCCGGTGACACGGCAGAGCTGCGCAAGGGTGGCACGATCACGGTGGATGCCGACGGCAAATACCGGATGGAAAACACCGAAGAATTCACCGGCAGTCGCGGCACGCGCGTCTTTGTGACGGCGGAACTGCCTCCCGAGTTCACCCTGGCCAATTACCACAAGGTCCTGCTTGCTGAAGACAGCACTGACAGTATGGGGCGGGCGTTTTTCAACACGCTGACGGTCACGATACCGGCGACGATCATTCCGATCCTAGTAGCCGCCTTTGCCGCTTATGCGCTGGCTTGGATGGATTTCCCAGGTCGGGCACTGTTAATCGCCGCGGTTGTTGGCCTGTTGGTGGTGCCGCTGCAACTGGCACTGATCCCACTGCTGAAATTTCACCTGAGCATCGGAATTGAGAAAGGCTATCTGGGCGTCTGGATGGCCCATACCGGGTTCGGGATGCCATTGGCCATCTACCTGTTGCGCAACTACATGGCCGGGCTGCCGCGCGATCTGATCGAAAACGCACGTGTAGACGGCGCGACCGAGTTCCAGATCTTTACCAAACTGATCCTGCCACTCAGCTTTCCGGCATTGGCGTCTTTTGCCATCTTCCAATTTCTCTGGACTTGGAATGATCTGCTGGTTGCCAAAGTGTTCCTAATCGATGCGTCCGGCCAGACCACAGTGATGACAAACCGGATTGTCGAGCTGCTTGGAACGCGGGGTGGAAACTGGGAAATCCTTGCCACGGCGGCGTTCGTCTCGATCGCTGTGCCGTTGGCTGTTTTCTTCGCAATGCAAAAATACCTGGTCCGTGGTCTGCTGGCCGGGTCGGTCAAATAGAGGCGTCTGATGAACGTGCAGAACACAGCAGAACTTTCCAATGCAACCAAGGTGGCCGCTGACTGGTGGCGTGGTGGCGTCATCTATCAGATCTATCCGCGCAGCTTTCAGGACAGCAATGGTGACGGGATCGGAGACCTGAAAGGCATCACCCAGCGATTGGGGTACATTGCCTCTCTGGGCGTTGATGCGATCTGGATTTCGCCCTTCTTCAAATCTCCGATGAAGGATTTCGGATATGACGTCAGCGACTATCGCGATGTTGATCCGATGTTCGGCACGATGGAGGATTTTCGGGACCTGCTGGATCACGCCCATGCCCAGGGGTTGAAGGTGATGATTGATCTGGTTCTGTCGCACACGTCAGACCAGCACCCTTGGTTCAGCGAAAGCCGCGCCAGCCGTGAAAACGCCAAATCCGATTGGTATGTCTGGGCCGATCCAAAACCGGACGGTACGCCCCCGAACAACTGGTTGTCGATTTTCGGGGGCTCGGCCTGGCAGTGGGACTCGCGACGTTTGCAGTATTATTTGCACAACTTCCTCACCTCGCAGCCGGATCTGAACTTTCACTGTCCGGATGTGCAAGACGCCTTGCTGGATGTTGCCAGGTTCTGGCTTGATCTGGGTGTCGATGGGTTTCGTCTGGATACAATCAACTTCTATTTCCACGACAAACAGTTGCGAGATAATCCTGCCCTGCCCGTCGATCAGCGCAATGCCTCAATCGCGCCGATGGTAAACCCGTATAACCATCAGGACCACCTGTTCTCCAAAAGCCAGCCCGAGAACATTGCCTTTCTGGAACGCCTGCGGGCCCTGACCGATCAATATGAAGGTCGCGCCTGTCTGGGCGAGGTGGGCGACGCACAGCGTGGGCTTGAGATAATGGGCGAATACACCAGCGGTAATAAGCGCATGCACATGTGCTATGCGTTTGAGTTCCTTGAAAAGCGTGCTTTGACTGCCAGCTATGCACAGCAGGTATTTGATCAGCTCGAGGACAAAGCAGGTGATGCCTGGCCTTGCTGGGCATTTTCGAACCATGACGTGGAACGTCACGCGTCGCGCTGGCGTCTGGACGATGCAGCCGCCAGACAGCATGCAGTTTTGATGATGTGCATGCGCGGCTCGGCCTGCTTGTATCAAGGCGAAGAGTTGGGCCTGCCCGAGGCGGACGTGGCCTTTGACGATCTGCAAGACCCGTATGGCGTCGAATTCTGGCCTGAGTTCAAGGGCCGCGACGGATGCCGGACGCCGATGGTTTGGGCTGCGCAGGATGAACAATCGGGCTTTAGCACCGGCAAGCCTTGGTTGCCTGTCAGTGACCCTCAGGCCGAGCGTGCCGTGGACCGATCAGAGGCTGAGCCCAAGTCCATGCTTCACCATTATCGTCGTGCGATTGCATTCCGCCATGCCCATCCGGCTTTGATGTTGGGGGCGCAAAAGAACATGACGCAGATCGGGACCGTTCTGACCTTCACACGTGAAGATCAAGCGGAAGAGGTGTTCTGCGCATTTAACCTCGGTACCGAACGTTCCGAAGTAATCTTGCCAGGCGGGAACTGGCGCGTGATCGGAGAAGAGCTGGGTGGCGTCGCGGGAACGGGGACAGTGTCTCTGGGTGCTGCACAATTCTGCCTGCTGTTGAGGGAGAAGGAATAAACCATGTCAGAACTAAACCTCACAGATGTCGCCAAAACCTATGGCAATGTGGATGTTCTGAAGAACATCAATCTTGAGATTGAGCGGGGCGAGTTGATCGTTTTCGTCGGGCCTTCGGGCTGTGGCAAATCCACCTTGCTGCGCATGGTCGCCGGGTTGGAAAAGATCTCGGGCGGAACGCTCGAGATTGAAGGGCAGGTGATGAACGATGTGCCGCCAGCACAGCGAGGTATCGCGATGGTGTTCCAAAGCTATGCGCTGTACCCGCATATGACCGTTCGCGAAAACATGGCCTTTGCGCTGAAGATAGCCAAAATGCCGGCGGCTGAAGTTGGCGCCGCGGTCGATCGGGCGGCCCGCATCCTACAGCTTGAACCTTATCTGGACCGGTTGCCCAAAGCGCTATCCGGTGGTCAGCGTCAGCGTGTCGCAATCGGGCGCGCCATTGTTCGTGACCCCAAGGTTTACCTGTTCGACGAACCGCTTTCGAACCTGGACGCGGCGCTGCGTGTCGCCACCCGGATCGAAATCGCCCGCCTGAAAGAGGCGATGCCGGACAGCACGATGATCTATGTCACCCATGATCAGGTCGAAGCGATGACATTGGCCAGTCGGATCGTCGTGCTGGCCAACAAAGGGATCGCTCAGGTTGGGACGCCGTTGGAACTATATGAGACGCCCGACAATGAGTTTGTCGCGCAATTCATCGGTTCACCAGCAATGAACCTGCTGCCCGGAGTGATCACTCAAACTGGTGCGCAGACTGTCGTCAAACTGGACGGTGGCGGCACGGCGATATCAGTGGTACCAACCGAGGCTGGAGACGAAGGCAAGCAGGTGAATATCGGCATCCGCCCGGAAGATTTTGTGTCCGTGGACAGCGACCCAATCCTTGAAGGGGTCGTAGACTTTACCGAGGCTTTGGGCGAGGTGACGCTGTTATACTTCGCGGTAGAGAATGGGACGGATGCCCTTATTGCCAAGCTTCCGGGCGTTCAGAAGAATATGCGGGGCAAGACTGTGATGGTCTCTGCGAATCCTGACAAGGTTCATTTGTTCCATCAGGGGGTTTCCATGCGGAAATAACCCTTTCCAACACGGTTCTTGACAAGACCCCTGATGCTGTTTCAACTTGATTGAAACGTTTCATTTTGTGGTAGAACCGTGAAAATGCGAGTTTCAGCGCAGTTATACACAGTCCGGCAGGTTGGGGATTTGGCGGCCCAGCTTGACTTGGTGCGTGCCTGCGGGTTCACCGATATTGAAACGGTCGGGTTCCACGATCTTACCCCCAAGCAGGTTACCAATGTGGTTAGACAGGCTGGTTTCACCGTTCGATCGGCCCATTTTGACTGGGAAGAATTTGAAACACGGTTTGATGACATTCTTAGAATGCTTGAAGCTTTGGAATGCCCTGTGGCGGTCATGCCTTGGCTGTCGCCCAAGGCTCGGCCCGGCACCGCCGAGGGGTGGAAGGCAGTGTCGGGCCGGTTGGCGAAATGGGCTGATGCCCTGTCTGCCGACGGTGTGCGCCTTGCCTATCATAACCACGATTTTGACCTTGTCGATCTTGGGCAGGGCTCGCCATTGGATATGGTCCTGTCGCATGAGGCCATTGGATGGCAGCCGGATATCGGTTGGCTGTATTCGGCGCTTTCTGACCCCGCTGCACTGCTGAGCCGTTATTCCGACCGGATCGTTTCCGTCCATGCTAAAGACGTTGATCCATTGGCCGGACAAGGCGACGAGCACTGGCGAAATCTGGGGCAGGGGGTTGTGGACTGGCCTCTGGTCCTGCGTGTTCTGGCTGACAGTCCCTGCGCTGACCTTTTTGTGGAACATGACGAAACTGCCGATCACGCGCAAACATTGCAGACGGGACATGACCTGTTGATGCGAATGCGCAGCGTTGAGGTGACATAGTGGCGCGCGCGACGATCAAGTCGATTGCAAAGCAGACGGGGTTTTCTGTCGGAACCGTCTCGAACGCTCTGCGTGGTGCGGAAACCGTCAAGAAAGAAACGCGGCAGCAGATTCAGTCCGCCGCCGAACAGCTTGGATACCGGGTCAATCTGGACGGGCTGAAGCTGCGGACAAAAAAGTCCTATCGCATCGGCGTTCTGGTCAGCGTGTCACCTGATTCAGATGAAGAATGGGAAGGTGTCGAATTCACACGCATTGTCGCGGGTATTTCGCGGGCTTTGAAAGGGTCGCGTTATGAACTTGGCGTTCACAGCGTGGCGGGCCTGCAGGGAACGATGGCGACGCTGAAGGAAATCGTTCAGAACGGATTGGCGGACGGGGTGATATTCTCGGGTACGCGCCACGCCGATCCGCGCATTGCCTATCTGCAACAGAATGGTTTCCCCTTTGTCACCATGGGTATGAGCGACAGCGGCAGATCACATGCCTATGTCGATATCGACAGTCAGGCAGCAGGTCACGATGCAACACAACGATTGCTAGCCTTGGGGCATCGCCGGATTGCCCTGGTGAACCCTCCGGATGACCTGGTTTATGCGACGCAACGCCGAACGGGCTATGCCCAGGCGTTCAGAGCGTCCGGTCTGACCGTTGACCCGGCCCTGATCTTCAGCGGGCCTACGACCGCACGAACGGGGTATAATGCCTTTGAAGCCTTGATGCGGCTATCCGACAGGCCAACCGCGATCATCTGCGCGAACGAAGCCATGACCCTGGGTGTGCTTTCTGCTGCCCATGCGGCGGGTGTTGAGGTCGGTCGCGAACTGACCGTGATCTCGACCGATGATCTGCAACTTAGCCGTTATTTTGTCCCTCCGCCCAGCACCTATTACGTCCCTATTGAGGAAACCAGTCGATTGCTGGGCGAGTATATGCTCAAGGCTTTGGACGGGGTTGACCCGTCCGAAACACAAAAAAAGATCAGGGCCATTTTGATCGAGCGGCAACCTGACACAGTCGCGCCGGAAGCGGCGCTAAACACCTGAACCAACAAAGGAGTAACCGGAGATGTTAAGAAACCTATTTGCCGCCGCCGCCCTGACCGCGCTTGCCGCGCCTGCTGTGTTTGCAGCGGATCTTGAAGGGCGCGTACTTAAGATCGGAACAGATGCCACCTATCCGCCCATGGAGACGGTCGATGAGTCCACGGGTCAGATTGTGGGATTTGATGTCGATGTCATGAATGCGATCTGTGAAAAGGTGAACTGCGTCCCGAATTTCGTAAATACAGCCTGGGATGGTATCTTTGCCGCGCTTCAGCAAGGGGAGTTCGACCTCGTGATCTCGGGCGTCTCGATCACGCCTGAACGCGAAGAAAACATGGATTTTTCCGAGCCTTATATCATTGTAAGTCAGGCGATCCTGCTGCAGGTCGACAATGCTGACATGACGTTGGATGACTTCAAAGCAGGTGGTCAGAAGCTAGCCGCGCAGACTGGCACCACCAATGCCCAGCTGGCCGAAGAACTGGTGGGACGCGAGAATGTCAGCCTGTATGACAATTTCTCTGCTGCGATCCTGGCGTTGCAGAATGCTGACGTACAGGGGGTAATCATTGATGGAACCTCGGCATCGGCATATGAACAGGAATTTGCCGGGGAATTGGCTGTAGGCATCACAGGCCTTCAGTCTGATCCGCTGGGTATTGTGTTTCAGGAAGGTGACGCAACCGTTGACGCCATAAACGAAGGGCTGGCCGCCATTCAGGCTGACGGTACGATGGACGCATTGGTTGCCAAATACTGGGGCACTGATTGAGCCGTTGAAACCCTTTCTGACCCGGCGGGAAAACCTGCCGGGTCACGCATAACCCGAGGGACGCCATGATCCGCCTAAGCTCGATCCGGCCGAGTAATCTTGTTTTGCTCGCCGCTGCCCCGTTCATCATCTACCTGTTTGCCTCATCCTCGAAATATCTGAGGTCATTGGTTGCCATTTTGGGGATTGGTGAAAATGCGGGGCCCATTTTTGTTGGGTTTCTTCTGATACTGGCCGTGGCCATATTGGCCTATCTCTCGGCGCGCCGCATCCGGTTTCAAACCATCGCGCCGAACTGGTTGAGGATTGCGGCGGTTTTGGCAATCCCGGCCTCGGCCGGGTTGGCGATCCTTGGACTTTTCCAGCCTCAGGTGCTGATGCCCTTTGCGGAATCCGTCTTCTTTAATGCGCTCAGCGAAAATACGTCTGAGTTCATTGACCGATCTTCGCAACCTTGGGTCTTGTTTCCCGAGATCGTCGCAAAGGTGCAAATGAGACTACAGGCCCTGCTGGTAGGGTTTGCGATGGTGGTCGCGGTGATCCCTCTGACGGCCCGTTTCCCACGATCCATGAAAGCCTATGTTCAGATTGGACTCGAACTGCTGACCGGGCTGGTTTTGTTTTACCTGTTGTTTCTTGCGCATTGGCAATTTGCGACCGGGGTCGCGATAACGTTCCGTGCAGCGATCTTTGCCTATATCTTTGCGGCCATTATGGGTCTGGTCTGGGTCGGTTTGCAGTCCTTCAAGCCCAAAGCTCGGACAACCGTTGTCTATGGGTCCATCAGCCTGACACTATTGGCCGTGTCGGCGTTCTTTTTTATGCAACCAAAGGTGAGCTTTGTTCTGGTTGGCAGTACAGAAGCAAGAATTGCCATTGTTCGGGGTACGCCGCAGGCCCAGGCGGATTTGATCCGGTTCGGAGAGTTCGACGGAGGTGAAGGCCAACAGTATCGCATTCGCAGCGCCCCCGATGCCGCCTCTGCGCTGGATCAGATCACAACCGTCGACAGCGTATCTGGTGCTTTTGTTCCGGCCGGCGTTCATACGCAGGGCTATCCGGTGATCTGGCAATCCAGTTTTCTGCCGGACAAGTTTCGTAACCCGGCGCTGACTTTTGCGGTTTTCGGGTTTTTGCTTCTGACACTGACGGTCGGAGGCGCACAGCATAAGCTACATCCGCTGGCTGTAGGGGCCGAGTTTTTTGTCGATACCATTCGCGGCATTCCAATGCTGGTCATCATCCTCTATATCGGCTTGCCGCTTGCCGGTGCGGTCAAGGATGCGACAGGTGGCGGCATCGACATGACCAACATGACCCGCGGCATCATCGCCATTTCCATAGGGTATTCGGCCTATATGGCCGAGATTTTCCGATCAGGGATCGAGGCCATCCCACGAGGTCAGATCGAAGCAGGCGGCTCGCTTGGGCTGTCCCGCTGGCAGACTGCCCGGCTTATTATCCTGCCCCAGGCATTGCGCATAGTGACGCCACCTTTGGGCAATGAATTTATCGCGATGATCAAGGATACCTCATTGCTGTCCATCCTGTCAGTCCGCGACATGACTCAGCGCATGCGCGAGTTTCAGGCCTCAAGTTTTCTGCCCTTCGCACCATTCAACACAGCGGCGATCCTCTATGTCGTGGTGACGCTTGGTTGCGCTAGTTTCCTCAAATGGATCGAACGCCGCAGCGCACGGGAAAACCGATGAGCAGGCTTGAGCTGGGCGTTTGCTATTACCCCGAGCAATGGGACAAATCGCAGTGGCGCGACGATGCTAAGCGCATGGTCGATATGGGATTGGATTGGGTTCGGATTGCTGAGTTTACCTGGGGCCTGATCGAGCCGGAAAGAGGCCGGTTCGAATGGGGCTGGCTGGACGAGGTGATTGGAATTCTGGGCGATGCCGGTTTGCGCGTGATGATGTCGACGCCTACGGCTGCACCTCCGAAATGGCTAGTGGATGACTGCCCTGAGATCCTGCCAGTGGGGCCGGATGGCCGGGTGCGTGGGTTCGGGTCGCGCCGACATTATTGTTTTTCCAGCGATATCTACCTGTCCGAGGCCCGTCGGATCACCACGGAATATGCCCGTCGATATGGCGAAAATCCATTTGTTTGTGCCTGGCAGATCGACAATGAATATAACGATCACGATACGGTTCTGAGCTATTCCAATGCCGCTCGCACCGGTTTTCGCAGATGGTTGCAAGACCGCTATGGCACGATTGAGGCGCTTAACCGAACATGGGGGACAGTGTTTTGGGGGTCGCTCTATTCCGATTTTGATCAGATCGAACTGCCCATAAGTTTGGTGGCCAGCCCGAACCCGACCCATGCTCTGGATTTTGCCCGCTATTCTTCGGATCGGGTGCGGGATTTCAATCGTGCTCAGGCGGATATTCTGCGCAGGTTTGCGCCGGGCCGCGATATTACCCATAATTTCATGGCAGGCAGCTTTGAGTTCGACCATCACGCTGTTGCGGCGGATCTGGATGTGGTCGGTTTTGACAGCTATCCGCTGGGCAACCTGTTGGGATCGTCACTGTCTGATAAAGACAAACGTCGATACCTGCGAACAGGCGCGCCGGATTATCAGGGGTTTCACTGCGATTTGTATCGCAGCCAGGGCAGGGGCCGAATGTGGGTTCTGGAACAACAGCCCGGCCCGGTGGACTGGGCCGAAAAGAACCCCTCACCAGCGGATGGGATGGTCAGGCTTTGGACGTGGGCCGCTTTTGCCCACGGTGCACAGGCAGTGATGTTCTTCCGATGGCGTCAGGCGAAGTTCGCGCAGGAACAATTCCACACGGCGCTTCTGCGGTCGGATGGCAGCCCGGATCAGGCCGCGCTGGAACTCGCGCAGGTTGCAAAAGAGCGTGCTGCCCTGCCGGAAGTCACCCGGCAGAAGGCAGCTGTGGCAATTCTGTTGGATTACGAATCCATCTGGGCTGCAGATATCCTGCCGCATGACGACGCATTCCCGAATGCCGGGATTTTCCGGGTTTGGTATGCTGGCCTGCGTGCATTGGGGGTCGATCTGGATTTCGTTGGTCCCGATGATGATCTGACGGGGTATTCATTGATCGTATTGCCGCAAAACATGATCATCTCGCCAGATCTGGCAAAGAGATTGCACCACAGCCAGGCCAAATTGCTGATCGGTGCCCGTGCGGGCAGCAAGACTGTGGACATGTGGACCCCTGAAAATCTCGCTCCCGGAGAGTTGGCCGATCTTGCAGGGATAAAAGTCATACGCGTCGAATCCCTGCCGGATCTGGCGGGTGAATCCGTAAGCCTCGAGAGCACCGGAACCTTTGATTTTAAAGGCTGGCGGGAAGTCATCGAGACCGAAAATCAGGTAATCGCGCATTTCGTAAGTGCTTACAGGGCTGGCAGCCCGGCGATTGTGCAATCGGACCGGGCTATGTATCTGGCGATGATCCCAAACGGGCCGTTGCTACGGGCGATCCTGATTAAAGCGCTGACATGGGCGGGCCTTCCGATACGGGAATGTGGCCCGGACCTTCGTGTTACACAGCGGGGTGACCTCGGCTTTGGGTTCAACTTCGGGGCTGCCGCACAGGTTCTGCCGGATGACGAAAATCGGCAATATATTGTTGGTACTTCAGAAATCCCATCCTATGGTGTCTCAGTCTGGAAGTGGAAGTAAACCAGAGCTTGCGGACATGATTGCAAACTGGACCTATGAATTCTGCAAACTGTCCCTTTTGGACTGACAGCTTTGCAGCAACCCTCTAGCCTGTGATTGCATAACAATAGGACTGAAAGTCCAACTATGGGAGAATCGAATATGGCCGAACGGAAAAACCTTTCCAGACGTACTATCTTGAAGAGCGCAGGGGCGGCAGCACTTGCTGCACCGCTGTACAGCAAAAGCGCGCTGGCGTCCTCGGGTGAGATCAACATTCTGATGTGGTCCGATTACCTGCCGCCAGCATTCTTGCAGGAATTCGAGACACTGACCGGAATCAAGGTGAACTATACCGGTATCGGGTCGAACGAAGAAATCATCAACAAGATGAAGGCCACCAAGGGGCAGGGTTTCGACATCGTGTCGCCGACCAATAACCGGTCTTTGCAGTGGGAACCGCTTGAGCTGTTGCAGCCATTCGACATGAACAAGGTTCCGATTGATCTGGTGAACCCGGCGATGGCAGCGATTGGTACAGATGCCTGGAACTTTGGCGATTCCGGTGTGCATTGGTTGCCACATATCTGGGGCACCGAAGGCATCGCATATCGGACTGACCTGTGGCTGCCTGAAGGTGATGCACCGTCCTATGGCGATGTCTGGTCCGAGGCAAACGCAGGTAAAACCATGGGCCGCGCGCACTCGATGATGCTGGGCGCAGGCCTGTACATGGAGCGCGCAGGCGAGATGGAGCCCGGTTCCGTCTGGGCCGCTTATGGCGACGAAGATACCATGCGTAAGGTTTGGGGTCAGATCGCAGATTGGTGCATCGAACGTAAAAACCGCATCAAGCTGATCTGGAACGACGCGGACACACAGAAGAACGGTCTGTTGAACGAAGGTGTGATTGTTGGCCAGACATGGGATGGCCCGCCGCTGGCACTTAAATCTGCAGGTGAGCCTGTGCATTATCAGGCTCCGGTTGAGGGGGCGATGGCCTGGGTTGATGGTATGGCAATTCCAACAGGTGCTGCCAATATCGACCAGATCTATGCCTTCATCGACTTTGCCTACCAGGCCAAACCGGCCGGTGTTGCGATCGACAGCCACGGGTACAACTCGCCCGTTCTGGGTGCCGACCAATATTCGGGCGACACCTACAAGAAGAACTTCGCCGAAGCCTATCCGGGCGACTCGCTGGCCAACCTCAATCCGTGGCCGGCCGAAGCGCCCTGGTATGCGGAAACCCGGACCGAGTTCGTCAACAAGTTCAAAAGCGCCTGATAGCTTTTCAAAAAAGTGCCCTCCGCCAAACGCGGGGGGCTCCCAACCCGCACGCCACTGCGTGACGGAACCCATTTGGGTGCGCACCACCAAGCGCATCAATCGGAGATACCAAAAATGAGTGCAGGGGTCGGTGTAGATCTTGAAAACCTGTGGATCCGTTTCGGCGATTTTGTCGCGGTGCGGGACGCAAATGTGAACATAAACGGGGGCGATTTCTTTTCGTTCCTGGGACCATCCGGTTGCGGCAAGACAACGATTTTGCGCGCTGTTTCGGGGTTTCTGGACCCCAGCGAGGGTAAGGTTCTGATCGGTGGTAATGACATGCGCGGCATCGGGCCCAACAAGCGCCCGACTGCCCTGATCTTTCAGAACCTCGCGCTGTTCCCCCTGATGAAAGTCTGGGAAAACATCACTTTCTCGATGGAGATCAAAGGCGCCAGCGCGGCCGAGCGCCGCAAGCGGGCCGATGAGCTGTTGGACATGATCGCGCTGCCGGGACAGGGTGACAAGCTGCCCAGCGAACTTTCGGGTGGTCAGCGTCAGCGCGTGGCGATTGCCCGCGCCCTATGTGCCGAACCCGATGTACTGCTGCTGGACGAACCGCTTTCGGCGCTGGACCTGAAGTTGCGCCAGCATATGCGCACCGAGCTGCGCGAGATTCAGAAGCGTGTCGGTATCACCTTCATCTACATCACCCACGACCAGGGCGAAGCGCTGACCATGTCGGACAATATCGCCGTAATGCGTGCAGGAGTGATCGACCAGATTGCCGATGGCAAGACAATTTACAATGACCCCAACACGGCTTTTGCGGCGTCGTTCGTTGGCGAAAACAACGTTTTCCGCGGCAAGATCAAGCAAGTCATGGGAGATGAGGCGCTGATTGCAACCAACCGATCCGGCGATCTGGTTGCACGGATTTCCACTGTAAATCAGGGTAAGCTGAAAGAAGGCGATGACGCGATGATGTTCATTCGCCCCGAGGCGCTGGCGATTGCACCGGACGGTGCAGTGGGCGACCATTTTGTAACCGCCCGCGTGAACCATGAAGAATTCGAAGGTAACGCCTTCAATATTTTCACCGAAGGCGATGGCGGCAAGGAAATTAAGGTATCGCTGCCCAATCTAGGCCAATCTTTCGATGACCATACCGGGCAGACCATCACGTTGGAATATCAGACCCATAATGCGGTTCTGGTTCCAGCGGGTGAGCTGGCCGCGGAATAAGGGGATAAAAATATGCCCCATTTTCTGAAAGAATTCTTCAACCGCAACGGCACCGGCATGGGATTGATGATACTGGGTTTGGTCCTGTTCTGGACCATCGGCCTGATCATCCTGCCGCAGCTGTCGATGCTGGATTTCTCATTCCGGCCAAACCTGCCCCCGCCCGAGATCGGGGGGCCAAAAGATGTCTATACGCTGGAGAACTACAAATACCTGATCTATGGCCCGGAAGGCGGCAGCCAGGACTATAACTCCGTCGATCTGAGGGTGTTTTTCCGCACCCTTCTGGCCGCGGTATGCGTTACGATCTTCAACCTGATCCTGTGCTATCCGATCGCCTATTATCTGGGTCAGTCCAAGGGCAGTCACATCCGCATCTTTGCGATCATGCTGATCATCCCCTACTGGATCAATGAGATCCTGCGCGCCTTTGCCCTGCGAATCATCTTTGGCGAAACCGGTGTACTGAACACGCTGTTCACTGGGCTGGGGGTCTGGGATATGCCGTTTGATTTCATCCGCAATGACATCGCGCTCTATGCCGGGCTGGGCTATGCCTATATCCTGCTGATGATCTTCCCGATGTATAACGTCATAGAAAGTCTGGATAAAAACCAGATCGAGGCGGCGCGAGATTTGGGAGCCCCCTGGTGGCGTATCCATTGGCGCGTGGTCATTCCCTATGCCAAGCCAGGGATCAGTTCGGGCTGTACTATGGTGTTCATGCTGTCCGCAGGTGCGCTGGCCGCGCCGCAAATTCTGGGTGGGCCGTCCTCCCTGTGGTTCACGCAGCTGATCTATCAGCAGTTCAACGACAACAATGACTGGCCGCAGGGTGCCGCCTACGCCATCGTTCTGCTGGTGACCTGTATCTTGTTCGTGCTGGCCATAATGCGCCTGTTCAAGGTGAATATGGGGGATATCGGGAAATGAATTTGTCCTTCCTCCGTGTAAGCATCTGGGTCTACCTGGTGCTGTTCTTCCTGTACCTTCTGGGTCCGCTGGTGATCATGTCGGTCACGGCCTTCAACTCGTCCGAATTCCCAAGGATGACACCGTGGGAGTGTCTAACCTTCCAGTGGTTTGGCGAATTGTTTCAGGACCAACGTATCCTGAACGGCATCAAGAACTCACTGATCATCGGCGCCGGAACGGTGGTTCTATCGGTGGCGATGGGTCTTGCGGGCGCGCTGATGCTGACGCAGATCTGGCCGAAACTGCGCGCGACCTACTATACGGTCATCATCGCGCCGATCCTGATCCCGGGCGTTGTTCTGGGTATCTCGACACTGGTGTTCTGGGACCGGATCAACCGGATGTTGGGCTTGGGTGCCGACAGTTTCCTGTCAAACGGGATATTCCTGACGGTGATTGGCCAATCCACCTTTATCGCCAGCTATTGCATGCTGGTGCTGGTGGCACGGTTGCAGCGCTATGATATGGCGCTGACCGAGGCCGCGCTGGATCTGGGTGCCACCCATGCTCAGGCGTTCCGCAAGATCATGCTTCCGTTCATGCGTCCGGCGATTGCTAGCGCGGCTGTGCTGGCGTTCTTGGCCTCGTTCGAGAACTACAACACCACCACCTTCACCTTTGGTGAATACCCGACGCTGACCATCGAACTGGCGCAGAAGGTGCGCTATGGCATCACGCCCTCGATCTCGGCGCTGGCCTTCATCATCGTGGCGCTGACGGTGTTCTTTGCCCTACTGAACGAAGCCAAGCTGAAGCGACAGGAACTGGTGGCTGCTGCACGCAAGAACGCTACGGTCGAGGAACTGGCGGGCAAGATCAAGCTTCCCAGTTTCTTTGCCGGGAACCTTGCTGCGGTTCTGCTGGTTGTCTTTGCGGTTGCCACGATCACTGTGGTCGGAACCGCAACCGCCTATAATCCGGCTCAGTGTGTCGCAGATGTCAAAGAGCAAAAGCGCCTTGAAGCTGACCTGCGTATTCAAGAGCTGCGCAAGCAGCGCGAAGAACAGCGCAAAAAGCGCGAGGCGGAAGCGGCTGAGCAAGAGGGTGAGGGTGCGCAGGAATCGGCCCCGAAACCCTCGAATAACAGCGGTTTCGGCAATGTGTTTGCGCCGAATACTCTGGGTGACGAAGAAGAGGATTCTGGTACTGAAACGCCTTCGGGCAATGGCGGTGCCTTTGATCCCAACAGTTTGCAGGCGAACTAAGCGCCTCGCAGTTTGCGCCCGCCGAGGTTACCCCTCGGCGGGCGTGTCATTTTCCTGAATGAACACATCACAGGCTTCGATCATCCGGCCGTTCCATTCAACGGGCGCCGAATTGTAGTTGATCAGGAATGTATGCCCGGACGTCTGGCGCCGCCGCAGACCCTGAGGCATCGGATGCAAGGCAATGCCTGTCCGAGCAGCGGCCTTGCTGATCACGCGATCCCATAACGTGTCATTCGGGAACCCGGCCAGATACCACATGTGGTCGGTCCCTTTCAGGGCAGGTGTTCCGTCTTGAAATGTCAAAAGGTCCGGGGCCTTTCCTGACAGGCGGTCAACCCAGTGACGGGCTGCGCCGCCACCATCAACTTCCCGGGTCACCTGAGGGGGCAGAGTTTCCACAAGATCGACAGTGCAATCCAGTGCAGTCAGCCCGGGGCGACCAGTTGCGGGTATCTGAAAGTCCAGCGTGATGGCGCCAGAGCGCGGGCCCAGAACAGCCAGATCACAACCATCGGTCAGGCGCTGTTCCAGATCTGGACTGATGGTTGCCAGACCCGGTGCAAGGATTACCTTATACCCCGCCTTTGGGATGTTATCCGCAGGCAGGAAGTCCACTGACAATCCAGCCCGGCGCAGCGCTTGGTAGGTGGAAAAGACCAGTTTGAAATAGTCGAACCCAGCCCCTTGAGGTTGCGTCGCCCAGGCCCAATCCGAGGCATAGTCGAACAGAATCGCGACATCCGTTCGGGCCTGTGTGATTGCTCCCAGCCCGGCCAGATCATCGGCGGTTTGGCGCGCCTCGGCCAAAGCCGGGGCAGAGCGGTTGTCCGGCGTCAGGAGTCCTGCATGCATCTGTTCTTGCGCAAAGGGCGCCTGCCGCCAGCGGAAATAGCTGACCACTTCTGCCCCATGCGCCACGGCCTCAAGCGACCACAGGCGCACCATGCCCGGCAGGGGCGCAGGGTTGTAAGGGGCCCAATTGACCGGGCCGGGTTGCTGTTCCATCACCCACCAACGCCCGCGCCCCACAGCGCGATACAGATCGTGATGAAAGGCCTGCATGTCGGGATCGCCTTGCTGCAGAAAGGCCGACTTATGTGCCTTATCCGCCTCAAGCCGGTCAGATAGAAACCCGATCGGATAGCTGTCCCATGTGGCGATATCCAGATCGGTACCCACTGCGAAGTGGTCGAAATCGAGCACACGCCCCATGTAATTGTGCAGCAAAGGCGCATCGGTCAGGGGCCGCAGCACTTCGACCTGTGCCCTGTTGAAGGCCACCACCTGATCTGAACTGAACCGCCGGAAGGCCAGAACATGGGCCGGGTTGGGTTCTGTCACTGCCAGGTTCGGCAGGTCGATCTGATCAAACCTGTCATATTCCATTGACCAGAACACATTTCCCCACGCTGCATTCAGGGTTCCAATCGTGCTGTATTGACCTTCCAGCCAGTTTTGAAAGGCGTGTAGGGCGGGTTGGCTATAGCTGACAGTGGTGTCGTGGCAGCCATATTCATTGTCGATCTGCCATGCAGCGACATGCGGGTTGCGCCCATAGCGTTCGCCCATGACACGTGCGATCCGAACGCATTCTTCGATATACCCGGTATGGCTAAAGCAATAATGTCTGCGAGATCCGAACTTGCGCGGCTGACCCTGCGCATCCACGGCAAGCATGTCCGGGTATTTGTCCAGCATCCAGCGTGGCGGCGTCGCTGTTGGCGTGCCCAGCACCACTTTCAACCCGGCAGCACCTAAGGTTTCGATCGCGCGATCCAGCCAGTCGAAGTGCAGATCGTCAGACGTGGGCTCCATCTGGCTCCAGCCGAACTCGCCTATCCGTACCCATGTCAGGCCGGTTTCGACCATACGTGCTGCATCGTCCGCCCACATCGCCTCTGGCCAATGTTCGGGGTAATAGCAAACGCCAAGTTCGGGGTTCATAGGATGACTCTGTGCTCTGCCTGACCTTTGCCTGCGTCGGGCGCGGCAAAGGTCATTCCGTTGGTAGGTTGGGTTTCAATCTGTGCCGCATCCAGCCCTTGGCGAGCGGTGGTGCAGAACAGCGTTGTCAGGTCTGGCCCGCCAAAAGCCGGGCACGAGGCATGGGCCGCGTCAAAACTGACTGCCTTCAGGAACCGACCCTCAGGCGAGTAAGCAGCCACGCGGTTGGCGCCCCATTGGGCGATCCAGATATTTCCGCTCGTATCGACCACTGCTCCATCAGGGTTCAGCTGGTCTTTGGTAAGGTCGAGGAACACGGTGCTTTGGCCTTCTGGCCACCCGGTTTCCGGGTCCAAACTCCAGCGCATGACCTGTCTGGTGACCGTGTCGGTGAAATAGGCGCAAGAGCGATCCGGCGCAAAACAGATGGCGTTCGAGATCGTGACATCCGGCACCAGCCGCCGCAGTTCTCCGCGCCAGAACCGATAGATGGACCCAGCGCCGGGTTCGGCGTTCTTGCCCATGGTGCCGATCCAGAAACCGCCCCAGGGATCAGCGCGGCCATCGTTGGAACGGGTGACCGTATCGTCCGCCTCTAGATGGGTGACCAAGCTACGCGCGCCGGTTTTCTGGTCAAAGCGCCACAGCCCGGTCTCGGAAGCCATCAACAGCGTGTCCCTGTCCACCCAGCCCGCTGCTGAAACATTTTCCGGGAACTGCCAGCTTTGCTGATGCCCGTCCTTCTGGGTCATCAGGCGGTTGCCGGTGATGTCGAACCAGAATAGCTGCGCCCGTTCCGGGTGCCACAAAGGCCCTTCGCCCAGATCGCAGGGACGGTCGTCAAACACGACACTCATTGGGCGGCCTTGTCATAGGCCAAGACGATCTTTCGCGCGCGCTCTGCAATGTCGGCAACGGCCATTCCCGGTTTATACAGGGCCGACCCGATCCCGAACCCGTCCGTCCCGGCCTTGAGCCATTCGGCAAAGTTTTCGGGGCCTGCCCCACCGACGGCAAAGACCAGCGCGTCCTTGGGCAGGATCGGGCGTATTGCGGCCAGGCCCGAGGGCCCCGCCATCACGCCCGGAAACAGTTTGAGCCCGGTTGCCCCTGCCCTGAGCGCGCCAAAGGCCTCGGTCGGGGTATAGACGCCTGGCCAGCTTTGTATGCCCAGTTTGATCGTCTGCTGTATCACCTCAGCGTCGAAATTTGGCGAGACAATCAGCTTGCCGCCGACCCCGGCCACCGCATCGACCTGTTCGATGGTCAGGACGGTTCCGGCGCCGATCAATGCGCGATCGCCGAAACGTTCCGCCAGAATGCCGATGCTGGTCAACGGATCGGGTGAGTTCAGGGGCACCTCGATCCGGTCTATGCCCGCGTCGATCAGGGCCTGCCCGACCTCGGCGGCCTCGGTGGGTTGCAGACCGCGCAGAATTGCAATGATAGGACGGCTCATGCGGTTTGCCTCGTCAGATTTCGGGCCTGCAAAAGACCTGCCAATGTAGATTGCGTGCTGTCGGCTATTTCAACAAATGCACCCTGCTGTTTCAGCGCGATGGCATAGATTTCCGAGAGGCTTTGGTCCCCGATAATGGCAATCTGCTGGCCCAACCAATAGGGACGGGACGCGGCCAGTTCCGCTCCGATCAGGTATCCCGACAGACGCGCGCGTGCGACACCGGAGTCCTGACCCTGCAGCAGATCAGTGGCCCGCAGGCCGAAAAGGCGCGCGGCAAGTTGTTCCGGTCGGGACAGGGCATCCGCCACAGCCTCGGCAAAAGCTGCGTCGTCCCAGCCTTCGCTGACCGTATGTTTCAGGACGGATTGATTGCTGAGCAATCCGAAGATTTCGCCTGTCATGAATGTGCGGAAGCTGACGACTTCATCCGCGCTGACCTGTACCCATTTGGTATGCGTTCCGGGCAGGCAAATGATGCCGTCCCAGTTTGGCCGGTGGGCCAGAAAACCGGCGATCTGTGTCTCTTCTCCGCGCATGACATCGGGGGGGCTTGTTTGCTTTAGCCCGGGTACGACAAAGGCGCGGATACGGGGATCTGTTGCCGGAACGCGGACAGGTGCATCGGGAACAGGAACCGAAGGTACAGCGGAATATGGTGCCTCGACCCAGCCTTGGCGCGCACCCACCATACCGCAGGCGACCACATCCATGACCGTATCGCCAAGCCAGCCCTCGATCAGGTCCAGCAGTGCTTTTTGAAACCCATCCCGGGGAATTTGATCCATGCCGCTTGCGGACTGAGCCTGGTCCAGAATGGTGTCACCCTGCATTGCCCATGCCCGCAGATGAGTTGTTCCCCAATCAACAGCGATCCATTCGATTGTCATGTTCTCATCCTGTTACTACAACACCGCCATCAACGGCCATGCATTGCCCGGTCATGGCGCGACTGGCTTCCGACGCAAGAAACAGGGTCGGTGCGATCATATCCTCGGGCGTCAGGTGGTCCTTTAGGCATTGGCGTTCCAGATGTGCGGACAGATCTTCTGGCGTGGCCCACATGTCCAGCTGTTTCTGTGTCAGAACCCATCCGGGGGCCAGCGCATTAACGCGGATTTTCTGCGGGCCAAGCTCGCGCGCCAACGACCGGGTCATCCCGGTGATCCCGGCATTTGATGTCGTATAGATCGGATAACCGGAATTACCCATCATATAGCTGATCGAGCTGAAATTGATGATTGATCCGCCCTTGTCCTGCATTTGACGTGCGGCTTCTTGGCAGGCAAAGAAATACGCCTTCAGATTCACCTCGATCATCCAGTCCCAGAATTTGGGCGTGGTTTCGTCAAGCGAATGGCGCTTGTCGTTGGCGGCATTGTTGATCAGCACACCAAGGGGGCCATGGGCCTCGGCGGCTTTGGCCATTGAGGCGCGCAGCAGGTCGGTATCTGTCATGTCGCCTTGCAGAAACAGCGGCCCGCGCCCGTGCTTGGCGCGCATCTCATCAACAAAGGCACTGGCGTCGGAGCGCCCGATAAAGGCGACCTGCGCACCCTGCGCCAGAAATCCGTCCGTTAAAGCGGCCCCGACACCAGAACCACCTCCGGTGATAAAGACGGATGCACCGTTCAGGTCGTGGAAAGTGGCGGGTTGGTCCATCAGTGGCTCTCTCTGGTCACAAGGCGGGTGTCTTTGCCGACAAGAAAATCCAGGTCCGCACCCTGATCGGCCTGCAGGACGTGGTCTATGTAAAGCTTGGCATAGCCGCGGGTGTAATGCGGAGCATCCGGTTGCCATGCGGCGCGTCGGGCGTCCAGTTCAACTTGGTCAACCAGCAACTCGAGCGCGCCCTTGCTAGCGGATACACGGATACGGTCACCGGTTTTGACCAGCGCCAGCGTGCCGCCCGCCTGGGCTTCGGGGCTGACATGCAGGATGACAGTGCCAAATGCCGTGCCGGACATCCGTGCGTCCGAGATACGGATCATGTCGCGCACACCGTCCTTCACCAGCTTGGCCGGGATCGGCATATTGCCAACCTCGGGCATGCCGGGATAACCCTTGGGTCCACAGCCTTTCAGCACCAATATAGTCTCGGGCGTCACCGGCAGGTCATCCCTGTCGATATTGGCCTTCATATCTTCGATGCTTTCGAAGACATGGGCCACAGCCTCGGTCTCCAACAGTGCGTCCGTGGCCGCCGAAGGTTTCACAATGGCCCCGTTCGGCGCCAGATTGCCGCGCAGCACACGCAGGCCTGCGGCAGGTTTTACTGGGTCGTTGAAGGGACGGATAACATCGCGGTTGAAACATTCTGCACCTTCGTAATGGGCCGATATATCCTTGTTCAGAACCGTTTTGGCAGGTCGTAGGAAGGGTTTGAGTTCGTTTAAAACCACAGGCACGCCACCTGCATAGCAGAAATCCTCCATCAGGTATTGGCCCGAGGGCATACAGTTCACAAGCAGCGGGATATCCGACCCGATCTCAAAATCCTTCAGTGTCAGGTCGATGCCTACACGACCGGCCAAAGCCAGCAGATGCACCACGGCGTTGGTAGAGCCGCCCACGGCAGCATTGGCCAGAATGGCGTTTTCAAAGGCTTCTTTGGTCAGAATGTCCGAGGGTTTGAGGTCTTCATCCACCATCTCGACGATCCGTTTGCCAGTCAGATGCGCCAGCGCCATTCGGCGAGCATCTACGGCGGGTAGCGCGGCGTTGGTGGGCAGGCTCATGCCCATTGCTTCGACCAGGGATGCCATGGTCGACGCGGTGCCCATGGTCATGCAGACACCGGCGCTGCGCGACATGCCGGATTCAGCATTCATGAAATCCTGCAGGGTCATTTCCCCGGCGCGCACGGCTTCGGAAAACTTCCATACATCCGTGCCCGAGCCGATATCCTGCCCGCGATACTTACCGTTCAGCATCGGACCGGAACTGACAACGATGGCGGGCAGATCGACCGAGGCGGCACCCATAAGTTGCCCCGGCGTAGTTTTGTCACAGCCACCCAGCAGAACCACGCCGTCAATCCCATAGGCGCGGATGGATTCTTCGACATCCATGGCCAGTAGGTTGCGAAACAGCATGGCGGTGGGCTTCATCTGGGTTTCACCCAGCGACATGACCGGGAATTCGACCGGGAAGCCGCCGGCCTCCCACACGCCGCGTTTGACGCCTTCGGCCAGATCGCGCAGGCCGGAATTGCACGGCGTCAGTTCGGACCATGTATTGCAGATGCCGATAATGGGACGCCCGTCAAAGGCATGGTCGGGAAAGCCCTGGTTCTTCATCCAGGACCGGTGGATGAAACCATCCTTGTCCAGCTTGCCATACCAATGCTGCGAGCGGCGTTTTTTTGTCATTATTGTCAGCCTTGTAATCTTAGGGTCACGCCGCTTTGGCCGGTTTGCACCAATCCGGCAACCAATCCGCATGCGCGATCAAAAGATCGCTGACCAGATTGCGGATCTGTCGCAGGTCGAGCTCGGCGGCTGTGTGTGGGTCCATCATGGCGGCGTGGTATATGTATTCGGGGTTCTGGTCGGTCAGCGCCCGCACGGTCAGTTCCTGCACGTTGATCTGGGTGCGCATAAGCGCAATCAGCTGCGGTGGGAGGTCGGTCACGACCGAGGGTTGCACCCCGTTGCTGTCCACCAGGCATGGCGTTTCCACAGCAGCCCCCAAGGGCAGTTGCGGGATTTGGCCGGTATTGGGCAGGTTGCCATAGGCGGTGTAGGGCGTATTGGTCACGATGGCGTTCATCAGGTCCGCCGCGAATTCGTGGCTGCGGCACACCTCAACCGCACGCCCGTCGGTCAGGGTCTTGGCCTGTTCTTTCCAGTCCTCGACCTGCTCGACGCAGCGGGTGGGATATTCATCCAGTGGGATCGAGAACTGCTCGATCAGATCGTCGCGCCCGTCCTTGATGAACCAGGGCACATATTCGGCCAGATGTTCCGAGCTTTCGGTGCAGAAATAGCCCAGATGATCCATCACTTCGTATCGGACCTTGTTGGGGCAGCGTGGCATCAAAAGGGGCGGTTTCGGCAGCTGTCCACCGGCATATCCCTGTCGGAGCGCAGGGTACAGATCGCGTCCCTGATGCTCGAGCTTGAGGAAGAAAGCCACATGGTTGACGCCTGCGACCTTATAGCGAAACTCGTGCTTGGGCAGGTCCAGATCATGGGCCAGTTCCTCGACCGTATTTTGCACCGAATGGCACAGGCCGACATGTTTCAATGTCGGAAACCGTTCGGCCAAAGCCCAGGTGTTGATCGCCATCGGGTTCACATATTGCAACAGCGTCGCGTTGGGGCAGAGCTGCATCATGTCCTGGGCCACGTCCCACAGGACCGGAACGGTGCGTAACCCGCGCATGATCCCTCCTACGCCCAGCGTATCGGCGATGGTCTGACGCAGGCCATATTGCTTGGGGATCTCGAAGTCAGTCACTGTGCAGGGGTCATACCCTCCGATCTGAAAGGCGGTAATCACGAAATCCGCCCCCTCCAATGCGGCGCGTCGATCGGTGTGGGTGGTTATGGTGGCCCCCGTGCCGACCGAGCGCACCATGGCGCGGGCCACGGATTCGCTCTCAGCCAGGCGCTGTGTGTCGATATCCATCAAGGCAAAATGGCTGTCGGCCAGGGCGGGGGTCAAAAGGGCATCGCCCACGATATTGCGCATGAAGATCGTGGAACCGGCCCCGATAAAAGTGATTTTGGTCATCAGGCAAACCTTTAGCTTGATGTTATTTCACGGCACCGAGTGTCAGGCCCGCGATAAAATGTTTCTGCATCAGGAAGAACATGGCAACCGGCGGCAGCGCCGCGACAATGGAACCGGCACTCATCAGCTGATAGGCGGCGCGGAACTGCGCGTTAAAGCTGGTGATCCCTGCGGTTACAGGCTGGCTCTCAGCACCTTGCGTCAGCACTACAGCCCAGAAATAGTCGTTCCATATGAAGGTAAAGATCAGCACACTGAGCGCCGCAATGGCGGGCTTCATCAGCGGCAGCACCACGTACCAGAAGATACGCCATTCACTGATCCCTTCGACCCGCGCTGCCTCGATCAGTTCAAAGGGCAGGGCGCGGATGAAATTCCGCATGAACAGGGTGCAAAACCCGGTCTGGAACGCGATGTGGAACAAGACCAGCCCGGTCTTGGTGTTGTACAGGCCCAGGTCCAGCGTCAGGTCGCGCACGGGCACCATGAGGATTTGGAAAGGCACGAAATTGCCCGCTACGAACAGGAAGAAGATCCAAAGGTTCGATTTGAATTTGTAGATGCCGAGTGCAAACCCCGTCATGCTGCTGAGCGCGACGCACCCGATGACCGTGGGAACGGTGATCAGGAAGGAATTCATCAGATAGCGCGGCATATCCGAATTGAAAAACACCTGCCCATAGTTGAATGCGCCCTCAAAGCTGGACGGCATCCCCCAGTAGTTGGCATTGGTGAAATCCGCGGCGGGTTTGACCGAGAACAAGGCGACGGCCAGCAACGGCCCGAGCCACAAAAGCAAGGCCAGCGGCAGCAACGCCTGATAGGTGATCTGCGCTGCACGAGGTTGTTTTTCGATTGGCTTGGGAAACATCTCAGTGCCCCCTTTCTTCGCGGTACATCGACCACAGGAAATAACCGATGAAACACAGCATGATCAGGAACAGGATCACCGCGATAGCTGCGCCATATCCCATGCGGAATCCGTATTCGGACAAGGCGACCTCGAACATGTAATAGGCCAGCACGCGCGATGATCCGAACGGACCGCCCTGTGTCATGATTGAGATCAGGTCAAAGCTGCGAAGCGCACCAATGATGGTGACGACAAAGGCAATGAAGGTGGCGGGGCGCAGTTGCGGCAGGATGATATGCCACAACATCCGCCAGCTCTTGGCACCGTCCAGCCGCCCGGCTTCGATTTGTTCGGGGTCCACGGCGTTGAGGCCGGTCAGGTACAGGATCATGCAATAGGCGGTTTGTGGCCAGAGGCCAGCAAAGATGATGCCATAGGTGACGAAACGCTCGTCGCCCAGCACGTTCACCGGGCCCATGCCAAAGAATCCGAGGAATTCGTTCAACAGGCCGAATGTGGGGTCATAGAACCATGTGAACACAAGGCCAACGACCACCTGAGAAATCACGAAGGGGAAGAAAAACAGGGATTTATACAGGCGAATGCCCCAGACCGTCTGGTTCAGGAACAGCGCGATGAACAGACCCGCCGGAATCGCCGCCAGATAGAGCAGCAGCCAGATCAGGTTGTTTTTGAGCGAGATGTAAAAGGCATCCCGGTCCGACCATTCCCAGTACAGGTCTTCATAATTGCGAAAGCCGACATATTCGGCAGCCCCCAGGCCGTCCCATTCGTAAAGCGACAGGTTGAAGGACTGAAAGACCGGAATGATCACATAGACCATAAAGAACAACAGGCCTGGGGCCAAAAATAACCAGGGCGCGATGCGCTGTTGGTTTCGGTGGAACCAGCTTTCTTGTTCGTGGGTATCGACGGCGGTCATGGGCGTCCCCGGTTCTGGTAGGCGGAGTAAGGCGGGTTGATACCCGCCTTACGCAGGTCATGGCTCAGGATTGGCTTTGCCAATCCTGACCGGTTCAGTTGTCGTAGATGCGCTGACGCGCCCGTTCAAGTTTGGCCAGGATTTTGTCCGCATTGTCTGGCTTGACCATGAATTCCTGGAAGCCTTCCATCGACGCCTTGGCCATTTCTGCCGGTGCGTCGCGGTCCCAGAACTGGGCGACTCCGCCCGGGCTGTTTGACGACAGCATGGTAAAGCCCTGCTGCAGGAACTTGTCGGCATCTACCGAGGACTGAGCATTGACCGGCAACTGGCCGAGATTCGAGCCATTGTTGATCTCGGTCTGTTCATCCGCAGACACAACGAAGCGCAGGAATTCACGGGCGGCTTCTTTGTTCGCCGCGTTTGACGGGATGTGGAACGTGTCGGTCGGTGCATCTTCGGCCAGTTCGACATCGGGGTTGATGGCAACAAACTGGTAGAAGTCCAGTTGGTCGTCACTCAGGCCCGCCTCACGCAGCGGCGCCACGGCGAAGTTGCCCATCAGATAAGCCGCCGCATCACCGTTGACCATGAAGGGCAGAGCTTCTTGCCAGCTATAGGTCTGGTGGTTGTCGATGAAGGCACCCATATCGATCAGCTGTTTCCAGTTGGCGAAGGTCTGCTTGACCCGGTCATCCTCCCAGCTGATTTCACCATTGGCCAGCTGGTTGTGGAAGTCATAGCCGTTGGTGCGCATGTTCAGGTAGTCGAACCAGCCACCGGCAGTCCACAGGAACTTGGTGCCGATCGTATAGCAGGCGCGACCGGAATCGACGATCTTTTGGCAATTCGCCAGCTCTTCTTCCCAGGTTGCGGGCTCGGTCAGGCCCAGCTCGTCAAAGATGTCTTTGCGATAATAAACGCCCCACTGATAGTAGGTGTAGGGCACGCCCCACTGTTTGCCGTCGATCGTCATCGCACCTTTGGTTGAGGCCAGATTGTCCGCAATCGCAGGTTCCGCCCACAGGTCCGAGACGTCTTCGAACAGGCCAGCCTCGACATAGGGTTTCATCCGATTCGCCGCGTACCACGTGGCGACATCCGGCGTATCCGCAGTCAAGAAGTTGCGGATCTGGGTTTTGTAGGCCTCGCGGTCGATCACCGTTGTCTCGATGGCCAAATCCGGATGCTGTTGCTGAAATCTGTCGATCATTGCTTCCATCGTGGCCCGGGGTGCCGGGTTCGATGTGTCCAGGAATATCCGCAATTCGCCGGTAAGCTCGGCAGAGGCGGGAACAGCAAGTGCAACGCTCATGGCCAGCGCGGCCGTGGTGCGCTTGTAGATGGAATGCATGGTTTCCTCCCTTAGCTTCCATTTTAGTTCCATATATTGGAACTTAGTTTTATATGTTGAAAACTACACATCGACTCGGTTAGTCTTGTCAAGACCCTCTTGGCTGAGGCCGCAGGTTAATCCGAGGAGACAGAGCGCCCGTGGCAGGTGATGGAACGATAGGGAAAGCATGTGACGTGCTGGATCAGGTGGCCGCGTTTCAGCGGCCAGTTCGCTTTGCGGAACTGCTCGAAAGCAGCCGCTTTCCCAAAGCAACGCTGTATCGGTTTCTGCAATCCCTTACCAATCAGGGGATGTTGTCCTATGACCCGGATAGGCAGACCTATGCACCGGGTTTGAGGCTGGTTCGGCTGGCCCATGCGGCGTGGACGCAAAGCTCACTGGCGCCGATTGCCAGGCCTTTTCTCGATACGCTCAGCGGTGAAACGGGCGAGACTGTGCATCTGGCGCAGCTCGATTCTGGTCAGGTTCTGTATGTCGATAAGCGCAATGCCGCCCAGCCGGTTGAGATGTATTCACAGGCGGGCAAGGTCGGACCGGCCTATTGTACGGGTGTGGGCAAGGCGATGATGGCCTTTCTGGATGAGGCCGAGCTGAACAAGGTGATCTCACAGCAAAGCTTTCACCGGTTTACGGAAAAGACCCTAGCTTCGGAAGCTGCGCTGCGGTCCGATCTGGAACTGATCCGCAGCCGGGGCTACGCCCTGGATGATGAAGAACACGAGACGGGGATCATTTGTGTTGCCTGCCCGATCCGAACGCCGGGCGGGCGGATGCTGGGTGCAATTTCGGTGACCGGCTCGACTGAGCGGATGAATTTCGACCAGCTCGAGGCTTGGATTCCCCGCGTGCGCCGGGTGGCCGAACAAATCGCGGCCGAAGCTCAGGCCTGGCGGTTCCCTGAAACACGCCCCGATGGCCAGAAGGACAGGATACAAGCGACATGACCGGAGTAACTCTGAACCAAACGATTAAGCGGTATGGCCAGACACAGGTGATTCACGGAATCGACCTCGAAATCGAGGATGGTGAATTCTGTGTCTTTGTCGGCCCATCGGGTTGTGGGAAGTCCACCTTGTTGCGGATGATCGCAGGGCTTGAGGAAACGACTGAGGGCCAAATTCACATCGGCGCGCGCGAGGTGACACATCAGGACCCGGCGAAACGGGGCGTGGCGATGGTGTTCCAGACCTATGCCCTGTACCCGCATATGACTGTGGCCGAGAATATGGGGTTTGGCCTGCGGATGAACGGCGTGGCAAAAGCCGAGATCGACAGGAAGGTTCAGGAAGCCTCGGGTATCCTGAAGCTGGACCAGTACCTGAAGCGCAAACCCAAGGCTCTGTCGGGTGGTCAGCGCCAACGCGTTGCCATCGGGCGTGCGATTGTGCGCGGCCCCGAGGTGTTTCTGTTCGATGAACCTCTGTCCAACCTGGACGCCGAATTGCGCGTTGAGATGCGTGTGGAAATTGCCCGGCTTCACAATGAAATTGGCGCGACCATGATCTATGTGACTCACGATCAGGTCGAGGCGATGACCATGGCCGATAAGATCGTGGTGCTGCGAGATGGTCGGATCGAACAGGTCGGTGCGCCGATGGATCTGTATCGGGATCCAGATAACAAGTTTGTAGCAGGGTTCATTGGCTCGCCTGCCATGAACTTTCTGGATTGCGACATCGTTGATGGTCAGGTGACTCATCCGGCGATCACTCAGCCTCTGCCCGTCCCAGCATCGGTTCCTTTGGGTCTGTCTCGGGTCACGCTGGGTATCCGCCCGGAACATATTCAGGTTGATCGGTCAGGCGATACCTGCACCGTTGATCTGACCGAGGCGCTTGGTGGCGTCAGCTATTCCTATTTGCTGACATCGAATGGCGACAAGCTGATCGTTGAAGAGCGCGAAGACGAGCGCAGTAAGCAGGGTACACGCATCGGTATTTCGATCCGCCCGGAACGCACCATGCTGTTTGATCCTGAAACCGGCCTGCGGTTGAGATAATCGCCGTTTAGACAGTCAAAAACACCCGCGTCAAACGAAAGGTCCAACGCGGGCTTTTTGCGTCGAATTATGTATGGATTTTGTATCCAATATCCGTTATCGCGTGAAAACGGGCGCATGACGCCTATCTGGACCCCTGTAACTAGAGGATAGCACCGTATGTCGACCAATGTATTTAGCGGTACGATGCCCGCGCTCATGACCCCTTGCTCGGCGGATCGGCAGCCGGATTTCAACGCACTTGTTGGGAAGGGCAAGCAAATGATCGACGCAGGCATGTCTGCGGTTGTCTATTGCGGATCCATGGGCGACTGGCCGCTTTTGACGGATGCGCAGCGCATGGAAGGGGTGGAACGTCTGGTGGATGCCGGGCTGCCGGTTGTGGTCGGAACCGGGGCAATCAACACCAAATCCGCCGAGGCCCACGCTGCACATGCGCAAAAGGTCGGCGCTGTCGGGTTGATGGTCATTCCCCGGGTTCTGTCCCGCGGGAGCTCATCAACTGCGCAAAAGAACCATTTCAAGGCAATCCTGTCCGCTGCGCCGGACGTGCCGGCAATTATCTACAACAGCCCATATTATGGTTTCGCTACAAAGGCTGATCTGTTCTTTGCCCTGCGCGCCGAACACCCTAACCTCATTGGGTTCAAGGAATTCGGGGGCAAGGACGATCTGCGCTATGCTGCGGAAAACATCACCAGTCAGGATGATGATGTGACGTTGATGGTGGGTGTGGACACCGAGGTTTACCACGGTTTCGTCAACTGTGGGGCAACCGGGTCGATCACCGGGATCGGAACGGCCCTCCCACGTGAGGCGTTGCTGTTGGCTGCGCTTTCTCAAAAGGCCGCGCGGGGCGATGCCGAAGCCCGGTTACGGGCGCAAGAACTGACCGAGGCCATTCAGGTGCTGTCCAGTTTTGATGAGGGTCCGGATCTTGTGCTGTATTACAAGCATCTTCTGGTGTTGAACGGGGAAGAGGAATACCGCCTGCATTTCAATGAAACTGATGCCCTGACAGATGCACAGCGGAATTATTGCGAACAGCAATACGCGTTGTTTGGGGCTTGGTTCGCCGATTGGTTGAAACAAGGTGGGGTGATCGCAGAATGCATGTGATCGACAGCCACACCGGAGGAGAACCGACCCGGGTCATCCTCGATGGCGCTCCAGATCTGGGCTCTGGCCCTCTGGCTGAACGCGCCCGGCGGCTGGACACCGAATACAGGGATTTCTATCGTTCGGTCATGCTTGAACCGCGCGGACAACCGGCCATGGTCGCGGCCTTGTTGGTGGAACCGGTTGATCCAACCTGTGTCACCGGCGTGATCTATTTTGATGTCGATGCTGTTTTGGGAATGTGCGGCCACGGAACCATTGGCCTGACCGTGACACTGGCGCATCTTGGTCGGATCGATGTTGGAATACATCGGATCGAAACGCCAGCCGGAGTTGTCACGGTCGAGCTGCACGATGCCAATACTGTCACGGTCACGAATATCGAAAGCCGCCGCGTTCACAGCGACATTTCACTTCATGTGCCCGGTTTCGGTGAGGTTGCAGGGGATGTGGCCTATGGTGGAAACTGGTTCTTTATCGTCGATCCAAGCCCGCTTTCCGTCATTCCGGCCAATATTCGGGAGCTGACCGATAGGGCCGTTGCTATCCGCAAAGCCTCGATCGCGCAGGGGGTTGGCGGCGAGCAGGGTGAACCGATTGATCATGTAATCTTTCAGGACGCATCGCCCGAGCAAGCGATTCACAGCCGCAACTTTGTTCTGTGCCCGGATGACAATTACGACCGGTCGCCCTGTGGCACCGGCAGCTCTGCTCGGCTGGCCTGTCTGGCCGCTGAGGGTCTATTGGCCCCGGGGCAGGAAATCGTCCAGCAAAGTGTCATTGGCAGCACCTATCGCCTGTCCTATCAGGCTGGGCCCAACGGCGGTGTCATCCCCTCGATCACCGGGCAGGCCTATGTCATTGCGGAATCGCGGTTGATGTTTGCCGAGGCTGATCCATTCCGTTCGGGGATTGAGGTATGACCCAGCAGATCGTCGTCATCGGAGCTGGCGTGATTGGCATGACCATTGCGCTGGAATTACAGCGCCGGGGTCATGCCGTGCTGGTTCTGGACAAGGAAGGCGTTGCGGCGCAGACATCAGCCGGAAATGCCGGGGCCTTTGCTTTTTCCGAGGTTGAGCCTCTGGCAACGCCCGGCATCATGAAAAAGGCACCAAAGTGGCTGCTGGACCCGTTGGGTCCCCTGTCTATCCCGCCTGCCTATGCAGTCCAGATTGCACCCTGGATGTACCGTTTCTGGCGGGCCAGCCAGCCCGGTCGCTATGCCGAGCTGTTGGCCGCTCAGGCCAGCCTCATGCAACTGTCCAGTGCCGCGCTTGAACGGTTGATCCCAGCGGTTGACGGCGAGGCGATGATGCAGCGCGACGGTCAGATGCAGCTGTACGAATCCGAGGCCGAATACCGTGCAAGCCTGCCCGCCTGGGAGGTGCGCCGCCAGCATGGTATCGACTTTGAACTGCTGGAAAGCCCCGAGGCGATTGCCGAAAAACAGCCGGGTCTCAGTCCTCGGTTCACTCATGCGGGATTTACGCCCAACTGGTTGAATACTGTTGATCCCAAGAAATGGGTCGAGCGCCTTGCCCAGACCTTTCAAAACCGGCAAGGCCGGATCGAGCGGCGCGATATTCAGACGTTGGTGCCACAGCAAAGTGGCATGCGCCTTGAAACGGCGGAAGGGCCCGTGGACGCGACGAAAGTGGTCGTGGCTGCCGGCGCATGGTCGCATCATATCGCCCGAACTCTTGGTGACCGATTCCCGCTTGAAACCGAGCGTGGATACAACACGACCCTGCCCGAAGGTGCATTTGATCTGCGGATGCACCTGTCCTTCTCGCGGCATGGGTTCGTTGCCAGCCGGATCAACAATGGCGTCAGGATCGGCGGCGCGGTCGAGTTGGGCGGTCTGAACCTCGCCCCCAATTTCAAACGAGCCGACACGTTATTGCACAAAGCCGAAGAGTTTCTACCCGGCCTCAAGACCGAAGGAGGCACGCAATGGATGGGGTTCCGGCCGTCGATGCCTGACAGCATCCCGGTCATCGGTGTTTCTCCAAATGCGTCTTGCGTGTTCTATGCGTTCGGCCATGGGCATCTTGGGCTGACCCAATCCGCTGGCACGGCCGAGCTTGTTGGGGCCATGGTTGACCGTCAGGCCCCCCCGATTTCGCCAGCCCCCTTTGCTGCTGGCCGGTTCTGAGGGAGGGGGTCGTGCGCAGTATCAAAACTCTCCACGTGATCTCCGCCCATGCCGAAGGCGAGGTCGGAGATGTCATCGTTGGCGGTGTTCTTCCGCCACCCGGTGATACCTTATGGGAGCAGCGGTCGTTCATCGCGCGCGACCAGTCCTTGCGCAACTTTGTCCTGAATGAACCGCGCGGGGGTGTATTTCGTCATGTAAACCTGTTGGTGCCGCCCAAACATCCGCAAGCAGATGCAGGCTTCATTATCATGGAGCCCGAAGACACACCGCCAATGTCTGGTTCAAACTCGATCTGCGTGGCCACCGTGCTGCTGGATAGCGGGATCATTCCGATGCAGGAACCGGTTACACATCTGACGCTTGAGGCACCGGGCGGGCTGGTCCCGGTGCGCGCCGAATGCCGGAATGGCAAGGCCGAGCGCATATTTGTGCAGAACCTGCCCAGTTTTGTAGACCGGCTCGCCGTTCCGCTTGAAGTGCCGGGCCTTGGCACACTGACCGTGGATACGGCCTATGGGGGCGACAGTTTCGTGGTGGTCGATGCGGCGGCGCTTGGGTTTGACATCGTGCAGGACGAGGCGCGTGACATTGCGCGGCTGGGTGTAGCGATCACCAATGCGGCCAACGAACAAATTGGGTTTACGCATCCCGAAAACCCGGACTGGAATCACATTTCATTCTGCGCTTTTTGTGGCCCGACCGAGCGGGTAGCAAATGGCCTGCGCGGAAAATCCGCCGTGGCGATCCAGCCGGGCAAAGTTGATCGGTCCCCTACCGGTACCGCAGTTTCTGCCCGCATGGCCTTGATGGCCGCCAAGGGAGAAATGGCAGTCGGGCAATCTTTCCAGGCGGTTTCGATCATCGGCTCGTCTTTCACCGGACAGGTCGTCGAGGCCACAACGATCGGGGGGCGTGCCGCGATCATTCCCGAGATCAGTGGCCGCGGATGGATTACCGGTACACATCAACACATGCTTGACCCGGACGATCCCTGGCCGGGCGGATATAAGCTCAGCGATACCTGGGGCGTCTGAATTTTGCCCATTGGCAAGCAGTTTTGATGATTTTCCGCAAACCGTGTCAAAATGCGCGGTCTCTGGCGATTGATCCCAAGCCAAACGTCATTTAAGGGAGGCCCTGTCAATACAGAGTCATCCCGGGACGGCAGTCTTGTTACGTCCCTTACGCGCCACGCCGATGTGGCCCCAACTCTTGGATCGCACGCCCCGAAAGGCTTAAAAAAGGTAAAAGAATATGGCAGATAAATCGAACTTCGACATATTGTATACCATTGTAGACGAAGCGCCCGAGCTGGCCAGCGCCTCATTCCTGCCCATCATTCGAAAGTTTGCATCCGCCGCCGGTGTCAGCGTCGGAACCAAGGATATTTCACTTGCTGGGCGGATTATTTCGACCTTCCCCGAAAAGCTGACAGATGCACAGCGCATCACCGATGATCTGGCCGCATTGGGTGAGTTGGTGAAGACACCCGATGCCAATGTGATCAAGCTGCCCAACATCTCGGCCTCGGTACCGCAGCTGGTGGCCGCCGTCGAAGAGCTGCAAGCACAGGGTTATGACATCCCGAGCTATCCCGAAGAACCTGCGACTGACGAAGAAAAAGCGATCCGCGCGCGGTATGATGCCATCAAGGGTTCGGCTGTGAACCCGGTTCTGCGCGAAGGTAACAGCGACCGTCGCGCCGCGCGCGCCGTCAAGAATTATGCCCAGAAGAACCCGCATTCGATGGGTACATGGGCCGCTGACAGCAAGACTAAAGTCTCGTCCATGTCCGGCAATGATTTCTACGCGAACGAGAAATCGGCCACCATCACTGCGGCGCAAGCCGGTGACGCCAAAATCGAATTTGTCGGACAAGACGGCAGTAATACGGTTCTGAAAGACGGCTGGCCGCTGGCCGAGGGCACCGTTGCCGATGCGACCTTCATGTCCGTCAATGCGCTGTCGTCTTTCCTGGCCGAGGCCATCGAAGACACCAAAAAAGACGGCACCATGTTCTCGCTTCACCTGAAGGCCACAATGATGAAGGTCAGCGACCCGATCATCTTCGGCTATGCGGTCAAGGCGTGGCTTGCCCCGGTATTCGAGGCATATGGCGCGGAATTGGATGCGCTGGGTGTGAACCCGAACTCGGGTCTGGGCGATCTGCTGGAGCGGGTTGCAGGCAACGCCGATATCATGGCAGCCATTGACGCGATCAAGGGCGACCGCCCGTCCATGTATATGGTTGACAGCGACAAGGGTATCACCAACCTGCACGTGCCGTCTGATGTGATCATCGACGCCTCGATGCCTGCCGTGATCCGTGCTGGTGGCAAGGGTTGGGACGAAACCGGGTCCAAAGGTGACACCAACTGTGTGATCCCCGACCGCTGCTATGCGTCTATTTATGATGAATCCGTCAAATTCTTCAAAGCCAATGGCGCGCTGAACCCAGCCACCGTCGGAGCTGTGGCCAATGTGGGTCTGATGGCACAGAAAGCCGAAGAATACGGCAGCCACCCGACAACATTCCAGGCGCCTGCGAATGGGACCATTCGCATCGTGCTGGCCAATGGTGAGACGTTGCACGAGCATGCGGTTGAAAAGGGCGACATCTGGCGTGCCTGCACTGTGAAGAAGGCTCCGATCGAGAATTGGATTCAACTGGCGATGGACCGTCAGCGTCTGACCGGATCCGAGACGATCTTCTGGCTGGACGCAAACCGTGCCCATGATGCCGAACTGATCAAATCCGTCCAACCCGCACTGGAAGCTGCTGGCGTGGCGGACAAGTTCCAAATCCTGGCACCGCGTGAGGCGACCCGCCAGTCGTTGGAGACCATCACCGCCGGTAACGACAGCATCGCCATCACCGGCAACGTGCTGCGTGACTATCTGACCGACCTGTTCCCGATCCTTGAGTTGGGCACATCGGCCAAGATGCTGTCGATCGTCAAGCTGATGCAGGGCGGCGGATTGTTCGAAACCGGCGCGGGTGGCTCTGCCCCGAAACACGTGCAGCAGTTGGTTGAGGAAAACCACCTGCGCTGGGACTCGATGGGTGAGTTCTGCGCGCTTGGCGAGTCTTTGAATTTCCTAGCCGACAGCAAAGGCAACGCCAAAGCCGGAGTTCTTGGCGCCGCTGCCGAGGCCGCAACGCAGGGCATTCTGGACAACAACAAGTCGCCCAGCCGCAAAGTCGGGCAGCCGGATAACCGCGACAGCCACTATTGGTTCGCGCGCTATTGGGCCGAGGCGCTGGCCGCGCAATCCGATGATGCTGATCTGGCCGCCGAGTTCGCGCCGATTGCTGCAGAGTTGGCCGCGAAAGAACAGCAAATCCTATCCGAACTGGCCAACGCGCAAGGGGCAGCGGCAGATCTGGGTGGTTACTATCACACCAACCCGACCAAGACTGCAGCAGTCATGCGCCCGAGCGCGACACTCAATGGTATCATTGACGGGTAATCCAGGTGCCCTGTCCTGATTTGGGCAGGGTTCTGAACCTGACGTAAAAACTAAAAAGGGACCGACCCCCAAAGTCAGTCCCTTTTTGAGCGAGTGGGGAGGCCGAAGCCTCTCCGGTGTAGTTGCGTTAACTGTAACAAAACCCTGCTGGCTGGATATTAGGGGTTTCCCGTATATTCATCCGTCTGCTGTGCCGCTGACGATACACCCGCCAAAATCATTGTCCTCCGGCGACGGAAAGGACTATGTCGCCGTACTGAATTCGGGAACAATAGGCCGTACAAGGACGGATTATGCGCGCAATGTGATAGCGCCGTGCGCCCACTAGGCGTTGAAAGAGCGGGTGATTTGCTTTTCGGCATAACGGTGGTAAAAAAATCTGGTTTTTGTTTTGTATTCGAGTGTTGTGTGCTGTGTGTATTTATCCTGTTGTTTTTGAGCGTTTTTCATATTCCAGAGGGTCAGGCGATGCGTCTGCTTCCTGCGCTTTTCAGGCCGCCGCAGAAAAGCTTGCCGATGATACGCAAATCGGTTCAACTGAATTCGCCCGGTTTCGCCGTTAATGACGGCAAATGTCGATATCGGTCGAAAGGGACCAGATGGAATGACTGAAAAAACCCGCAGTTCGCGTTTCGGGTCAATCCTATGTTTGGTCGCCGCTCTCTATTTCTTTGCGGTCGTCGCATACGCGCTGATGAATTCAGCGGAATTTGCCAATGGAACCGCGCGGCTGATCCGGTACATTCTGGCCCCGGGCGCGATTGGGCTGGTGCTGGCCTTATGCGCGGTCTTTTTATCAGACGAAGGCAGGCTGACAGTTGGCGTGAGCGCTGTTTCCCTGTTGGCGGCTCTGTTCGCATTCGAGGCCTATCTGACAATCAAGATAATCCCCGGGCGTCTGGGGCTGGTCGGGTTTGTCGGCGATGACGTAAGCGTCGAAGAATACAAGGAAAACCTGCCGCCCGGCAGGACGATGAAACATGTGAACGATGAGTTGGATACTCAGCTGCTGGAATCTGCGTATCTGGCACCGATGCCGGGTGACAAGATGCTGCTGTGCTCGGTGCTGGGCGAGCCGGTGACCTACACGCCTGATCGTCTGGGGTTCCGTAACCCCCCTTCGGTCTTTGAAAACGATGTGAATGTGATGCTGCTGGGCGACTCGTTTTCCGAAGGCTTTTGCCTGAGAGAAGGTGAGCATCTGGCGGATAAGCTGCGTCAGGACATTCCAAGCCTGCTTAACACCGGTCACAGGGGCATTGGCCCGCTGTATCAGCTGGCGGTTTTGGGTCGGTACGGACCAGAGTTTCAGCCCGATCTTACGATCTTTTCATTCTTTGCGGGCAATGACTGGCGCAATCTGGAACGAGAGCTTGAGAAGCCGTGGCTGCGCGAAGCACTCGACCCGGCTGTAGATTTTGGCCCGATCGAGCATCCGGATCAGTCGGAATTAACCGCTCCGGTGATATCCGTATGGTGGGCAGAGACCACTTTATCCTGGGGCGACTACCTGCGGGCGCAACGGGTGTTCAGGAACTTTCTGGCATTGCAGAAAACGGCCGAGATTCTTGGGATTCACTATCCCAAAGCGACCGATGAGAACCCGGTATTTGCGGATGTTCTGATCCGGGCAAAGCAGATAACATCACAATGGGATGGTGAGATCGTCATCGTGTATGTGCCGACGGTCAGCCGCTATATGGGTCTGGTCGCCCAGCCCTTTATCCACGACCCGCTGCGAGTATTGGTGAAAGATGCGGCTGCGCAGGCCGGGCTGGACGTGATAGACTTAACGGATGTTATCGAAATGCAAGAGGATCCGGCATCGTATTATGCGCCGGATTCTCATTTCAACAAAGCAGGCGCAGAACTGGCCGCTCGGGCAATTACAGAGGGGCTGCGTCAACGCAATTTGATAGAACAGTAACGAATTGGTGTGTTTTGCCAGGACCGCGCAACAAGCGCGGTAAAGAGGTGTGAAATGAAGATTTTGTCATTCAAGTCGGGGCATGACGGTACGGTTGCGGGTATTGATGCCCAAAACGGTAACCTGCTGTTTTCCTATGAATCCGAGAAAGACAGTTTTCCCCGCAATACGTCAGTCACACCGGATACATTTATCGACTCTGGCCTGTGGTTCCGGGACTTGCCTGATATCCTGGCCCTTAGCGGCTGGTCAACGACCGGAACACAACATGTGACGACCTCGGGGGCAGGGTATTTCGGCATTGGCGAAGATGCTCAGACCGTGGGGAAACGAACGTTTTTTGGCAAAGAGATCGACTATTTCTCATCGACCCATGAAAGGGCACATATCTGGGGCGCTTATGGGATGTCTCCGTTTCGTCAGGGTGAACCTTGTTATGTGTTGGTTTGGGAAGACACGCTTGGCGATTTCTACAAGATTGATGAAGATCTAAAGCTGTCTCATGTCGGTCGGGTGATGACCGGGCCCGGTGCCCGATATTCGTTCCTGAGCGCACTGGTTGATCCCGATTATCCCGTGCTTTCGCGTGAACAACGGCGTGAGGACCCCGGGAGGATGATGGCGGCATGTGCCTATGCAGAGCCCGGTTCACATGACGTGGATGAACATGCGCTGATAGATTATCTTTTGTCAGATCAGCCATTGGCCGAAATTCTGCGCAAGGATCGGTTGACCGATTCCCCGTTTTTCAATGTCGGAATGCACAGCCAGCAGTTCAGTAATCTTGCACAGAAACTCTCGGATGCGATTTTTTTACGGTTCCTTGCCTTTGCCGAACAGAACCTGACAGAGGGCTATCCGCTGGTGATTGCCGGCGGATGTGGATTGAACTGCGATTGGAACACCAAGTGGCAGAATTGCGGCTTGTTCCGAGATGTATTTGTACCACCTTGCAGCAGTGATTCCGGCTGCGCCATAGGAACTGCGGTTGATGCCATGCGCCACTATACGGGCCAGGCAAAGCTGGATTGGACGGTTTATTCCGGACAGTCCTTTGTGGATGATAAAATCGACAGTAGCGGCATGCGGGTCAGCGAGCTGCGTCTGAACGATGTCGCGGATGCGTTGATGTGCGGTGAGCTCATCGGTTGGGCCAGAGGGAACTGTGAAATCGGTCCGCGCGCATTGGGCAACCGCTCGATTCTGGCGGCCCCGTTCTGGGCCGAAACCCGCGTGCGCCTGAACAGGGCTAAAAACCGGCCGGATACAAGCCCCGTGGCCCCATCCTGCCTTGAGGAAGATGTCAGCCAGCATTTTGAGTGGGAAAACTCCGCGCCTTATATGTTGCATCTGCAGAAGGTGACCAATCAGAACCTGGCCGCGATCACGCATGTAGACGGGACAGCAAGGGTCCAAACAGTCCGCAGGGATCAGAATGCTTTCTTTTACGACCTGCTGAACGCATTCAAGTCGGCTTCGGGCACGGGTGTATTGTGCAATACGTCACTGAACTTTCGCGGAGCGGGGTTCATAAACAAAACCAGTGATCTGCATCACTATGCAAGATCGGCAAAGCTGGACGGCTTTGTCGCAGGAAACACCTTTTACAGGTTTAACTAGTCGAACTGGTACTTACGGTGCCGCCGCAGTTTTGGAGGGTAAGAACTTTGCGCATGAATCAGGTCTGCAAAACGTTGCAGAATGCAGTGATATTGCCTCTGCAACGGCAGGGAATCCGGCCTATTGTTCCCCATGTGGAAACATTGCGCGTAAAACGACCAGTAAACTCGAAAAAATAGCCAGGCTGCCCAATCAAGTAGGATAAGAATTCGTTCGAACACGGGCGCAGCATCTAAGATTTGAATTTCAGGCGACGGCGATATTGGTCGCTACAAGGGACGATAGAGAATGGATCAAAACCATATCGCAAACCAATTTGGCCAGCAGCGTCTGGATGGCATATGGCGGATGATTTACCGTCATCTGAAGTTGATCCTCGGAGTGACCGCAGCTGTGATCGTCGGCACGTTCATGGTCGTCAATCAACTGGACCCAAGATACAAATCCCGCGCCGAAATCGTTCTCACATCTCTGGATATGCGCGTCCGCGCCGACAGTGTCGAACTTGAATCCTATGAACTGACCCGCACCCTAATTGAAACCGAGATCGACATCCTGCGGTCACGGGAGTTTGCGGCAGAGGTCGCCCTGGCGCTGGACCTGTTCGAGAATGAGGCTTTTGCCGGGGCACAAAATCCCGCAAACCCGCAATCCACATCCGTTATCCGCAATCGTGTAATCGACAATACACTGTCGACATATAACGTACTTCGGCAAGGAGAGAGCCTTGCGATTGAGATCATCTCAACAGCCGAAGACCCGCAGCTGGCAGCCGATATTGCCAATACTGTTGCAGAAACCTTTATCCTTCGCCTGCAGCAGCGGCGGCAGCAAGGTCTTTCATCTTCCATTTCTTTTCTTAAGGACCGCGTAAATGAACTGGGTGACGAACTGACCCGTGACGAACTTCAGATGGCGGCCTTTATTCTTGAAGAAAATCTGGCGGATGAATCCGTGCCGGGTAGGCTTCGGTCGGAACTTGCGCGGCTGAACTCGCAAAAAGATGTGCATGAGATCAACGGAGCCAGCAGCGAAGAGGTCAACAAAATTGCTGACCAGATTGCCGTTGTTGAACAGGCATTACGCAGCCGGACCGGTTCGGAAATAGCATTGCTGCGGATGGAACGCGCGCTAGAGCTTCTTCGGATCCGGTATCAGACGACGATTGAAAAACTGAATGATTTCGAAACCCAGCAACAGTTTCTTGGCCAGGCGGTTCAGCAGGTTTCGGTTGCTCATGCGCCGACTTCGGCATTCTGGCCGAATACCAAAGTCGCCGTCGCAGTCAGCGCAATTGTCGGGTTCTCTCTGGCATTTGTGATCGCCCTGTTGATGGAAGGCAGCAACACGCGGATCGTCAACGAAACCCAGATTGAACAGCAAACCGATCTGACCAATCTGGGTTTCCTGCCGGATACGGTGATGGATTCGGACACGGATGGTCAGCAGGAGTTGTTGCGCTTTATCCGTGATCAGGGCCGCTCGCCTTATGTAGAGGCGCTGCGCAGTGTTTTGACGATGTGGTTTAACACAAATGATGACGGCAGCATCGTCATGGTTACCTCTGGTGTTCCTGGAGAAGGCAAGACCGTGGTTGCGGTTTCGCTGGCCCTAGTGGCGGGTACAGATGGGATGCGCGTTCTATTGTTGGATATGGATAACCACCGTTGCCGTGCCTCAAAAACACTGGGTCTTAACGGGGCGGCCCCGGTCGAAATCGAGGACGCGCTGAGCGGTGCCGTGCAACCCAGCCAGATTTATGTCGATGGCGAACGGGTACCGGGGGTTTCGTCGATCAGTCTGAACCTGCGTCCAAAAATATCCCGCAAACAGTTGATGCAGCAACTTGGCGAATACGGGCGCATGTTGCGCAATCAGTACGATCTTGTGTTGGTCGATACGCCGCCGACATTGGTCATTGATGACACGATCCGACTTGGGCCGCTTGTCGACGGTACGTTCTTGGTGGTGCGCTGGGGGCAAACCACCGAAAAAATTCTCAAGGATGCAATCGAAAAGCTGCGGATGAGCAATATCAAGATCTCCGGTACGATCATGAATGGTGTGAACATGCGGAAGCAAAGGCAATATGGGTATGGTGCCTATACTTATCATTACTCGGATGAGCCTGGGAAAAGCAGCTGATTACGGTTCGCAGACCCTTGTAGGATTTGTTAGATTGGTGATTGGGTATTGGTTTTTATTTGCGAATATGAGGGCACAGCGCCCGCGACGCTTTTGCGGCGTGGTCCAATGACCGGCAGCCGCCAAGGGGTGGAATTGGCCGGTCGTTTGTGCGGCGGGCGGGTGGGTCAGACATGACCTCTCAGCCCGGCGCAACCTCAATCCCGACTGCTGTGCTTCGGCGTTTACTGCGCAATCTGAAATGGATCTTTTCCTCTCAGATAGCAGTCGCTTTGCTGGGCCTTGTGTTTCTGCCGGTGGCCGCCCGCGCACTTGGGGCCGCAGGCTTGGGGGTAATGGCAATAGGCGAGGCCTATGCGCGGATCGTTTCCCGATTCCTTCATCTTGAGCCCTGGCAGGCGGTGATTAGATATGGAAGCACTGCGCTGGAGGAAGAAGACCGCGAACGATTTCGCCGACTTGTCGGGCTGTCGGTCCTGATTGACGTGGTTGGGGGCGTATTGGCCGCCGGCGCTGCGATCGCATTCGCACCGATCATCGCCGGATGGCTGGGGCTGGATCAGGATCTTGCATGGGTGCTGCCGGTCGCATCGCTGGGAATTCTGGTTTCGCTGAGGCCAACCGGGTTGGCTTTGTTGCGGTCCTTCGACCGGTTCGATCTGTTGGCCAAACTGGATATTTTCGCAGCGTCTGTGCGGATGGTGCTGGGGGTGATTGCCTGGCAACTGGGGTTTGGGCTGCCTGGCTTTGTCGCGATATTTGTTGCTGTCAGCCTTTTAGACGGCGTTCTTGCCTTTGCCGCGGGGCTGCGAGAAATGTCGCGGAATGGCTATGGCCGTCCGATGCTTGGAATAAAGCAAACTCTGGGTGAAAATTCCGGGTTTCTGCGCTTTGTTTGGAACAGCAATCTCTCTGTCATCTTGCGTCAGACCACGCAGCGCCTGGACGTGATCATATTGGGTGTTCTGATTTCACCGACGATGGTGGGATATTACCATATCGCGAAACGGTGCGGTGAAGCTGCACTGCGTCTTGGACGACCGCTAAGCCAGGCGATCTATCCCGAATTCACCCGGTTTGCCGCCCGAAATGAATTCGACCGTTTGCAAAAAATGCTAACGGGTCTCAGCGCCGGGTTCTGGGGGGTAATTGCCCTTGTCCTGATTCCAGTGATCTTGATGCTGGAACCGATCGTTACTGCGATTTTTGGCGTGGATTATGCCCCCGCAGTACCGGTCGTGCGCGTGCAGGCAATCGCGGTAGGTATTTATCTTGGTGGGATACTGCTGAACCCTGCACTGCTGAGTCTGGGGCAAGACCGGGCCTTGGTTCGGATCGGTTTGTTGAACACTATTTTGTTTCTGATCCTCATTGCACCGATGGTTTCTGTTTTGGGCGTGGTCGGTGCCGCTGTGGCGCATGTGCTGTGTAATTCCGTCTGGCTAGGGCTGTGTGTGTTACACTTGCGGCGTACATTGCTGAACCCTGCATTACACGGAAAGGAGCAGGTGCGCCCATGAGACCTGCATCGGCCCAATCAGTTTCCTTTGGCAAGCCGACCAATGGAATCGGCTATTTGCCAAGCGTAGACATGGCAGCTCTCTATTTCCTGATGGCGGCTGTAGCCCTGGCGCCGATGAACTATCTCAGAGTGGATTTCGTCTATTTCACCCTCTCGGATTTCTTCTTTGTGCTGGCTGGGTTTGTCATGCTGGCAGCTGGCCAGCTGCCGGTTAAGATATTCGGGCCCGCAAGCGGGTTCTGGTACAGTTCGTTCCTGTTTTTCACAGGGGGCCTGACCATAGGTTCGTTAATCAACGGAGATCCGACCGAGCTGCTGACCGTGTTTGTTCAGTACTTCTTTTCGTTGATCGTGCTGCCAATCCTGATCGGCAATCGAAGCTTTGATCAGATCGTCCTGCTGATGAAGGCATTTATTATTGGTATGGGCATTGTTGTGCTGTTTGGCATCCATGCAATCAATTTCATGGAAGACCCGACACACCGGTTTGTATCCGCCAATGGTCGGATGCTTTCGCTGGTCGAGCGGGCAAATGAATGCGCGCTTATGCTGGCGATGGCCATCGTTTTCCTGCTTAGCCTGATCCTGCAGAAGCAAAGCAGCCGCATCTGGGGGCTGATCGGGCTGCCAATCCTGTTTTACGGCGTCATCCTGACCGGTTCGAATTCTGGTCTGATCGTGACCATAGTGGGGACTGTCGCCATTATCCTCAGCAGCGGGTCCCCGCGTCATGTTGTGACCCTGATCGTCGGCACGTTGATTGCGGTTTTGGTGGTCCTGAACTTTGGTGAGCTTTTCTTGCCCGAGGTCTTTCGCGAACGAGTTCTGAATGCCGTTCTTGCAGGTGACATTAGCCAGGCGGGCACGTTCTCTGACCGGCTATTCCTGCTGCAAGAGGCCTTCGAGGTATCCCGTGGCACTTTGTTGATCGGGCTGGGTGCAAACCAGTACAGCCTGGCCAGCGAACAGGGAATCGTGGTTCATTCGGCCTATTTGCTGACTCTGTCCGAAGGTGGCTTGATTTCTCTGCTCGGTATGGTCGGCTTTATTTTGGCCAGCATATACTTGGCCTGGATGGCCATTTCTGTCGGCCGCTCGCCATCGGTCGGGGCACTGACCATCGTTGCCATGCTGATGTATGTCGTGCTGCTTGCCGGGGCGACGACCTTTTATGCCCGGTTCTGGAACGTACCCTTTGTCCTTGCCATTGCGCTTAGCGTGTCGCGCCTGCCGGTGTTTGGACCAACGAATACACTTAGGAGAATGTCGTGAAATTATTGCAAAAACTGATGCTTTCTGTGATCGCGGCTTCGGCATGTTTTATCGGTGCGCTTCAGGCCGAGGAATATGTTCTGGCACCGCAGGACAAGATCAATTTGCGTGCGATGCGCTGGGATCCGGTGGGCGCGTCTTTTGTGAACTGGCAAGGCGTTTCCGGTGAATATGCGCTTTCTTCGGGAGGGATGCTGATGGTGCCTCTGGCCGGACAGGTTCATGCTGAAGGGCGAACGACCGAAGAACTGGTACTGCTGCTGGAAACTCAGATGCGCACTCGCGTGGGGATGGCAGAACCGCCTCATCTGGCGATCGAAGTCATCGGCCATCTGCCTGTATACATATTGGGGGATGTCCAGATTCCAGGCTCGTACCCCTATCGGCCACAACTGACCGCGCAACAGGCGATGGCGCTTGCGGGCGGGGAATACCGGTTGCCGTTGCAAAATGACGTAGGAACGAACTTTACCGGATTGCGGGTTCAGGGTGAAGTTCAATTGTACAATGAACAGATTGAAGCTTTGCAAGCCGAACAACGCCGATTGCTGGCTGATCTGTCAACACTGTCTCCGGACGGCGGTGATGCCAAAATTGAACCCCCACAAGGTCTGCAGGGGGAGATTCTGCAAGCGGATCAACAGGCCCGGAAAGGGCAGGGTGAACGGATCATCCAATTGCAGGAGACCCTCAAAGATCAGATTGAAAGTCTCGAACGGCAGCTGGCATTGCGGGCGAATCAGATCGCGATCACGCGTAAGGATCTAGATGATGCTCTGGAACTACAGAAAAAGGGCCTCACGGTCAGTTCGCGCGTGTCATCTCTGTCCAACTCGCTGAACGATCAGGAAAGCAAAAGCGTAGATATCGAGATTGCTCTGGGCTTGGCCCGGCAACAGTTGAACCGCGCGCAACGCGATGAGTTGGAGTTGCTCGATACCGCGCGGTCAAATACGCTTGTCAGGTTGAATGCCTTGCAATTTGAACTGGAGGACCTGCAGACTCGGCTGGGTACCGCGAAAATCCTGCAGGCCGAGTTGGCGGCGCTTGGCGTTGTTGAAGAGGTTGATGCGTTTGAAGAGATCGTGATCGAATACTCGGTCACCCACGCGGCCGGAGGAGCCGCAACGGCGATTTCGGGTGATACTGTCTTGTCCCCCGGGGATACGCTTTCGGTTTCTCGAACCTTCGTCACGCAAACACAATAGATTTCAGTTCAATGATTTATGGTTCAGCGCGCGGTTCTGATGTCCGGCGCTGAGCCAAAAAGGCGGCAGGCCAGAATGAAAAAGATACGCGTTTTATTTCCCTTTGCAGGTTGGGCAGATTTGGGCGGCAGTCATGTTTCCGCGCTCAAACTTGCGTCCTGTCTGGACCGGGATCAGTTTGAACCATTTGTCCTTTGCCACAACGAAGCCGGGTCGGTCGGGCAGTATGCTCAATCGCTGGGTCTGAATGTCGAAGTATTGCAGGGCCCCAGGCTTATGGGCCCTCCAAACAACAAAACGGATGCAGATGTTGGCTTTCCGGAATACTGGACCCGGACCTACGGCCAGCTCGTCCGGTTTTTGCGGGACAAAAAGCCAGATATCGTCCACACAAATGAGGGCCGATTGCATGTGAATTGGGTGTTTCCGGCCAGACGGTTGGGGATCAAGCATATCTGGCACCACAGGCAGGATCCGAGCGCGGTAGGCGTTAACTATGTCGCGCCGGTGTTTTCGAACCGTATCCTAAGCGTGTCGTATTTTTCGAAACCCTCGCGTCCGATACGCTCGGTTGACAAAAAGTTTCAAGTCATTCGCAGCCCCTTCGACCTGAGCATTCAGCGCCCGGATCCAGACGCGGCGCGTCGGATGATCCTGAACGAAATCGGTGCGCCGGAAAATGCAGTTCTTCTGGGATATTTTGGCCATCTGGAACCGCGAAAACGGCCGGTTCATTTTGTCCAAAGCCTTGTGGCCATTCAGAAACAGTTTGGGGACAGGCCGGTACATGGCCTGCTGTTTGGCAAAGTACTCAATCCCGATGACGGGTTGGACTCAGGCTCCATGGACGTGGCCCGAGAACATGGGTTGAGCGCGCAGATTCATTTGATGGGTTTTCGGCAGGATGTTGAAAAGTGCATGGTCGCCATGGATGCCACCCTTGTGCCGGCCTTGAACGAGCCATTTGGACGCACTTTGATCGAGGCAATGCACCTTGGACTGCCTGTTGTGGCCACACGGCACGGCGGCAATATTGAGGCAATCGATCATGGCAAAACCGGTTTTCTGGTAGATCCGCAGGACCCCGAGGCCTTTGTTGAGCCGGTCGTCTCTCTGATTGAGGACCCGAGCCTGAGACAGCAGGTAACACAGGCGGCTTACCAATATGTGCAGGATAATTTTGGGTTGGATAAACACGTGGCCGAAGTGTCCGACGTGTACCGGGAATTGGTATCGTGATCCCGATGCGAATTGTAGGGTTTAGAGGGTAAAATGGGTTTGGCGAACGAGCGAAAAATAGATTTCCTGATTTTTGGTGCTGCAAAATGTGCGACCACCTGGTTGCAGAATTCTTTGACCGCGACACCGCAGATTTTCATGCCGGACCCCGAGCTGCACTATTTCTCGGATCATTATGACCGGGGGGCGGCCTGGTATCGCGATCAATACGAAGGATATTCGGGCCAGAGTATCGTGGGTGAAAAGTGCAATACCTACCTGACACATCCAGAGGCCGCCAAAAGGATCGCCCAGGATCATCCTGATGTAAGGTTGATCCTGCAGATGCGCGATCCGGTTCGCAGGGCTTATTCCGATTACTGTATGCTGTATCGCCGGGGCACTGTCGGGGACGACATTCATCGGTATCTGGACCCCGACAAAGCCGGTGATGAAAGGTTCTTGCACAACGGCAGATATGGCTATCACCTGCGCCGCTTTTACGATCTGTTTCCGACCGATCAGATTTTGTTACTGGCCTATGAAAATACCGTCTCGCAACCGGTGGAAACCTTGCGCCGTGTTGCCGATCACATCGGTTATTCCGGCGTCGTGGAGCCGCCACTAGAAGAGCGGGTCAAAAACAAAAATACGCCAATCGTGCCCTTGCCTCTGAGGCGGGTTCTGGCGCCGCTTCGACCGTTGCTTGACCCGATCCGGCATACGGGGCCGTTAAAGGCCATTCGCAGAGCGGTGGCGCGGCAGGTGGAATACCCTGAATTGCCCGATGCTTTGGCGCAGAAAATGGCCGATTTCTACAGGCCAGACGTTGCCGAGCTTGATGCGATTGATCCGGGTCTCAGCCGCGGGTGGCGCAGTTTCTCGAATTAGACGTCAGCTTAGAATGGATGTGGATCAGTCGGTGGCAGTCGAGGGCAGCGTGGTATCGCTGTCGATCAGCCCCATTTTCCGTAGCAGGATCGTGTTGATCCGCGCGACGTCAAACTCTTGCTCGGCACGCGCCCGCGCGGCCTGACCCATGGATTCGATTAGGCTCCGGTCTTCAACGAATTTTCTCATCGCATCCGCCAGCCCCTCTGGATTGCGTTTGGGGACGATAAACCCGTTTTCCCCGTCGCTGACCGCATCGGCGCATCCCGGGGCATCGGTCGTAATGACGGCGCGCCCTGTCGACATCGCCTCAAGAATGGCGCGGGGGATGCCCTCACGATAGACGGTGGGCAATACGAAGACCGAACATTCCTTGAGAAATGGCCGAACATCCTTGGTTTCGCCTAGATACTCGATATGCCCCTGCTGGCCCCATTCTTCGAGCTGCTGTGCGTTTACCGAGTCCGGGTTGTCGTCCAGCGGGCCCAAAAGCTGACAGCGCACATCAGGGAATTGTTCCCTAAGCTGCCGGGCGGCCTCGGCATATTCGAACACGCCCTTGTCACGCAGCAAACGTGCGATCATCAGGAACACGGGTGGATCCGTAGGCTGATGGGATTTTGCGTATCTGGCGAGATTGACACCGGAACCGGGCACAATCGACAGCGCGGCCTGAGGTGCCAGCAAACGTCTGCTGCGAAACTCCTCGGCGTCGACCGAGTTGTAAACCAGAACTTCGTCGGCACCTTTCAATCCGATGCGGTAAAGGCCTGTCGCCACCGCTCTCAGCACTTTTCGGCGCAGGGTCAGTTCGGCATCCGCAAATACATAACCTAACCCGGTACACATCGCGAACCGCCGTCGAACGCCGGTCAACCGCGCCGCAAGGCCGCTGAAGATGATCGGCTTCATCGTATAGGCAAAGACGATATCGGGCCGTATTTCCCGGCAGATCCCGATCAGCGTGAACAGGGTGGACATATCCTGAAATGGATTTAACCCCGCGCGCGCCATGGGGATTTGCCGAAATGTCACGCCGATCTCGGCAAGGGCTGCTTCGGTCGCCGCATCGTTTTCTGGTGCGCAAGCAAGTACGTCTGCGCGTTCAGCAAGCTCTTTCAGCAGGTCATAACGAAAATTGGTCAAAGAGGTCGTAAGATTGCCGACAAACAGAACTTTTGGACGTCCGCCAGTTGTCGAACCTCGTTCGGCAGGTACGGCTTGGGCACCGGAAGCGGTGTCGGGAAAATCACTCATCAAAGAAACATTTCAAACTTTAAAAACCAAGGTTGAGGCGATGCTGATCCATGTCGCCGAAGCTGTCAACGGCGCTGTCACCAAAGCCGATTGTTGCCTATTTTTCACCTCTGACTGTCTGTGGCCTGATTGTTGAAAAATCACGCTGTTAAGTGACCTGGAACCTTGCATAAGCAATCGATTCAGGTCAGGTTTCGCCTGCCGCGGCACAAAAAGATATTTCCGAACCTGCGGAGTTTGTTTCCAATTCAGGCGCTGAGCGCCAAAAATTTGTTAATTGTTGAGCTTGCCTGACCTCCTCGGATGGTTTGGCGCGAGGTAAAGAAATGATCCGGAAATCCTGCTGTCTAAATTTGAGCAATTATAGGCTTGGCCCATCTTCCATCGGCTATCCTCTGGCCGCTTATCTGAAGGGAAACAGCTGATGCCCAAATGGCCATTCTTCGAAGAAGATGAAATTGATGCTGTCAGCGCAGTGCTAAGATCCGGTTGCGTGAATGCCTGGACCGGCCCCGATGTCAAAGAGTTCGAACGTGAATACAGCGCCTATACCGGCGCGCAGCATGCGATCGCCATGGCAAATGGCACGGTCACTCTGGACGCCGCGCTGCTGGCGTTGAACATCCGACCCGGAGACGAGGTTATCGTCACACCGCGTAGCTTTATCGCGTCTGCCAGTTCGATCCTTCTGGCCGGTGGCAAGCCGGTATTTGCAGATGTGGATCGTGACAGCCAGAACATCACCGCAGAAACGATTGCACCGGTTCTGACCGACAGAACCGTGGGGATTATCGCGGTCCATCTGGCCGGGTGGCCATCGGATATGGCGGGTCTCATGGATCTGGCGCGCAGCCGCGACCTTTGGGTGATCGAGGACTGTGCGCAGGCGCATGGTGCCATGATCGGTGACCAGCACGTGGGAACCTTTGGCACCTGCGGCTCGTATTCTTTCTGTCAGGATAAAATCATCACAACCGGCGGCGAAGGCGGAATGCTGATCACCAATGATGATGAGCTGTGGTCCAAGGTCTGGAGCTATAAGGATCACGGTAAAAGCTATGAACACGTGTTTAACAAGAGCCACCCTCCGGGGTTTCGCTGGCTACATAGTGGCCAGCCGGGTACCAATCTGCGGATGACCGGGCTTTCGGCCGCCATCGGGCGCATTCAGCTGGCGAAACTGGACGGGTGGCGCGCCCATAGAACCAGAAATGCCGAGATTTTGGCGGAAGCTCTATCCGGATGCGCTGCGTTTCGGGTACCTGTTCCACCTGCCGGGCTGACACACGCGTATTACCGGTTTTATGCGTTCATAAGACCTGAGAATCTGGCCTCGGGTTGGAGCAGGGATCGCATCATAGCTGAGATTTTTGAGGCGGGTTTCCCCGTGTTCTCGGGCAGTTGTTCTGAAATATATAGAGAAGAGATGTTCGCACGCCTTGGTGTTGGCCCGGTTGATCCCTTGCCGGTGGCGAAAGAGCTTGGTGAAACCAGCCTTGCTTTTCTGGTTGATCCGACCTGGTCGCATCAAGACATCGTCGGTCTGGCCGAATTTGTACGCGAAATCGGAGATCGGGCGCGTGCATAGGCAGTTCACACCGCCGCATCCGGGGGCGTGTCTGAAGGTTCCGACCCGGCATCTGCCGCCGGATCAGGTTAGTGAGTTTCGGGTGTTGAACGGATGATCATGCATGTCATCACCGATTTTTCCGGTCAGGGCGGGGCCCAGGCGATGCTGGCGCGGCTGGTTGCCATTTCCGGGGATCGGGTATTGGTGGTGTCGCTGACGGAGGTTTCGGACAGGATCAAAAGCCAATGTGCAAATCCAAACGCCGTTCTGATCGGATTGAATGCCAGATCACTGTCGTCCATGCCCCGCGCGATATTGCAGATATCGCGTCTTATCCGTCAGTATAAACCGCAGGCGGTTCTGTGCTGGATGTACCATGCGATGGTCATCGGGCTGATTGCCAGCTGGATATCAGATCGAAAGGTGCCAATTTACTGGACGGTGAGGCAGGCTTTGGACGATACCAGCTCATTCACGCGCAGCACACGGATTGCGGTGGACCTGTGTCGGCGTTTGTCGGGCAGGTGCGCGGGGATCATTTATAATTCGCAACGCGCATTGGATCAGCACACGAAGAACGGGTTTGCTGCTGCGCGGTCTTGCGTCATTCCGAACGGTCTGATCATGCCTCAAGCCTCTGTGGTGCGGAGCGACCCGCCCAGGGTTTTCGGGATTGCGGCGCGGTTTCATCCACAGAAGGATCACGAAACCCTTTTCCAGGCTCTGTCCCTGGCGCTGCGGTCAGTCCCCGATCTGCGCATCATCGCGGCCGGAGAGAATATGTCGCCTGAAAACTCCGAAGTACAATCATTGCTGGCGCGCTATAACCTGACTGCCGACAATGTAGAGCTGTGCGGCGACCTGCATGATATGGCTGCATTCTACAAACGGATTGATGCGCTGGTGCTTTCATCCCGAACCGAAGGGTTTCCGAATGTCATTGTCGAAGCGATGAGCTATGGCCACCCCGTTGTGTCGACGGATGTGGGTGATGCAGTGGTGATCATTCGCAACTGCGGATTGATCGTACCGCCCCGCAACGCGGAATTGCTGGCAGACGCTTTGGTCCATGCCGCAAATTGGTCGGCCCCAGAGTATCTGGAAAAAAGAGAAAAAGCCCGGGCGATTGTGGCCAGTACCTACCAGCTTTACCGCGTTGCCGCGCAGTATCGGAACATTTTGGAGAGCGGCAGTCTTGATCCCGATAAGATTGCCTCTCAGCCAGAACAGAAGGGGATCTGAGCGATGTGTGGCATTACCGGATTTATCAACTTTGGCACCGTTGATCGGTCTCAGGCCTCATCCGTCCTTGGCAGGATGTGTCAATCGATTGAACACCGTGGCCCGGATGGAACCGGGTTGTTTGTGGACCCGGATCAGGGTGTGGCCCTGGGGCATCTGCGTCTGGCCATTATTGATCTGTCGGAAACCGGGGTCCAGCCGATGGATTCCGCAGACGGTCGGTTCACCATTGTGTTCAATGGTGAGATCTATGGCTATCTGGAACTGCGTCAGGAATTGCAGGATCTGGGCATAAGCTTCAGGGGCACGTCCGATACCGAAGTTTTGCTGGCGGCGATGCAGCTTTGGGGTATCCGCAAGACACTGGACCGCGTCCACGGGATGTTTGCCATTGCCGTGTTTGACCGGAAAACCCAGAGCGTGACATTGGCGCGCGACCGGATTGGCAAAAAACCTCTCTATCTGGGCCTGGCCGGGAAAACCGTTCTGTTTGGGTCCGAATTGAAGTCACTGCGCGCGCATCCGGAATTTGGACCGGCAGAGGTGGACCGCGCAGCCTTGGGATCGTTTCTTCGGTTGGGATATATTCCTGCCCCGCGCACGATTTACCCAAATGTCCTGAAACTGCCTGCGGGCTCTATGGTCGAGATCAAACTTGACACCCCACCGGCCTCGTTGGATGCGCTTCTGCAAGGGATCGAGCGGTTTTGGGATATCGAGGCCGTAGTCACCGAGGCGCGCGCAAACCCCTATCCTGACGATGAAACGGCCATAGCTGAAATCGAATCCGAACTGCTGCGCGCGGTGGGCGAACGGATGGTTGCGGATGTGCCGGTTGGGACATTTCTGTCCGGAGGCGTCGACTCGTCGCTGATAACTGCAATGATGCAAGAGCAATCCAGCAGGAAGGTTCCCAGCTTTACCGTACGCTTTGAGGACGAAGACACCAACGAAGCCGACCATGCAAAAGCCATCGCCGAGTATCTTGGGACGGATTACCACGAGGTGACGGCGACGCCGGAAATGGCGTTTCAAGCCATCGAAGGCTTGCCGCAGGTGTTTGACGAACCTTTCGCCGACCCGTCGCAACTACCAACCCTGCTGGTTTCGCAACTGGCGCGCCAGCAGCTTAAGGTCGTCATGTCCGGCGACGGCGGTGACGAGTCGTTTGGTGGCTATGCCCGATATGTTCGGATGCAGGCCTTTGAGCGCCTGAAGGGCAAGATGCCCGACCTGGCAATTCAAGCCCTGTCGCAGGCGCCGCAATCGGTTCTTGCCGCTCTGGTGCCAGTCCTAAAGCCATTCGCCCCGCGCAGCATGCGCGATGATCTGAGCGCCGACCGTCTGGCCAAGCTTGCGCCGGTTCTGCAGGGACGAGAGTTCCAGTGCCGCTATCAGGCCCAGTTTTCGATCTGGTCCTCCGGTATGCTTGGAAAGTCCGGCATCCCGCTGGGCAATGAGATCGGAACGCATGATTTGCCCGCAGGGTTGAGCCAGTTGGACAGCATGATGTTGTTGGATTCGCTATATTATTTGCCGGATGATATTCTGGTGAAGGCCGACCGCACTTCGATGTCGGTGGGCCTTGAGATGCGCGCGCCGTTGTTGGACTACCGCGTTGTCACCGCCGCCTGGCGCTCTTCGTCATCGCTTCGGTGCGACGGGAAGGTTGGCAAGGTGGCGTTGCAGGAGCTTTTGAAAAAGCGGGTTCCGCAATCGCTGTACGACCGGCCAAAGCGCGGGTTCGGTATCCCACTCAACGCTTGGCTGCGCGGGCCCCTAAAGTCCCGTGTTTCCAGCATTCTTCTGGATGGGAACGGGCTTGAGGGTTTCGTGGACAAGGCAGCGCTGGAAAAATGCTGGGCCGAGCACCAATCAGGCAAACGCAACTGGGGTGCTCAGCTGTGGACGGTCTTTATGTTCCAACTATGGTCCGAAGCGTGGATGCGCTGATCGCAGCTTGGCGATTTTGCGATCAGTCAGTCAGATAACCGACCTGACCAAGACAAAGCTCTCAGCCGCGGCCCGGTGAACCGTCGCGCCACGCAAAGTTGCCAACGCTTTCAAGCTCTGAACCGAACGCTCGTGCGGGGGCTGTTTGACCTGGCTTGCAAATAGCTGGAAGGCTTCCAGTTTACGCTCCAATGTATCCGAAATGTCCACAAACATGTTCGGCACGAATGGCGGCGTCAGATATGGCGCGTTCCAATTTGTCTCGGAAAGCGTCTCATAGGCCGCGATCGTCGTCGGGTATTTGTCCTGATAAGGTCGGCTTGCCACCAAAGTCGAAAGGAAACTCAACTGGTGGTCCAGATGGATGTCGCCGGGATGCGGCGCCAGGATGACACTTGGGTCGAGATCGCGGATCAGTGTTCCCAGACCAGCGTTCAGGTCACCATGGGGGTGCTCAGCCAGTTCAGCGGCAGGGAAATCCAACCAATGCGTATGCGTCACACCAAGATGCTCATGTGCGGCCCTGGCTTCGGCCTGTACATTGGCGATCTGTTCCGTGCTGAACCGGGGCGACCGACCCGTTGTGACAATCGCGATATGGACTGCGCGACCTGCATCTGCCAGTCGTGCGATGGTGCCGCCAGCCCCAAGGACTTCATCATCCGGGTGCGGAGCAACCACAAGTACCGGTCCGTCCTGTCCGTCAAAAGGTGTCAGTGATGTCATTCGGAATTCCTGAGCTTTGAGTGCAGTTCGGGCGGCGCATCGGCGCCGGTCCAGTTTGTGATGTCCAGACATTTCCCATCCCCACAGGCGACCGTAAACCGGTTTCCTTCGATGGCCTGTATCTGACCAGGTAGGCCGATATAGTAGCCCTGCAGGGCGGTGTTCTGTACACCCAGCAGGACCAGCTTCTCACCGGAGGCAGTGTAGGTGAAAGCGCCGGGATAGGGCGGTCCGGCTGCGCGTATCAACCGGTTAATCTCTGCCGCGGGTCTGGTCCAGTCGATCAGCCCGTCCTCGGGCCGCCGCCGCGCGCAAAGGCTGATCCCGGTTTCTGGCTGCGGAGCCGCCGGGATATCGCCTTCAGAGATTTGCGTCAGAAGCTGAGGCAGCAGCTGCGTCAGGGCCTGAAGCGCCCGGTCATACAGCTCGCGCGCTGTTACCGTGTCGGGATCGACCGCATATCGAGCTTGCGCCGCAATCGGGCCGTCATCGGCCCCTTCACCCAGCCAGAACAATGACGCGCCTACATCGGTTTCGCCCAATATGACAGTCCAGGGGATCACACCGCGCCCGCGCAGACGGGGCAGGGCGGATGGGTGAAACCCGACGCATCCGATCTTTGCCTGGGCCCGAAATTCCGGCCCGCAAATCTGAGACCACCCGATGACCAGTATCAGATCAGGTTTTACGGCTTGAATGGTTTTGATTGTTCCGGCCGAGTCACTTTTGGCGGTATAGTGGACAGGAATATCATACCGATCTGCAGTGGGTTTGAGATCTGCAAAATCAGAGTGCCGGTGAGACAAGTCCGGCGGTAGTGTCACCACCAAATCCGGTACAAACCCTCGGGCACATATGGCGGATAAGGCGACATGCGATCCTTCGACCGCCCCCACAAATACCGTCTTCATGCAGGTGTCTCCTTTCGGCTGTCCAGCCAGTTGTCTGCGGCCTGAATTCGGTCAGGGCGTTTATGCTCTCCGGCCAAGGCTACCATAATGGTTTCGAACAATATCTTCAGATCAAGCGACAGGGACCGGTGCGCGACATACCATAGATCCAGCTTTAGCTTCTCGTCATTTGAAAGCGCGGTATTGCCGCTGACCTGAGCCCACCCTGTCAGGCCGGGCCGAACCGTGCAGCGCACCTGCCCATTGTCTCCAAACTCTTCAATGGTTTCGGGAAGCAGGGGACGGGGGCCAACAAGGGCCATATCTCCGCGCAAGATGATCACAAGCTGGGGCATCTCATCCAGCCTTACGCGGCGCAGAAGCTTGGTGGTTTTTGTCTGACGTTCCGAATCTGGCAGCAAAGCCCCGCTTTGATCGCGTGTGTCGGACATTGTTCTCAGCTTCCAGATGCGAAAGACGCGCCCGTTGCAGCCTGCCCGCCGTTGGTCAAAAAACAAAGGTCGCCCGACCGAAAACAGCACAATCACACAACCCGCCAGAAAAAAGGGCAGCGCGATCGTGCCCGCGATCAGGCAACACAGTATTTCGAGAAATCTGTTCATATTCAAATCCAAGAACTGTAGCTGAAAACTACGAATATCAAACCAAGAACCAACATCTCTCCGGATTATCCTGCTGGCCGGATCCAAGTTCCGGCGCACTGATCCGAAGTCTGGGCTGAGTTGATCCCAAATCGATTCTCGATTCAAGCGGCAGAGCTGACCGGCACCCTGACTATGCGGAAATTTTTCCAAGCATGCGCCAAGTTCACAAAGCCTTTGTCAGGAAAACCGGCCTGCGACTCATGAGAGGATTGGCCGAAAGGAGTTGTCATCTTTGTTGCGTCTTGGTTCACAATGCTCCGATTGGGGCTTATTGTGGATCGATTAATCAAGATTGAGGCCCGGACAGCGGCCCACGAAGATTTCATCGGATTGAGAAAATGACTGTAATTTTCCCCGTGAGATAAGCATTTCCATTGTTTACGCTAGGTCAATCGGCGCTCAAGTCAGCCGAAACAAGGAGGAAATTCTGCAACCCTCAGCAAAATATCAGTCAAAGAGTACTTCAGGAAACGCTGCATTTCGTTAATGAAGTGTGAAGAAATTACTTTTGAGGGCGCGGAAACGTATGTTAGCGTTGAAGGAGATTGAAGAAATTGCGCTAACCGGCGAACCAGAGGAACAATTTTGTTACTTGCGTGAATTATTATTATTAACGAGTGAAGTGAGTGTGTTCAACTTGGGCGATTGAGACCAGCTCAAGTGAAGGGGGCAAAACAAAGATACAGGTACAAGGCTTTCGGTTGATCATCTGATCGCGGGCCTTTGGTTTATATAGGACAGCTGCAAGCGGTCTGTGAGTGATCAGTTGGGAGCTGTGGCAATGTTTTGATGCTGCAGGATCCTGTTGGGTAACGATGTACGAGTAATTCTCGATCGGAATTGAGCCGGTGATGAGATAAAGGGGTGAGGTAAATGGTTTCGGGTTTTCATTGCTGGCAAACGCAGATTGTTAGTGAGTTGCGTGCCAATCATCGATTAGTCTTTGGAGACATTGTTGCTTCGTCTTTCTCAGCCGTAGTGGCAATAAATCTTGCGAATGGTGGAACGGTAGCGCAACAGATGGCGCCAGCCATGTTCCCGCTGATGCTCTTGTCCAGCCTGATTGGACTGGCGGTTTTCCCGCTTGCGGGCATGTACCGGCGCCACACACGCTCGACGTCATTGCGAGACATTCGTCTGATCCTGCGGGGATCGACAATGTTGGTCCTGTGCCTCATGGCTGCCAGTGCAGTTTTCGAAGTGACCAAGGCTGTACCCTTCGCTGCCTTCATTATTCAGCTTGGCTTGATGATCCTACTGCTCAGTGCCCTGCGTGTAGTTGCCCGTAGCCGTGAGCTGAATCGCCAGAATGCGCGGTTGATGGCCGAACATCAGGACAAGGTTCCGGTGCTTTTGGTTGGTACAGGTGCAAGTTGTGATCTGTTTGTCAGGTCTTTGCGGAATACGCACTCCAAGTATCAGCCGGTGGGCATTATTGACGATGCGCGCAATACCATGGGGCTGTATTTCCACGATGTTCAGATTATCGGATCTCTTCTGGATGCCGATCGCGTGGTCGAGCGGCTTAAAACCTGGGATCATTTGCCCAGACGCTTGTTCCTGACCGAACCGATCACGCATTTTGAAAGTGATGGCATCCGCAAGCTGACCAGCTGGTGTGAATCCAACGGTATCGCTGTCTCACGCGTGCCGGGTCTTGGGGAAGAAGGCCAGGATGCCGCCAATGGTTGTATTATCAACCCGGAAGAAATTCTCGAGCGGCCACAAAAAGCTGTTGAACGCTCGATGTTGCGCGAGATGTTCCGTGGGCGCCGCGTATTGGTGACCGGTGCAGGTGGTTCGATCGGTAGCGAACTGGCACGTCAGATTGCCTCTTTCGATCCGGCGGAACTGGTGATGATCGACCATTGCGAGTTCAACGCCTATTCCATCGACATGGATTTGTCGCAGAACTTTCCAGATGTTCCCCGGCGGATGTATATCGCAAGCATTCGCAATGCGTCGCGTGTGAATGACATCTTTGAACGTCATCGCCCCGAGCTGGTATTCAATGCCGCAGCGCTGAAGCATGTTCCGATGGTTGAGATGAATCCTTGCGAGGGCGTTTTGACCAATGTGATCGGAACCCGTAACGTCGCGGATGCAGCCCGGAACTATGGTGCCATCGCTATGGTGCAGGTTTCCACGGACAAGGCTGTAAACACCACCAATGTGATGGGTGCAACCAAGCGCGTTGCTGAATTCTACGTTCAGGCGCAGGACCGTGTAACCAACGGAACCGAGGAAGAAACCCGGTTCTTCTCGGTACGGTTTGGCAATGTTCTGGGGTCGTCGGGCTCGCTGATCCCGCTGTTTCAACGTCAAATCTCGAACGGTGGTCCGCTGACCGTGACTGATCCCCGGATGGAACGGTACTTCATGACCATCCGTGAGGCCGTGCAACTGACTCTGGTTGCGGCCGCCAGCGGGTTGAAAATGGAAAGCAGCCACGGAGAGATTTTCGTTCTGGATATGGGTCGGCCGGTCAAGATCGTGGATTTGGCCGAACGGATGATCCGCCTTGCCGGGCTAAAGCCTTATGAGGATATCGACATCGAATTCATTGGTATTCGTCCAGGCGAAAAGCTGTTCGAGGAATTGTTTGATGCGTCTGAGAAGCGCCACGAATGCGGCATTCCGGGCGTCGGGTCCGCACGGCCCGAGGGCATTCCTGTCGCCCGCCTGCGCGCCATGATCCGGAAACTGGAACAGGCTGCGGCAGAAGGTGACGAACTGGCAGCCAAGCGCCTGCTGAAAGAGCTCGTGCCTGGGTATGGTGCAAATGGCCTGCGTCCGGTTCCGATCTCGGAATTTTCATCCAAGCCCATTTTCAAAAGCGCTGGCACAAACGCAGCAAATGCGGTCAGTCAGTCTGAAGGAGAAAACCCGGAACTGCTGCCCGCTGGCAGCTGATTTAGCATTGTTTTTCTGGTGTCGGTTATTTTGCCGAATTTGGTTTCTGTGTTTAATATTTCCGCCGAAAGGGCCAACATTTGATGGCGAGGCTTAATATACGCTCGGCTTTTGCGCCGTCAGAGGAACGTGCGCAGGTGGTACGGTTTATCTGGGCCGGCCTGATCAACACGGCGTTTGGCTATAGCGTGTTTGCCCTTTTGATTTTTGCGGGCATGCATCCGCAGCTTGCGCTTCTGCTTCAGTTTATTTTGGGTGTGATCTGGAATTTTTGTATCCACGCCCGGTTTGTCTTTGGCGTGCAGGGATACCGCCGTTTCCCGCTATATGCGATGTCTTATGTCGTGCTGTATTTTGTGAATGCGCTGCTTTTGCGCGGTTTGATGCAGGTTGGGCTTGATCCCTATCTGGCACAGGCGGTCGCATTAGGGCCCGTTGTCATATTGTCTTACCTCATGATTTCGCGTGCGCTTGGCCGGGGTCAGGCGATGGATCGGAGGGGCTGAGATGAGCGATGCGAGAATATCAAGCTTTAAGGGCACCACCCCGTCAAGTACGCGCATGGGTGCTATGCTTGGGATCGTGACCGCTGGTCTGGGGCTTGTGTTGCTGATTGCCGGTTTGTTCGGCCGACTGATGACCTATGATCTGCGCCGGGATGAGCTGATGTTCGTCCCTCCGGCGCGTTTGCTCGGAGAGTGGGAGCTTTATTCGGACTTCTTCTACAATCACGTCCCTTATTCGGCGTGGTATTACCTTGGGACCGGCATTCTGTTCGATGAGTTCGGCCTGTTGGGGTCCGCTCGGATCGGCCTGTTTCTGGCCTGGCTTGGATTGATCGCGGCGACTGGCTGGGTAACGCTGCGCTTGTCGGGATCACCGGTTCTCGCTGTCTTTTCAATTATCGGCATTGTGACATGCGAGCTGTTTCTGACCGGTGCCGGTATGGCCGCAACCAACAATCTGTTGCCACTGCCATTTGCGGTCATCGGGCTTGGCCTGTTTTTGATCGAGACGTCAAAGCCCGCGCCGCGATTTTTGACGCTGGTTCTATCGGGCGTCGCATTGTCTATTGCGGCGGGGATGAAGGTCAGTGCGGTACTGTTTATTCCGCCGATTGCTCTTGCCGCATTCTTGTTGCCTGCGGATGTTTCGATGGCACGACGACTGAAAGCCGTGGTCCTGCCGCTGCTGATCGGAGGGCTGATCGGGGCCTTGCCCCTGTTTGCCTTTCTGCTCGCTGATCCGGGCGTCTTTCTGGCGCATGTCTTGGGGTTTCACACCGGACCACATGTCGCCTATTGGGAGGCCAACGCCGCAACAGAACCGGGGCTGGCCCTGAGATTGTCGGGCAAGTTGATGCTGGCCCATTCGGCATGGGTGGCCGGAGTGGGCCTGGTGATGGTTATGGCCATTCTGTCCGTGCTTTGGATTATCCTGCGTGGTGGTGCGCGTGTCGACGAAATGCAGCCCTCGCAACTGCGGCATGGTGGTGTTGTTCTGGCGATCATTATCCTGACTGCCTCAATGGCTTTTGTTCCAACGCCCGGTTTTCCGCAATATTATATCCAGCCTCTGGTCTGTCTGCCTCTGCTGCTCGCGGTTCTGTTTCGTCGGCTTGACCCGCCACGGCGGCACGAGGCAGTGCCTGTGCTTGCGGCAGGTATTGTCTTGATGGTCATCCTGGGACTCCCGCGTATCGGGATGGGCCTGGTCTCGCTGACAGAACCTTCGAAGTTCACCTCGGCCCGTTTTGCCGGTTCCGGTGCTGTCCTTCGGGATGCGGTGGCAGGCAGTGCACTGCCTGATGGTCCGGTCGCGACTTTGCTGCCGATCTATCCGCTTGAGGCGGGCCTGAGCGTTTATCCAGAATTTGCAACGGGGCCATTCGCTTACCGAATTGCACCCTTCACGGACCCGGAACTTGCCGGCAAATACGTGATGGCAGGCGCCGAAGACTTACCGGCTCTGTTTGCAGATAACCCGCCTTCGGCTTTCCTGCTTGGATACGATTCCGTTCTGGAAGCCCCATTGTTGAGCTATGCGCGGGCAAACAACTACCGCCCGGTCGAATTATCAGGTCTGAACAACCGCTACGGCCAAGGTGTGGTATACTTGAAAGCTGCAGGGGCTGAACAATGACCAGTGCCTGCGCGACTCAACCTGCCTATATTTTTCCTGGGCGGGCCCATTCACATGACCATCAATTCTATTGATCGAATAAAGGAAGGATAGACAATGAAAACGGTACTTCTGGCTGGTGGACTAGGCTCGCGTCTGGCCGAAGAAACGGTTTCCATTCCCAAGCCCATGGTTGAAGTGGGCGGGCGTCCGATCATCGCACGCGTGATGGATATCTACAGCCATTTCGGGCATCGTGATTTTGTTGTGGCTGCCGGGTACAAAGCATTGCTGCTGAAGCAGTTCTTTGCCAATTATCACCTGATCGCCAACAATATATCGGTATCGCTGGACACTGGGGAATTGCAACTGGTCCCTTCTGCTCCGGGCGGGTGGAATGTGTCAGTGGTAGACACCGGTGCGCATACCATGACCAGTGGTCGTATCCGTCGGCTCAAGGATTGGCTGACTCCTGATGAGCCGTTCATGTGCACCTATTCGGACGGCGTAGGAAATATCGACATCAATGCACTGATTGATTTCCACAAATCACACGGCAAGCTGGCGACCGTAACTGCGGTTCAGCCCCCGGCGCGGTTTGGTAACATCGAGCTCAAGGGCGACAGGGTTGACGCCTTCACTGAAAAGGTCCGCAATCGCGAAACCTGGATCAATGGCGGCTTCTTCGTCTTCGAGCCGGGCGTCTTGGACTATATGGTTGATGACAATGAGCCGCTGGAACAGACCCCGCTGACCCAGATGGCCCGCGACGGAGAGCTGATGGCCTATCGCCACGATGGGTTCTGGCATCCGATGGACACTCTGCGCGACAGGAATACGCTGGACGGTCTGTGCGAAGGTGAAACGCCGCCCTGGCTTAATTTCAACGAAGGTTCGGGCAAGAGCTACCCAGCTCTGGCGATATGAGGTGAACCGTGAGCGGGCAGGTCAATTCTCAGTTTGATGGCGTTTTTGCCGGCCGCCGTGTTCTTGTGACCGGGCATACCGGATTCAAGGGCGGGTGGATTTGTGCATGGCTGAGGCGTCTGGGGGCAGAGGTGACAGGCTTGTCACTGCCTCCCGAACAGGGGCATTCATTCTTTGATGCCTGTTCTGTTGACGGGCTGACCGACAGCCGGATTGCGGATATCCGCAATCGTCAGGCGGTGCTGGATACACTGTCAGGGGTGGACGCTGAAATCGTGTTCCACATGGCCGCCCAACCCTTGGTGCGCCGGTCTTACAGGGATCCTGCCGAAACCTTTGCGACCAATGTATCTGGAACGGCCCATGTTCTGGATGCCGCTTTGGGGATGCGCTCACTGAAGGCGGTGGTCGTTGTCACCAGTGACAAGTGTTACGACAACAAGGAATGGACTTGGGGTTATCGCGAAAACGATCCGATGGGCGGCAGGGACCCGTATAGCGCCTCGAAAGGCTGTACCGAACTTGTGGCGCAATCTTATGGTCATTCCTTCTTTTCATCAGCGGATGGGCCGCAACTGGCAACAGTCCGGGCCGGGAATGTGTTCGGAGGGGGCGACTGGGGCGAAGATCGGCTTATCCCCGACGTGATCCGCGCATCCGAGGCGGGCGAACCGGTGGTGATCCGCAACCCGCTCAGCGTGCGCCCCTGGCAGCATGTTCTTGAACCGCTGTCGGGCTATCTGGCCTTGGCCGCGCGAATGTATCGGGATGGGCAAAGCTTTGCTGGCGCCTGGAATTTTGGCCCTGATGTGTCGGGGACGGTGGATGTCCGGCAGTTGGCAACCTTGATGCAGGATGCCTGGGGCGAAGAGGCCCCGCAGTTTTCGATGGCGTCGGCGGAACAGACCTCTGCTGCGCCGCATGAGGCAGGTATTCTTCGACTGGACAGCACTAAGGCGCAAACGGGATTGGGTTGGCGTCCGCAACTGACATTGCCCGAAGCCGTTCGCCTGACAGTAGACTGGTACAAGGCCCATGCCGCCGGTGCGGAGATGGGTGGGATCACAAACAATCAGATCGGGTTCTACAGTGACCTGATGTCTTCACGGGATTTCGACCGGGCTCCGGTCGCCGCGCAATAGCGGGTTATTGAGGAGAAAAGAATAATGCGAGTGAATTACGGTCAAACCGTGCATGGCCAGGAAGAGATCGACGCGGTTGTCGAAGTTCTGAAAACGTCCACCCAGATGGGCCCCAAAGTGCGCGAGATGCAGGAAAAAGTGGCTGCTTTGTTTTCCAAACGCCACGGCATCATGGTGAACTCGGGGTCATCGGCGAACTATCTCGCGGTCGAGATTCTGGACTTGCCAAAGGGCAGCGAAGTTATCACTCCGGCCCTGACTTTTGCCACGACGGTTGCTCCGCTTGTCCGTCAGGGCCTGATCCCGACATTTGTGGATGCCGCGGTCGGGACCTATAATATCGACGTAGACGCGATCGAACGCATGATCACGCCAAATACATCTGCCGTCATGATTCCGTCACTTATCGGAAACCTGCCAGATTGGCGCCGTATCCGCGAGCTGGCCGATGCGCATGGCCTGAAGGTGATTGAAGACAGCGCTGACACGCTGGGCGCGACCATCGACGGTACAAGCACGGGCGTCTATTCCGACGTCTCTACCACCAGCTTTTACGGCAGCCACGTCATCAATGGCGCCGGGAATGGCGGCATGTTGTGCGTGAATGACGAAGAGCTTGGCCGCAAGGCGCTTTTGCTGAGGTCCTGGGGGCGGTCGTCCTCGCTGTTTGTGGAATCCGAGGCCATCGAGAACCGGTTCAACGTCAAACTGGACGGGATCGAGTATGATGCCAAATTTCTGTTCGAGGATCTTGGCTATAACGTTGAACCTTCGGAAATCAGCGCGGCATTCGGGTTGGTGCAGCTGAGCAAACTGGACAACAACATCCGCGTGCGCGAAGAGGCCTTCGCTGCTCATCGCGCCTTTTTTGCCCGCTATGAAGACTGGTTCATCCTGCCTGAACAACTGCCGAACTCGCGCACCGGGTGGCTGGCCTTCCCGCTGACATTGCGCGAAGGTGCCCCATTCACGCGGCGCGAGATGCAGATATTCCTTGAGACTTCAGACATTCAAACTCGGCCTGTCTTTACCGGAAACATTCTGCGTCAGCCTGCCATGAAGCAAGTAGAATACCGAGCAGATCCCGCGGGCTATCCCAATTCCGATGCGGTTATGCGCGGGGGTATCCTGCTGGCTTGTCACCATGGTCTGATACAAGCGCAAATCGATTATATGCATGCAAAATTTGAAGAATTTGCATTGAAATTCCAAGGAGCACTGGTCTGATGAACGATCAAAGCATCAATACGTCTGTTCGCACGACCTGCCGTACCTGCCGGTCTACCAACCTTATGCTTGTGCTGCCGATGGGCGATCACCCGCCCGCCAATATGTTCGCACGGCCCGAGCAAAAGGATGTTCCGCAACCGGCTTTCCCGCTGAATACTCAGGCCTGTCTGGATTGTGGCTTGATCCAGGTTGCAGATCAGGTGCCTGCTGATTTCTTTACGGACTATCTTTATGTTCCGTCCGGTGCGGCAACTATGCACACGCATTTCGCCGAACTCGCCTCGGTCGCGGTAGAGCGTGCGCAAGGTGGGCTGATCATTGATATCGGTTGTAATGATGGGCTGATGCTGTCCCATGCCAACGATCAGGGCGGGCGCACATTGGGTATCGACCCGGCGGCCAACCTAGCCAAGATTGCCGGCGAACGGGGCGTTCGGGTCCATGTGGACTTTTTCAACCGCGCCACCGCGCAGCAGATTCGTGAAACCGAAGGGCCGGCCAGCGTCATCACGACGACCAATACCTTCAACCATATAGACGATCTGCACGGCTTTACCGAAGGTGTTCTGGACCTGTTGACAGATGACGGCGTCTTCATCATCGAAGTGCCTTGGGGCAAGATGATCCTCGAGACCAACGAGTTCGACAATGTTTATCACGAACATGTCTCTGAACTGAGCCTTCTGTCCGTCGTCAAACTGGGCCAGTCCGTTGGGCTCGATGTAGTGGATGTCACAAAACTGCCGGTTCATGGCGGTTCGATGCGCGTGTTCATGCAACCCGCCGCGCTGAACAAAACCCCGGCGCCGATTGTTGCTGATATGCTGGCTGACGAAGATGCCGCGGGCATGACCAACAAAGAGGCATACGAAGCATTTGCCGAGCGTGTTCACGCGATGCAGGAAAGCCTTGTTTCCATGCTGGCCGAGCTTAAGGCATCTGGCAAAACGATTGCTGGCTACGGTGCGCCCGCTAAGGGTAATACGCTGTTGAACTACTTTGATATCGGCACGGAAACTCTGGATTTTCTGGTTGACCGGAACACGTTGAAACAGGGCCTGTATTCGCCGGGCAAGCTTATTCCTGTATTGGCCCCCGAAGCGGTCATGGAACGCAGACCTGATTACCTGCTGGTTTTGGCCTGGAATTTCTTTGACGAAATCCGCGAGCAGATGGCTGATTTCGAAGCCGCTGGCGGCAAGTTCATCGTGCCTTTGCCAATGCCAGTAGTTATTCCCTGAAGGGAAAACAATGACGCGCGTACTGATCACCGGAGCCAGCGGATTCATCGGCTCTCATCTGGCTCGGGCCTGTTTGGCCCGGGGCGATGAGGTCGCTGTGCTTACGCGGCCGGATTCCTCTCTGGACCGTTTGCAAGGTGTTTCGGGAATCCGCGTTTTCACTGATGGTTATTCGGATGTTGCCGCGATCAAACGCGTCGCGAATGCGTTCCGACCCCAGGTAGTTCTGCACACCGCCGCGCAGACAAAATTTGCCGAGACTGATGACCTGGCAGATCTGAATGCCAGTATTTTGCAAAATCTCTCGACGCTGGTTGCGATCCTGTCGGCTTTGGCCATCTGTGATCAGCCGCCCAATGCGTTTGTGCGCACCGGATCCATTGCGGAATATGGTGATATCAAGCTGCCCTATGTCGAAACTTCGCGAGAGAACCCGCGAAATTCCTATGGCGCCTCTCTGGTGGCCGGAACGCACTATATTGAAATGGCTCAGCCCCGGCTGCCGTTCAAGGCTGTTACGGCTCGGTTGGCGCTGACCTATGGTCCCGGACAGTCAGAAGATTTCTTCATACCCCATGCCATTGGCCGCCTGTTGCGGAAAGCCCCGGTTTTCCTTCATCGTCCACATGATCGGCGTGATCTGATACATATTGACGACATAGTCGAAGCGCTGCTTCTGATTGCTGACGCGCCGGACAAGGCGGGGTCGGTCATTAATGTTGTCACCGGCGATGCTCCGGATATGGCCGCGGTCGCAAGAGAGTTGCAGGTGTTGACCGGAGCAGCTCCGGATATGGTTTCCTCTGCGCCGCCGAAGGATGACCCGATATTGTTGGTTTCGGATCCTTCACAGATGGCGGAACGTTATGGCTGGTCGGCAAAAATCGCTTTGCGTGAAGGCCTTGAAAGGACGGTTCAATGGACAAAACAGTCACAACAAGCGGAGATGAACGCGTGACTTTGGTTTCAATCCTGATCCCCGCTTTGAACGAAGAAGATAACGTTCGCACGGCCTATGAACGTGTGACCAAGGTGTTTGACGATCTGCCCTCTTATGAGCCCGAGATCATTTTCACTGACAACCATTCCACGGATCGTACATTTGAAATCCTGTCGGATATTGCTGCTGCTGATCCCCGTGTCCGGGTTATCCGGTTTGCCCGCAATATGGGATATCAGTCATCAGTTCTGACGGCCTATCGATCCGCAAACGGGGCCTGTTCGATCCAACTGGATTGCGACATGCAGGACCCGCCCGAGCTGATCCCGCAGATGCTGGATACCTGGCGGCAGGGATATCACGTGGTTTACGGCATTCGCCGTAGCCTGCCGGACGGCCCCATCGTCGCTGCCGCGCGGCGCGGCTTTTATGCGTTGATCGACATGATCAGCAATGATGATTTGCCGAGAAATGCGGGCGAGTTTCGGCTGACTGACCGGCGTATTCTGGACGAGTTGCGCCGGGTCGATGATCGCTCTCCTTATGTTCGCGGGTTAATCAGTGGGATGGGTTTCCGCCAGATCGGCTTTGAATATGATCGCAATGCGCGCACCGCTGGCGAGTCGAAATTTCCGTTTCGGGCCATGCTGTCGCTTGCTGTCGACGGGTTGATCAACCACTCGCTTCTGCCCTTGCGCCTTGCCTCGATGATCAGTCTGACGGTTGGCACAGGGACGTTTTTGCTGATGATCGGATATGTGATCGGCAAGCTGTTCTTTGGCCAGAACTGGCCGGGCGGTTTTGCCACGACCACCATCCTGTTGCTGCTGTCGATGACCTTGAATGCGATGTTCCTGGGAATAATGGGCGAATATATTGGGCGGATTTTCCTTCAGTCCAAAGACCTGAACCGGCCCATTGTCGAACAAGAGTTGAACCGTCCAGAAACTCTGGATCTGGTACAGCAAGCTGATCGTGTAAAAAGCGCCGCTGAGTGAAAAATGAAACTGTTATTGGTGCAAGCTGGGTTCGGAGCAGGCGGTGCGGAAAAGATCGCCGCAATGATCGCCGCGCATCGGATCTCGGCCGGGGATGAGGTTCACGTCGCCGGGATGGCGACAGAGGATTCTGGTTCCTATTTCGCCTATCCTGAGTGCGCGCATTTGCACATGATTCAGCCGCTAAAGATTTCGCGGCGACTGACGCAGGCACGGCGCTACTTGCATATTCGCAAGATCATCCGGGCTGTGCGTCCCGATCTGATCATCTCGTTTCTGACCAAGGTGAATGTGCTGACCATGTTGGCCGCGCGTGGAACCGGGGTGCCGGTTGTAATTTCCGAGCGGAACAATCCACTGGTCCAAAGCGGAAATCCCATGTGGCTGAAAGCGGTGAACAGGCTTGCGCGGGGGGCATCCGGAATTGTCATGCAGACCGAACGTGCGCGTTTGGATTTGCCTGCGGACCTGATCCCAAAGGCCAGTGTAATCCCCAATCCATGTGCTCCGCTGGGGGGGATCCACATCGGGTCCGGACAGACCCGGCTTGTGGCTGTCGGGCGTTTGGATCGTCAAAAGGGGTTCGATATGCTGCTGCGGGCAATGCCCGAAGTGCTGCGCAACAACCCAGACATCCGGTTGACGATCTTTGGCGAGGGCCCAGAGCGCGACGCGTTGGAACAGCAGATCTCTGCTGCGAATTTATCGGATGTAGTATCATTGCCCGGCGCCAGCCCAAAACCCGGAGACTGGATGCAAGACGCGGATATTCTTGTATTTCCGTCTCGCTTTGAAGGGTTCCCGAATGTAGTTGCCGAGGCCACGGTCACAGGTCTGCCGGTCATATCGTTCGATTGCGCCTATGGGCCACGGGAATTGATCCGCGACAGGGGAAACGGATTGCTCGTTCCGGCCGAGGATGTTGCCGGTCTGACCGAGGCGATTGTCAGCCTGTCAAAGGATGATGCCTTACTGAATAAAATGCGTCAGAATGCACGCCATAACAGGGAATGGCTGGAACCGCAGCACGTCCTGTCGGACTGGGATTCTTTGATTGCCAATGTGCAAATCGGAGTTGCTGCCAAAGCCGGCACGGCTAAAGGTCTGACAGAACTTCTGTAAGCTGGCCTAAGCTGGTGACCGTGGCATATGCGGCATGCTTAGAACTGGGTGGAATCGGATCATGCACAGCCCCGGGTCGGAGGATTTGAACCGTCCGCCAGCCTCGGGCATTCGGGGTGATAAAGTCCTTGGCCGGATTGTCCGCTACATAGACCATTCTGCGCGGGTTTTGCGCGGCCAATTCCATCTCTTCATAGGCACGGGGATGCGGTTTTCCGTAGCCATCCGGCCAGGCACCGGTCGGGCGGATATGCGCAATATAGCGGTTCAGATCCAATGCGGCGATCTTGTTGCGCTGCATCTTTTCGGGGCCGTCGGTGATCAGCCCCATCGGCCGATCTGCGTTTGTCAAAAACCGCTCGGCGTCGCTACACAGCGAAATACTGGGCGGGTGTGATCGGTAATTGGCGATCAGCTCCTGTATGAAGGCATCCGTCGCATCAAGGCCGGTCTGCGCGCAAGCCACATTGAATATGCGCCGTCTTTCCCCCGCATTGAATGCGTCCTGACACCGTTGCCCGAACCCTTCGACGCCGGTCTTTTCGTGGACCCAACCGTTCAGCCAATCATAGCCGCTAAAGGCAAAATCCCGCTCCAGATACAGGGTATCGTCCAGATCAAATACCAGCATCAGCCCTGATACACCGCGCTGTCATATCGCATCATTTTCACGCCTTCGCGCCAGTTGTTATGGGCGTTTGACGGCAGTCCAGAGACCTCTTCCAACAGCCACTGCGCAAACTGCGCGCCGGCATGATCGGCCAGAGGGTAGCCACCCCCGAAACGGGCATTGATCTCAAGCACCGCGGGGCCATGTTCTGGGTCATCGATGATCTGAAAACAGGCGACACCGCGCAGATCGGGCAGGGCCTGTGCAATGCCTTCGGCGATGGTTTGCAGATCATTGCGTCGCCTGGTTTCACCCTTTTCAACCTCACCGGCGCGAATTTGAATGCGCAGATGCGGGATCACCGTGCAGAGCTGACCCGAGGCATCTACAAACATGTTGATTGTGTATTCCGGTCCGTTCAGCTTGTCCTGAAAGATCATCGGTTCGGGGAATTCAGAGGGGACATCAGCGAGGGTTTCGAATACATCCAGCCCCCGGCTTGCACTGCCGCCACTTGGCTTTGCAAAGATGGGCCAACTGATGTCTTGTGGCCGCTCTAGCAATTCCTGATGATCCAATGTGCGCGGAACTGGAACCCCGGCTTCGGACAGTTTCTGGATTGTCAGGCGCTTGTCCCGGACAACCTCAATCACGTTCACTGGCGAGACATGGACTCGCGCGCCCAGATTGGCAAAGGCGGGCGCGGCCTGTGCCAGGGGCATCAGTTCCGGGTCGATTGTGGGGATCACCAGGCTGACCCCGTGTTGACGCACAATCTCGAGGATCGAGGTTGCATAGTCGGGGCTGTCACATCGCGGCACGGCGGCGGCGTGATCGGCAAGCGCGCAAGCCGCGCTTTCATCTGGGTTCAGGTCGCAGGCGATGATGGTCAGATCTATATCCAGACGGTCCGCAGCCGCCCTGAAGCATTGCAGTAGGCCAACACGGCGACCCGCCGACGTAATCAGGATTGCCAGACATTTTCGCGCCATCGGAAACTCACCAATTCATAAACAATTATACGTGCTTAACCTAGCACAGGGTGTCTTGCCCTGTGAACGGGGTAGGGGTGAGTTTGCCTCAATATTGTTTTGAGTTGCGGCAATCCGACAGTGCGGACCCTGCCAGAGATATGCAGCAGTGCGGTTCAATGAAAATCCCGGCTTGGAAACAGCCGCTTTGCCTGATCCCGTGGGTGCATTGCCCTGGCAGGATAGCGGGATTTCTTCGGTGTATCATCAGTGCGGGACCCTTCGGTGCTTAGGACCTCTGGTTGCGGGTGCCCCAATTCGGAAAGCTTATGTGACATGTCCTGAACGTCCTGGGCGATCAGGTGCACGATAATCCCTTCACGCTGCAGATACCCTGTGATCCGCAGCAGGCGCCCGCCCATCACGGCCCGGCGGAAACGCTCATAAACCTTGGGCCAGACCACCACATTGCTGACCCCGGTTTCATCCTCTAGCGTCAGGAAAATTATACCCGACGCCGTGCCCGGCCGCTGACGGGTGATAACCAGACCACAAACGCTGTGCCGCCCCAGGGGCACCTCTAGCAAGGCGACATGTGTGGTCAGCCCTGGCAGAGAGGGGCGCAGCAGTTCCATCGGGTGGGCCCGCAGGGTCAGGCGGGTGGCAACATAATCCTCGACCACCTCTTCGCCCAGCTGCATGGCGGGCAGGTTGACCGGGGGTTCGTGAACCGTTTCCCCGTCAATCGGATCATTGAACAAGGGCAGAGGTTTGGGGCTTTGAATGGCTTTGACCTGCCAGAGTGCATCGCGCCGGGTCAGCCCCATATCGGAAAAAGCGTCTGCCTCGGCCAGGCGCGTCAGTACATCAGGCCGCAGCCCCGCACGCAGCCACAGCGCCTCTGGATCCTGATAGCCATTGCCGCGGGCGGCCTCAATCCAGCCGGCGTCTTCTTCCCTGAACCCCTTGATCTGGCGGAATCCCAGCCGCAGCGCCAGCGCGCCATCGGGGCGACGTTCCAGTATATTGTCCCACTCGGAATGATTGACGCAGATGGGGCGGATTTCGACCCCATGCTCGCGGGCGTCGCGCACGATCTGAGCGGGCGCGTAAAACCCCATGGGTTGAGAGTTCAAAAGCGCGCAGGCAAAGATCGCCGGGTGATGGCGTTTCAGCCAGGCCGAGACATAGGCAAGCATGGCAAAGGCCGCCGCATGGCTTTCCGGGAACCCGTAATCGGCAAAGCCTTCGATCTGGGAAAAACACTGCTCAGCTACTTTGATGTCATAGCCGTTGCCCAGCATCCCATTGATGAATTTATCCCGGAATGTGCCGATTGTGCCCATTCGCCGGAACGTGGCCAATGAGCGGCGCAGATGGTCGGCCTCTTCCGCCGTGAATCCGGCCCCGACCACGGCAATCTGCATGGCCTGTTCCTGAAACAGGGGGACGCCCAATGTGCGCGCTGTCACCTGTTCCAGTTTCGGGCCAAAGGGTTCGGGGTTTTCCAGCCCATTGCGTCGCCGGATATAGGGCTTCACCATATCCCCTTGAATGGGGCCAGGGCGCACAATGGCAACTTCGATTATCAGGTCATAAAGCTCGCGGGGGCGCATCCGGGGCAGGAAATTCATCTGCGCCCGACTTTCGACCTGAAAGACGCCGATCGCATCCGCCCGGCAGAGCATGTCATATGTGGCGGTGTCGTCCTGAGGCACCTTGGCGATGCTCAGGGTCTGGCCTTCATGCTGTTGCAGCAGGCCAAAGGATTTGCGCAGACAACTGAGCATACCAAGCCCCAGCACATCGACTTTCAGGATGTTCAGAGCATCAATATCATCTTTGTCCCAGCAGATGACGGTGCGGTTTTCCATTGCGGCATTTTCAATCGGGCAAAGCTCGTCCAGGCGTCCTTTGGTGATCACAAAACCACCAACATGCTGGGACAGATGGCGGGGAAAGCCGATGATTTCGCCAATCAGATGAATGGTTTGCATGAGGCACCGGTCGCTGAGGTCCAGCCCCAGCTCGCGAATACGGTCCAGATCAACGCCGCCATTGCTCATGCCCCAGATCTGGCTCGACAGCCCAGCGGTTACATCCTGCGACAGCCCCATGACCTTGCCCACCTCGCGAATGGCTGCACGGGTGCGGAAATGGATGACAGTTGCGCAAAGACCAGCACGTTCGCGGCCATATTTCTCGTAAATCCACTGGATCACCTCTTCACGCCGCTCATGCTCGAAATCGACATCAATATCCGGCGGCTCGCCCCGGTATCTGGACACGAACCGTTCAAAGACCATGGCGATCTGGTCGGGGCTGACATCCGTGATGCCCAAGAGGTAACAGAGCACCGAATTGGCCGCGGACCCGCGCCCCTGACACAGAATGCCCTGCGACCGGGCATATTGTACGATGTCATGTACAGTCAGGAAATAAGCGGGAAACTGCAGATCCGCGACCACCGCCAGTTCCTTGCGCATCAGCCCGACCACCGTGTCGGGCGGCCCTTCGGGGTACCGGCGCCGCAACCCTTCGTGTGCCAGACGTTCCAGACGCGTTTGCGGATGTTCCCCGCTTGCAATCTCATCGGGGTATTCATACGAAAGCTCCGCCAGATCAAAGCTGCACCTGTCGGCAATCTCCATCGTGCGCCGCAAGGCGCTGGGGTGATGGCGGAACAGCCGGACCAGATCATGGCCGGATTTGAGGCGGCGTTCGGCATTGGGCAATGCGCGGGTGCCGATCTGATCAATCGTGATATTTTCACGCATGCAGGTCAGGATATCGGCCAGTTGCTTGCGGTGGGCGCGGTGCATCAGAACATCCCCGACCGCCACCATTGGGGCGCAGCTTTTCTGGGCCAGTTGGGCGCATTCGGCCAGGTAGGCCTGATCGCTGCCGTCATAGCGTGGCACTGCACCCAGAAAAACATGATTGGGAAATCGTCGCCGCACGGTTTGAATATCCGATGCGGCCTCTGACAGGGTGGTCTGGGGCAGGGCGATCAGGATCATGCCCTTGCAGGCCGTCAGCATGTCTTGCGTATAGAGCTCGCAATCACCCTTATCCGCACGCCGCTTGCCCAACGTCAGCAGGCGGGCCAAGCGTTTGTAGGCTGCCAGATCACAGGGCAACGCCACCCAATCTACCGCACTGTCGCGCAGCAGCAGCCGGCAGCCGGTAATCAGTTTAGGCAGAACAGTGCAGTCCGGTTTCGGAAGCGCCTGCCTGTGGCCAACCTCTTGCCGGGAAGAGGCATCAACACGATGTTCGGATCTGATTTGAAGGGGCTGTTTGGTCTGCCGCTTAAGCTCTCGCAGTGCCGACCATGCGCGCACAACCCCTGCCAATGAATTGTGATCCGTGATGGCTATTGCCGACAATCCCAGCTCGGCGGCGCGCAGGACGAGCTCTTCGGGGTGGGAGGCCCCGGTCAGAAAGGTGAAATTCGTGGTGACGCACAGTTCGGCATACCCCAGCCCCTGTGCATGGGGTTTTGGCATGTGGCGATGCAGGGCGTCTATCGGGCGGTTTGCGGCGATCATGCGAACTCTCCCTGTACAAACCAGCCCGGATTCTGAGGCGTGTAAAACAGCCAGAGCCTGCGCCCCTGCGTGGTTTCCACTCGCCAGTAATCCCGCAGACCGGACCGCCAGCTTTCATCCTGATGCCACCACTCGGGCGCGATGCGTTCGGGGCCCGTGGCATGGCCGGTTGTCAGGGACATACGTCTCCAGCGGAACCGCGCGGGCGGATGCGGGCCGGTTGCCGCAATAGGTTCGGGTGGAAACAGGTAGAGCGGGCGTGGGTTCAGGATGCTCCAGCCGCTGGAGGGGTTGGAATAGGCGGCGGCCGCGATGATGAAACTGCGCTCGGGAATATGGCTGTCCGCAGGTAGGAAACGCTGTATGTTTTCAAGCCCGACCCGGGTGCCCAGCCGGGTGATCAGGTCATCCAGCCGGCTCTTGCTGTGGTCCGACACATGGCTGATTTGTTGTACTGGCAGCGCTTCAACCCCGGTGGCCTCCAACCGCATTTGATCAATGCCAAAGCCAGCATCTATTTCCCCCAAACCGCGTTCGAACAAAGACAGGATACGCTGAGGATCGCGCAGAGGTCGGGCCAGACGCAGTTCAACCTGCTGGCAGTCCTGGTCCACCCGACGCAATGTCATGCAAAGTTTCCGGGCGCCCATCTCTTGCGCCTTCAGCTTGGCGCAGAGCTGGGCCAACAGCCGTTCGGTACCAGCCATCACGTCCGACAGTAATCCGATGGGGTCCGGCAGGGTCATGCGCACCGCGTAATGGGGGGGATCGGACAGCGGCGTGATTGCTTCGGGTTGCGCGCCCAGAGCCTGATCCAGCCTGAGCAGCAGACCGGGACCAAAACGCCGTGTCAGCGGTGCGCGCGGTGCTGCCGCCAATGTACCAATTTTGCGCAGGCCCATGCGCTGTAAGGCGACCGAGGTCTTCTCATCCAGACGCAAGGCCGCCACCGGCAGCGACTTTAGGGCCGTCAGCATATTGCCAGAGGCTGCGACCCCCTCGTTATAACGGGCAAGCGCCCAAGCCGCACCGCGCGTATCCCCCAACCCGATCTGCACCCAGAGCCCTGCGCGCGCAAACCGTCCGCGCATATCAGCCAACATCGCCTCTTCGCCGCCAAAGAGATGGGCTGACCCGGTGACGTCAAGCACCAGCCCATCCTCGCCTTCCATCCCCACCCAGGGGCAATAGCGCGTTGCCCAGCGACGCAGGATGTGCAGGAAACGCATATCGGCCTGAGGATCGGCTGTGCAGCTTTGCAAAGCGGGGCAAAAGGCGCGCGCATCCGCATAGGACATGCCCTGATGCAGCCCCTGTTCCGCAGCCTGAGCGTTCAGGCAATAAATACGATTGGCATTCTGTTGTTTGAGCGTCAGGACAAAGGGCCCATTCACCAGGCGTCGACGCAGAACCCGGTCGCTTGCCAACCGAGGAAACCACAATGAAACGACGCGACGCTGCATTCCATCGAACATGCCAGATACCAATATGTTCTTGATTTGTTCTTTTTATGCTTCCACTTTTACAGAGTCGAGTCTTTTGGATCAAACGCCGGTAGATAGTGCCACCGGGGCCAAGTTGTTTCGGCTTCGAAGGGAAGGTCGACCCTTTTAGGCATCAAACCGCGGCAGCCATTATTCGGACTCTCATTCCTGTCGCAAAAATCTTCTGATCTTGAAAAAAGACAGGGCCGGTCCAAAGACCGGCCCTGCGACTGTTCATATGTATCGGTATTAGTTTGACGCGGCGTTCAGCTTTTCGTTCTGTTCACGCAGCGTGTCCGAGATGATCGCGTACCATTCGCCGGATTCACGCATCTCGTTCAGGCCCTTGTTGACCATAGCGATGTATTCGCGTGCAAACGGGTTGGTGCGGTGCGCAAGGAAGCTCATCGAGGACAGCGTGGAAACATAGGGGTTTTCTACGATATCTTCCGAGGTCAGACCCATGTCCTTCATGGTTGCGGCGAAAAGATCGACCTCGAACGCGGCCACATCGGCTGAGCCGGTCAAAACGGCATCCAGACACTCGCGGGCCGAGCTGGGGTGAACCAACGTCAGGTTATCGGAATTCAAGCCGACTTCTTCAAGTACAACCATGCTCCAGCCGTCCATACGACACAGGGTTGCACCTTTGAGGTCTTCGAAGGCCGTCGCTTGTGAGTATTCGCTTTCCGGCAAAGTGAAGAAGCCGCCGACGATGTCATAGACCGGAACCGAAGCAACAAACTCGTTGCACCGGGATTCAGTCGCTGCAGACCACTCATAGGTGTGATTTGTACAATCTGGAACTGTCCAGGCGATCGAGATGTCGAATGCGCCGAGCGGCAAGAGAGTTTCCAAATGCGAAGTCCAGTCGTCGACAAAGCTGACCGAGAAATCACGGCTGTTGCCGGCACGCTGAAGACTTGTGGTCGCCAGGCGGGTCATGATCCCACCACCACTCAGACTTTCGGTCGTGAATGGCTCCCATCCGTTACCCGCTACCAGCTTGATTGGCGGGGCGTAGACGTTCGAACGTTTCACACTGGCCGCACGCTTTTCTTCTGCTGCGATCAGTTCCTGTGCTGACTGGCCATTCGGCAGACTACCGTCTTCACAGGGCAGGGACAGAACCAATCCAGGCGCCAGCGCGTTTGGGTTGGTGATGATGTTGCGGTTGGCGTTGAAGATCGGCTGATAGTTCGAGGTGCCATAAGCCGCGATGGCGATGGTCGCCATCGTGTCACCATCCGCGACGGTATAGTTGCTACAGGCTTCCTGTGCTGCGGCAGCTCCGGCGCTCAGGGCGGTGACGGCGGTGGCCGAAATCACGACTTTCTTCAGGTTAAATTTATACATGTCCACTTCCTCCAGACTTTTTTGAGTTTAGGCCAATAAGGGCCTTAGCCATTTTCCATTTGATAACGCAGAGCGGTTGAGACGATGTCGCGCCACTCTCCTGATTGCTGCATGATCGCCAGACCCTGATTAAGCGTTTCAAGGATCGCTTCTCCATCAGGATTATCCTTGTGAGTCATGATGTTAAGAGACTTGATCGCTGCCAAGTTGGGGTTTTCTACAATGCGATGCTCGTAACCCAGCCGACCGATTGCCTCGACGGCCAGATGGGCCTCAATTGCGGCGATGTCGGCGGTTCCATCCATCAATGCATGGAAACATTCATCCGGCGAAACCGGGCGCAGTATCGTGATCGCGGGCTCGTACAGCCCCACCGCATCCATATGCGACAGAGACCAGCCCTCGGGTCGGCAGATGGTTGCACCGGCAAAATCCGCATATGTCAGGGTCTCTTCATAGCCCGAACCTTCGCGAGCAAAGAACGTGTCCACAACTTCATAGAACGGGTTTGAGAAATTGTAGGTTTCACAACGTGAACGGTCATTTTCAGACAGTGCATCTGCGTCGTCACAATCTGGACGCGACCACGGGAAGGTTGCGTCAAATGCCAGCGTCGGCATCAACAGATCCAGATGTGAAGACCAGTCATTGACGAACTGGATCTTGTAGGACTGTTCCGGCGCTGCGCGCAACATCGCGGTTTCAACAAGATTTGTATATAGACCACGATGCGGCAGAGCTTCATCCGTGAACGGGGAATAGTTGCCGCCAGTGATCAAAATCAACTGACGGTCCCGGATTTCAGGACGTTCACCGGTACCTGCATTGCGGATTAGGGCAGCACCTTCAGCACGCGCGGCCTCGATCTCATCCTTGGCCGCAGCCTTGGCGGCGATGACCGCCTCTGCTTTGGCTTCGGCCACGCGGGACTCGGCTTCGGCGATAGCTTTGGCAGCGCGATCTTCCGCAGCCTTGACAAGTTCGGCGGCCATTTCGGCGGCCATTGCTTCGGCCTCTGTCTGCGGCACGGCAGCCGCGCGCCCGATATCTTCCAAACACGGCAGGGTCAAAACGTCGCCGACGCGGATGACATTGGGATTATTTCCGATTACATCGCGGTTTGCCTCGAAGATGATCCGAAAATCTTCGGTCGAATAGACTGCGATGGTCAGTTCCCGCAGGCTGTCGCCTCGCTGGATTTCATAGGTTGAGCATGCTTCTTGTGCCGAAGCAGCGCCCGTCGCGGCAGCTAGTGCCAGGCTGGATATGATCAGATGGAGTTTCATTGGTCCGGTTGCTTTGCCTCTAGTCGTTTCTTCTGAGTTTGATGACGCCAATCGACGTATTGTCTTGATCCGGGTCGTTCCTGGTTCTCAGTGCCCGCAACAGCGCATCCGCAATATCTTGAGCCAGCGCATCTTCGTTTTCCTCAAGAATTGCCTGAATTTCTGTGTTGCTCAGATATTGCAGCCCATCACTTCCCACGATCAGCACATCCGCGGTGCTAAGACCCAATGGTTCTTCCGGGCAATCGACCTTGGGAATTGCGGCGCCCATTATCACCGAAGTCAGTTGGTTTCGGTCGGGGTGAGACGACGCCTGGTCTGGCGTAAGGGTACCTGCAGCAACCTGAGCATCAATCATCGGAGCCATCGAATGGTCTTCGTTGATTTGGCTGAGGGTACGGTCGCGATAGAGATAAAGGGGGCTGTCGCCAATCGAAATCCAGAAGACGCGCTTTTCCAGCAGCAAAACTCCCAACATGGTTGATCCCATGTTGAAATCTTCACCCTGCTCCTCGCAGTAAGTCGAAATCGCGGCATTTGCCTGCATGGCTGCCAAGGGTAAGGCGTCGATCAGCGCAGTCTCAGCCGGAGCGTCTGCTTCAAGTTCGGTATCCAGTGCATCGCGCCAGGCTTTGACTACCAGTTCAGATGCCACTTCTCCTGCCGCATGTCCACCCATTCCGTCCGCGACGATGACATAGCCCGCATCCGCCGCGTCGAACATACGCGACGCGACCGCGTCTTCCTGCGTGTCGCGCTGACCCTGATCCAGGATCAGCGCAAGATCATATGCCGGGGTCGCCAGCATCAATTAAGCATCCCGCCAATCAAAGCCGTCATCGCAGAAGGCTGCAAAACGGATTGAGGTTTCACTGATCCGGATAAGATCGCCAGTGGAGAGTGGAACCGTGCTGAGAACGGGTTTGCCGTTCAGGCGCACCAGATTGGCCTTGCCGCCATGGCCCAAATAGCATTTGCGGTCTTCCGGGTCATAGGCAATTACCGCATGGTTGCTGCGGGAAATCCCAGTGTCGCCAAAGTCCAGCTGGATCGCCTGATCATCATTACGCCCAATCTGCATCAGGCCTTCTGTCAGCGTAACGCTGGAACCGCGGCCGGGGCCGGAAGTTACAACAAGCCATCCCACCGGGAATGTCGCCTGCGCGGCCTCGGTCTTGGCCATAGCCACCGGCTCGGCCGATTCCATCAGGTCCTGAACATGCGTATCCGCGCGCTCGAAGCCCAGGAAGGTGGTTTTCACACGGCTGCGTCTGTCTTCTTTTGCCGCAGGAGCAGGCTGAGGTTGTACCTCGACCTCTTGGGCAGAAGGCGCTTCTGGTTCCGGATCAACTGTCTCGACGACTACGTCTACGACCGGTTCTTCCATCGCCATTTCAGGCGCGGGATCTTCAATCGTGGCTGTCAGTTCTTCGGTTGACACATGCAGTGTCACAACCGGTTCGTCGTCCTTTGGGTCGGCATCAACTGTAACCTCGGTGGCGCTTTGCACTTCGGCGACCACTTCCTCGACGATAATCTCATCGGCAGTGGCTTGTTCTGCTTCGGAGAACTCCGGCATCTTGTCTTCGGGTAATAGTTCTTCGCTTTCATCGTAGCTATCAGCGGTAGTGTTGCCGCCTGCCAGTGCATTACGAAGTGCGTTGAAATCCGCAATCGGTTCAGCGTTATCAGACTCAGGTGCCGCGACCTCCTCGGTTTCGGTCTCTTGAGGTTTGCCGGCACCTTCGAGAAGCCGGCTAAGGGGGCTTTTATATTTAAACATGGTGTCGACACCTTTGTTTCTTGGCACAGGATCTACGTCCCATGGGGCTGCTACTCACCTCTGCACGTTCGGTACACAGGCACTGATGATTGGGAACAAAAAACTCATTTACCTTCTGCGACGGGCCGGTCCCCGTCAGAGTGATGGCTTTCGCTTCACTCTCAGCAAACACACACAGGCAGATCACAATCAGACCGGATCATTACTCCTGTACCAGGGGCATAACCGCACCCGTTTCAGTACCGTTGCGCAGAACTGTAAAGCGGGCTTCGGACTGGTTTTCAGAAACAAGGAGCTGCAAAAGCGCGTCCAGCCCTTCAGGGTTGGTAATGTTCTGACCGGTATGATTTTCCGAGATCAGTACATCGCCTTTGCGCAGGCTACCTGCTGCGGGCGCGTCTGGTGCAGTGTCAACAACAGTTGCCCAGCCGTTTCCATTGCTGTTCCTGATAGTGAACACATAACCATTCTCGAGACCCAACATGCGAATGGCGGGCAGGGCCAGCAATCCGTTCTGCGCACGGGTTTTTCCGAGTTCCCGATAACGGGCAGTGATGCGGATATACCCATCCGGATCGACCTTCAGGTCATCCAAAATCTGGGCGGCAAAACTTGCATCTGCCTGGACCGGCACTCCGTTCAGAGTATAAATCGACGCCCCATGCTGCACCCATTCTCCGATCACGGAAGTATCCAGCGTGGGGTCAATGCCGGTCACGACAACGACGCTGCCAGTCGAGGCGCGGCGTTTCGAGGTCTGGAACGGTATTTCCACATCCCAATGAGAATACGCAATCTGCGTTTCTGCCGGTTGGCCAGCAGCAGCGCTGATTTCTACCGGGTCAGCAGCAACTGGGGCTGCCTCGACAGGTAGCGCTTCGGCGTTTTGCGCCGTGAGGGTATCCGTCTGCTCAACAGGTTCTACGCTTGCGACTTCTTGTTCTGGTGCTTCAGCTTCCGCAGCGGCCGGTTCTGCCGTTTCCACGACCTCTTCCGCAGCGGCCGGTTCTGCCGTTTCCACGACCTCTTCCGCAGCGGCCGGTGCCGCCGTTTCCACGGCTTCTTCCGGCTGTTCCGAGGCTGGTGCCTCTGTCTCGGTCACTTGGACCGGCGCTGCTGTCGGTTCGGGGGTTTCCTCGCTGCCACTGAACAAAACGAATCCGCCTGCAGCCAAGGCAACCACCACCGCAGCAGCGCCTGCGATGACTTTACCGCTGCCGCCTGATCCGTTCTTGACGATCGTATCGACCGCAACCGCGGCCTCTTCTTTTTGTGCAAACTTGGCCAGATCGCCCTCAGACTTATCCTCATTACCCAGGGCAATGTCAGGGTTCCCAGCCAACAAGGCAGTCACCACCGCCTCGGCATTTTCACTTTCGGCTTTGATCCGGGCTTGCTCTTCGACTTCGTCCTTACGGTCCATCGCTACGATGACCGAGACCGGACGATAGGCGAACGAGTCAAACATGACGCCGGGACCACGGAACATCCGCAGCCAATCCAAGGCCGTTTGCAGACGATCTGTTGCGTGAACTTCCATCGCTTTGTCGATCGCTTCAAGGAACCCATCGGGATAGCCGCTGTACTGACCTGCGAGGGGCGTATAGGGATCATCCTGGCCATTGTTGAAGGCATTCAGTCGGGTTTGCCCGTCGATCGGACGTTCGCCACTGATGGCGTGATAAAGCGTCGCCGCGAGAACATAGAGGTCGCTGCTGGGTCCCTGATCTGCGCCGCGTACATAGAATTCGTGCGGGGAATAGCCGTCTTTGATAACCCGCAAAGTCAACAGGGCAGCTGATTGATTGGCTGCCTGTTCCCGCGCGGCACCAAAGTCGATGAGGACCGGGTCTCCGTTTTGGTCAATCAGAATATTGTCCGGTGAGATATCGCGATGCAGCATTCCGCTTTGGTGGATGAACGAAACGGCCGACAGCATTTTCTCGGTGACTTGGACAAGGAAATCTGGGCCAGCGTCGTTTTCGGGGTTCTCGGAATAATCCAGAAGATCGCAACCCCGGATCAGGTCCATAGCGATATACGCCGTGTCGTTGTCTTCAAAGACCTGATGTACGTCAACGATATTGGGATGAACCAGTCGGGCGTGATTGCGCGCTTCCTGAATGAACAGGTCGATGATCGCGCGCAGATCTTCTTTGTGGTCGGGATTGATGGGTTCAACCGCGTCACCATTCCGACGGCACAGAGCGCCCGGATAGCACTCTTTGATCACGACATCGCGCTCTAGGCTGTCGCGGGCCAGGTAGGTAATCCCAAACCCGCCATTGCTGAGGAAACGAAGAATCTCATACTGCCCGCGCAACAGCTTTGCGCCAGGTTCAAGTCCTTCAATCTTAGGTTCGTCGTGCGTTGCACCGACAGCCTGGTTATGGCTCATTTCATTCCGCCCGTTCTAATCGTTTTGCGGCAAAAAACCTGGGCAAATAGCCCGCAAACACACAACCAAAAACAACCGCAGGACACTCAAGTCGGTTAGACGATTCAAATTTGACTTTATTGGGGCCGCCTGATGGCTTCACTAAGGATCGTTTTTGCGATTGATCTATATGTGGTGTGTATTTGACAGTTTATACTACATATAGAAATATATTGTGATAAAATCGAAAGCTAAAAACAAATTCTTAAGGATTGGTCTACAAATTCGAAACAATAGATTCGTAGGAATCGCTTCTACGATTCGCGGAATTGCCGCTCAGCTTTGAGCGGAAATTTCAGGTTCCGGTCTTTGGCTGTGCCGATTCAACCCGGCTGCCGGCCCAAGCAAGGTTGTCACTCAGCTGTGCCAGGATGCTAATCGCATCCTTCAGTGGCGCAACGCCGCTTTCGAACTGAAGCAAAAGCAACAAGTCCGTGGCCTTTTCGAACTCACCCGGAATCCAATCCGCCGTCGGGTCAATCTCGTCATCGTTTTCCAGGCGCTCGGCGAAATCCTCAACGATTTCCTGACAGCTTTGCAGGAAAGCCGCAGGCTCCATATTTGAGGTTTCCCGCAGGTCTTCATAGATACTGGCAATTGCGGCAAGCCAGTCTTCCAGGATCGGATTGTCGATAGGGGGTAGCACGTTTTCCAGCGTAGCCTGCATAGAGGGCGCGTCGAGGGCGGCTATGTCCGGCACCTGAACGTCAATCGATTTCAGATAGGGTAGAAAGTGCTGTTCCAGATCTTCGCGCGCCGAACTCAGGTCTGCCTGTCGCCGGTTCGAAGCAATATCAAGCACCTGTTCGGCCAGCCCCTGTCCACCGCAGGTTTCCCAAAGGGCGAAATCCGGTTCTGGCTCTTGCGCCATGGCACGGACAGCCACTGGGGTGCCGATCGGCACAACCGAGCGGAACATATTGCGCTTTTCTTTGTTCAAGCGGGCCAACACCCGGTCAAGCGCGTCGCGAACCGGAGGCAAATCTGTATGTGTCACAGCCAATATGCTGTTTGCTCGCAACTCTTCCGGAACCTTAGCCCAAAGATGGCGTTCCGTTTCGCGCCATGCATTTGTGCCGTTGGTGCACCAGATCGCGCAATCCACAAATTTGAGCAGATCGAGCGTCGGTTTATAGGTATCATCCAAAGCGCCTGACCCAGGCAGATCGTAGAGCGATATCTCTTGCAGGGCAGGGGTGTTCAATCCAACAGAGATAAAGTCGGGTTCGTCTTTGGCGGCTTTTTCAAGTGCAATTCCAGAATAGACTTTAGGTTCCCGGTCCCACCACCCGACAGTTGTTTCGGGGGTTTCGGAATATGCCACAATAACGAGCGGCAGTTTCAGATGTTGCGGCCCGGTAGGCAGAATATCTGCCCCGGCCAGCATGTTGGCCAGGCTGGATTTTCCCGCCCCAAATTCTCCGGCGAATCCAATATTTACCGCGTTTGACAAGCGTTCGGCATGCGCCAAGGCACGGGCGCGCATATCTTCGAGCGCCACGTCGCTCGGCAGGCTTTCGGTCGCGGTCAGAAAGCGCTCGAGCTGCCTCACTTCCTTGTCGGTTCCGGGAAATTCGATCATTCCGCTGCCTCTGCTAGTCTTTCATCTGTTCGATGCTGGCTGAATAGGGTGCCCAGCTCGTCAGAAATATGTTGTGCGTGGTTGAAGGCGGCTTGCGCCTCGGCCCGGGCATTTGTTTCGCCGGTTCCGGCACGATGTTCAAGATGTGTGGCGAGCAGGGCCAGATAATGGTCCAGCACGGTATTAAGCCGCTCGGTCAAATCACCGCGGGCGGTATCCACCAGATCATCTCCGATCATCTCAAACTCCTGAACGATCATGCGTTCGGCACGGGACACGACACTTTTACGCGAAATCAGCCGGGACAACCAGTTTACCCGAAGTTCGACAGTGATGCCACGGGTCAAAGCGGACGTGTCCGGACGGAACCAGCGAACTGCGCTGGTGTTCATCCGGTTGTCGGTTGCGTCCTGCCAGCCGGGCAGAGCCCGCAGCGTGGCATTGCTTTGCATGTCGATTGCGTAGAGCTCGCTCAGCATTCTTTGGCGGACAACTTGGGTGGCCCCCTGAACAAGTTCGCGCATGCGGTCACGCAGCGGAGTGAAATTCAGCTCGGTTTCTCCGGTTTTCGACAACAGCGGAGAATCTCCGTTCGGGCCGCGAACAACGCCCGACACGGCCTCGGCCACGGTGTCATCCATTACGCCTCTCAGGTTGGCCAGGACGTCATCCATTTCGTCAATGATCTTGGTGGTCTTGTCGCTGACCGAGTTCCGCAGATCGGCCAATATCCTGTTGTTTTCACCAGCGTCTTCTGCCGAGGTTGTGGTGTCGTTCTCGATCGCGCGCAGATGCGCTTTGGACCGGTCCAATTCACCTTGGGCAAAGCTGTTGAGATGCTGCCAGGCCATACGCAGTTGTTCATCGCGCGGGCCTTCTGTCAGCGCTCGGGTCACATGCCGGCGCAGATCGGGCAACCCGGAGGCGATCATAGCGGCAAAGCGCAAAACACCTTCGCGGCTGATCGGGCCGGGGCCTTGTTTGATCTCTTCGACACCGTCCAGATATTGCTTCATCTGATCGGGATGCGCGCGCAGCCAGGCCAGGACATCGTCGTGATTGATACCGGCTTCGTCACCGGTCAGGGCGTAATGCGCCCATTGGGCACTGCCGGTCAGCACGTCAATGTTCGAGTTTCCAAGCGCCTTCTCAAGCCCGTCCAGAACATCGGCCCGCACCTTGAAGGCATCTTCGGCACCATTTCCCAATTCGTCCACGCGGTTGATAAAAACCACGATCTGGCCCAACTCCAGCGCTTGCATTAGGCGGAACAGTTTCAAGTCCGCCCGAGAAAGCGCCTGATGCGCCGACAGGACAACCACAAAGAAGTCGGACTCCTTGAGGTATTGGCGAGAGATCTCTTCGCGGATCAACAGGGGGTCATTTACGCCGGGCGTATCGGTGACCGTAAGCGGAAATGGGAAATGTCCGATGTCAAAATAGACCTCGGCCTTTCGGGTGATGTCGCTGTAAAGGCCCCGGTCCGATGCCGGATCATGTGTCCCACCCTCGGTCGGGTCATCGCCTGCGCAAACATAACGTGCCAAATCATCCGAATTCAGGTCTTCCAGATCATGATGTTGGCCCAGCAGCTGTTCATAGCTATCGCCCAGCCGAAGCTTGGCGCGGGTCTTCATTGCGTCGACCTGTTCTTCGATCATCTCGCGCTTATAACTGTCCTCGTCATCGGGGAACATGTTGCGCAGCTCTTCGCCTTCGGCAATCAGGGACTGCCACTGACGGTTGTCGAAGAAATGGAACTCGGCACCTTGCGTCCGGCCCGACGGGTGGCCGAAATGCATATCAGTGATTACGGTTGTCCAAGGGTTCACATCCGACGGCAGATATTCGGCCTGTCCGGTAAATCCATTGATCAGTCGGGATTTGCCGGCCTTGATCTGACCAACAAAAGCAATCGAGGGCTTCAGGTTCGAAAGATCACCAATGATCCGAGAGATAAACTGCCCGGTTTCGTCATTGCTGACGCCTTTCATCTCGTTGGCTATACGAAGTAACTCGCGACGATTATTCTCACTCATAACACATACCCTGACTACTTAATTTCACGGATCGAATTCGTTGAAAAATTGAACTGTTGGCACCGGATCATTTTTCCGAACCCGTAACTGATTTCCAAAGGTTTACGACGGCTCCCAGTTTGCGCGCTTCATGAATGGCCAGCGCAAATTGAGACCCGTCATGCAGAACGGCAAGCGCATCCCCTTTGCCCCCTGAAGGCCGCATTACAATCAGCTGAGGATGATCCAGCGCGGTGGCGGCGTCACCGTCCCACCCAACAAGATCCTGTGCAAACTGACGAAGCAGATCCTGATCGGCGTGCATGGGTTGCCCGACGTCGCATACTCCTTCGAGCCGCGATATGGCTGCACCGTCCAAGGCGACTTCGGCGCGTCCCAATGCGAACCGTTCAGCGCCATCAAAAAACGCGCTGGCAATGGTTCCTGCTGTCGCCTCGGCGGCGGACGCTGGAATATCTGTTTCTTGCGGGGCAGGCGTGTCGGGAACCAAAGAAACGACCGTCTCGGGCGGCAGCTCGATAGTGCCGCAAGCCTTTGCAATCTCGCTGAAAGTCACACCGACATCATCAACCTCAAGCGCCGTGTCCGGCTGCAGAGAAAGCAACTCCAACGGGGCAGGGGCTGCTGCAATATCGGACACCAATTCGGCCAAGCGAGTCGCAAGCTCTTCACGCGGAGTAGTTTCAAAATCCGGTATCATGCCCGAGCGGACCCGGAAAACATCAGTTACCCGCGAGCTGTTGACCTCCATTGCCAGACAATCGCCATTGGCCGCGGTAAATTCCAGCCGACGCGGCAAAATGGTTCCGCGAATTGTACGCAGGATCTTTTCACGACGAATCTCAGTCGTCTCAGCAGCTAATGTAACCGTCGGATTCAAACGGGCGACCGACAACCGCCCGATGTCTTCGAGCATGTCCAGTATGTCAGTATCCATCATGCCGTGACCCCCTCTGGTCCCGTTATACAGCGGCCGTAACCGGCCCTAGGCTTATGTGCGATTTAGTAAGCGCCAGCCCCACATTGGCACTGTCGCGACAGATGTAGCAGACCACATGGTCCGGGTAGTCCGGGGTCCGCAGGAAAATATTCAGCCGATCCTTTGAAAACACTGCGATTTCGCCAAACCCAGGATTTTCCGTATCGTCGGCGTCGGTCGAACGCAGCAGATTCTCAAACGCGATCACACCGCGCCCCTGAAAAAGGTTGGCCACCGCAATGGCCAGAGTATCCAAGGCTTCGGCACTTTCCGAGTCTGTGACATGGGTGCCTAGCAACATACCTGTCTTCATGTCGACATACCCGGCTGCTATGCAGTCGGGTATGGTCGCCATCGCATCGTTTAATGCTGTTTCGATAGACATCAGTTGCCCTGTCTCCTAGGTTTCTCACGGCTAAAGTACATGTCGTTCAACACCCGTGTCTTCAGAGGTATTGGCCATGGGCCTTACCGCGTTATCTGATTTTCGCGCATTGTGTTCGGCCGTGATTTGGTCAAACTCCTCAAGAAATGCTTGAAATACCTTCTTCAACGCTTCTGGGTTGGTGGGCATGTCTTCGCCATCCGTGACCTCGCGCCACATCGCCGCCGCGCTAAGCGGGGTGTCGACGGACACGTTTACAATGTCTTCAAACGAGCCCGCGATTTCCGGTCTGCTCTCTTGCATGGCGACAACCTGAGTGTTCATCAGGCCATTGGTTTCCGGCTCTGGTTCGAACTCATCCTCGGCATCATCCGATTGTTCAGCCATCAACGCTGTGATCGAGGACACGGAAAGTTCGACCGGGGTTTCTTCCGGCTCTGCCTGAGCGGTCTCTTCGGGCTCCGGAACATCTGTAAGCTGGTCCTCCAAAGAGGCCATGAATGTGTCAGCTTCGTCTTCGTCACTGAACAGGTTTTCTTCTTCAGCAACTTCGGCTTCCGCAGAAAGTGGCTGAACTTCAACAATGTCAGTTTCATCAATGACGGATACGGCCTGTGGGTCTGTTTCATCATCCTCGGTAGGAGCAACGGACAGATCGGCAACGTCCGAGTCCTCGGGAGTGGTCTCCCGGAAGAACGCCCGCAATTCGTCTTCTTTTTCTTCTTTTACGATCTCGGCGCCCGAGGTCATGTCGGCGCGCAGACGTTCGGCCTCTTGTGGGTCAATGCGCGGGGCACGTTCAACCTCATCAGGGCGCAGTTCGACCCGGGCAGGGCGCACTGGGAATTGTGTTACCACCTCGGGCTCTGTTCCCTCATGCAGCGGATTTACCAGCTTCAGCGGAGCGGTTCCCTGTACATTCGAGAAATTGCGCCGCGGGCGCAGCGGGTGTACCTGAGGAGCATCGGACAAGCTGGTGTCAATTTGATAACGCGCCAGCTGATGAGCGCGGCTGTCCATGATGAGTTCTGTGATTTCCAGGAAGCTGTCGACCATCTTGCCACCGCCACTGCGGGTCCACAATTCGGCGTCCCCACTTTTGTCGCGGGCCATGATGGCATCACGGGCTGAAAACAGGATCGAACGGTTGAACAGGTGACCTGCTTCGCGGTTCACACGACGAAGGACCTTTTGGCGATCCTTGACATCCAAAACGTCTGCACGTGTGACCAGCAGCAATGAATTATGTTGCAACCGTTCGGGCAGGGAAACCCAGGTTGCCCGTTCAGTTTCGCGCCATGCCTGCGTGGCGTGCGTACACCAAATAACGCCATTTGCCTGACCGACAGCCCGTCGCCAGACATCAGTAGAAATCTTGGGGTCGGAAATACCCGGAGTGTCAATCAGGTCGACGGCTTCAAGAATGTCGGATTCCAGAAATATGCGAATAAACTGGGCATCATTCACCCCGACTTGTTCCAACTGGTCCAGGTTGATGTTTTCGCGAGTTCCGTCAGGGCGTTGTACATAGGCCGACCTTCTACCCCAACTGAACCAAACTGGTGGCAGCTGTGTGGCTGTAACCTGTGTAGGCAGTGCCTCCGAGCGCAGCAGAAAGTTCATCAAGGTTGATTTGCCGGCGCTGAATTCCCCCATAAGTGCAAAAACAGGTTTCCTGCGGGACCATTTCTCAATGCGGTCCCATGCTTTTGAAGAGACGAAGCGGGTTTGTGAATCTTTTGCCATATCGCTACTTATGCTGCCTCGTTACTAAGATCTTTCAGGATATCGCCGAGGATATCGTCGCGGGATTTCTGAGGGGCCAGCCCCTCCATCAGCGCTGCACTGCGACCGGGGTCCTTTTCGGCTGAGGCCGAAATGTTCAACAGAGTCTCCTTTTGCTCGCGCATAAAGTCGGAAAGGGCGGCGCGGACATTTTCAAGAACTGCTGCAATCTGGTTTTCTTCGATATCCTTGGTGATCGAATTCGCCTCTGATGTGATCAGGCGCGTATAATCCGCCGCATAGGCCTCGAAACCATTGCGGCGTTGCCACCAGCGGCGCCACCATGTGCTTTGCAAGTCCAGGGCAATCGTGCGTCCGATACCCAGTGGAGGTGGTACCCGCGGGACGATTGGTGCCTCGATGCTGAACTCTCCCAGATGGTTGCCCAGCAGGCTTTGATACAACGCTTCGATGTCAGCGGCTGCCGCTGAATACAACGCACCAACTTCTTTGCGCATCGACCGGGCAAAGCTAAAATAGGCCGCTTTTTGCAAGGTCCGCAGCCCGGCAGGATCGTACTGCCACGTTCCTTGCTCGCCATTTTGCTCAAGATGCGCGATCAGAGAATCGGTGGCACGTTTGACAAAGTTGGCTTCGGCCGAGTTCAGACGCTCAAGCACTTTCGCGCGCAAGGAAGCAGTAAGCTCAGCGGCCTTCTTTTCATATTCTGCGTTGACCTCGGCCACGGCGTCTTCGGGTGCTACCCCGTTCAGCTCTCGCACAATCCCTTCGCTGTCGGATAGTTTTTTGGCCACGGCGGTCGCCCGGATCTGACTGGCGATGTTGCGCGCCCGGTGGCGTACACGGTCCAGAAGTCGAGTTCCTGCGCCTTCGGCAATGCGTTCATTCATCGCCAGCAATAGGTCGGGCAAACCGGACAACGCCCAAATCTTGTCCAGTGACGGGGCCTGATCGCCAAACCCGGCCGCCAGATAGAACGTGTTAAGGGCTTTCCGGGATTCCTCAGACAGAATATCGGGATTGCCAGTTATCGCGGCCTCGGCCCACAGAGCGCTGCCGAACACGACACTTGCCTTGGTGTCGATATTGTTCTGTCTCAGCGTGTCCAGAATCCGATCCCGAATCTCAGGAACCTGGGTGACCGGATCTGCAAGTTCGTCAATTCGGTTAACGAACAGGATAATCTGACGATTTTCGAACTGAGCGATGATCCGCATCAGAGCCATGTCCATTGTGGTCAGAGCCTGACTGGCTGCCAGAACCACAATGCAGACTTCGGACCCGCGCAGGCTGCGCAGGGTGATCTGTTCACGCACCATAAACGTATCGTTTACACCCGGTGTGTCGCACAGCTTGAGGGAAATTGGGTACTGGGGGATGTCCATGTACAGCTCAGCCAACTTTGTCACATCCGCAAAACGACCGGTCTTGGGGTTGATGTCCGGGTCGTCTTCATCACCCAGACACACATACCTTTGGATCAGTTCCTCATCGAAATAGTCGTATTGATGGCTTTGCCCCAGAATCAAGTCGAAATGCTTACCCAGTCGTTCCTCGGACTTAGCTTTCATTTCGCCGATCTGACGGCGGATATCGTCCATTTCATCGTCGGCGCCGGCCCGATTGGCCAGCTCTCCCAGCCGGCCGCCGCCAACCATCAGATTGTCCCATTCCTCTTGTTCGAAGAAAGTGAACCGGGATTTTGTATCACCCTGGGTTCTGGTGTTGATGTTCAGCGTGGTAACCACAGAGGTCCAGGGGTTCACATCCGAAGGCAGCAGGGCAGGGCGTGCGGACAGAATGTTCACAAGCGAAGATTTTCCCGCCTTGACCTGACCGACCAGCGTGACGCTGGCAGTGAAATTCTCCATGCGTGTCTTGAGCGTCGCAAGACGTGCCGAAGAGCGCGCGTCCGCCACCTCTGTCAGTTGGTCAATCTGTGTCGTCAATGCCGACATGGCCGAAGTCATTGGGGTCAGCGCTTCGTTTCCAACAGACAAAAGATGATCGTTACGCGCCATGGTTAGCCTCCGGTTCCTGTAGCGGCGATATGAGGTTCGATCTGCCCGTGAGGTGCGCTGGTCAGCGTATCGATCCGGGCGATCAGGTTCAGGGCGTTGCCCAAAATTGCGGCTTCGGCGCTTGGTGTGATCGATTCATATGCGCGGGCATCGGCCAGCACTTCGATCGAGCTGAAGCAGTCGCTATTTTCCAGGCACGCAACACTGCGCCCTGTTGGGAAACCCTGTGATTTGACCTCGGGCAGAGGCATTCGAGAATTGGCAAGCAAATAATGCCCGCCAGAATGCGTGCGCAGCGAGATGCCAAACCCGGTATTCGGGTGTTCGCGATTCAGGGTTTTGAGTTCACCAAGAAAACTTTCGCGTGCAAGACCAATCGCGTCTTGCTCGGCAGATGCAGAGTTCATCATGTTGGTCACGGTAAAGACCCTTGTACTGGAGTTGAGCGAACGAACTGGTAAGACGCCCGAAGGCAAAAGACTCATTAACTCCTTTCCACCCATCAACTACTGGCAAGGCGGTCTTATTTTGACGCGAATAAGATTTTTTGGCGTTTGAATTGTGGCGCAAGTATGGCTGCGGACTTGCCCGGGCCCACTACTAAACTAAAAAGCGTATAAAAATATGAGCATATCAGCTGAAGTTCACAGCGAGCCGAATTTGATAACTGGCCCCCAAATGGGGTGTAACTATTTATTAAATTATAGTTTTACATACATGCGGTCAGCTCCATATTTGGCAAAATCTTGTCATGAGACAGAATCCATCGCCCAAACAAAGTGCGCTTTCGGGAAAGGCAACAACAACACGGCACAACGTGAGGGTGTTTAGATTTGGCAGGTTCATCAATGGTGAATTTTAACAGGACGCTAGGTTTCACATAGTCTTATTTTGGGTCTGCCTGGTCTACGAGATTTCTGTTTTAGGCGGCGTCAGGCAAAGCTTGGTCAGCTGCAAGCCCATTGGCCTTTCCGGTCGATGTGCTCGTGCGGTCTTTCATATGTTTTCGGGTCGTGAGGTGCCTCTAAGCAGAGGTTGGGTTTGTTCTGAAACGGGCATCAATATTCTTCGTGTAAACTACAATTTCCCTCTCGCACTCGTTCAAAAGCTTTGCTATTGAGCGGCATTCCGGCAGCAGCTGCTGGTCGTGCGGGTGTGGCGAAATTGGTAGACGCACCAGATTTAGGTTCTGGCGCCGCAAGGCGTGGGGGTTCAAGTCCCTCCACCCGCACCATAGTTCATTGTATTGCATTGATTATATTTTATAAATTTGACCCAATAGAGCAACTTTCCCGATTGCCCTGAGACCTTCGCACGAAAGAAGGCGCACTTCTGACAGCTTTTCGAGACATTTTGGGTTTCCGGTCCCGCAGTAAATATCGCAGAATGAAGATTATGTTAAAATAATGCGACATCCTTTGAATATCGTAGCTGCAATTCGATTTTAGGTGCTGGCTGCTGGACACAGTTGGTTCAGCCCGCGCTCATCATCGTCCAGCAAGTAGATTGTCGTGTTGAGACAATTATGGGCGGCAGAGTTGACCCCTATGAAATCATCCCCCATCCTGAGCTGATCCGGTCACCGGCATGTATTTTCGCCTGGTGGCCAATTTCTTTTGTTTTTGGCAAGGTTGCATCATGTCTGACGTATCGGAAAAGCAATATGTGCTTGATACTCATCGCCTGCGAAGCCCCAGCCAAACATTGGAAATCGTAACGCCCTATTTGCGTGAAATGGGCATTACTCGAATTGCGAACTTAACCGGCCTGGATCGTATCGGATTGCCCACGGTCATGGTTGCGCGCCCGAATTCCCGATCGGTTTCGGTGTCGCTCGGCAAGGGATTGTCAGTCCCGGCCGCGCAAGCGTCGGGGGTTATGGAAGCGATCGAAAGCTGGCACGCGGAACGGGTAACGGCGCCTCAACGTCTGGCACGATTTACCGATATAGCGCGCGATGCGCCGGTGGTGGATGTTGATAAGCTACCTCGGGTGACTGGTGGCCGATTTGATCCTGATGCGAACAGATTGTGGGTAGAGGGTCGGGATTTGAATTCCGCTTGCGCCCGTTGGGTTCCAATGGAGATGGTCGATACCGATTATACGTCTTTGCCGATGGGTCGGCAGGTTGCTTTTCCCAGAACGACAAACGGTTTGGCATCCGGCAACAACCTGTTTGAAGCCAGTTGCCATGCGATCTTTGAACTCATCGAACGCGATGCCACCACACTGTGGCAATTTCAGTCCGCGCCAGCACGGATCCACCCAGACACTATAGATGATGACAGGTGCAAGGACGCAATAAGCATGATTGAAGCGGCGGGCCTGACCCTGGGCATCTGGGACACCACCTCGGACATCGGAATCGCCTGTTTCCGCTGTACGATCTGCGAGCCGGACGGGCAGAACGGCCACATCGGTATCGGTGATGGCTGCCATCCAGATCGCGCCATTGCTTTGTTGCGGGCCCTGACCGAAGCGGCACAAACCCGCCTCACCTATATCTCTGGCGCGCGTGATGATCTGGACCCAGAAGAGTTTACTGACCAGGCGCAGACCGAAAGATGTGCCTATATTCGCAATCAGATTGACAGCTCGGACGCGACGCAGGATTTCTCGAATACTCCGACATATGCCACCGGATCATTCCAAGAGGATTTGAACTTGCTGACTACCCGCCTCGAAACCGTAGGTATTTTGCAGGTGATCACGGTCGATCTATCGCGCCCGGAATATGAGATCGCCGTTGTCCGAGCTGTCATACCGGGGCTTGAAGCGCCTCATGACGACCCCGATTATATCGCCGGGGAACGCGCGCAGCGTGTAATGGAAACATACGGATGAGTGTCGTTATTTTTGTGGGCCCGACGTTGACAGCCGATGCTGTGGCCCAATGCTTGGACCCTGTGATCTTGCCCCCGGTCCGGCAGGGGGACGTATATCGCGTGGCACGTGATCGTCCGCGTGCGATCGGGATAATAGACGGCTTTTTTGAGGGCGTCCCGTCGGTCTGGCATAAAGAGATTCTTTGGGCGATGGATCAGGGAATCCCCGTTTATGGCAGTGCCAGCATGGGTGCTTTGCGCGCGGCAGAGTTGGCTGATTTTGGTATGATCGGCGTGGGTCGAATCTTTGAGGATTTCTACAGCCGAACCCTGCAGGATGACGACGAAGTTGCGGTCCTGCACAGCCCGGCAGAATTGGGTTATTTGCCATTGAGCGAACCCATGGTCTCGGTCCGAGCAACGGTTGAGGAGGCGCATGATCTAGGCATGTTGGTCGCTGAACGTGCCGCAGAGGTTCTGCGGATTGCCAAAGGCATGAACTATCGTCAGCGCAGTTGGCCTAACATAATTGACGCGTTGAACGGGCTTTCTGATATCCAGAGTTTTGTGGACTGGCTGCCAAACGGCAAGGTTGATGCAAAAGCGCGTGATGCCATTGAGATGCTTGGGCGTATGGCCGAAGATCTGGCAAACGACCTTCCCTTCCCGGCGACGCAGCAACCGACCGAAGAAACGCTGATGTGGAAAGGGCTGCGTGCCCGAGTGGATGCCGATCAGAAGGCCGATCAGGCGGTTATCGACGAAGTCAGGCTGAACCCGGACATGTATACGCGGCTGCGTGAACGGGCCGCGCTGACTCTGCTGGCGCGGGAAGAGGCTGATCGGCGGGATGAAGAGCCTGACCGCCCTGCCCTGATGGCACAGATGGATGCGCACCGGCAAAAAGCCGGCCTGTCGCGCCGCGCCGCTTTGATGGCATGGCTGGACGAGAATGATCTGAGTGTCGAGGAATACGAGGCGATGCTGGCCGATGCCGCTCGGGTGCATGGCCACATTACCTCTCGGGCTTCGGTCCTTGAGTCATCGCTTTTGCGCGAGTTGCGCCGTGACGGGAGCTATGCCGAATTGCGGGATCGTGCCCATCGCAAGGCACAAAGGGGAGCTGAATCATTGACTGCCCGAGGCGGTCCCGCAAGCGGGCGCCTACCTATGGTTATGTGGTATTTTGAAACACAGCTTGACCAACCAGTGCCGGATGATCTTGAATCATATGCAGTTTCACTTGGATTGGCCGGGCGGGAAGCATTTTTTGATTTGATAGAAGCAGAGTATTTGTTTTGTCACGCGGATGCCGGATTAAATAGTACCGTTGACTAGCCGCCCCAAGGCGGATCCGAGGCGTGGCCTGAAAGGGGGGTATTGTGAACTTACCAGATCACCTTGATGAAGAAGAGCCTGGAACGCGATTTCTGCTGTATCCGCAATCCCCTTTTCTGGAAGAGGACCCACAGCTTGAGCTAGTCGAAATATCGGCCCCGCAGGGCAGTATCGGCCCTGGTCCATCGGGTCCGCGCATGTACACGGTTAACCCTGTCGGAAAGACTACACCCTATGGGGCCATCGTGCCCGGACCGGATGGTCCGGGAATGTATCTGCCGCCCTGGAACGGATATATCCATCCCCCGGCAATGCCTGATGAGTTCGGTAACTTTATCCATATTGGCCCGTCGGACCCGGCTTTTGAGGCAGCGCATCTGTTTGGCTCGGCGCATTTCACGATGGACGTCTGGCAGGGCTATTTTGACCGACCAATCCCATGGCATTTCGCCCGTGATTTTAACCGGCTCGAACTGTCGCTGCTGCCAAGCCTGGACAATGCGCATATCGGTTGGGGTTTCCTTGAAACCGGGGGCACCCATGAACACGGGGACGAATATCGCCCCTACAGCCTGAATTTCGACGTGGTCGCACATGAAATCGGCCACTCAATCATTTACAGCGTCGTGGGCATGCCCACCGACGGAGATGTCTCGGGTGAGTATTACGGGTTCCATGAATCCGCCGCCGATATGGTGGCGCTTCTGGCCTCTTTGCATTTTGGCTCGGTGGTAGAGGCGCTGTTGGAAAACACCAAAGGCAATCTCTACAGCTTCAATCGACTGAATCGCTTTGCCGAGCTTTCGGAAAATGCACAGATCAGAACGGCCGCAAACAACCGGTCACTATCGGAATTCGCTGCCGGATGGTCCAGTGAACATGCACTTTCCGAGCCACTGACAGGTGCAATGTTCGACATTTTGGTGGACATCTATCATGAGCGCCTGTTGGTTCATGGCCTTATCACACAGGCAGAGGAAGACCTGTCCGATCAGCTAGAGGATTCACCCGATTACAGCGCGGTCATGCAGGGTATTTTTGACAAGCGATATGCCGAAAACCCCGATGGATTCCGCGTAGCACTTCTTGAGGCGCGCGATTTCCTGGGCACCTATCTGGCCGACGCCTGGAGCATGTTGGACGCCGATATGCTCAGCTATTTCGGTGTCGAAAAGGCCATGCTGGCGGTGGATCAGGAAATTACCGGGGGTGCCTTCCGGCGGATCATCGAAGGAAACTTTCGGATGCGTGATATCGGGGTGGCAACTGCCGGTCCGCGGCTGCCGGACCCCGATGAAGACAGTCACGCACACTCCGTCCGCACGCAGGTTCCAGACTGATGACAGCAAAATTCTTTTTTTTTCGGCAGATTTATGGCATTTAGAGGCGGGGTGATTTTTGAGGAGACACCGATGCGGTCATCCTCGGGATTTAATCGAAGGGGGTTCGGGTGATGAACCCATATTTGGGAGATGAGTTTATGGCGGAATCCTTGCTCAGTTTTTCGGAAGTGTTGATTTACGGCAGAGTTATCGACGATTTGGATTACGACCCTGCGAAAAAGAAAAGCAGAGGAAAAGGCAACAACAAACATCTTGATGAGCAACTCGCGAATTCAGGAAATGACGAAGCCAAATTTGCCAAGATCTACGGGTTTGCCTATGAAGGCACCTACTACGACCTGCCCGAGCCGGTGATTTTCCTGGTTCACGGCGATGGTCAAGATGTCGCCAAAAAGGGCGAGCCACCAAACCAGGCCTCGCGCGCCCCCACGGATCCTTCGATTGGCGGTGTTGCGGCGGCGGACTATCAGGTCGCTGACGGTATCAAGTTCTGGAGCTATGATAAGTCCGATCAGACCATGCGCATGGATGTCATGACAGGCCAGTTCGAACAGGTTCTTCTAGACCTCTATTTTGGCTTTGACAGCCCTGCTATCAGCGGTGCAAAGGTCAGCGGTGCCAAAGTGAGTGGTGCCAAGGTCAGTGGCGCGAAAGTCAGCGGTGCCAAGGTCAGTGGCGCCAAGGTTAGCGGAGCCAAAGTACGCGGCGGCGACTGATCTTCGGACAAAGTCAGCAAAGAAGGCGCGGGATCTCGCGCCTTTTTCCGTTCTAAAATCCCGCTTTTTTCAGCCCTTCGACAAAGTGCTGCGTGTCGTCTTCCAGACGGTCGGGCAGCACCTTGGCCCAGCGTGACAAAGAAAAGTTCGGGTGTGCGGCGCGGTGCTTTTCAGCAATCATGCGTGCCATATCCATGTTGCCCAGCTGCGCATGGCTGGCGGCCAGCATCCGTTGACCCTCGGTTGGATTGTTCATCTTGTTGACGGTTTCGATAACATCTTCATAGCGCCTGAGATTGTAATAGGCGCCGCCGAGGTGCCAGAGATACTGATCCGGAAAGTACGGGTTCAGACGCATGGCCTGTTGCAGATGCGTGATGGCGGTCTCATTTTCCCCCGAATGTGCAAGCGCATCGGCGAAATCCGAATGCATATCCGCATCATTGGGGTTGAGAGCCAAAGCACGTTGGTAAGACTGTAGCGCCGCACTATGTTCCTTGCGATACAGATGGACAAATCCCAGCTCGCCAAATCCCCGCGCGTCTGTCGGGTCCAATTCGATCGACCGCTGTGCCAAAGACAGCGCCTGCTCGAATGCACTGCCTGGATCTTCGGTCCACGAGTATCGCCAATCCAGATTCAACGTTCGGGACAAGGCGGCGGCGGCACGGGCATAGTTGCCGTCCCTTTCCAGCGCAGATTGATAGAAATTCTGTGCCTTGCGGTTGTCGTTGCGCGTGTATTTGAAGATGTGCTGCTGCCCCTGCAGGACAGAGCCATATGCCTCCAGATCTGAAGGAACGGCCTGAACCATAACTTGGCGCTCATGGGATTCGATCATTACGGCCGTGGCCGCGACGATACATTCAGTCACCTCGTCCAGAATATCAAATATATCGTCAATGTTTCGATCAAACCGCTCACCCCAAATCGTGCGTTCAGTGTTTGCATCGACCAGTTCCGCAGTAATGCGGATTCGACTGGAAGAGCGACGCACACTGCCACGGGCGATATACCGGACATTCAGCTTTCTTGCGGCTTCCTTCGGTGGCATGGACTGCGCCCTGAAGAAGAATGATGAGTTTCGGGCGATGACGAAAAGGTTTCTGAATTTGGAAAGGTTCAGAATGATGTCGTCGGTCAGACCATCGGCAATCCAGCCGTCAGACTCATCCCCGCCGCTGATGCTGAACGGTAGCACAGCGACCGACGGAGTGTCCGGGCGTTCCAACAGATCGACAATAGCGTCGGGACGCATAGTGCCCGCCAAAGTAGCACCGGCAACCTCGCTGCGGACACAGTAGGTTGAAACCGGCGAAAGAATGTTCTTCAAATGCTGCGGACCAAGAAATTCGTACCCATACCGCAACCGGTTACAAACCTGATCATACACCGCAGAGCTGACATAGACCCGCTCGGGTTCCGCAATTTCTTGCAATCGCGCTGCAATGTTGACGTTGTCGCCATGAATTCCACGCTCATCTATCAGGATCTCTCCAAGATGGATGCCAACGCGAAACTTGATTTGCTGTTGATCTGATCCTGAATCGTTGTGCTGGGCAGAAATTTGGTGCAGCTCAACACCAAATTCGACCGCGCTGGTCGCTGTTTCAAACAGGGCCAGGATGCCGTCACCGCGCACTTCGACAACACGCCCCTGATAACGGGCGCATGCGGCTTCGATCTGCGATAGAAGTGTCTTCAAAGCGTTGTAGGTGTCGAGTTCGTTCTCACTCATCAGGCGAGAATAGCCGACGACATCTGCAAATAAGACTGCACCCAGCTTCTGAGTGATTGATGAATTCGGGTTAACTGTATTCACTGGCGGTACTCGATTCCTGAGTTCTGAACGAACCCTAACTTTTGTATAACAAAAAAAGATTTGAAACGATTGGTAATAACGTCTCTTAGTCCGACCCAGTCTCTTGCGGGGGCCAACACCAGCAATCCGAGGCATTATTGCCAAGCTTAACGATGGTTTCACCGCCCAATTCTTTTGCCAGTGAATTTCGGTTTTCGAACCAACCGCTGCTCAGCAACCCGACCACAACCATATCGTGAAATTGACCATCTGCAAACCAGGCCTGACGCATCGACCCCTCGATCTGGCACCCCAGTCTGGCAACCAGGTCTCTGCTGCTGACATTATCCGCCCTATAATACGACGTCAGCCGGTTCAGCCCCAGTTGCCGAAAGGCGAAATCGGCGACCAAAGCCGTCGCCCTGATACCAACTCCATGGCGGCGCACCGAATGATCGACGAACATCGCAACGACAGCATCGCGATTGATCGGCGATATCCCCTCGAGGCCGCTCATGCCGACCAGTTTTCCCGCCGAATTCTCAACAACGAACCAACACCTGCGGCCGATGGCTGAGCCGGTGAACATGTCGCTCCAGCTTTCCTCTGTCTGTGCAAGATTAAGAGGAATGCGGGACACGCGTTCGAATTTGGCTAAATCCTCTACATTTTGAAACCAGGGCAGAATTGTCTCAAGATCGGATTTTTCCAGGGGACGCAGGACATAGGTCTTGTTGCTGGGCTTTTTTTTCACCGGAATTTCAACCTTCAATAAACATCAAAAAATAACCCGTAGAGGATAGCATGAAAACGCCGCAAACAGAAAAGATGATTGTTGCAACCCAGTAAGACAAAAAAACCGGTCCGCCGATCGGGCGAACCGGTCCGTATTAAGCTGTCAGGCTCTTAGTCGTAAAGAACTGCCGCGATCTTCGGATCGTCAATGTTGGAAGCATCGTAATAGTAAAAGCCTGTGTCGATTAGGGCCGGGACTTCTTCGCCTTTCATCGCCGCGACGGCCGCCTTGACCGTTTCATAGCCGATACCAACCGGGTTCTGAGTAATTGCCCCGGTCATCAGACCACTTTTGATCGCGTCTTTTTGGGCTTTGCCGCTGTCATAGCCAATGATGACAAGGCCTTCGGTGCCCAATTCCTGAACCCCGTTCACGACACCAATGGCAGAGCCTTCATTGGTGCCGAAAATACCATCCAGATCGGGGTTTGCAGTGAGGATCGCTTTTGTCACCTCGGTTGATTTCAGATGGTCGCCCTGCCCGTACTGAACGGTGACAACTTCGATATCAGGGTATTTTTCCGCAATGCGGTTCACAAATCCATCGCGGCGGTCAATGCCAGTGCGGCTGGTTTGGTCGTGGGCTACCACTGCAACTTTGCCTTTTCCACCAATCTTTTCGGCCATTTTGTCAGCGGCAAGCCCCGCTGCAGCTAGGTTATCAGTTGTGGCAGTAGAAACAGGAATATCACTGTCGACTCCGCTGTCAAAAGCGATGATCGGGATACCCTTGTCATTTGCCTGCTTCAGCAACGGAATGGCGGCCTGACTGTCGAGTGCGGCAAAGCCGATAGCTTTGGGATTGTTTGCCAGTGCTGCGGCCAGCATGTCGATCTGACGGTCGACCATCGTTTCGTTGTCCGGTCCTTCGAATGTGATTGTGACGTCAAACTCTTCGGCTGCCTGTTCGGCGCCCTGCTTTACCGCCTGCCAGAATTGGTGCTGGAACCCTTTGGATACCAGCGGAATATAGATTTCTTCCGCCATGGCCATAGAGGCCGGAGCTGCGAGGGTGGCTGCGCTGAGCGCCCCCAGAACGAAACGACGTGTTAACATGATATTCTCCTCCAGTTGGTCGTTATCTTCTTTGGTCCTAAAAATTGTTCACCCGGTCTTTTTGCGCCGCGCCATGTCGGCATAGACGGCCAGAATGATGATCGCGCCAGTGACAACGGTCTGCCATTCCTGCGCGACAGACAGAACGCGCAGCCCATTGGTCAGGACAGCCATGATAAGCGCGCCGATGAGCGTTCCCAGGATCGTGCCGCGCCCGCCGGACAGAGAGGTTCCGCCAATGACCACAGCCGCGATGGCCTCAAGTTCGTATCCCAGCCCCAAAGCGGGTTGTGCCGAGTTCAGGCGCGAGGCGATCAGGATGCCGCCGATGCCGCAAATTCCCCCGGCCAGCGCGTAGATTCGCATCTTCCAGGCGTCGGTGTTGACACCCGACAAGCGGACCGCCTCTTCGTTCGATCCCAAAGCGAACGTATAGCGGCCCAGAACAGTGCGGCTGAGGATATAGGATGCTGCAATCGCGACCAAAAACAAGATCAGCACGCCGTTCGGGATAGGTACCGAGGGGACGATTTCTCCGATCAGAGACCCGCGCGAGATCTGATCGAAACCAGGCGTGTCATTGAAATAGATCGGTCGTGTGCCCGAGATAACCAGCGATAGACCCTTGAGGATCAGCATCATGCCCAGCGTCGCGATGAAGGGCGGGATTTTCATTTTGGCCACAAATGTGCCCGAACACAGACCACAAAACGCACCCGCTGCAATGGCTGCAGCAACACCCAAAAGCAGGGGCATGCCGAGATAAGTCAGGGCTACGCCCGCAATCACGGCGCAGAAGGTCATCAAAGTGCCAACCGACAGGTCGATTCCGCCCGTGATGATCACCAGAGTTGCGGCAACGGCCAGTACGCCGTTGACCGAAGTTGCCTGAAGAATGGCTATCATGTTCGAGGTCTGCATGAAGTTCGGCGATGCGATCGAAAAGCCGATCAACAGGGCGATGAGACTGGCAAAGGCCAGCAGCTTTTGATACGCGCCGCTTTCCGACAGGCCCGCCAGGGGCTTTTTCTTGTCTATATCCGTTGCTGTGGTCATATTGCTGTCCCTGTGACCTGCATCGCCGCCGTGCGTTGGGTGGCCAGATGCATGATGTCTTCCTGAGTGGTGTTGTTTCCGCCGGGTAGAATTCCGGTCAGCCGGCCTTCGCACATGACGGCGATTCGGTGGCTGAGGCGCATGATTTCCGGCAATTCGGATGAGATCACGATGATCGTCTTTCCCTGCGCGGCCAGTTCTTCGAGCAGTTTGTAGATTTCCGATTTTGCACCGACATCAATACCGCGCGTGGGTTCGTCAAAGATCAGGATGTCGCAATCTCGCAGAAGCCATTTTGCGATGACTACCTTTTGCTGATTGCCGCCGGACAACAGGCGCACCTCTTGCACATCCGAGGGTGTGCGAATGCCAAGCTGGGCGATATAGCCTTTGGCCGTAGTGCTGATTTCGCTATCGTTCAGAACACCGGTGGCACTGGTAAACCTATCCATCGAAGCCAGAGCGATATTGTCGCGGACGTTCATTCCCGTGGCGAGGCCGAAATGCTTGCGATCCTCGGACAGGTACCCGATCCCGGCCCGCACGGCATCCACAGGGGAACGGATGGGCACGATCTGCTCATGTACCCGGATTTCACCGCTATCGATAGTGTCAGCCCCAAAGATTGCCCGCGCAACTTCGGTCCGCCCTGCCCCCATCAGCCCAGCAAAGCCCAAGATTTCACCCTTCCGGACCGAAAAGCTGACATCTTTCAGATCCGTGCCCCGCGTCAGTCCTACGACTTCCAGAGAAACCTCGGCATCGCTCAGGTCCGGCACATCCAGAGGGTCTTCGGATACTTCGCGCCCAACCATCATCGCAATGATTTTGCTGATCGGCGTGTCACTGGCACCGACAGTGCCAACATATTCACCGTCGCGCATGACAGTCACACGGTCGGCGATTTGTTTCAGCTCGTCCATTTTGTGGCTGATATAGACAATCCCCACCCCTTCCGCCCTCAGGCGGCGGATGATGACGAACAGCTCGGCAATCTCGGCGTCGTTCAGGGCTGCGGTCGGTTCGTCCATGACCAGAACCTTGGAGCGATAGGACAGCGCCTTGGCAATTTCGACCATCTGCTGCTTGGCAATGGTCAACCCGCCGACCAGCGCTTTGGGATCAAGGTTCAGGTTCATCGCCCCGAAGATTTCAGCGGTTTGAGCGTTCAGCGCGGCCTCGTCCAGGCGACCAAAACGTTTCCGGGGCTCGCGTCCGATAAAGATGTTCTGCGCTACGGTCAGATCATTCATCAGACTCAGTTCCTGATGGATGATCCCGATCCCGAGGTTCTGAGCCTCACGCGGGGATGTGGGACTGGCTGATTTGCCTTGAATGGCCAAGTCGCCGCCATCGCGCTGATAGATCCCGGACAGGATTTTCATCAACGTACTCTTCCCCGCCCCGTTTTCCCCCATAAGCGCGTGGACTTCGCCCGAAAACAGATCGAACTGCACGGATTTCAGCGCGTGCACACCGGGGAAATACTTTTCGATCCCCTTCATTTCGACCAGTTTTTCCATCTCTCCCCCCATTTTGCCCCTACCTCTGACGAACCTGCCGCTACATCACAGCGCCGATTTGCCAGGGGACAAATTCAACGCCCCCAAAACCAAGCTCTTCGCTTTTTGTTTGATCGCCCGATGCGACACGGATCAACATTTCGAACAACTCTTCGCCCTTGGCCTCGATACTGACCCCGTCAGTGACGATGTCGCCGCAATTCAGATCCATGTCTTCGGACATGCGGGCGTACATTTCCGAATTCGTCGCCAGCTTGATGCAGGGCGTGGGTTGATATCCGGAGACCGACCCCCTGCCTGTGGTAAACACGATCAAATTGGCACCCGCCGCCACCTGACCAGTGACCGAGCAAGGATCGAACCCGGGACTGTCCATGAAGACAAAGCCCTTTTTGTCGATAATTTCGCCAAATCTGTAGACGTCGCGCATCGGGGCCGTGCCCCCCTTGGCCACCGCACCCAGAGACTTTTCAAGAATGGTCGTCAGGCCACCGCGCTTGTTTCCGGGGCTTGGATTGTTGTCCATCTCGCCGCCATTGCGCTTGGTGTAATCTTCCCACCAATGAATACGGTCGATCAGTTTTTCGCCGATTTCCGGCGTTTCTGCGCGCCGGGTCAAAAGATGCTCGGCGCCATAAATTTCAGAGGTTTCCGACAGGATTGTTGTTCCGCCATGGCGCACAAGCAGATCAGAGGCATATCCAAGCGCCGGATTGGCAGTGATGCCGGAATAACCATCCGAGCCTCCGCATTGCATCCCGACCGTAATCGCACTGATCCGAGCGGGCTTGCGCACCGCCTGATTGGCGAGCCGAGCGATCCCCTCCAGCTCGGCAAGCCCGCGCTCGATCGTGCGGCGCGTACCGCCTTCGTTTTGGATGGTCATATAGCGCAAGGCACCGTCCTCGCGGATGGGGCGGCCATCAACCAGACCGGCCACTTGCATGACCTCACATCCCAGCCCGATCAGCAGAATGCCGGCAAAGTTCGGGTGCTGGGCGTACCCGGCCAGGGTGCGCATCAACGTAGCATAGCCGTCATCCTTGGCCGACATACCGCAGCCCGTGCCATGCACGATGGGCACCACCCCGTCCACGTTGGGATATGGATCAAGCAACCCACGTTTTAAGGCCGCTTCGGCGATGAACCGGGCTACTGAACCCGAACAATTCACTGTCGTCAGAATTCCGATATAATTGCGCGTGCCAACCTTCCCATCGGACCGGTGATACCCAAGAAAACTCCGCTCTTCGTCGAAATGCGGCAAAGGGGTATTTGCGGTCGCATGGGCATAATCCTGCTGATGGGCCCCCATACCAAGATTGTGGACATGGACGTGATCTCCGGCTGCGATATCTGCCTTTGCCTGACCAATGATCTGACCATAGCGAATGACGTTTTCTCCGGCAGAAATTGGGGCAATAGCAATCTTGTGCCCACGCAGAACCTGATCCCGAAGCGGGACATTCAGCCCGGAAGGCTGCGTGTCGATCTTCAGATCTCGGAGTGCAATGACGATATTGTCGTCCGGGTTCAACCTGACTGTATCGCGCGCTGCGGGCTCAGAAGCCTTTATTTTCTGATCTGGTTGCATCATTTTCCTGTTTGCTGATCCCGACTGCTAATCGTCGGACACGCACTTGTCAACTAACATGTTAGTATGCTAGGTCACCAAATATGAATAAACCACAGGACATAAACGCTCTGCACCTGCGCGATATTTCTACGTCTGAGGGCTCGTTGTCTCAGCGCGTTTACCTCTCAATCAAGCATGCAATCCTGTCGCTGGACTTCGCGCCGGGCGACAACCTCAGGAAGGCGCCGATATGCGAACGCCTTGGCGTTTCGCGTGCGCCCGTGACCGAGGCGATTGCCCGACTTGCTTCCGAGGGTCTGGTGGATGTCGTGCCCCAATCCGGCACGCGTGTATCCTATTTCTCGATGTCCGAAATTCGCGAGGGCATGTTCCTGCGTGAAGCACTTGAACTTGCGACGGTCGCCAAAGTCGCGCGCGATTTGACCGAGGATCAGCGCAAGATACTGGGCCGCAACATGCGTCTGCAAGAGCTGCTGATCGAAGATGAAGATGTCCCCGGCTTTTACGAGGCGGATGAAGAATTCCACGGCCTGCTAATGAAATTCACAGGATTCAACAGGTTAAGCGACGTCGCGCAAACCGTTTCACTGCAAGTGACCAGAGCACGAATGCTGCTGCTGCCCACCCCGGGCCGGGTTGTGGAAACGCTGACCGAACACCGTACCATTTTCAACGCGATTCTTGAGAGAGATGAAAAAGCTGCACAGGACGCCATGCGACGTCATCTGGGGCAGTTGATGCCTCGGATTCAACGCTTGCAGCAGGAACAGTCCCACCTTTTCACGGACTCCCCTCATCCAATACGCGAGGCAGGATGACAGTTACCGCAACAGAGCTTCTAAATGGCCGCACGGCGCGACCCGTTCCGCTGACCAGGATGGGTTTTGGTGGCGCGCCTTTGGGGAATCTCTATCGCAAAGTATCAGATGAGGATGCGCAGGCTGCGCTGCAGGCAGCCTTTGATTTGGGCATCCGATTTTTTGACACCGCACCGCAATATGGGCTGGGCCGCTCCGAGCAACGATTTGGCCAGGCTATTGCCCGGTTCGGACGCGAAGAGATTCAACTTTCGACCAAGATCGGGCGTCTGCTGCTGGATTGCGCACCGCATCAGGTCACACCCGAAGCCTTTGTTGATGTGCCGCAGAAACGTATCGTTTTCGACTATACCTATGACGGGGTCATGCGATCCTACGACGCCAGCCGCGACCGGTTGGGTGTCTCATGCGCCGATATCCTGCTTGTGCATGACGTCTGTGCGTTCAGTCAGGGCAGTCAGGAGGCATCTGATGCCAAGATCCGGGAACTGTTCGATGGCGGCGGATACAAAGCTCTGGTCGAACTTCGTGAAGCCGGTGAAATCTCCGCCATTGGAGCCGGTGTAAATGAATGGCAGGTCTGCGAAAGATTATTGGGCTTGGGCGACTTTGACGGGTTTCTTCTGGCAGGCCGTTATACCCTCTTGGAACAAGACGCTTTAGACAGCTTTCTACCCCTTTGCGAAAAGCGGGACGTGGGCATAATTCTTGGCGGGCCGTACAACTCGGGTATCCTCGCAACCGGCGCTGTTTCCGGTGCGAAATACAATTATGCTGATGCACCCGAAGACATCCTTGCCCGAGTTCGCCAGATCGAGGCTGTCTGCTCAGCCCATGATACACCACTGATCGCTGCTGCCTTGCAATTTGTCCTTGGCCATCCCTGCGTCAAAACCGTTGTCCCCGGCGCGGTGAATGCGGCCGAGGTGCAGGCCAATGCGGCCCTGCTCGAACGTCAAATCCCCGCTGCGCTTTGGTCTGATCTGTGTTCGGAAGGATTGATCCGTTCCGACGCCCCCCTTCCCGGAGAGACTGCCTATGCTGCGTAATATTGATCCCATCCTGTCGCCTGACCTGTTGTACACCCTGCGCGCTATGGGGCATGGCGATGAAATCGTGATTGCGGATGCGAATTTCCCCGGCTCCAGCTCTGGGCCGGGCTGCATACGTGCCGACGGGTCAAGCGCCAGCGAAATCCTAAGAGCTATTTTGTCTGTCATGCCGTTGGACACATTTGTGCCTGACCCGGCCCTGACCATGCAGGTTGTTGGCGATCCGGATGCTATACCTGAGGCCATCGCCGATTTTCAAACCATTATCAGCGAAATAGCGGACCACCCGGCCACGATACAGGGCCTTGAACGTTTCGCCTTTTACGACCGGGCGGCCACAGCTTTTGCGATCGTGCAAACCGGCGAACGTCGGCTGTATGGCAACATCATCCTGAAAAAGGGTGTTCTTGGATGAAGATCGACGCCCATCAGCATTTTTGGACATTGGCGCGCGAAGACTATGGCTGGCTGACACCGGATTTGGGGCCGATTTACGCGGATTTCGCGCCCGCGGATCTGGCCCCATTGCTGAAAGGAGCGGGAATTGACGGTACGGTCTTGGTACAGGCTGCGCCGACAGCTGCTGAGACCGAGTATCTGCTGTCACTCGCCGAGCAGGCCCCGTTCATAAAAGGCGTTGTCGGATGGGTTGATTTTGAGGCCGCCGACGCACCGGAACAAATCGCACGACTGGCTGCCCACCCGGTCTTTGTCGGTTTGCGCCCCATGGTTCAGGACATTCCCGACCCATTATGGATGCTCAAGGATGGGCTGACACCGGCTTTTGACTCTCTGCAACAGTCAAACCTTACCTTTGATGCGCTAACCCTGCCGCGACATCTGGGGCCGCTTCAACAGCTGCTGGAACGGCACCCACATATGTGCACGGTAATTGATCACGGTGCCAAGCCCCTGATCCGGGAGGGAGTCATGGAGGACTGGCAAGAAGACATGTCGACATTGGCCCGAAATACAAATGCCTGGTGCAAACTTTCCGGGTTGGTGACCGAGGCCGGGGCGAATTGGACGGTAGAAGATTTGAAGCCCTATGTGGATCACCTGCTGAACACATTCGGGCCCTATCGCCTGATCTGGGGCAGCGACTGGCCGGTTTGCACATTAAACAGCAGTTATGAACGATGGCTCGAGGCGACCGATACGCTGTTAACCGGTCTGTCACCACACGAGCATCAGGCGATACGGGGCGGTAATGCTGCCCATGCCTATGATCTCAGGAACTAGATTGATCTTTCCGAGGCTGTATGCCGATGGGATTTTGCCGTCGTGGTTCCCAGAAGCTTGGATTTTAGAAGGAGAGTGAATTAGATATGACATCATCCGAAAACCTTGGCCGTCTGGCTGGAAAAACTGCTCTGATCACCGCCGCGGGACAGGGCATAGGGCGTGCAACAGCCGAATTGTTCGCCGCCGAAGGTGCACAGGTTTTTGCCAGCGACATTAATGATACCTCTCTGGCAGAGTTGCAAAATATCCAAGGCGTTACGTCGGTAAAACTTGACGTAACCGATGCGGCGGCAGTGCAGGACTTCGTCGCGGGCACGCCCCCGTTGGATGTTTTGTTCAACTGCGCAGGATATGTGGCTGGCGGGTCCATTCTGGAATGTGATGAACGTGACTGGGATTCCAGTTTTGAGCTGAACGTCAAATCGATGTACCGGCTGATCCAATGTGCCCTGCCAACAATGCTGGAACATGGTGGCGGGTCTATCATCAACATGTCTTCGGTCGCCTCTTCGTTGAAGGGCGTTCCAAACAGGTTTGCATACTGCGCCTCGAAAGCCGCCGTAATCGGACTGACGAAATCGATCGCAGCCGATTTCGTTACTCAAGGCATCCGGTGCAATGCGATCTGCCCCGGCACTGTCGACAGCCCCAGCTTGCACGACCGGTTGCGCGCAACTGGGGATTACGAGAAAGCAATGACTGATTTTATCGCGCGGCAACCCATGGGCCGCATCGGAACCGCAGATGAGATCGCGGAACTTGCGCTCTATCTGGCCAGCGATGCCAGCAAATACACAACCGGACAGCCCTTTGCCATTGATGGCGGCTGGACGATCTGAAGCAAATGAGGAATGTGAAATGAAATTGCTACGATACGGCTCAGCAGGCGCGGAAAAGCCGGGCATAGTTGATAAAGACGGCACTATCCGGGACCTGTCGGGGATCGTCGTCGACATTGCTGGGGAAGCGCTTAGCGATGAAACCCTCGCACGGCTGCGCGCGCTGGATCTTGAAACCCTGCCACCCGTCGATGCCGACAGCCGTATCGGCGCCTGTGTTGGACGTGTCGGCAAGTTCATCTGCATCGGTTTAAACTTTGCCGATCACGCGGCCGAAAGCGGCATGCACCTACCTGCTGAGCCGGTGGTCTTTTTCAAAGCGACATCCGCCATCATAGGCCCCGATGACACGGTTGAAATCCCCCGCGGGTCAGTCAAGACCGACTGGGAGGTGGAACTGGGCGTCGTCATCGGAAAAGAAGCAAAATACATCTCGGAGGATGAAGCACTGGCCCATGTGGCAGGATATTGTGTTATCAATGACCTGTCAGAACGGGATTTTCAGCTGCACCGTTCAGGTCAGTGGGTCAAAGGTAAATCCGCAGATACGTTCGGCCCAATCGGTCCCTGGCTGGTGACACGGGACGAAATCCCTGATCCCCAAGACCTGCCAATGTATCTTGAGGTGAACGGGCATCGGTATCAGGATGGCTCGACCAGAACGATGCATTTCAGTGTCACAGCGGTGATCTCGCACCTGTCGCAATTCATGTCACTGCAACCCGGCGACGTGATCTCGACCGGGACACCCCCCGGTGTGGGTCTGGGGCAAAATCCGCAGGTTTACCTCAAACCTGGAGACAAGATGGAACTGGGGATCGAAGGTCTGGGGGTTCAACGTCAGAACGTTATACAGGGATAGTCCCTGGGACCTATCAAGTGGTGCTCATCCAGTCATTCTGGGTGGGTTTCCTCGGACCAGGATCGCCGGAAATTATGCGGTGATATTCTGAATCGGTTCCGGAAATGCACAGAAAGCCTATCCGTACTGGAAAACCCGGATGCAAAGGCTATCTCAGAAACGCTCAGGTTTGTTTCATTCAACAGGGCAAAAGCACGGTCCAGCCTGAGTTCATTATAGAACCGTCCCGGCGACATGTTAGTGTGCTGCCTGAACAGCCGCTCCATATGCCGGCGGGACAGGGACGCCTGATCCGCTATTGCCTCGAGGCTAAGCTGCGTTTCAATATTCTCGCGCATGATTTGCACCGCTTCGATCAATTTGGCATTTCGCGTGCCCAAAAGCGCCGAAACCGGCGATACCTGTTTGCTGCCGCCTTCTCCCAGCCTTCTGTGCAGGCACATTTCCGAAACATTGTTCGCCAAGGCGTTGCCAAACAATTCCTCGATAACTTCAAGCATCATGTCAGTGCTGGCGTGCCCGCCCCCGCATGTTCTAAGTTTCCCGTCAATTTCATAGAGGTTCTGGGTCGGCTCCATTGTTGGGAAGTTCTCACAAAAGCCAGGCCGGTTTTCCCAATGGACGGTAAAGTTTCTGGTTCCGATCACGCCCGCCTTTGCTAAGGCAAATGCACCGGTACAAATCCCACCGAACTCACATCCATGCGCCTTTTGTCGCCGAATCCAGTTCAGGACATTTGTGTTGAAAGACCTCATCGGTTGCGTTCCGGAACACACAAAGACAAACGCTCCCTTCTCCAGGTCATGGACCGAGTGATCCGCCTGAACACGTATGCCGTTGGAACAGGTCACGGGTTCTCCGTCGGTGGAGAGCACGTACCATTCGAACAGCTGCTTTCTGGACAGTTGATTTGATATGCGCAGAGGCTCAATCGCGGCACTGAAAGCCAGCATCGTCGTGTTGGGTAAAAGCAGAAAATAGAAGGCCTTGGGCGGCCCGTCATAGGAAACGTCCACGGAAATTGCGCCTTTTGGCAAAAAGCGCGGATTATCCATACGATCCTCTTTCATGTTTAATCCTTATAGAACGTGACCATTTTTACTGTGGCAGCCGAGGCGGCTTGAAATCAATCAACACTTTATATTCATTAGTGAATGCAAGGCTCTTGGAAAATCGGTGTCTATTTTGTATTTTGGATACAAAATTACACCAGCAGAGACTGTAACAATGCCAAGAACCCGCGCAATTCCCAGGCAAAGTTTGCCCGATGTCATCACAAATGACCTGCGCGAGCGTATTCTAAGCGGTGAGATGGCAGAAGGTGAAGCCATCCGTCAAGAAGCCTTGGCAGAAGACTATGACGTGTCACGCATGCCCATACGAGAAGCGTTAAAACGGCTTGATGCAGAGGGTCTTGTGCAGCTGACCAACAATCGCGGCGCTGCGGTGACAAGACATTCGCTGTCAGAAATCGGTGAGATATTTGACCTCCGGATAATGTTGGAGGTCGATCTGTTCAGGCGTGCAATTCCACAGATGACCGAGGCAAATTTTGCCGAATGCGAAAGGTTTCTGGACGAAATGGAAACGTCCTACGAAGCCTATGATGTCGGGCGGTGGGGTGGTTTGAACTACGAATACCACAATGCGCTTTACGCTGCAGCAGACCGTGGGATCACCAATGATATACTACAACGGATCAATCTACAGTCCGATCGCTATGTCCGTATGCACCTGAGCGTTATGGAACAACGCGAGCCCGCAAAAAAGGACCATCGCCAACTGCTGACGCTGGCCGAGAATGGGCAAGTTGAGGAAGCCTGCGCGCTGTTGACCCAACATATTGGGCGCACAAAAGACCATTTGCTTGCGATGGTCACCGCAACGCGCAGTTCCGAGAGCTAACCTAACCCAGCGGATGCAGGCACGCAGCCTGATGGGTTGTTCCTTGCAGATCGGGTGGTGCCGCACGGCATTCGTCAGTTGCCAGCCAGCATCGCTGAGCAAAGGCACATCCTTTGGGGATATTCATCGGTGAGGGCAACTCACCTTCCAGCTTGATCCGTTCCTTACGCGCCTCGGGGTCGGCACGCGGTGTCGTCGACAACAACGCTTTGGAGTAAGGATGCCGGGGCGCCGCGAACAACTGTTCTTTCGGAGCTTTCTCGACTGCGCGTCCCAGATACATGACAATTACGTCATCAGCGAAATGCTTCACCACAGACAGGTCATGCGAGATGAACAGGTAGGCCAGGTTCAGACGCTCTTGCAGTTCAACCAGCAGGTTCAGGATTTGTGACTGGATCGAAACATCCAACGCCGATACCGGCTCATCCAAAACCAGAACCTTGGGGTTCAGCATCAGGGCTCGGGCA
>NZ_JBXWOZ010000007.1:0-150417 GCF_059611145.1 Ruegeria sp. CDSB022 | reverse complement strand
CGGCACCCGAAGCATTCCGGATGCATTATCTCGGTCAAACGAAAGCAGCGCTGAAGCTCGCTGGGTAGGTTTTGCTCAAACAATGAGATTAATCGACCAAAAGTTCGTCAATTGTCATCTGGTTAATTGGATTTCGTATTGCCCTTATTCCCTGGCGTTTACGTTGGCTGACGTAGCCCGACAATGCTCCGTACCTAAATTTGCTTCGAATAGGCCAACAATCGAAAGTGCCGCACTTCCACGAAGAGCCTCTGACCATCTGGGCCGGTCGGATTGGGCAAGCGAAACTTTGAACGGCAACTTTGCAAAGTCAGCTTTCTGCGCATTTCTGTCATTGGGGCATCGATCAGCATCGGTCAAAGTGGGCTCGATGCGGCCATTCTCCGCAGCAAGCATGTTTGGCAGGTCCAGCCCAATCCGGACACTTAATCCAAGACTTTGCAATTCCGACTTGCGGACAAAACTGACCTTGGCGTCTACACCTTCGCCGACGCAGGATCCACCGCACTGGCAACAACAGCTCTTCCCTTCAACAGGGAAAATCGCCAAAGCGGCCGTTCCACAACGGGCTTTGGAGCTCCTTGGTCGCTCTTTGACCAGACGGCGCTCTGGCATGGAAACAAAGGGGCTTGGCTCAGCGCATAACCAAAGCTAGCGAATAGGCGTCAGGATCATGAAATTGGGCTTCTTCGCGCAAGGAGGGCGAAGACAGGCAACATTGTTACGATCCAGACCACGCTATAAATTGCGGATGGTATGGCATATTCGCTTAACCCATTGGTGTTAGGCAACAGCAAAGTAGCAATTGCGATTCCCAAAGCTCCGTTTTGAACGCCGGTCTCAATTGAAATCGTCTTCGCCTCGATGTCTGTGCATCCGAGCATCCCTGAACTCATGATGCCAATAAACGTGAGTGACGCACCTACAACAAAAAGTGCGGGTCCAAGCCTAAGGTAGTTATCCGCGACCACCACCCAGTTTGAAATGATAGCGCCTCCGATGACCATCGCAAAAAGTAGCATAGAGACCTTGCTAAAGATTGGTTCGACCGCAGCTACAATTCGCGGCGCCAAGGATCGCGCGATCACCCCGGCTAGGATCGGTGAAGCTGTTAAAAAAAACATTGCTAAAGCCGTCGAAGAAATGTCGATAGCGGGCGCAGTTGCCCCCATGAACATCTGCATCGAAAACCCCAGGATGAGCGGTACGGTAACGACACAAGTCAGACTGAAGACTGCTGTAAGAGTAACGGACAAAGCGACATCCCAATTCGAAAGCTTGGTCACGATGTTACTGATCACCCCGCCCGGACAGGCCGCTAAAATCATGATGCCAACGGCTGCCTCAGCGGAAATCCCAAAGATAAAAGTCACCATCAAAGCGATGCAAGGCAGCAAAATGATCTGGTTGAGAGCGCCGACGCAAAAGGCCCGTGGACGTCGTCCGATGCGTTGAAAGTCAGCCGCTGTGAGTCCGAGGCCAAGGCAGAACATGATGACAACAACTGCGAGCGGCAGCAGCACAGATATGAAAATTTCGCCCATCTACCATGACCTCTATGGCTGCATGCTTCCGCACGCTTTCGGACGATACCGTTCAGAAAACCTGATGACGAGTGTTATCAGTTTGGCGCATTTATCCTCAAGCGCCCGAAGATCGAGGCTGTCTCTATTTATTATACCTATCACAGGGTTGGACGATCTGGCGTGAAAGAGCTTTCCAGTGCTAATCTCACTGTATGGCAAGTGTAACTTACGCATTCGCCCGCGCGATGGCCAACGCCGCCGGGATGACGCTAAACGACGATGGCGCCCTGATTTCGAATGGCGCTGTCGTGCTGCGTCTACCAGAAGCTCAAGACGGCCAATTGGCGGATGATGCGTATTTCGATCTGATCGATTGGATTCGTACGCAACAAGCGGACGAGGCCGCGTTGGTTGAGGCCTATGCGAACGCGATTGCGACCGATGATCTCGGCGTCCTTGGCCTAGCCGTAAAGACAGCTCCGACCTTGCGGCAATCTTTGCAACGGATCGAGCGTTATTTTCGTCTCGTAACGGACACCGCAGTTTACAGACTTGATGAAACCGGCGATCCGGTCCTTTGGATTTTTGAGGGACAAACATCACATCGCGCTGCCTTGGAGCTGCGCAACGAATGCGCGCTTGCGGCCTTTGCGAGGAACATGCATCGGTTTGTGGGTGATGGGTTGTCGCTCGCATATGTCACGTTTCAGCATCCATGCAGACAAGAACCAGAGCGTTACGCCGAATATTTCGGGTGCCCGGTTCGATTTGGGAGCGGCCACAACGCCATTGCTATGCGCCCTGCTATGCTGGAAAGCGAAAATCGTCTTGGCGATCCGGGCTTGTCAGATTTCATGACGAAGCACCTGGATGAGGAGTTCAACTCTCGCGATGACGACACCTCACTGAGCCAAGCAATTGCCCACTGGCTTACACCGGCCCTGAGTAACGGCGCGCCGCAAGCAGCGCATGTCGCACAAGAGATGGGAATGAGCGAGCGCACGCTTTACCGCAGGTTGGCCGAGGAAGGGCTGACCTATCGCGACGTTCTTGGTCAGGCACAAGTTGCACTTGCTCGTGACCTGCTCCGTGACGGTAAGGCTTCCATAGCCGAGATCGCCTTTATGACCGGGTTTTCGGAACAGAGCACGTTCAGCCGCGCCTTCAAGCGCTGGGTTGGCCAGGCTCCGGCACGATTCAGGCAGCAAGCGACCTCCGACTAGGCACACACCTCAAGACCACATGGCAGGTTCGGCCAAAACCTTGGCAGGGCGGGCCGATACCTCAATCGATGTGGTGCATAACTTCTTCTTTGTCAGATCCACCTGGGGCGCTGCCGAGTAAAGCAAACCCATTTGCCCCTCTCAGACAAAGGAAATTTGCAATGAGCAATCATGACCACAAACATGGAGCAAGCTGCGCTTGCGACGTTACGCCCGAACGCGTTGATATGGCGCGCCGGCGACTCTTGCAACAAGCCGCCGGTGCGGCCGCGGCAGGTACAACAATAGTGGCTGGCGGGCAGGCCCTTGCCGCGACCGACGAAGCACGCGCCTACTATGCTGACCCGGAAAATCCAGGCCTTCCCCAAATCGACATGACCATCGAGCCGGGGCGTACTGCGCTTGTGGTGACCGACCCCCAGATTGATTTTTTGTCAGAGGACGGTGTGACGTGGGGCGTCGTTGGCGAAAGCGTGACCGAACAGGGCACGGTCGACAATATCGAACGGCTTTTCATTGCCGCCAAGGCTGCGGGGATGCCGGTCTTCATCTCGCCCCACTATTACTACCCACATGACCACAAATGGGAGTTCGAGGGCACTCTGGAAGCGACGATGCACAGCATCGGCATGTTTGACCGCCTGGGACCGCTCAATTTGGACAACTTCGAGGGCTCAGGTGCCGACTGGATGCCGCAATACAAGAAGTACATCGAGGATGGCGAAACCATCATTTGCTCGCCACACAAGGTTTACAGCCCTGCTCAGAATGACCTGAACCTGCAATTGCGTAAACGCAAGATCGACAAGGTGATCCTCGCGGGGATGTCGGCGAACCTGTGTACGCAGGCGCATCTCTACGAGCTGCTGGAGCTGGGCTACGAAGTCGCTGTCGTTCGCGATGCCACAGCCGGGGCCAAGGTGCCTGAAGGTGACGGGTATCTCGCTGCCATCATCAACTTCCGCATGGTCGCCAACGGCGTCTGGTGGACCCACGACGCGGTTGAGCGCATTGGCCAATCGGCCTGACCCAAATCGATCTTCAAATTTGATCCTAGCATCCTGAAAGGACATATCATGACACGCATCTTTACATTTCCCACGCTTACAACAGCGTTGACTCTCGCCCTGGCGGCGGCGGCATTGGCCGACGATGAATACAACGTTTCGAACAGTCTTACCTTGACTGGGCAGCCCCTCGGCATGCATGGCGTCGATCCTGTATCGATGTTTGAAGCCGAAATACCCGAAATGGGCAACGCCACTTTTACATCGGCCCATGATGGAGTGGACTACTATTTTGCGTCGCAGGCAGCGAAAGCCACATTCGAGGCGGATCCGACGGCACATCTGCCTCAATTCGGCGGGTTCTGCGCCTTTGGCGTCTATGTAGGCAAGAAGCTTGATGGCGATGTTCGGTATACCGATATCGTGGACGACAAGCTCTATCTCTTTGTGAATGAAGAAATCTTCAAGAAGTACCTTGAGGACAAAGAGACCGTGATCCAAGGCGCCCATGCCAAGTGGGCAGACATCCACCACACGCCTGTCGGCAGCCTTTGATCGAGGAATTTGGTGGCTTTTGCCGGTCGGAGCCACCGCTGCCTCTCCCCTCCCCAAAAGGCCGGCATTTCTCCAAGACACCCTGTCCGCAATGACAATTCGCGTGTGTCGAAAACTCTTCCCAAAGGAAACCAGACATGACTGATTTTGAGACATATACAATCGCCTCAGCCCCTGATACCGCGAAACCAATTCTGGAAGCATCGCTGAAAGGATATGGTTTTGTACCCAACCTTTATGCGGCCATGGCCGAAGCGCCCGCAATTTTGGAAGGCTATAAGACACTTTCCAGCATCTTTGGAAAGACCAGCCTGTCAGAGACTGAGCGCCAGATCATCCTTATGACTAACAACCGGTTGAACGGGTGCAAGTACTGCATGGCCGCCCATACCACTCTTTCACAGATGGCCGGTGTCCCCGAAGACGTGATCGCAGCGTTACGCGATGGCAGCCCTATCGCCGACCCCAAATTGGAAGCACTGCGCAAATTCGCCATCGTGATCAACGAAAGCCGAGGCTGGCCCAGCGACGCACAGGTCGAAGCGTTTCTGACGGCTGGTTACACACGCCGATCTATGCTGGAAGTCATCCTCGGCACAGCGTTGAAAACCCTGTCGAACTATACGAACCATGTGGCGGAAACCGCGTTGGATGATGCCTTTGTGCCAAATGCATGGATCGCCTCGGTCGCGGCAGTGGCTGAATAGCGCGACGCCCGCCCATTTGTTAATCTTGCTTTTGGACCTGTGTTTGATTCCCGACAAGAAGGGGATCTGATTTTAGACGTCCGACAGCAAAGTCAACAAAGGTGCGCACCTTCGCAGACACGGTTCGTCCCTCTTGATGCACAAGATGGATGGGGACTTCGGGTGGTTCATACGACTTTAGAACAGTCTTGAGCCGCCCATTTGCAATGTAGGGTGCGACTTGATAGGACAGAAGCCGCCCGACACCATGACCTTGCAAGGCCAACTCGATCACAGCGTCATTTGTGTTCATGCTGATGCGTGGGCTCATGCGTTTGGTGACAGTCTTTCTGCCCCGTTGAAAATGCCATTGGGCCGATGCATTCAAGGCAGTTGAATTAATGATTGCATGGCAGGATAAATCATCGGGCGTATCTGGTTCGCCATATTGGTCAAGATATTTACGGGAAGCAAACGCGACCTGCCTCACCGTACCACACCTGACAGCCATCAAACTGGAATCAGCGAGGTTGCCAATTCTGATCCCGACGTCGAGACCCTCATCAATCAGATTGACCACTCGGTCCACATAGAGCGTGCGCGCTGAGAGCTTTGGATACAGATCCAGAAATTCGCCCAAAATTGGAGTGACGAACATACGGCCAAACAGGACTGATGCAGTAACACTAATTTCCCCGGTCGGTTCGGCATAGGAACCGACAGCGGCGCGCTCGGCCTCTTCAAGGTCAGCTAGAATACGTCTGGCATCCTCAAAAAACCTTTGCCCGCTATCAGTCAGCATCACTGAGCGCGTTGTGCGTACAAAAAGACGTAGCCCGAGGCTGTCCTCAAGCATAGAAACCATTCGGGTCACTGTCGGTGGTGACATGTTGAGGTCGCGGGCCGCAGCAGCGAAACCTTTTAGTTCGGCGACCTTCACAAAGACTTTTAACGCGTGAAATCTGTCCAAGATATTATTCCATATTTTTGAATAATATATTGCCAAGTATCCAAATTCCGCAACTTGAAAGCTCCAATTAACTTCACCTCAGTCCCAGGGCATCGCCCAGGCCGAGATGGAGAATTCAATGGCACGACCCTTTGCAGAGATCAGCTTCACGCCCTCCGTTCGCGAAACGCAGGCCAAAAACGGGTCAGCTAACGGCTACGCGAAGTTTCTGGACGGCACGCGTCAGGAGGACTCAATCTGCCCGGTCGAGGCCAGGTTCATCGGGCAAAGAGACGGCTTCTATCAGGCAACAGTCTCGGAAACCGGCTGGCCCTATGTACAATTTCGCGGTGGACCAGCGGGTTTTCTGAAAGTGTTGGATGAACGGACACTTGCCTACGCCGATTTCCGCGGCAACCGGCAATATCTCAGCACTGGGAATCTGCTGGGCAATGACCGAATCTCGCTGATCCTGATGGATTATCCCAATCAGCGACGCCTCAAGATCTGGGGTCGGGCGAAACTCATTGATGCCAATGCCGATCCGGCGCTGATGCAGCGCCTGAGTGAGCCGGGCTATCGCGCTCATCCTGAGCGGGCGATTGTGATCAAGCTTGAGGCGATGGACTGGAACTGCCCGCAGCACATCCCCCAACGCCTGACCCTTGAAGAATTTGAAGATTACCTCGTCCCGCTTCGCACTGAGCTGGAAGCACTGAAAGCTCGAAACGCAAGGCTCGAAGAGGCACTGAGTCAGCAAAACTGACCGATATCAAGCCCCGCGCGTTCAAGCACGCACGCCGTAACCTGAAGAAAGGAAACATCCATGTCGCGCAATCTGAAATCCGTCCTGAGCGCCAGCATTCTCGCACTTTCCATTGCTGCGCCATTTACACCGGCGCCAGCAATCGCCGCAGAGACTGGAATTGAAGCCACGCAGGCTGTCAGCTTCCGCACGGAAGAAATCGGCGATATCGCTATCGCCTATCGTGAAGCAGGAGATCCAAACAGACCTACTGTCCTGCTGCTTCACGGCTTTCCGACCTCATCACATATGTTCCGCAACCTTATCCCTGAACTGGCCAAGCACTACCACGTGATCGCACCCGATTTTCCCGGATTTGGAGCGTCGGAGATGCCAAAGGCCGAAGGCTTCGAGTATTCCTTCGCGAATATCTCCGAAATGATGACATCGCTGCTCGACCGGAAGGGAGTCGAACAGTACTCGGTCTATTTGATGGACTATGGTGCCCCGGTTGGTTTCCGAATGTTTGCGGAACAGCCCGAGCGGGTAACCGGCTTCATCATTCAAAACGGGAATGCTTACAAGGAAGGGCTGCGCGAGTTCTGGGATCCAATCAAAGCCTATTGGGCCGAGCCATCGCAAGAGAACGGCGACCAGCTTCGTGGATTCCTCACTCTGGATGCAACCAAATGGCAGTTCACCCACGGCGTTAAAAAACCGGAACTGATCAGTCCCGACAATTATTGGCATGTCCAATACCTGCTCGACCGCGAAGGTAATCAAGAGGTGCAACTTGAACTCTTCCTAGACTACGGCACCAATGTTGCCGAGTACCCAAAATGGCAAGCGCTGTTTCGGAAGCATCAACCCCCGGCGCTACTGATGTGGGGTAAGAATGATCACATCTTTCCGGTCGAAGGCGCCTATCCCTATGAACGCGATCTGAATGATCTCGAGTTTCATCTGCTCGATACGGGTCACTTCGCGCTGGAAGAATATGGGCCCGAGATTGCGGCGCAAATGACCGCCTTTCTGAACCGCATCACCGCCGCCAGCAACTGACGTAAAACTGGCCGCACCATGCTCAAAGGTGCGGCCGACGCATGGAGAAAACCAATGAATACGCAAGCAAATACTGTCAGACAGGTAACGGTTGAAATCGTACACGGCTTTGTCGACGGTGGCGCCGGTGGAAATCCCGCAGGCGTCGTCCTGGATGCTGATGAATTGGGCGAACAGGATATGCAAACCGTCGCGGCAAGGGTTGGATTGTCCGAAACGGCCTTTGTGTCGCAGTCCAAGACAGAGGGCTTCAAACTGGATTTCTTCACACCGAACAGGCGCATCGCTCATTGCGGTCATGCAACAATTGCCGCCTTCTCTCACCTTGACGCGCTGGGCCGGATTCCCAATCCCAACACCTCGAAGGAGACAGTTGATGGGCCAAGGCGCATACTAATGAAAGAGGGTGCCGCCTATATGGAACAGCTGGCCCCAAAATACGCGATACCAGAGGAATGGGTGGAAAAAGGTGTAAACATCGACGATGTACTGAACTCCCTTGGGATCAACAGACATCATCTTGATCAGGAAATACCACCGGTTTTAGTCAATACCGGTAATAGTTTCATTGTCATCGGCCTCGCTGATGCCGATGGTCTTGCCAATGTGAAACCAGATTTTGCCAAAATCACGCAAATCAGCGAACGACTGGATTTGATCGGCTACTACGTCTTCACAAGAGACCCATCGGCGACCGACCGAGACGCTACAACCCGCATGTTTGCGCCCCGATACGCGATTGAGGAAGAAGCCGCGACGGGGATGGCTGCGGGGCCCTTAGCATGTGTATTGCACGACTTTGTCGTATCATCTCAACGATCATTTCAAATCGAACAAGGGGTGTTTATGAACCCGGCGAGTCCGAGCCTGATAAAAGTCGATCTGGAAATCGACAATGGAACAATCTCCGGCCTCTTGGCAGGTGGTTTCGGCAAGGTCATGTGCTCGCGTCGAATTAGTTTCTAGCGTTGCGCTCGCGGCGAATGGCTGGCTTGGCGGGCTGCACCGCAGCAACGACGCCCATCGGGCCACGTCCGAATTGGGCCGTCCGCTGAATTTTGCAAAGTCCGGATTCCTGGGCATCGCTGACCTTAAGCAATAGCACCCGCTTATCTTGTAGCCTACAGCCGCCATCTGAGAAAACTACGGCGGAAGTCCGCATTCCGCTCTTGACGTAGATTGTTCTTGTCCACTTTGGGTTGGAAGCGGCAAACTTCAAGCTTCACGGAGGCCACGTCTATGGCATGGGACCAACCAAAATTTGCGCTGTGCGCAATTAGCTTTGAATTCTAAATTCTGTGCGTGGCTTTTGCGCCCAATGTTTTGGGCCAAAGATGCAAATCTTTAGGCGAAATGCAAAGCTTTGGGAGCACCTACAAAAATTCAGAAGTCCAGATTTTCGACGCTCAGAGCATTTTTCTGTATAAATTCACGGCGCGGTTCCACGACATCGCCCATCAATTTAGTAAACAGGTCATCAGCTTCGAGCATATCATTCACCCGCACCTGCAACAGAGTCCGTGCATCCGGGTCCAACGTGGTTTCCCACAGCTGATCTGGGTTCATCTCGCCCAGTCCCTTATAGCGCTGCAGGGACAGGCCCTTTTCACCCTCTTCCAGAATGGCACGCAACAGATCCAGCGGACCGTGGATGGCCTGCGACCGGTCGCGGCGGATCAGGGTTGCGGATGTGTTATAGATTTCCTGCAGGCTTTGGGTAAAGCTGCCGGTCTTGCGCGCTTCGCCCGAGCGCAGCATCGGGCCGTCCAGCGTACGCACCTCTTCAACGCCGCGCAGAATACGAGCCAGGCGGATGCCGTGATCCTGCGTGATCCGACCCTGCCAGCCACGTTCGTATTCCAATGCGATCAGGTCAAGACGGGCTGCGACCTTGTCGGCCACGCCTTGCAGATCGGCATCAACCGCACCGGGGACAAAGGCACCGGCCACGGCGGCCTGTTCCAGAATGTGGCGCGGATAGTGCGTCGGGAATGCATCCAGAACGCGTTTCAGCTGGCGCGCTTCGTCAACCACGCGCGCCAAGTCCTGGCCGGACAATTCCTCGCCCGAACCCAGTTTCAGCACCGCACCCTCGACGCCCTGATTGATCAGGTAGTCATCCAATGCCGCCTGATCTTTCAGATACACCTCGGACTTACCGCGCGCGACCTTATAAAGCGGCGGCTGCGCGATATACAGGTATCCGCCCTCGATCAGCTCTGGCATCTGCCGGAAGAAGAAGGTCAACAACAGCGTCCGGATATGTGCACCATCCACATCCGCATCCGTCATGATAACGATCTTGTGGTAGCGCAGCTTTTCGATATTGAACTCATCGCGGCCAATGCCCGTGCCCAGCGCCATTACCAGATTGCCGATTTCCTGGCTCGACAGCATCCGGTCGAACCGTGCACGCTCCACGTTCAGGATTTTCCCACGCAGCGGCAACACGGCCTGTGTCAAACGATCCCGCCCCGTCTGAGCCGAGCCACCAGCCGAGTCCCCCTCGACCAGGAAAACTTCGGTCTTTGACGGGTCCTTCTCGGAACAATCCTTCAGCTTGCCGGCCAGATAGTTCACATCCATCGCCGTTTTGCGGCGGGTCAGTTCACGGGCTTTTCGTGCGGCTTCACGGGCCAGAGCAGCCTCGATGATTTTGCCCACGATGATTTTGGCTTCATTTGGGTTTTCCTCAAACCATTCAGCCAGCTTCTCGTTCACCATCCCTTCGACCGCCGGGCGGACCTCGGAACTGACCAGCTTGTCTTTGGTCTGTGAGGAAAACTTTGGATCCGGTACTTTGACCGACAACACGCAGGTCAGGCCCTCGCGCGCGTCATCGCCCGTAAAGCTGACCTTTTCCCTTTTTGCAATGCCGCTGGATTGGGCATAGTTGTTGATCGTGCGGGTCAGCGCACCCCGGAAACCCGCAATATGAGTACCGCCATCGCGCTGAGGGATGTTGTTAGTAAAGGGAAGAACTGACTCGTGATAGCTGTCATTCCACCACATCGCGATTTCGACACCGATATCGTCCCGCTCACCCTTGATATAGATCGGCTCGGGCATGGCAGACGACTTTGATCGATCGAGGTATTTGACGAATTCCTTCACGCCGCCCTCATAAAACAGCTCAGTTTCCAGCCGTTCTGCGGGGCGTTCGTCGACCAGGATGATCCGCACACCCGAATTCAGGAAGGCAAGCTCGCGCAGGCGCTTTTCCAGCGTCTCGAACGAGTATTCGAGGTTCGAGAACGTATCGGTCGAGGCCAGAAAGCGCACCTCGGTCCCCGTACGGTCGCCACATTCGCCGACCACTTTCAGATGCTCGACGGTTTCGCCCCCTTCGAACCGGGCGACATGTTCTTTTCCGTTGCGCCAGACGCGCAGTTCCAACCAGTTGGACAGCGCATTCACAACCGAAACGCCCACGCCGTGCAGACCACCAGACACTTTGTACGAGTTGCTGTCGAACTTACCGCCCGCATGCAGCTGGGTCATGATGACCTCGGCGGCGGACACGCCTTCTTCGTGATGGATATCCACCGGAATTCCGCGACCGTTGTCGCTGACTGAGACGCTGGAATCGGCGTGAATTTTCACTGTCACATGGTCGGCATGACCGGCCAGAGCTTCGTCAATTCCGTTGTCGACAACCTCATACACCATATGGTGCAGACCCGAGCCATCATCGGTGTCGCCGATATACATGCCTGGGCGCTTTCGAACTGCCTCTAAGCCTTTGAGAACCTTGATTGAATCCGCGCCGTATTCTTGCGGTGCCTGTGCGTCTTCGGACATGCCGTTAGTACCTATATTATTTTGGTAACTTATACGTTCTCTGGTGGGGAATGTCACGCGATCCCCCAATATTTTGTGCCAGAGTTTGGATTTTCAGCCGATCAAAGCTGATCGAGGTCTGCGGCGATATCTGCGGCGATTTCCTTGGCGTCGACGTCTCTGCGTTCAGCGGACAATCGCAGGCCCAACAGGTCGGATTGATAGCGCGCCGCAAGCCGCTCTGGATCGTGGTCAGGACCGATCTCTCGGGCCTGTTGCGCCTGCCTAAACAGCGTTGCAAAACATTGCTTCATCTCAGCCATATGCCGGCTGGCTTTCTGCGCTAGCTGGTGATCCCTTGCCTGCAATTCGGCAAAGGTCTTGGCGAGCATACAGGCCTGCACCGGCGTTTGGCTGGAATCGATCACAATCTGCGGCTGCGTCTTTAACGCGGCCAGCGGCCCGATGTCTTCTGCCAGCGCTGTCAGCCGCGCTACACCGTCCTGCGTGTAACGTTCCAGCGCCAGCGCATAAAGCGCGTCTTTTGACCCAAAGGCCGCATAGAAACTGCCTGGCTTCAACTTCAGCTCGCGCTCCAGATCCTTCAACGACGTCCCGGCCCAGCCATGGCGCCAGAATATGTCGCGGGCCTGCGCGATCAGCGCGTCTCGGTCATAGGCAGGTTTGCGGGGCATCGACATCACCAATTATTGAACGGTCACTCAAATATATACTTGAGTGATCGCTCAAGAAAGACTATTTCCGACTCAGACATCAAAAAATGGAGCATCCACATGGCCGATTTCCCATCCCACGACCTGACCACCGCCCCCGAAGGGTCCAAACCTCTGTTGGAAAAATCTCAGGCCGCGTTTGGCCGCTTGCCCGGCCTGCATAAGGTGATGGCCGAAAGCCCACAGCATCTGGAAGGCTACCAGGTTCTACATGGCCTCTTCATGCAGACCGATTTCGACAATGACGAAAAAACCGTCGTCTGGCAGACCATCAATGTCGAGAACGAGTGCCACTATTGCGTGCCCGCCCATACCGGCATCGCCAAGATGATGAAGGTGTCGGATGACATCACCGAAGCGCTGCGCAACGAAACCGCGCTGCCCAATGCCAAGCTCGAGGCGCTGCGGACATTTACGCTGCAGATGATGCAGACCCGTGGCAATCCCACCGAGGCGCAGCTGCAAGCCTTCTTTGACGCTGGTTATTCGCACCGCGCCGTGTTGGACGTGGTGCTGGGCCTGGCGCAGAAAACCATGTCGAATTACGTCAACCACATGGCACAGACCCCAGTCGACGAAGTAATGCGCGGCTTCTTGTGGGAACGTAAGGTCAGCGAACCGGCCTAATCGACGATCGAGCCCTCATCACCTTCGGTGACAACCAAGGTCTGGGCGCGGTCCCCCAATTCTGCAAACAGTTCAGGCCCGGTGCCCGTCATCCAGGCCTGAGCCCCCAACGCGCAAATCTCTTCATAAAGCGCGGCGCGGCGCCCGGCATCCAGATGGGCGGCAACCTCATCCAGCAACACAATCGGCGGTGCCCCGATCATCCCGGCCAAAGCGCGCGCGTTGGACAGGATCAGCGAGACCAGCAGCGCCTTTTGCTCACCGGTCGAGCAATCCTTGGCCGGAACGCCCTTGGCGGCAAAGACGCCGTACAGGTCAGACCGGTGTGGCCCGACCAGTGTGCGCCCCGCCGCCAGATCGCGAAAGCGGCTTTCATTCAGCCCCTCTCGCAGATCATCCGCCGTTTCCGGCATGGCACCTTCGGTTTGAACCAGCTCAAGATCAGCCGATGGAAAACCCGTTTCGGCCTGATCCTGTGCTGTGCGCAGATGATCCAGAGCGGCCATGCGCGCCACATGGATGCGATGTCCGGTTTCGGCCATCTGCCCCTCGAGCGCGGCGTACCAATGGGCATCGCGCACCTGTTCTTTCAGCAGCCGGTTGCGTTCGCGCATGGATTTTTCATAAATCAGTGAGGCTTCGGCGTGGGCAGGATCAAAGCTGAGCGCGATGCGATCGAGAAATCGCCGCCGCCCCTCAGCCCCCTCGATCCACAGCCGATCCATCGAAGGAATCAACCAGACAACCCGCGCCAGTTTACCCAGATCAATCTGACTGGCGGATTTGCCATCAATCCGAACCTGCCGCGCCGTGCCGCCTTCGGACCATGTCTCGATCTCGTAATGCTGTCCCTGTGCTTGCAGCAGACCGGATAGCTTCCAGCCCAGCGCCTCGGGGCGACGCGTCATCTCGGCAGCACTGGCCCGCCGCATGCCACGGCCGGGTGAAAACATCGAAACAGCTTCAAGGATATTGGTCTTACCCGCGCCGTTGGGTCCGTGAATGGCAACCGGGCGGCCATCCAGCGACAGGCGCGCCAGTTTGTGAGAGCGAAAATGCGAGACCGTCAGTTCGGTCAGGGCCAAGGTCATGACCCCTCTCTTTCCTCAGCGATCAGCCCCCAAAGCCGATCAGACACGCATCGGCATGACCACATAGACCGCGCTCAGGTCATTGCCCTCGCGCATCAGGGTCGGATCACCAGCGGAGTTGAACAGGAACACCGCGTTTTCGCGATCCACCTGAGAGGCAATCTCCAGCAGGTATTTTGCGTTGAAACCGATCTCGAGCCGTTCATCTGAATAAGCGACGGCCAGCTCTTCTTCGGCGGCACCGCTGTCCGGGGCATTGACCGAAAGAACCAGTTTATCCGTATCCAGCTGCAGCTTGACCGCGCGCGAACGTTCAGACGAGACCGTCGCAACCCGGTCGACGGCCTGAGCAAACTCAGCCGCATCCACTTCCAGTTGCCGCGTGTTGCCCTGCGGGATGACCCGTGTGTAGTCGGGGAATGTGCCGTCGATCACCTTCGAGGTCAGCGTAATATCCGGCGTTGCGAAACGCACCTTGGTTTCGCTGACGGAAACGGCGATATCCATCTCGTCATCATCCAACAGCTTGCGCATCTCACCCACGGTTTTGCGTGGCACGATCACGCCGGGCATATCCGCAGCCCCATCCGGAAGGTCTGCGTCAATGCGCGCCAGACGGTGACCATCGGTGGCCACACAGCGCAGCACCTTGCCGCCTTCGGAGCCATCTGAAACATGCATATAGACGCCATTCAGATAGTACCGCGTCTCTTCGGTTGAGATGGCGAATTTCGATTTGTCGAACAAACGGCGCAGCAATGCTGCCGAAGCCGTAAAGTTCGACTGGTATTCCGATGAGGCCATAACCGGGAAATCTTCTTTCGGCAGAGTCGCCAGAGAGAAGTTCGATCGCCCGGCTTCAACCGTCAGGCGACCCGCCGCACTGTCGGCGGTCAGGGTGACCAACGCGCCATCGGGCAGTTTGCGCACAATCTCGTGCAGGGTTGTGGCGGCAACCGTGGTGGCGCCGGCCTTTTCCACCTGCGCAGGGGCCTTGTCGACCACTTCGATATCCAGATCGGTGGCGCGGAACATGGCCTGATCACCTTCGGCCTCGATCAGAACATTAGCAAGTATAGGGATCGTGTTGCGTCGTTCGACGACGGATTGGGCCTGGGAAACGGCCTTGAGAAGGGTGCCGCGTTCGATGCTGATCTTCATACCCTTAATTCCTCTGACTTGCGTGCCGAAAATGGGCGGGACTGGCACGTTAGCGCCTCCGCCCTGAGGCACAAGGATTTTTTATGGATTTCTGAGTCGGTTTGCCCGCAGGGTCAAGAGGCGCGTGACCCTGCGGTCACAGTTCATAGCCAACCGTGGACTATTGCGCACAAAAAAACGCCCCGGCCATCAGGATCCGGGGCGCCTGTTTAATGCCTAGAAGATACTCAGGCTTCCAGCGCGCGACGCAGCATTTCCACGTCTTCGGCGATTTGGCCATCGGTTGTCTTCAGTTCTTCGATGCGTTTGACGCCATGCATGACCGTGGTGTGATCGCGTCCGCCAAACCGACGGCCAATCTCGGGCAAAGAGCGGCTGGTCAGCTGTTTGCACAGATACATCGCCACCTGACGCGGGCGCGCATAGGAGCGCAACCGCTTGGGGCCTATAATGTCGCTAAGGCGGATATTGTAATATTCTGACACTTTGCGCTGAATCTCTTCGACGGTAATCTTGCGTTCTGACGCGCGCAGCACGTCCGCCAGGCAATCCTGCGTCAGCTCCATGTCGATCTCGCGCCCGACAAGCGAGGCAAAGGCAAACAGCCGGGTCAAGGCCCCTTCCAAAACACGCACATTGGTCGAGATGCGATGGGCCAGGAATTCCAGCACCCCATCTACGATAGTCACGTCAGGATAGGTGCGGCTGTATTGCTGAACCTTGGTTTGCAAGATGCCCAGACGCAGTTCGTAATCAGTGGGATGCAGATCGACGACCAGACCACATTGCAGGCGTGATTTCACACGGTCCTCCAGGTCCTTGATCTCGCCCGGGGCGCGGTCGGCTGAGATGATGATCTGTTTGTTCTGGTCTACCAGCGCGTTGAACGTGTGAAAGAACTCTTCCTGAGTCGAATCCTTTCCAGCGATAAACTGGACGTCATCAACCATCAGCACATCGACCGAACGGAACAGGTGTTTGAAGTCCATCATCCGGCGTTCCCGCAGCGCCTGCACAAAGCGGTACATGAACTGTTCCGCCGACAGGTACAGAACATTCAATTCGGGATGTTTAGTCTTTAGTTCCCAGGCGATGGCATGCATCAGGTGGGTTTTACCCAAGCCGACACCGCCATACAGAACCAGCGGGTTAAAAGTCACGGGGCCACCTTCGGACACACGACGCGCGGCGGCATGGGCCAGCTCGTTGGGCTTGCCGACCACAAAGCTGTCAAACGTGAAACGAGAATCCAACGGCGCCGCCTGCAGGGATTCCAACGCATCATTCGCGGTCGCGGATAAAGTCTGCGTTTGCGCTTCCTGAACGCGGGCAGGCGCAGTTGCCACGTCGTTCGAAGGACGTACCGGAGAGTTCGCTGCCACTCGGAACGCGAGGCGCTGTACAGATTCTCCGGCGGTGTTCATCTCATACAGGATAAGATCCGCAAAATTCTGGCTCACATAATTGCCCATAAAGTTCGTCGGAACCGAGAACACCGCTACACCGTCCTGCAGCTCTTGGAATTCAAGAGGCTCGATCCAGGTGGTATAGTTGTTCTTTCCGATCGCCTTGAGCAGTTTGTTACGCAGTAGTCCCCATTTCTCTTGTGTCATTAAGCGCCTCACGCATCCCATTCTTTATTGGCCTGTCGGCCTTATTACTAAGCCCCGGTCGCCCGGATCACGATGTCACTCGCAAAAGGATACCCTGTGCCAAACCGCAGAAGTTTGGCGGGTTTGTCCCTGAAAGTCAGCACAATCCAAACTCGTGACATCCAGCACCTGAATATCCCGAAAAGCGGCCTGCGCTTCGCAATCTTATCTTTAGACAGGGCTCGGATCCTCGGTTACCCCAAGACCCTCAGCAGATCAGCAAACCGGTTTATCCGGATGCCAACATTCGTTCCTCGACCGCTCTGATGCCCGTCAGTACAATCGCAGGAACAGCCTGTCCCCCCAAGCGAGTGAATCGCTGTATCAGTGGTAACAAGAGGCCGACGTCTGCGGCAACGAAACTCTGATATTGACTCGGGTCTTTGTGCGAAAGAATCTCTCGGCAACGTGAAGACGCGGTATTCTGGCAACAGCAAAAGGGCGCCGCGATATGCGACGCCCTTCGGAATAGTTCAGCCATGCTTACGTGACCCTAGGTCACATAAAGACTCAGCCCAGCGCTTTGACGCGGGCCGACAGACGGGACATTTTGCGGGAGGCTGTGTTCTTGTGGAAGACGCCTTTGGTGACGCCGCGCATCAGTTCGGGCTGAGCTGCGCGCAGAGCGGCAGTTGCTGCGTCCTTGTCACCGGATGCGATTGCTTCTTCTACTTTGCGCAGATAGGTGCGGATACGCGAACGACGCGCTTTGTTAACGGCGAAACGCTTTTCGTTCTGACGAGCGCGTTTTTTTGCCTGGGGCGAATTTGCCATGTGTCTCTGACCTTTGTTCGGTACGGTTATGTAGGATGCGCGCCGCGGATATCCGCACCGGATCAGAATCACGAGTGTGAGTCGGGCCAAGCGGGCCGCACGCGCATGTATAGCGGCGGTGCATAGACAAGTTTTGAGGCTTTGCCAAGCCGATTCTGTACTGCTGAACCGCGGGCAAGAAAAAGGCGGGCTCAGCCCGCCTGTTCGATACATATTTCGTGGCCGGTTTACTTGTCCCGGAACTGAGCCGAGCGTTTTTCCAGAAAGGCTGCCATGCCTTCTTTCTGGTCCTCGGTGGCGAACATCGAATGGAACACCCGGCGCTCGAACAACATACCTTCGCTCAACGGCACTTCATAGCTGCGGTTGACCGCCTCTTTTGCCGCCATGGTCGACAGTTGCGATTTCTCGGCAATTTTCTGGGCCACGCCAATGGCTTCTTCGATCAACTTCTTGGCCGGTACAATCCGGCTGACAAGACCAGAACGTTCAGCCTCTTCCGCGTCCATGAAGCGACCGGTCAGATTCATGTCCATCGATTTTGACTTGCCAACGAACCGGGTCAGACGTTGGCTGCCGCCCAGCCCTGCAATAACGCCCAGATTGATTTCAGGCTGGCCAAACTTGGCAGTATCGGCGGCAATGATGAAATCGCACAGCATCGCCAATTCACAGCCACCGCCCAGCGCATAACCCGCAACTGCTGCAATGATAGGTTTGCGGATGGCCGAGATACGATCGTTGGCCTCGGCAAACAGGTTGACAGTGAAGACGTCAACAAAGCTCATCTCGGACATTTCCTTGATGTCCGCACCTGCGGCAAAGGCCTTGTCCGAGCCTGTGATGACGACGCAGCGTACCTTGTCGTTTCCATCCGCCTCTTCCAACGCGGTGCACAATTCACCCAGCAACTGAGTGTTCAGCGCATTCATCGCATCGGGGCGGTTGAGTTTGATGAGGGCGACGTGGTCTTCGATTTCGACGATGATCGTCTCAAAAGCCATGAGTTAGAGCTTCCGGTTGTTCCGTTCAGGTACGATTCCTTACCACGCGAAAAACTTGGATCAAGCTATCTTTGGCATTGCACACAATAGAAGGATGAGCGACCGGACTGGGTGATTCTCTTGATTTCTGCCCCGCAACCCCCTGTCCTGCAGGGCGCACCCTCGCGCCCGTAGACATCAAAGCTGTGCTGAAAATATCCAAGTTCTCCATCGGCTTGCCGGAAATCCCGCAGTGACGATCCACCTGCCTCGATCGCCTCCTGCAGCACTTGACGGATGATCGGAACCAACGCGGCAACGCGGGTAGAAGAAATCTGTCCCGCTTTGCGACGTGGCGACACTCGACCCCGATACAACGCTTCGCAGACGTAGATATTGCCCAGTCCTGCAACGATTCCCTGATCCAACAGCGCTGATTTGACCGGTGTGTTCTTGCCTTTGAACGCTTCGATCAGATGCTGTTCATGAAAATCATTGCCCAACGGCTCCGGTCCCAGGACCGATAACAGCTTATGATGCTCGGCGGTTGCCGTAGGTAGCAGGTCCATCGCACCAAACCGACGTGGGTCATTGAAGGTGATCCGAGCACCATTGGCCATGTGAAACACCACATGGTCATGTTTCTCGGGCATGGGATGGGTATGCGCAAATTGGCCCAGTGGATCACCCGAGACCGTTATCCGCCCGGACATGCCCAGATGAATCAGTAACGTTTCGCCACTGCTAAGATCAGCTAGAATGTACTTGGACCGCCGCCGCAACCGATCGACCCGCTGGCCGGTCAACCGTTCGGCCATCCGGTCAGGAAACGGCCAGCGCAAATCGGGGCGATTTACATCCGCCTGTTCGATCACGATACCTTCCATCGCCGGGGACAGGCCGCGTCTTACTGTCTCGACCTCGGGCAATTCGGGCATTTCCTGGCTCCTATTCCAAAGGGCCGCATTGTGCCCGGTTCTTATCGCCCTATAACAGAGGCGAAATTCGACAAACGGCAAGGCAAATGTCCGACAACAGCGACAAGACCACTCATTTCGGGTTCGAAACCGTGCGCGAGGCCGACAAGGCCGGGCGCGTGCAGGGCGTGTTCAACTCGGTCGCCTCAAAATACGATGTGATGAACGATGTCATGTCGATGGGCATTCACCGGATCTGGAAAGACGCAATGATGGACTGGCTGGCCCCACGCCCCGGTCAGCGCCTGCTGGATGTGGCGGGCGGTACCGGCGATATCTCGTTCCGGTTCCTGAAACGCGCAGGCCGTGGCCATGCCACCGTTCTGGACCTGACCGAGCCGATGCTGATCGAAGGCCGACAGCGGGCCGAGGCGGATCAGATGTCGGACAGTCTGAATTGGGTGGTAGGCGATGCGATGGCCCTGCCGTTCGAGGATAACACCTTTGACGTCTACACGATCTCCTTCGGCATCCGAAACGTGACCCGTCCGCAAGAGGCATTGAACGAGGCCTACCGCGTATTGAAACCCGGCGGCCGCTTGATGGTTTTGGAGTTCAGCCAGTTGCCCAATGACGGGCTGCAGAAACTCTATGACCTCTACAGTTTCAATGTCATCCCGCGCATGGGGAAGCTGATCGCCAATGATTATGACAGCTATCAGTATCTGGTCGAATCGATCCGTAATTTCCCGGATCAGGATACTTTCCTGAACATGGTCCGCACCGCCGGGTTCGACAACGCGAAATACCGTAACCTGACCATGGGCATTGCCGCGCTGCATTCCGGCTGGAAAATCTGATGCGCGGCCCTCACAATATCATCCGCTTGATCCGGACCGGCGCGACGCTGGAACGGACAGGTGCCATGAATGTCGTTCTGGACGCGTTCGAAGCACCACGCGCCCTGCGCGTTCTGGCCCACACCCTGGGCAAACCCTTTCAATGGCTGGGTTACAAAGGCGATCCGTCGATGCCCCCAGCCACCCGTGCCCTCACCGCCCTGGGACCTGCCTATATCAAGTTCGGTCAGGTTCTGTCCACGCGGCCCGACGTGGTTGGAGACGAACTGGCAGAACAGCTACGCGTGCTGCAGGACAAACTGCCCCCGTTCTCCAAGGCCGAGGCCATGGCCGAGGTCGAGAAAGAGCTTGGTCAACCCGTCGTCGAGATATTCGATGAGTTCAGCGAACCGATTGCGGCCGCCTCAATCGCCCAGGTCCATAAGGCCAAGTTGGTCAGCACAGGCGAGGATGTCGCCGTCAAGGTTTTGCGGCCGGGGATCGAACGTGCCTTCCGCAAGGATGTTGATGCGTTCTATTTCGCTGCCCGAATCGTGCAACTCTTCGCCCCCGGCGCGCGCCGCCTGCGCCCGATGGAAGTGATCGAACATTTCGACGGCGTCGTGCGTGGCGAGCTGGACTTGCGTCTGGAAAGCTCGGCTGCCTCGGAATATGCCGCTAACACCAAGGACGATGCCGGTTTCTGGTTGCCCCCCGTGGTCTGGTCCCTGTCGGCGCGTCGGGTAATGACACTCAGCTGGGCAGATGGCATCCCGCTGGGCGACAATGGCGCACTGGATGCAGCCGGTCATGACCGCCGCGATCTGGCCGAACGCGTGCTGCGCCTGTTCCTGCTGCATGCTCTGCGCGACGGCTATTTCCACGCTGACATGCACCAGGGTAACCTGAAGGTCGCGGCAAATAGCGATATCATTGCCTATGACTATGGCATCATGGGCCATATCGACGAATACACCCGCCGGGTCTATGCCGAGATTCTCTTTGGCTTTATCCGCCGCGATTACAAACGCGTGGCCGAGGTGCATTTCGAGGCCGGATATGTCCCCGCCAACCAGGATGTCGATGAATTCGCCCGTGCCCTGCGCGCGGTTGGAGAGCCGATCTTTGGTATGAACGCCACCCATATCTCAATGGGACGGTTGCTCAGCTATCTGTTCGAAGTCACTGAACGCTTCGGCATGGAAACCCGTACCGAGCTGATCCTGCTTCAGCGTACAATGGTCGTGGTCGAAGGCGTCGCGCGTTCACTCGACCCGCAAATGAACATCTGGGAAGTCGCCCGGCCCGTGGTCGAAGACTACATCAAACAATCCATCGGCCCCCGCGCCGCACTTCGCGATCTTGGCAAAACGGCAATGGTTCTGGCCCGGTTTGGTCCGCGGCTTCCAGCACTGGTGGAAAACGCATTGATTTCCCAAACCCAAAAAGATGAGCCGACACCGTCGCGCCTATGGTCCGTTGCCTTGCCCGCCACCATTGGTGCCGCTACCGGCGCGGCCCTCGTCCTATTGCTGACAAGCTTCAGCTAAACCCAATCCCGCCCGCTTCATCTGGCCAAAAATACCTTCGGGGGGAATTGCGCCACAGGTGCTATGGGGGCCAGACAGCCCCCCTGCTTGGTTCGGTTTCAGAGCAGCTCAAAGGCAATGGCAATGCCCTGACCGCCACCGATGCACATGGTGACCAAACCCTTGGACCCGCCCGTGCGCTCCAGCTCATACAGGGCTTTCAGCGTTATAATCGCACCGGTTGCACCCACCGGATGGCCCAGCGCAATCGCCCCGCCATTCGGGTTTACCTTGGCGGCATCCAAGCCCAGCTCTTTGTTCACGGCCAACGCTTGCGCGGCAAAGGCTTCGTTGCTTTCGATCACATCGAAATCACCCAGCGTCAGGCCCGTCCGCGCCATCAGGTTTTGCACCGCAGGAACCGGACCAATGCCCATCACCTCGGGGCGTACGCCTGCGTGGCCATAGCCCAGAATGCGTGCCTTGGGTTTCAAGCCGGCCTTCTCGGCCGCCTCCGCCGTGGCCAGTACCATCGCCGCCGCACCATCGTTGATGCCCGACGCGTTGCCTGCCGTCACCCGGCCATCCTTGCGGAAGGCAGGACGCAGCCCGGCCAGCGCCTCGGCGGATGTCTGTTTGGGATGCTCGTCGACCATGAAATCGACCATGTCGCGCTTGACCTTGACCTGAACCGGCGTGATCTGGCTTTGGAAATACCCCGCCTCCAGCGCAGCCGCCGCACGGGTTTGGCTGGCCATCGCGAATTCATCCATCTGCTCACGGGTGATCTGGTGCTCATCAGCAACGTTTTCCGCCGTAATGCCCATATGGCCAGTGCCAAACGGGCAGTTCAACGCGCCCAGCATCATATCCATCGAGGTGACATCGCCCATCTTCGCTCCCCAGCGCGCCTGTGGCACGATATACGGACTCCGCGACATGCTTTCGGCGCCACCAGCTACAGCGAATTCGGCGTCGCCCAGCATCAGGGACTGTACCGCCGACACAATCGCCTGCGCACCGGACCCGCACAGACGGTTTACGTTCATCGCGGGCGTTTCAACGGGGATACCGGCCTGCTTGGCCGCGGCGCGTGACAGGTACATGTCGCGTGGTTCGGTATTAATGACATGACCAAACACCACATTGCCGATTTGCTCGGGCGCAACTCCAGATCGCTCCATCGCCGCTTCAGTCACAACGGTCGCCAGATCAATCGGCGCAGTTGAAGCCAAGGCGCCACCAAATGTGCCAATCGCGGTGCGCGCACCATCAAGAATGACGATATCTTTCATGTCTCTTCTCCTCGTGGATTTGCGGGCACTATGCATCCAGCCATTGGAACTGTCCCATAGGACGTACCGTCACAAGCGGAATTGACATGAGGCCACCAAACGCGCATGAGATTCCGTCATGACGGAAAATTCAGACGATATCCTGACGCGCCTGCCCGCCCGCCTGAAAGAGGCCCGCCGCGCCAAAGGCCTGTCGCTGGAAGCTGTGGCCAATCTCAGCGGCGTGTCCCGATCCATGGTCAGCCAGATCGAACGCGGTGAAAGCAGCCCGACGATCTCGACCCTGTGGAACCTGACCCGCGCCCTGCAGGTGGACTTCGCTGGCCTGCTGGAAGAGGCCAATAACGCCGATCAGATCGAAACCCTGCGCAGCGACGAAGTGCCCAGCATCGACAATATGGGCCAGAATTGCCGCATCCGCATCCTCTCCCCGCCCGAAGAGGCCGGTGGCCACGAGGTCTACGATATCCGCTTTGACAGTGATGGCGCGCTGAACAGCCAACCACACGCCCGCGGCGCGCATGAACAGTTGACGGTACTTGAAGGTGCGGTGCGCGTCACCTCGGGCAGTGCCGTCAGCGAACTGAACCAGGGCGACACCGCGCGATACGCGGCCGACGTTCTGCACTCAATTACTGCCAAGAAGCCAGCAAGGGTGTTCCTGATCGTCAAAAACGCCTGACACCGGCGCATTTCCGCCTTTACGGAAATTTTTCCTTCATACTGTAATTCCCCTATTTGGGAATTTCATCCGTTATGTTAGACATGCGACTCAGTTGAACGGAGATCGCCATGTCAGATGCATTCCTGTCCCATGTCACCGACACCCTCGTGCAGATCGAAGCGGAGGGTCTGTACAAGCGTGAACGAATGATCACCTCGCCCCAGGGCGGCGAGATTACTGTGGGCGACAGGCAGGTCATCAATCTGTGCGCCAACAATTATCTGGGTCTGGCCGATCATCCGGCACTGATCGCCGCCGCCAAAGACGCGATGGAACCCAAAGGGTTCGGCATGGCCTCGGTCCGGTTTATTTGTGGCACACAGGACATTCACCGTGAGCTGGAACAGAAGCTGGCACAATTCCTGAATAAGGACGATGCGATCCTGTTTGCAGCCTGTTTTGATGCCAATGGAGGGCTGTTTGAGCCTTTGTTAGGGCCTGAAGATGCCATAATCTCGGACGGTCTGAACCATGCCTCAATCATCGACGGGGTACGGTTGTGCAAGGCCAAACGTTATCGTTATCTGAACAACGACATGAACGATCTGGAGGCCTGGCTGAAGCAGGCACGCGAGGACGGCGCGCGTCACATCATGATCGCGACAGACGGTGTGTTTTCGATGGATGGCTATCTGGCTAACTTGCCGAAAATCCGCGAACTGGCGGACAAATATGACGCCATTGTCATGGTCGATGACTGCCATGCCACCGGATTCATGGGTCCGAACGGGGCCGGTACACCGGATCATTTCGGTGTCGCTGTGGATATTCTGACGGGAACCTTGGGCAAGGCACTTGGGGGGGCAATCGGCGGTTATATCGCCGGGCCGCAGCCGGTGATCGACCTGCTGCGGCAGCGGGCGCGGCCCTATCTGTTCTCAAATTCGCTGCCGCCTTCAATCGTTGCTGCCGGGATCGAAGCCATCCGTCTGGTCGAAGAGGGCGACATGCTGCGCGCGCAACTGTTCAGCAACGCCAAATATTGGCGCGCGGGGTTGGAAAAGTTGGGTTTTGACCTTCTACCCGGCGAACACCCGATCATCCCGGTTAAGCTGGGCGAAGCACAACTGGCGCAGGACGTGGCCGCAAAGCTGTTTGACGAAGGCGTTTATGTTTCGGGCTTTTTCTTCCCCGTCGTCCCGCGCGGTAAGGCACGGATCAGAACGCAGATGAATGCGGCGCTGACAAAGGATGAGCTGGACCGTGCGCTGGCCGCCTTTAGCAAGGTCGGCAAAGAGCTGGGGATCATCTGATGCGACCCAATACGATGAAAGCGCTGGAAAAATCCAAGCCCGAGGAGGGCTTGTGGATGGTGCAGGCCCCGGTGCCCGAGATCGGCCCTGATGAAGTGCTGATCCGCATCAACAAGACCGGCATCTGCGGCACCGATATCCACATCTGGAACTGGGACGACTGGGCCGCCGCAACTGTGCCCACCCCAATGATCACCGGCCATGAATTTGCCGGTGAAATCGTTGAGATCGGGCGCAACGTGACCGGGCTTGAGATCGGCCAGCGCTGCTCCGGCGAGGGGCACCTGATCACAACCGACAGCCGCCAAAGCCGTGCTGGCAAGTTCCATCTGGATCCCGGCACGCGCGGAATCGGCGTCAATGAACAGGGTGCCTTTGCGCAATACCTGAAACTACCTGCCTTCAACGTGGTGCCCCTGCCCGATGACATTCCCGACGAAATCGGAGCCATTCTCGACCCGTTGGGGAATGCTGTGCACACCGCACTCAGTTTTGATCTGCTGGGTGAGGATGTGCTGATCACCGGTGCAGGCCCCATCGGCATCATGGCCGCCGCCGTGGCCCGCCATGCAGGCGCGCGGCATGTGGTGATCACCGATATCAATCCGGACCGCTTGACGCTGGCTGCGCATGTTGTGCCAACATTGCGCCCTGTCGATGTGACCAAGGAAGATTTGCAGGACGTGATCGTCGAACTGGGCATGCAGCAGGGTTTTGACGTCGGGCTGGAGATGTCAGGTTCACAAATTGCACTGGACCAGATGGTCGAGGCACTGGTGATGGGCGGCAAGATCGCTCTGCTGGGCATCCCACCTGGAAAATCCCCCGTGGACTGGTCCCGCATCGTATTCAAGGCCATCACCATCAAAGGTGTCTATGGGCGCGAGATGTTCGAGACCTGGTATAAGATGATTGCCATGTTACAGAACGGTTTGGATGTCAGCCGAGTGATCACGCACCGTTTCAAGGTTGATGAATTTGCCAAGGGCTTTGGCGAGATGAAATCAGGTCGATCCGGCAAGGTTGTTCTGGATTGGACCTAACCCTCTGGCGTTAAACGGCTTCACCCCCTAAACAGGAGGGAACTCAGGTGTTTGGAGGCGCAGATGAGCGACAAGGACAACCGGTATCTTGAACGCGGGATCGAGGACACTCTGGTCACGGATTTCGCCGAAACCCACCGCAAGAGCTATGGCGACTTCCTGCAGCTCAAAACCCTACTGAATCTGCAAAAGACGTTTCAGGATCCCGCGCAACCAGATGAGATGCTGTTCATCATCATCCATCAGGTCAGCGAGCTGTGGCTGAAGCTGATGCATCACCAGCTGGTCGAAGTGCGCCGCTTTCTGCAAGAGGACGAATTTGGCCCGGCAATGAAGAATCTCGACCGGGTCAAAGCAATCCAGCGGCAGTTGATTTCCGCGTGGGAAACGCTTCTGACCATGACCCCCGCCGATTACATGACCTTTCGGCAAGCACTTGGCAGCTCCTCGGGATTTCAAAGCTATGGCTATCGTCAGATTGAATTCATTCTGGGCAACAAGGATGCCTCGACCCTGAAGGTTCACCAGCATGATCCCGAAGTCATGGAATTATTGGATGCCGCACTGACCAAGCCTTCGCTTTACGACGAAGTGCTGCACATGCTGGCCCGGCAAGGGTTTGACGTGCCTGATGACCTGCTGAACCGTGACTTTGCACAACCTTATTCCGGCGACCCGCGCGTGGTGAAAATCTGGGCTCAGGTGTTTCACAATACCGATCAGTATTGGGACCTCTATGCGCTGGCCGAAAAGCTGATGGACGTTGAATCCCTGTTCCAGCGCTGGCGGTTTGACCATGTCACCGCGGTCGAGCGAGTTATTGGCAACCAGCCAGGTACAGGCGGGTCTAGCGGTGTGTCGTTCCTGCGCAAAGCGCTGGACTTGCGATTCTTTCACGATCTCTACGATGTGCGCACCGAATTGATGTATAGCGGGCAGGAGTAGGCGATGCTGTATCGTGGTTTCACTCAGACAGAGCTGGAGCAGGAGTATTCTCCCAGTTCGATGGTTGGCGGCGATCTGACACCCTATCTTGAAAGCTACGCCGCGCTGAGTGCGCAGAACCGCGCCCGGATGGAATGCCGGGAAAACCTGCCCTTCGGCGAAACATCTGAACAGGTGCTCGACTTCTTTCCTGCGTCGACGGCCAACGCTCCGCTGCATGTCTTTATTCACGGAGGTTACTGGCAGGCGCTCAGTCAGCGTGAGTCGGCGATGATGGCCCCTACACTGGTGGAAAACGGGCAAGCCTTTGCAACGCTGAACTATACGCTCGCACCTGAGGCCCGACTGGATCAGATGATCAAAGAGTGCCGCGATGCCCTGCTTTGGCTGGGATCACAGGCGACGGCCCTTGGGTTCGATCCGGCGCAGATCACCTTGTCGGGGCACAGCGCCGGGGCACATCTAGCGGCCATGATGATGGCGACTTCAGCCGATGCGCTAGCCCGCGCCGGCTTGCGGGTACGAGAGGTGATTCTGATTAGCGGCGTCTATGATCTTGAACCGATCAGCCTGACGCCGGTGAATGACCCGCTGCAACTTACCCCGGTCGAGATACACGATCTCTCACCCATCCTGCACCTGCCCGCCCCCGGTCCGCGTTACCATGTAACCGTCGCCGAGCGCGACACACCCGAATTCATTCGTCAAAGCCGGGACTATGCGGAATTGCTGCGTAAAGGCGGGCATTCTGTCAGTTTTGATCTGCAGAAAGGGATGCAGCATTTCGACATCATCATGCACGCAAGCACGTTCCTGCCGACTCCTCGGCAATCATAGGTACTGGGCGATAGAATATTCTGACCTTTGCGTCATGCACTGAGCAAGTCGCCATATCCCTGCATTTGTGGCGGTACCGCAAGTGTCCGATTTGCGCCCAGAGTGACAGATGCTGCGCTAGCTAGGAATGGCAGCGGTGCGCTAATGTCCACTCTGCAAAGTTGAACGAACGGAGTACACGGAACTTTTATCGCGCTCTCATCCGTTCTGGTGCAGAATTCTCCAAACCGGTCGATGATCGAATTCGCAGTTGGTGAAAAAATCACGCTTTGACTGTCATCTGAAGCATTAGTCACTGGCTCAAAAGAGCCGAAAGCTGCTTCGCTCCCTTCTGAAGTATGCCCAGAAACGACATCAGACTGTTGACGTCATGACGTTGTGTCGGCGCGTGAACCGAAAGCGTGCCTACCAATCGGCCTTGTCCATCCTGAACGGGTACTGCTAGGGCAGTCATCCCGGTCATGAATTCCTCGTCATCGGTGGAATAACTATTCTCAGAGATACGTCGGATCTCAGATCGCAATGCCTTGGGATCGGTCAGCGAGCGTTCGGTTTGTGGTTGTAGATGTCCTGCCGAAAGAAACCCATCCAGCTTTCTTTGCCGTAGTGTGGACAGGTACATCTTGCCGCTGGCCGTGCAATGGAAGGGCACCTGTGTCCCGACCGGCAGTTGAATTCGCAGGGGCCACTTCGTTTCCACCCGGTCGAGATAGATCATGCCCTCGCGGTCTGGAATGGCGAGATTACATGTCTCGCCAACAGTTTCAGCCACACTGCGCAAGATCGCCAGTCGCGCAGTGCGCAAATGCTCGGACGACATGGTGTTGACCGATAGCAGTCGCAGCCGGTGTCCCGGGCCATATGATCTGCCATCGAGATCCCGCTGCAGAAACCCTTCGGCTTCTGCGGTTTGCAGCAGACGGTGAATTGTTGGCTTGGCCAGACCTAATGCCTCAATCAGATCCGATGGTTTTACGGAAACGCCACGCCGCGCCACCTCCTCGAGGATCAGCAGGAGGCGGAGGTTGGTCGGTATTTGAGTTTCTTTTTCTTGTGTTTCCGTCTCGGCCATCCTGCAACAGTCTAGCTATTTGGCAGCAGTATCAAGGCCAGATCGGGCACAAGCGACACTAAAATCCAAACCGAAAGAAGCGCCACCAGATAGGGTACCGTATACCGAAGCAACCGGAAATAGGGTACTCCTGTTACTCCTGAAGCCACATAGAGGTTCAGCCCATAAGGTGGTGTGATGAATCCAATGGACGCCCCCACAAGGAAGATCACCGAGAAATGGATTGGATCAATCCCAACCGAGGCCGCGATTGGCGCAAGAATTGGGGCGAGAATTATGGTTACAGGTAGGCTTTCCAGAACCATACCCGAGAAGAAAACAATCACCATCGACGTGAACAGAACCGCATAGTATCCACCCATTGAAGTCACGAAGTCCCCGATTGTCTGCTGCGCGCCGAGCAATGACAAGATCTGTTGCATCACCACTGATATCGCGATCAGCGGTGCGAGGATGCCAGTGATCTGGGCCGAGCGGATGACGATCGAGGGGATCTCGGGGATCGTAAAGCCTTCGACCACGAACATTTCGGCGTAACTCTTCTCGGTTGGCGATATGTCGTTTCTGGCCCCCATAATCCGGTTGATCGGATAGCTGACCAAACCAGCGATCACACAGAAGCCAACCGTCACGCCCGCGGCTTCTGTCGGGGAAAACTTGCCTGTGTAGATGCCCCACAGCACCAGCCCAATGGCGAAAAATCCAAGCCAGGCGCCAAATGCCGTTTTCAGTATCCGGTTGAGCTGCAAAGGGATCAGATGGCCCCACCCGTTCATGCGGCAAATGATCCAGCACGCGAATTGCATACCAAAGACCATGAGCGCGCCCGGAAGAATGCCCGCCACGAACAACTCGGAAATAGGAAGGTTCATCAAGAAGCCATAGACGATGAAGATAATGGAAGGCGGGATAATGATCCCTACAGTACCCCCTGCCGCAGCGGTCGCCGCGCTGAACCGTTCGTCATAGCCACCTTTGACCATCTCGGGGTGCAGCATCGAACCAATTGTGGCTGTCGTCGCCGAGTTTGATCCCGAAATCGCCGCGAATAACCCGCAGGCACCAAGCGATGCCATCGCCAACCCACCACGTATCCAGCCCAGACAGGCATAGGCGAAATCGCTGAGCCTTCGGGCAATACCAGACTTGTTGATCAGGTCTCCGGTCAGGATAAAGAGCGGCATCGCGAGCAGGGCAAAGCCTTTGTTGAACACGTTCAACAGTTCGGCCCCCATATTGTCCAGCGTCAAGCCAAGGACGAATGAGCAGCCGATCACCCAATAGCCGATGACCAAAAACACCGGCACGCCCAGCATGAACAGAAAGGTAACCCCAAGTGAGATCAGTGTAACCAAAGTTCCGTCTGTCATCAGTCTGCTCCGATCACGGCCTGCTTGATCAGCGGCTCACCTGTTTTCCAGTTTTGCAGATCGTCGGCGAGGTTCTGAAACACACGCCCGATCATCAAAAAGAACGAAAGAGGCGCGGCCAGCAAAAACCACCACTGCATGATATTGTCCGTGCCGAGAACGATCTGAAAATTTGACGCCGATAACGCAACCAGTCGCGTGGTCGTCACGATGACGATCACGGCAAAGATGAACCACAACACCGCATCAAGGATCAAACAGGCCAACTGCCCGCCTCGGGGCATTGCGGTGCGGAACTCATTGAAACTCAGATGCGTCCGCAGGCGAACATTGTACGTGGCCCCGAACCACGCCATCACCATAAACAACAAGGGAGGGATAGTGGTGGACCACGGTTCTTGATCGTTGAACACGAATCGGTCGATCACGCCCCAGAAAATGATCAACGCAATGGCGAGGTAAGAATATACCATCACCGACCGCTCCAGATGGCGCTCGATAAACGGCACTGTCCGATAGATCAGCATGATCACGAATCCGCCCATGGCTGAAATAACCGCGCCCATCACCCATGCGGCGTCCGATTCCAGCGCCGATTGAATCTCGAACGAATCCTGGCTGAGAAAGGCACTGAAGATCGCGCCTGTGTCTGCCCAAAACGACATGTACCCCGTCCTCCCAGTCGGTGTGTATTAGAACCGGCCCGCTTGGGGCCGGTTCGTCTTTTGTATCAGGCTTTGCCTTTCCACCAACGGCGCGGTTCTACGTTTTCCGGCAGGGTGTCTGCCGGAATCTCTCGCGCGATGTCGTAGATTTCCTGATAGGTATCGATGCCACCGGCCCATTTGTTCAAACGCTCACGCCACTGCGCCCAAGGTTCGGGGTTGTAGTTCGGGGCGCACATCTCTTCGGCCAGTTTGATCTGATCATCTGGCAGGAATGCCGGACGTACTCCATTTTCGGCGAAGATAGTATCAGGCAGCTGCGGTTCCGAGAAACCGACAGTGTTCAGCAAAGCCGCTTCATTGGCACCTTGAATCAAAGCCTGCGTAAAGTAGGAAGACTCCATCACAGCATCCTGCAGCTCCCCGCCCAGACTGTCGAACACTTTGGCCGACATTGAGGTATGTTCAGTGCCGCAGAAGAATTTCAGGTTAACTGACTGCGACACCACAGGAGCCATGTTGGCATATGCGACGGCCGATGCCCACGTTTCAGCCCCGTCGATTAGACCAGTCTTCAACGCATCCAGAGTTTCTTCCCATGCAACCGGTACCGGATTCAGGTTCAACAGCTGCATTGCAATGCGTCCCAGCTGTGTACCCGTCACACGGTTCTTTGTGCCGAACAGCTCTTCCAGTTTGGTGACGGTCGGCTTGTCGGCAAAGGTCGAACCCATTTGCAGGCCGCGCAATTCACAGTGGGTAAACAGGAACTTCAGGCCGTGCCGTTTCTCCAGCGGATCACGCAGAATGCGCTGGCTCGCCGGGCTGTAGAAGAAGTGATACTGCGCTGCCCGGCTGGGGAACATGTAAGCATAGTCCAGCACGTTGAGATACGGCGCGCCTCCAGCCGAGTTCTGGGTCGAGGCCGCGTAAATATCAACAATGCCCTGCTGAGTTTTTTCAACACAGCTCAGCTGCCCGCAGATCTGGTTGTCGCCAATGAACTCGATCCGAATTTCACCGTCCGTGCGCTCTTCCAGATCGCGTGCAAACTCGATCGCGCCGGCGCGTTCGATCAGCAGATTGCGGGTGTTAAAGCCCGATGCGCCGAATTTAAGCGTGTGCTTTGGCTCTTTCGAGAAGCGCTTTTCATAGGTTGATTCGGCTGCCTGCGCCAGATTCGCCAGGCTCATCGCGCCACCGAACCCACCTGCCGCCAGCAGTGTCGAACTCATGCCATACCGCCCGGCCACACGAAAAAAATCTCGCCGGGAAATGCCACTTAGTTTCTTACCGATCTCCATTGCCTACCTCCCTGATCGCAATTAGTGAGACGTTTTGTATCAAAAAAGGCTAGTATATTTCTCGCATCTTGCATAGAGTTTTTTTCAGTCGCGTCGGGAGGAGACAGTTATGGAAGTCGATTATGCGGTAGTCGGAGCAGGATCTTCGGGCTGTGTCATTGCCAACCGTTTGAGTGCTGATCCCAATACGACCGTCGCATTGCTGGAGGCTGGCGGTCGCGACACCAACCCGTGGATTCACATTCCGGTCGGTTATTTTAAAACAATGCACAACCCGTCGGTTGACTGGTGCTATCGCACTGAACCCGATCCGGGGCTTAATGGACGATCCATAGACTGGCCACGAGGCAAGGTGCTGGGCGGTTCATCCTCGCTGAACGGGCTGCTTTATGTCCGCGGCCAGAAAGAAGACTACGATCGCTGGCGGCAAATGGGCAATGAGGGATGGGGGTGGGACGATGTCTTGCCCCTGTTTAAACGCTGCGAAGATCAAGAACGCGGTGAAGATGAGTTTCACGGCATTGGCGGGCCTTTGTCTGTTTCGAACATGCGCATTCAACGCCCCATCTGCGACGCCTGGGTTGCCGCGGCACAGGCCGCAGGCTACCCGTTCAACCCCGACTACAACGGTGCTGAACAAGAGGGCGTGGGGTATTTCCAACTGACCACCCGCAACGGTCGTCGCTGCAGCGCGGCTGTGGCTTATCTCAAACCCATTCGAAGTCGTCAGAATCTGAACATCATCACCAACGCATTTGTGACGCGCGTGGTATTGGACGGGAAAAAGGCGACCGGGCTGGTTTACCGGGACAGGTCAGGGGTCGAGCAAACTCTGAAGGTTCGACGCGAGATTATCCTGTCTGGTGGCGCGATCAATTCGCCCCAGATCCTGATGTTGTCGGGGATTGGAGACCCGGACCACCTCAAAGAAAACGGAATCGAACCGCTTCACGCCCTGTCTGGCGTCGGTAAGGGCTTGCAGGATCATTTACAGGCGCGCCTGGTGTTCAAGTGCAATGAACCAACACTGAATGATGAAGTCCGCAGCCTGTTCAATCAGGCGCGCATCGCTCTGAAATATGCACTGTTCCGTGCCGGGCCTATGACAATGGCGGCCAGCCTTGCCACCGGCTTTATGAAAACGCGCCCGGATGTAGAGACACCCGATATACAGTTTCATGTCCAACCCTGGTCCGCTGACAGCCCGGGCGAGGGCGTACACCCGTTCTCGGCCTTTACAATGTCGGTCTGCCAGCTGCGCCCGGAAAGCAGGGGGGAGTTGCGCTTGAACGGCCCCGATCCGTCCAAACATGTCAAGATCATACCGAACTACTTGTCCACAGAAACAGATTGCAGGACCATCGTCGATGGCGTGAATATCGCGCGGCGAATTGCCAAGAAAAACCCTTTGGCCTCGAAGATTTCGGAAGAGTTTCGACCAACAGCAGATCTGAATTGCAACGACTATGACGCTACGCTGGATTGGGCCAGGTCGAATTCGACCTCAATCTACCACCCAACCGGCACCTGTGCGATGGGAAGCTCTGAGGCATCTGTTGTCGATCCTAAACTAAGGGTTCACGGACTAGAAAATCTGCGCGTGGCCGATTGTTCGATCATGCCCGAGATCGTCAGTGGCAACACCAACGCACCGGCAATCATGATCGGGGAAAAGGCGAGCGATTTGATAATCGCGGATGCCTGACAGGCCCTCCATCTTGCCTGTGTGCGATGCAGAATGCCTAAAACACCCGCAACCGATGGATCGGTGTGCCAGTCGCGCAAGCTCAAGCTGTTCTGCTGATTATGTCTGATCGCAACTCGCACTTTGCCAACTCTTGTCTCATGACTGACCGTGATCTGGGAGGGCGACTCTTGGTCAACGATCTGTGCAGCATCCAGCTCAGATTTTGACGTCAAACCAATCTCGCGAAACATGCATAAGCGGTCGCGGACACTACTTGCTTTTCCAATAGTTCAAATCGGAACCTCCACTTTCCTATTTTTGGCGTACAAGTACTTCACTTGCAGAGAGATATACACAGCACGTGGTCGCGAGCCTGAGCCTGGCTACGGGCACTGCGTCGGTGAACCCTATTGGCCGCTAAGTCCGCATAGCCGACAGCAACCTAGATTTACTTTGCCTCTTGAACCAAGGCTACCCGGTGCGACTTGATGATTAACCTCAGAAAAACTCGCGCGAAAAGTCAAAGGCTCACGTCAGCTCTCCAAAAGAAAAACAGCGGCCCGTTGGAGCCGCTGTTTTCCGAATTTCAGTTCTGTCCGGATCAATCCAGTGTCCGGGTGACCTCTTCGCGCTCGAAGATTTCGATGACGTCGCCGGCGCGGATATCGTCGTAGTTCTCGAATGCCATACCGCATTCCTGACCCGACTGAACCTCGGCCACTTCGTCCTTGAAGCGCTTCAGCGTTTTCAGCGTGCCTTCGTGGATCACCACGTTGTCGCGCAACAGGCGGACACCTGCGGAACGACGCGCCACGCCTTCTGTAACCAGACAGCCAGCAACCTTGCCAACGCCTGTAACCTTGAAGACTTCGCGGATCTCGGCATAACCGATGAACTTTTCGCGGATCTCGGCGCTCAGCAGACCGGAAGCGGCGGCTTTCACGTCGTCGACCAGATCGTAGATCACCGAGTAGTAGCGGATTTCCACGCCCTTTTGGTTCGCCGTGTTCCGCGCCGAGGCATTGGCACGCACGTTGAAGCCCAGGATCGGGGCGCCGGACGCTTCCGCCAAGCCGACATCCGTTTCGGTGATCGCGCCGACGCCTGAATGCAGCACCCGCACGCGTACTTCGTCGTTGCCGATCTTCTCCATCGCCTGAACGATGGCTTCGGCAGAACCTTGCACGTCCGCTTTCATCAGAATTGGCAGTTCGGTGACGTTTTCGTCTTCCTTGGCCTTTTGCATCAGCTGTTCAAGGGTGGTTGCGGCACCGGCGGCGGCGCGTTTGTCCTTGGCGGCCTGTTCACGGTAGGCGGCGATTTCACGCGCCTGCGCTTCAGTCTCGGTCACGTTCAGAACGTCCCCGGCCTCGGGCGTGCCATTCAGACCCAGAACCTCAACCGGAACCGAGGGTCCTGCCTCTTTGACGCGTTCGCCCTTGTCGTTGATCAGCGCACGGACTTTACCGTATTGCTCACCCACAACAAAGATATCGCCCTGACGCAATGTACCGGTCTGAACCAGAACGGTGGCAACAGGTCCGCGACCCACATCCAGCTGAGCCTCGATCACAGCGCCTTGGGCGGCGCGGTTCGGGTTGGCTTTCAGCTCAAGAATTTCGGATTGCAGCGCGATGGCTTCCAGCAGCTCGTCCAGACCCTGACCGGTGATGGCAGACACTTCGACGTCCTGAACCTCACCCGACATTTTCTCAACGATGACTTCGTGCTGCAGCAGATCGGTGCGAACCTTGTCCGGGTTCGCATCCGGCTTGTCGACCTTGTTGATCGCAACGATCATCGGGACACCCGCCGCTTTGGCGTGGTTGATCGCCTCGATCGTCTGCGGCATCACCGCGTCATCCGCAGCAACAACCAGAACCACGATATCCGTGACCTGTGCCCCGCGCGAACGCATCGAGGTAAAGGCCGCGTGGCCCGGTGTATCCAGAAAAGACAGCGTTGTGCCGCCATCGGTTTTCACCTGATAAGCGCCAATATGCTGGGTAATACCCCCGGCCTCACCCGCCACAACGCGAGCGTCGCGGATCGCGTCCAGCAACGAGGTCTTACCGTGGTCAACGTGACCCATGATGGTAATAACCGGCGGACGCGACTGCAGATCGCCTTCGCTGTCTTCGATCTCTTTGATGACGTCCTCGACGTCAGAGGCCGAGACGCGCGTGACCTTGTGGCCAAATTCTTCGATGATCAGTTCCGCAGTATCAGCGTCAATGGTCTGGTTCTGCGTGACCATCATGCCCATGTTCATCAGCGATTTGACAACGTCCGCGACACGCTCGGCCATACGGTTGGCCAGCTCGGACACGACAATCGCCTCGGGCAGCTGTACGTCACGGATAACTTTTTCCCGCTCGACCGCGCCGCCCATGGCTTTCTGACGCGCGCGCTCTTGCTTACGCTTCATGGCTGCCATCGAACGCTGACGGTTGCCTTCGCCACCCGTCGCCTGACCCAGAGTCAGCTTGCCTGAACGGCGGTTATCGTCACGGCCCTTGGTGCGCGCGCCGCGCTGTTCACGCTCGCGATCCTGCTTGCGTGGCGTTGCTGCAGGCGCAGGCTTGCTGGCCGGGCTGCGGGCGGCTTTTGGCTCTTCTGGAGTCGGGGTCGCCACGACACGCTTAGCGGCATCTTCAGCCTCTTTGCGCTTGCGTTCTTCCTCTTCGGCCTTGGCGCGCGCGCGTTCTTCGGCCTCGCGCTGTTCGCGCTCTTTGGCCTCTAGTTCCGCACGGCGACGGGCACGCTCTTCCTCGCGCGCTTTTTCAGCGGCCTGACGCTCGGCGGCCTCTTCGACCTCACGCGCCTTGGCAGCCTGCAGCGCCTTCATCCGGCGCGCCATTTCCACGTCGGAAATCCCGGCTGGACGACGCGACGGATCACCTGATGGCGTAGCTCCACCACCGGTTTTGGCCGCACCCGGCTTGGGGACCACCACGCGCTTGCGTTTGGTTTCCACCACGACATTCTTGGTACGTCCGTGGCTGAAACTTTGTTTCACATTTCCGGGGCGCGCCCCGCCACGAAGACCCAATGTCTTTTTGCCGTCACTATCGCTCATAAAGCTTCTTACCCTTCCGCGCGGCCCTTGCCGCCGTCATCCGTTTCGCGCAAGCCATGCAGGCGCTGCGCTTCCTCTACAACACGTTTGGCGAGTCCGCCAGAGGCCAAGGCCGCATGAATCACGGTTTGGCGCCCAAATGCCGCCCCAAGTTCGTCTGCGGTCAACCAGCCGATGTATTTCCCAAAGTGCGGCGTGCTGAGTTTCGACTTGCCGCGCCCCGATCCATCGGACGCCTGAAGCAATATCTGGGCCTCTTCCCGGTCCAGCATTGCCTTGACCTTTTCATAGCCAGCAACCGCATCACCGGACTTGCGCGCGAGGCTCAAAAGCTCGATCACGCGCCGCGCAATCTGCTTTTCAACCTCATCGGCCAGATCCTTTGACACAGTGACCTGCGCCTTGAACCCCCGCGCGAACAATTTCTTGCCGATGGCTTTATCCAACGCGCTACGGTCGGCCGAGACATAAACACCGCGCCCCGGCAGTTTTGCCGCGACATCAGGAAAGACCTGACCGTCTGGCCCGACCACAAAGCGGATCAGCCCATATCTAGGCTGAACCTCGCCAGTGGCAATGCACTTGCGTTCGGGTCCGTCAGACCGATCCTTATGGACGCCACCGCGACCCATGTGCGCCACCCGAAGCCTGCGATCAGGCCTCGGCTTCCTCGTCGGCCGCTACGCCGTCTTCTTCAGCTTGCTCCAATTCGGCAGGATCAACCCAGCCCAGCATGATGCGTGCGGTCATGACCAGATCCTGCGCCTCTTCCAGCGTTATGCCAAAAGGCTCCAGAACACCGTCATCCTTGATACGCTCACCATCAACTGTGGTCCAACCACCAGCCAGTTCCCAGTCAGCGCAGGTGGCAAAGTCTTCCAACGTTTTCACGTCGTCCTTGGCCAGCGCTTCTACCATCTGGGGTGTCAGACCTTCGAATTCAATAAGGCTGTCCTCGACACCCAGCTCACGCGCTGCATCCAGCGCCGCTTTGGCCTGTGCTTCCAGGTGTTCACGCGCACGGGTCTGCAGTTCCTGCGCGGTGCCTTCGTCTACGCCGTCAATGACCAACAGCTCGTCAAGCTCGACATAGGCGACTTCTTCCAGGTTGGTGAAGCCTTCCGATACCAGCAACTGAGCAAAGAATTCGTCTAGATCCAGGCTTTCCATAAACAGGCCGGTGCGGGCTTCGAACTCTTTCTGACGACGCGCCGATTCTTCGGCCTCGGTCATGATGTCGATGTCCAGGTTGGTCAGCTGGCTGGCCAGACGTACGTTCTGACCACGGCGACCGATGGCGAGGCTCAGCTGTTCCTCGGGAACCACAACTTCGATCTTGCCGGCTTCTTCGTCCAGAACCACCTTGGACACCTCGGCAGGCTGCAGCGCGTTCACCAGGAAGGTGGGCTGATCTTCATTCCATGGAATGATGTCGATCTTTTCGCCCTGCAGCTCATTCACGACGGCCTGCACACGGCTGCCGCGCATACCAACGCAGGCACCGACAGGGTCGATCGAGCCGTCATAGGAAATGACAGCGATCTTGGCGCGCGATCCGGGATCACGAGCAACAGCTTTGACCTCGATGATGCCGTCATAGATTTCCGGCACTTCCATCTTGAACAGTTCAGCCATGAATTCAGGCGCGGTGCGCGACAGGAAGATCTGGTGGCCACGAACCTCGCGGCGAACTTCCTTGATATAGGCGCGCACACGGTCATTGGGGCGATAGCTTTCGCGGCCAATCTTGTCGTTGCGGCGCAGAACAGCCTCGGCACCGCCCAGATCGACGATGACATTGCCAAACTCTTCGCGCTTGACCGCACCGTTGATGATGGTACCTGCGCGATCCTTGAAGTCTTCGTACTGGCGATCGCGCTCGGCTTCGCGGACCTTCTGCAGAATCACCTGCTTGGCGGATTGCGCCGCGATCCGGCCCATTTCGACCGGAGGCACTTCTTCGACATAGACGCTACCGACTTCTGGCGCTTCCATGTATTGCTTGGCCTGCTCGACGGTCATCTCGGCCTGATAGTTCTCAAGCTCCTCATCTTCAACCACGGTGCGGACACGGGTAAAGGTCGCCTTGCCGGTCTTGCGGTCGATGCTGACGCGGATATCCATCTCGGCGCCGTAGCGGCTTTTGGCGGCACGGGCGAGCGATTCTTCCATCGCTTCGACAACCAGACCGGGGTCGATCATCTTTTCGCGGGCCACGGCCTCGGCGGTCTGCAGCAGCTCCAGCTGGTTGGCTGAGGTGATTGCCATCAGTTCGTCTCCTCTTCGGACCCTTCGGTCTCAATCTCGTCGAAAGCGTTTTCGTTCAGGGCACCGGCGTCCTTGCGCTGGCGCAGCATCTCTTTGATCAGATCATCGGTCAGGACCAGCTTGGCATCGCTTAGCCAGTCAAACTGCAAGCCGATGGTGATTGTCTCATCTCCCTCGGAGATATTGATCAAAACCTCATCGCCTTCGATCCCGGCCAGCTCACCTTTGAAGCGGCGACGGCCGTCGATCAGTTCGGCGGTTTCAATCTTTGCCTCATAGCCCTCGAACATCTCAAAATCCTTGAGACGTGTCAGAGGCCGGTCGATGCCGGGGCTGGACACTTCCAGCGCATAGGCGTCAAGGATCGGATCTTCGACATCCAGTGTGGCACTGACTGCGTTCGATATCTCGGCGCAATCATCCACTTCGATGCCACCATCGGGCTTGTCGGCCATGATCTGCAAGGTGGTCTGCTTGCCGCTCATCAGGCGGATACGGACCAGCTCATACCCCAGATCTTCGATCACTGGGGTGATGATCTCGGCCAGTCTCCGATCGATGGCAGCTTTGGCTATCAGTTCGTTTGTCATCAGCTACTCTACCCTGTCAGTCGGGCACAAAAAAACGGGCGCGCGGCCCGTCGAAATTCCCGGTGGAGCCCCAGACCAGAAGTCTGACACGCCGCTGTTGCAACTGCATATACGCAGGGTTTCCCGAGTCTGCAACCCCCGGCAGGAACCCTGACCGGAATTTACGCCAACCACCACCGTTCAGCGATGCGTCCGTCGTCCAGCGCGCGCGCGCCGCCGATCTGCTGGGGCATACCAACATGAGCAGCAGCAGCCAGCGCAATATCCGATTCGCTGGGGTGAAGGCGCTGACCGCGCAGTCCATTCAAGCCTTCGGATGATGGCAGGGCAGCAATATCCACATAGCCATCCCGCAATGCTTCGGCCCGGACGCGGGCATCAGGAATGACGATAATCTCAAAAGTATCCGCCCAGCCGGCCTGAGTGCTCTTATAATGGTCAACGACTTTGCGGCCCAGAAAGTGGCGATCATCCTCAGCCCGTTCGACACGGTAGCAACCGGTGCCATTGGCGATCTGCAGCGGTTTGACGCTCTGACCAGCCCGCGGGATGACAAATTGACTTTCGGCCAGCAGGAAAGGCAGGCCGGGATTAGGTTTAGCCAGTTCAAGGTGCAGCCGGTTAGGGGCCAGCGCTTCGGCGCGCCCGACTTCGGCCAAAACCGCCATCACATCAGCGATATCCAATGCTACGCCGTCGTGGAACACCGCATCATCGCGCAGATCAAACGTCCAGATCCGGGCATCCGTATCGGTCTGCCATCCTGTTGCCAGCTCACCTCGCAAGGTACCGTCTGGTGCGATTTCGGTCAGCGTGTCAAACACCGCCCCCCGTGCAACCTGTTCAAGACTGTCGTCACGCGGCACCGCAAGCCGCAGGGTTCCGCCCGGCTTGGGCGTATTCGCCAGTGAGGCGCCTGTTGCCGCCAACAGCGCCGCAGCGGCACCTGATGCAAACAACGCGCGGCGGTCAATGCGGGTCATGCTACCCCCTCGGCCACGCGGTTCATAATGCGGACCAGTTCGGCACTGATGCCGGGTTCAGACAGGGCATGGCCTGCCTGACGGACCATCTTCAATTCGACATTCGGCCAACGCTCGGCCAGGTTCCAGGCAGAATGCGGTGGGCAGATCATGTCATAGCGGCCCTGAACGATATGGCCGGGAATATGAGCGATCCGATCCATCTGCTCCAGAATCTGCCCGTCCTGATCAAGGAAAGCCCGATTGATGAAATAGTGATTCTCAAGCCGGGCAAAGGCGCGCGCATACTCACCCGGGCTTTCTCCGGTGGATCCGTTCGAATGGATTGACGCCAGCGCATTTTCCCAAGCGGACCAGGCCCGTCCGTACAGAACCTCAGTCGCCCGATCCCCTGAGAACAGACGTTTGTTATAGGCCCCAATCGTGTCGGAAAGCTCAGTCTCGGAGAGCAGAGCGGTGAACTTGGACCATTGCTCGGGCCAGAACTTGCCCGCGCCACCACCATAGAACCAGTCCAGCTCGGCCTGCGTTGCCAGAAACACGCCGCGCAATATCAGCCTATTCACCCGGTCGGGATGCGCCTGCGCATAGATCAACGCCAGGGTTGCGCCCCAGCTTCCACCGAAAACGGCCCAGTCACTGATGTTCAACAGGGTGCGCAGCCGTTCGATATCGGCCACCAGATGCCAGGTTGTGTTGTCTGTGACCGACGCGTGCGGGCGCGAGCGTCCACAGCCTCTCTGATCAAACAGAATCACCCGAAAGACGTCCGGATCGAAATAGCGCCGCATTGCGGGGCTGCATCCGCCACCTGGGCCTCCGTGCAACACGACCACCGGCAGGCCATCCGGATTGCCGCATTGTTCCATATAGATAAGGTGACCATCGCCCACATCGACCATTCGCTGATCGAACGGGTCGATCGGCGGGTAAAGATATTGCACTGCGCGCTTTTGGTCCGGGTACTTGTCCATTATGGCCCTATATAGTCCTTAAACGTAAAAGAGCATACGGAGACAGGAATGCAAGCGCATCCGAACACGGTAGACCCGTCCGAGATCGCAAAATTCGAGGCGATGGCCGCCGAATGGTGGGACCCGCATGGGAAATTCAAGCCCCTGCATATGCTGAACCCCTGTCGTCTGGATTATATCACACAGCAAATCGCAGGCGAATTTGACCGTGATCTGAAAGCCCCGCGCCCGTTCGAGGGCCTGCGCCTGCTGGATATCGGATGTGGAGGAGGCTTGCTGAGCGAACCCATGGCTCGCCTTGGCGCCGAGGTCGTGGGCGCCGATGCCGCCGAGGGCAACCTGCCCGTCGCCCGCATCCATGCCGAGCAATCAGGGCTTGGGATCGACTATCGCCACACCACTGCCGAGGCGATGGCCGCCGCAGGTGAGCAGTTTGATGTGATTCTGAACATGGAGGTGGTCGAACATGTGGCCGACCCGCTCAGCTTTCTGACAGCCACGCGGGATTTGCTGAAACCAGGTGGGCTTGAGATTTGTTCGACCATCAACCGCAACCCGAAATCCTATGCGATGGCCATCTTTGGTGCCGAGGTGATCATGCGTTGGCTGCCGCGCGGCACGCATGAGTGGAACAAGTTCATCACCCCTGACGAGTTGTTCGACCTGTTGCGTCAAGCCGGGTTGGACCCGGTGGACCGCAAGGGTTTCGTATTCAACCCGATCCTGTGGAGCTGGTCGATCTCGGACCGGGATTTAAGCGTGAATTATGTGACGGCGAGCGTGAAGCCGGGGTGAACCTACTCCCCCTCCAACTGCAATCGCAAATCCCGCAGCACGGGCAGCGTGCTGCGGACCCGCTCCAGCCCCAGCTCTCCGACCACGCGGTTGATCAGCGGCGCAATGGAGGAGATCGCCTGATCCCGAGCACTCCGCCCAGCGGGGCTGATGGCGACCATCTTGCGGCGGGCGTCGTCCCAGTCGGGGCGGATGTGGATATATCCGGCCCATTCCAGCTTGGCCAAGGTATTGGTCATGGCACCTCGGGTCACGTGAAACGTATCGGCTAGCTGTGCCGGGCTGCGTTCGTTGCCGACAAAGACAAGATGGTTCAAAACCGAGAAATGCGAAATTTCCATGCCCCTGGGCAGCACCCGGCTGAGCCGGTTACGCAATAACTGGTCTGCGGTCAGGATCTCGCTGAACAGCGTGACCGCGAGGGCATTGGTATCGTTTGTCATAGTCCAGATTCTGGATCAGGGGCCGTCAAAGGGACGGACATGTGTCAGCGAAGGCACGCGGCTTCGTGCTTCTGTAACAGAACTATCATCCAAATTGAAAAAGTGAATGCCCTGATCGGTCCCTGCGTCGATGACGACCTCTCCCCATGGGGCAACGACCATGCTGTGACCGTAGGTTTTGCGGGTCTTTCCCCTGGTTTTAGGGTGTTCACCGGTCTGCGCCGGGGCCAACACCCAGCATCCGTTTTCAATCGCCCGCGCCCGCAACAGCGACTTCCAATGGGCCTCACCCGTGACCGGTGAAAAAGCGGCTGGAACCGTCAGAATGCGCGCTCCAGCCTGCGCCAGAGATGCGTACAGTTGGGGGAAGCGGATATCATAACATATACTCAGACCCACCTTGCCGAAATCTGTCTCGGCTATGACCGCTCGTGTGCCGGGACGGTAGTTTTTGGACTCGCGAAACGTCTCGGCCTCGGACACCTGCACGTCGAACATGTGGATCTTGTCATACCGCGCCACGATCTGCCCCTGAGGATCAATCATGAAAGACCGATTGGCAAACCGACCACCCGCATCATGTGTTTTGATCGCCAACGAGCCGATCAATAACCAGATCCCCAGGCTCGCGGCCTGCTCGCGCAGCCCCGCTAGTGTCAGGTCATCTTCTTCGTATTGCAGGATTTCCCGCTGCCGTGTGGACGAGGTGGACACGCAATTCGTCACCTCGGGCGTCAGAACGAACCGCGCACCCTGCCCTGCCGCTTCGGACATCAGGGCGCGCACCATTTTCAGGTTTTCAGCCGGATCATCCGACGAGGTGATCTGAAGCAGGACGCTTTTCATCAGGCCGCCAGCAAACCGTCCAGCTTGCCCTGACGTTCCAGCTCATACAGGTCGTCGCATCCACCCACATGCTGCGATCCGATAAAGATCTGGGGTACGGTGCGCTTGCCACCGGCGCGCTGGATCATTTCAGGTTTGCGTTTTGGGTTCCTCAGGACATCGACTTCCTGAAACTCGACGCCCTTCTGATTCAACAGCCGTTTTGCAGCGTGACAGAAGCCACAGAGCGGCGAGGTATATATTTCTACCGATTTCATATTCCGTACCTTTGGGTTTCGCACAATCCTGGGCGAGTTAGGTATCCTTGGCAACGCGCGCTAGGGTCAACACAAAAATATGATTTGCCCCGGATGCACGACAGACACGTGCACATGAGGTCAATGTTGCGCCTGATGTCATGACATCATCGACCAGCAGAATATCGCGCCTCTGCATCTGCCGAAGCCGCCTGGGATGCGCTGCAATCGCATTCTCCAGCGTTTCCATGCGCTGTGCGGCTGTTTTTCCATCCAAAACCGGCGTTCTTGTCCGTCGGACCAAAAGGTCCGGACAGGCCTCCAACCCGGTTTGCCGCCCCAGATGCTGCGCCAACAGGGCGGATTGGTTGTACCTGCGTTTCAGCAACCGGGACCAATGCAGCGGTACCGGCGCGATCAGCATGTTCTCGCGAAACAAATCCCGACCCGCCAGGGCCATCCAGCGCGCCGCAGGGCGTGCAAGCTCGGGCCGGTCCCCGTGTTTCAGAGCCAGAATCAGGGATCGCGCCTTGCCATCATACAAAAGCGCAGACCGCCCATCGCGCCAGGGGCGCGGCGTTTTCATACAGTCATCACATTCGATTCGGTGGCCATCGGCCTCACCCGGCAAGGGCACGCCGCAGCTTTCACATACAGCGCCACCGATAAAGGGCGTTTCACGCCAACAGGAGCCACAGAGGCCGAAATCCGACTCGGTCAAATCACCGCATCCCAGACAGCGCGGGGGATAGATCATCTGGACAGCGGTTTGAATCCGCTGCCACATGCGATAGTTGCGCCCTATGAAACTGCCTGATTCCAACGCACCCTCACTGTTCGACCGCGCAATCCTTGCACGGCGTCGGTCCCGCGCACGGGAAGATGCCTTGTTCTTGCACCGCGCCGCAGTTGACGAGGTTCAGGATCGGCTCGCCTTGGTTAATAAAAGCTTTACGGACCCAGCGATCGTGACCCCTTTTGCGCAAGTCTGGCAGGATGTGTTGCCAATGGCGCGGATCATCCCGGATAACGAGGTGCTGGACTTGACCCCCGGTGCCCATGATCTGGTGATCCATGCCATGGCTCTGCACTGGGCTAATGATCCGGTTGGGCAGTTGATCCAGTGTCACCGCGCGCTGCAACCTGATGGGCTGTTGCTGGTGATCTGTCTGGGCGGTGAAACCCTGCGGGAACTGCGCGCCGCACTTGGGCAGGCCGAGGTTGAGGTCACGGGCGGCCTCAGCCCCCGCATCGCGCCTATGGCCGAGCTGCGCGATCTGGGCGGGTTGCTGCAACGCGCCGGACTGGCCCTGCCGGTTGCTGATACCGCGCGGCTGACGGCGGAATATCGCGATCTGACCCACCTGATGCATGACCTGCGGGCAATGGGTGAAACCAACAGCCTGCAAAACCGCATGAAACACCCCACAAACCGGCAGGTCTTTGCCCGGGCGCAAGACATCTATGCCAATCATTTCAGCACTGATCAGAAACGCCTCAAGGCAACATTCGAGCTGGTCTGCCTAACTGGCTGGTCGCCCGATGAAAGCCAGCCAAAACCGCTGCGTCCGGGCTCGGCCCAGATGCGGCTTGCGGATGCTCTGGGCGCAAGCGAAGGCAAACTGTCCGATTGACGAATGCGGAATTCCGGTTATCTCAGCCCGAAGCAAAGACATCTCAGGAAGTGAAACATGTTTGACGCCACACGCCCCGATCATGCCCCGGCGGATCACCCCAAAGTCAAAACGGGCCGCGTCGGCATCCTGCTGGCCAATCTCGGCACCCCAGACGATTACAGCTATTGGCCCATGCGCCGTTATTTGAACGAGTTTCTGTCGGACCAGCGCGTGATCGACTATCCCAAGTGGAAATGGCAACCAATCCTGCAGGGGATCATCCTGACCAAACGGCCCTTCAGCTCGGGTGAGGCGTACAAGTCGATCTGGAACCACGACAAGGGCGAAAGCCCGCTGATGACGATCACCAAAGAGCAGACCGCCAAGATGCGGGACGCGATGACGGAACGCTATGGCGACAGGGTCATGGTCGAGTTCTGCATGCGCTATGGTAACCCATCGACCAAATCAAAGGTCCGGGAAATGGTCGCAGCGGGCTGCGACCGGATTCTGTTCTTTCCGCTTTACCCGCAATACGCAGGCGCCACGACGGCCACGGCCAATGATCAGTTTTTCCGCGCCCTGATGGATGAAACGTGGCAACCCGCCAGCCGTACCGTGCCCGCCTATTTTGACGAACCCGCCTATATCGACGCATTGGCGGGCTCGGTTGAAAAGGCCTATGCCGCGATGGTGGACAAACCGGACATACTGGTCTGTTCCTACCACGGCATGCCGGAACGCTACTTGCAACAAGGCGACCCCTATCACTGCCAATGCGCAAAAACGACTCGGTTGCTGAAAGAAAGGTTGGGCTGGTCTGACGACCAGCTTGTATCGACCTTCCAGTCACGATTCGGCCCGGAAGAATGGCTCAAGCCATATACGGTCGACCATGTGGCCGAGTTGGCAAAACAGGGTAAGAAGAAGATCGCCGTTATCGCACCAGCGTTTTCCTCCGATTGCATCGAAACGCTGGAAGAGATCAACGAAGAGATCAAAGAGAGTTTTGAGGACGCGGGCGGCGAAAGCTTTACCTATATCCCATGCCTGAACGATGACGAATCGCACATAGCGGCCCTGGGCAAGGTGATCGAGGATAATTTGAAGGGTTGGCTGGACTAAGCCACCCAGTCGACTAGGCACAAAAAAAAGGCGGTGGAAAGCTCCACCGCCTTTTCTTTAGATATCGCTTGTCGAATTAGCTTGCTGCAACAGCTGCGGCAACAACAACCAACAGGATCAGCGGCAGGATGATGCCGTTTGACGAACCCTGAGTTTCTTCAACAACAACAGGTGCTTCAACAACCGGCTCTTCCAGGTTGCCTGCATAAGCGGTCGAAGCAGCAGCAGTCAGTGCAGCGGCGAGAACGAGTTTCTTCATATTAACCTCCAGGATACGCACGGTTCCGTATAGTGAAACCATGCACTCAAGACTTACCTCGTGTTTTTTTCTAATCAGCTATCCAACTGGAATGCAAATGGAAGTTGCGCCACAAGCGGGTACCTGCGCGGAAATGTCGTCAAATTAGCAACACTTGCGTGCCAACCCTGGCCATTGAGAACAGTTCGGCAATATCGTTGTTGAAAAGACCGATGCACCCATTCGAAGATCGGCGCCCAATTTTGCGCGTATCATGGGTTCCGTGAATTCGGTAATATTTCCAGCTTAGATATAAAGCATGTGTTCCCAGAGGGTTATCCGGACCCGGCGGGATATAGTCTGGCCATTCCGGATTTCTTTTCTTCATCGAAGGTGTTGGCGACCAGCTTGGGCCCTCGACCTTGCGGATCACACTGGTCCGGCCGCGGCGCGTCAGCTCTTCGGTCAGGGGAACCGACGACGGGTATAGTTTGTACACCGATTGATCGTCAGACCAGTAATGCAGCGCCCGCGACACTGTATCGACAAGGATAGCGCCGTTTTTCGTGTTGGAAAAATAGGGCTGCCAGTCCAGCGCCCTGAAGCCAGAGATGTTACGGCGCACCGCGGGTTCGTCCTCGGGTGCGGGGCGCAGCGGGTCTCCGGGGGTGTATTGGGCAATCGCAGGCGAGGCGACCAGAGCCGAGACACCCGCGACGAATCCGCGTCGGGTTGTATGAGTAATGCTTTTCTTGACCATGATCGCAGGTCCTTTTCACAGAAAATCTAAAAATCCTGTGCATTTTATTGCCAGAATGCTTCAGTCGCAATTGAAACCGGCAGAATCACGCAGAACAAAGCCATTGTGCGTTTGCCCACAGCCTTCTGTCACGCTATGCCGTATGGCAACACAATAATCAGGTCGATCATGACGCGTATCATTTCATTACTGTTTGCTAGCTTTATTGCACTGGCCGCCTGTACGCCGGGTGGATCCCCAACCTATGGGGCAGATGGGCGCCCCCTGCCAACGGTGTACAAGATCCGTGGCAATCCAGAAAAGCTGCAATTCCGGATGTTGGATTCGGTTAACGCCCTCCGCCAGGCATCGGGCCTTCAGCCGGTACAACTGAATGCTCAGCTCAATGCCGCGGCCGCCACCCATTCCAAGGATATGGCGCGACAGAATCGGCCCTGGCACTTTGGCTCGGACGGATCTTCGCCGTTGGATCGGGCGACGCGCGTCGGCTATTACGGCACCTTCCTCGGCGAGGCGATCTCGGAAACCTATGAGACCGAGACCGAAACGCTGGCCGCCTGGATGCAGGAACCCGGACCGCGAAATGTCATCATGGATGCCAAAGCCACCCAGATGGGCTTTGCCTGGCACCAGGAGAACGGCGGGAAGATCTGGTGGACCCTGGAAATGGGAACCGGTGGTTAAAACGCAAAAGCCCCCGAAAACCGGGGGCTATTTTTGCCTTTGGGGCAGTTAAGCCGCCTGGACCGACTGCGCCTCGGTCAAAATTGCATAGAGCTTGACCGGATCAGGATTGGCGCGCAGCTTTGCGCAAACCGACGTATTGCGCAGCGTTCTGGACACCAGCGCAAGCGCCTTTAGGTGGTCCACGCCCGCCTCTTCTGGGGCAAACAACGCAAAAGCGACATCAACCGGCTGGCGGTCTACCGCACCGAAATCAATCGGCTTTTCCAGCATTACGAAAACGCCAGCCACTTCGGCCAGATCACCCAGCCGCGCATGTGGCAGGGCGACTCCATGACCAACGCCTGTTGGGCCAAGGCTCTCCCGCTCGAGCAGGCCATCCACAACAACCTGCGCTTCAAGACCAAGGGCCCCCTCGGCAACATCGCCGATTTCCTGAAACAACCGCTTCTTGCTGGAAGCGGCGGACAATACACGTACTGCCTCGGGCTTCAGTATGCTCGAAAGCTCCATGATCACGCTCCATGGCCTTGCCCCTGCTTGCACAGGGGCTTGCCTTGCTATTCTTGCCTGTTACGGATCAATCCAGCCAATGTTGCCGTCCTCACGGCGATACACGACATTCAATCCGTCCTTGTTTTCATTCCGGAACACCAGCACCGGGGCGCCGGCTAGTTCCATCTGCATAACGGCTTCACCAACACTCAACGATGGGATCTTGGTTTCCATCTCAGCCACGATCATCGGCTGCAGCGTTTCAGGTTCATCAGCCGACTCTGATTCGTCAGAGGCGAGGATATAAGAGGAAGCACCAAAGAGTTCAACCGGCTCGGATCGGTCCTTGTGATGGTCCTTGAGGCGGCGCTTATACCGGCGCAACTGCGTTTCCATCTTGTCACAGCAGGCCTCGAATGCTGCGTAGATTTCGATAGCGTGGGCCTTGGCCTGCGCAGTCAGGCCGGTCGAAAGATGCACGGTGGCTTCGCAAACATACTCATGCGCAGAACGGGAAAAGACGACATTGGCGTCGGTCGGGCGCTGGGCATATTTTCCAACAACCTCCCCTAGCTCGGTCTGCACATGGGTCTGCAGTGCCTCGCCGATGTCGATCTGTTTTCCGCTAATTTGGTAACGCATGTGATCTCCTTCACAATTCACACCCATTTTGACGCTGCGTTACGCAGCGCACGTGTTTTTATCGGGTGGGGGATATCGGCATATTCCGCAGTTGCTGAGAAACGTACCCCTTAGCAAAGGTGCACCGCGATCCCGACTGGAACTGAAGAAATGCCATAACCCAATTGAGGCAAGAGACGGCGGCAGAGTCAATCAAAACAGGCGTGTATATACGTGATTTCGGCCATGCGCTGGGCGCAATTCCGCGCAAGCCTATGAAATACGGAAGTTTTCGCCCAAATAAACCCGGCGGACATTTTCGTTCTCGACGACTTCATCCGGCGTGCCCGACATCAGCACCTGACCATCATGCAGGATATAGGCCCGGTCCACGATTTCCAGTGTTTCGCGCACGTTATGGTCAGTGATCAGCACGCCGATGCCGCGCTTTTTCAGGTCCGCTACCAGATGGCGGATATCGCCGACGCTGATCGGGTCCACGCCTGCAAACGGCTCGTCCAGCAACAGATATTTCGGATCAGCCGCAAGACAACGGGCAATTTCGACACGGCGACGCTCGCCACCCGACAATGCCAATGCCGGGGCGCGGCGCAGATGTTCGATCGAAAAATCGGACAACAGCTCTTCCAGCCGCTCTTTCCTGCGATGGCTGTGCTTCACGGTGATGTCCAGAACGGCGGCAATGTTGTCTTCGACACTCATCCCGCGGAAAATCGACATTTCTTGCGGCAGATATCCGATCCCAAGCCGCGCGCGCCTATACATCGGCAGGGTCGTCACGTTTTGGCCGTCAATGGTCACAGTGCCAGCTTCGGGAAAGACAAGCCCGGCGACCGAATAGAACGTTGTGGTCTTGCCTGATCCGTTCGGACCCAACAAGGCAACCACCTCGGACCGGCCCAACGTCATCGAGACTTCGCGTATCACGGTCTTCTTACGGTATGATTTCCGCAGTTTCTCGATCCTGAGGCCGGAACCGCCTTCGGCCACAGACAAATTCGGACGCTCCATCAGTTGCTATCCGGATTCAGAATGGTTTTGACGCGGCCAGTCATCTTTGCCGTTCCGGTCGTCAGATTGGCATTCATCTGATCGCCGCTGATAACGCTGGGGCCTTGCGTCAAAAGCACATTTCCGCGCATCACGATTTCGCCCGAGTCGATTGTGTATTCGGCCCAGTCGCCTTCGGCTGCATCAGGCGGGCTGACAAGAACCACATCATTTGTCGCCTCCATCCGCTCGATTCCGGACCTGTCGGCGTTGTAGATGACCAAGACCCGCTCGGCGGTCAGGCGCATCTCACCCTGCACGATCAGGACGTTACCGATAAACTCGGCCGTGCCGTCTTCTTGATTGACGTTTAGGGATTCCGAGGTGACCTCGACCGGCTGGCTTGGATCCGCCTTGGCTGACCCGAAGGCGACCTGCGTTTCCTGTGCCGACGCCGAAAAGGCACCGACCATCAGCGCAAAACTAACAACAGCAAATCGCAAATCAATCACGGCTTATCTTTCTGTTTTTTCAGGCTCGTATACCAGCTTAACACCATCTGTAAAAAGAATATGGACCGGCCCATCCTTTTTTTCGGTTCCAAATGTCATGCGTCCCGCGGAAAAATCTCCGATGATGCCGGTGCCATCGACCTGACCCGGAGTGTCGCCGCGGATTTCATCCAGAGAGGTATTCAGAAGATCAGTTCTGACCTGAATTCCGTCTGTCGTCGTTATCAGGACGTCCCCAACAAACGTTGCGGAATTCTTGTCCGGGCGGATCATACCGGAATTTGAATCCATCGTTATGACGCCGCCATTCAACAATCCCAACCGCCCTCTAAATTCGGCAGTCGTGGGCAATGACCCTTCGCGCCCCTGGGTCGCTTGGGCCGCCTGAATTTGAACTTCCTCGCCTTTTCTGGTTGTTCCAAGATAATGGGGTTGGGTCACCACTTGGTCGGCCAGACGTTCATCTATGTCTTTTTGGGTAAACGGAACGGACACGCTGGTTTCGATGCTGCGTGACAGCAGGAAAACCGTCGACAGCAGCACAATGGCTGCCAAAAGCAGCAACACCTTCAGAAATTGCACCATCCGGGAATGTCCGTCCATCGAACGCCCCTCTACCCCAAACCAACGCGCAGGCAATCGTGGATATGTAGCACGCCCAGGGCCTGGCGATCACTGCCCTCTTCGACCACAAACAAAGAGGTGATCTTGCGGTCATTCATGATGGCCACCGCCTCTTCGGCCAACGCGCCGGGCGGGATGGTTGTTGGGTTCTGCGTCATCACCTGCTCGGCCGTTTTGCCCAGCAAGCCCTCCATATGACGCCGCAGGTCGCCATCGGTGATGATGCCCACCACCTGACCTTGCGGATCGGTAACCCCGGCAACGCCAAAGCCCTTGCGGCTGATCTCGATCAGCGCATCGCTCATGGGTGTTCCGACCGAAACCAGCGGCAACGCATCGCCCTTGTGCATCAGATCCTGCACCGTGCTCAGCTGTGCACCTAGTTTGCCACCGGGATGAAAGGCGCGGAAATCTTCGGGTTTGAAGTTGCGATACTTCATCAACGCTATCGCCAGCGCGTCGCCCATGGCCAAAGTCAACGTCGTGGAGATCGAAGGCACCATGCCATAGCCGCAGGCCTCGCCCAGTGACGGGATCAAAAGATGCACGTCTGCCTGTTTCATCAGCGTGCTTTCCGGCTTGCTGGACAGGCCAATCAGTGGAATGCCAAAGCGGCGGGTAAAAGCCAGCAGGTTGGCAAGCTCTGGCGCTTCGCCCGAATTCGAGATGGCCAGAACCACATCGCCTTTTGAAACCATGCCCAGATCGCCATGGCTGGCCTCGGCCGGGTGCACGAAATAGGCCGGTGTACCGGTGCTGGCCAGCGTGGCCGCGATCTTGTGCCCGATATGACCCGACTTGCCGATGCCGCTGATGATGATGCGGCCCGAGGCCTGCAAAATCAGCTGAACCGCTTGGGCAAAATGTTCATCCAGACCGTCGGCCAGTACCTCCAGCGCGCGGGCCTCGTCTGTCACCACCTGACGGGCGGTTCTCAGAAATGCTTCGGTATCAGTCATGAGTGCGCAAAAATATCCGTTTCTGGCCAACCGGCGAGATCGAGTTTCGCACGCATCGGCAAGAAGTCAAAACAGGCCTGCGCCATCTCGGTCCGGCCCTCTCGCGCCAGGCGCTTGTTCAACTCCTCCCGCAGGCGGTGCAGATACAGAACATCCGAGGCGGCATAGTCCAGCTGCGCCTCGCTCAACGTTTCGGCGCCCCAATCGCTCATCTGCTGCTGTTTCGAGATATCGACGCCGATCAACTCGTTGCACAGGTTTTTCAGCCCGTGCCGGTCGGTATAGGTGCGCACCAGACGGCTGGCGATCTTGGTGCAATAGACTGGCGCGGCTAACGCACCAAAGGCATGATACATCGCGGCAATGTCGAAACGGCCAAAATGGAACAGTTTCAGCACATCCGGGTTTTCCAGCATGGCACGCAAGTTCGGTGCCTCGGTCTGGCCCTTTTCGACCTGAACGATATGCGAATTGCCATCGCCGCCCGACATCTGGATCACGCAGAGGCGATCGCGATGCGGGTTTAGACCCATGGTTTCACAGTCAATGGCCACCACCGGCCCCATATCCAACCCGTCCGGCAGGTCGTTTTTGTACAAATAGTTAGCCACCCGAGTAATCCTTTGCGCGGTATCGCCACCGAGATAGGCGCTTTATTCCCTAAACTCAACGCCATCCCTGTACGCCAGCCGGTTGCCGCTGTCGCAGTTGGTCAAGACCTAAACGAAGGTTTGGGGTGACAGAGCCTTTAGACTGCGGCAGATATCAATCAATGTTAAGCGTTCTAAGAAACCGGACCTATCGCCACCTGTTGGCCGCGCAGATCGTTGCCCTGACGGGCACTGGGCTGGCCACGGTCGCGCTGGGTCTGTTGGCCTTTGAACTGGCAGGGGATGCGGCCGGGCTGGTGTTGGGCACCGCGATGACCATCAAAATGGTGGCCTATGTAACGGTTGCGCCATTGGCGGCCGCGTTTGCCGAGCGGCTGGACCGGCGCAAGATGCTGGTGGTGCTTGACCTGATCCGTGCGGCTGTCGCGCTGTGTCTGCCTTTTGTGACCGAGGTCTGGCAGGTCTATGTCCTGATTTTCGTGCTGCAATCCGCCTCGGCCGGATTTACCCCTGCATTTCAGGCTACAATCCCCGATGTACTGACAGATGAGCGCGAATACACCCGCGCCCTGTCCCTATCGCGGATGGCATATGATCTGGAGAGCCTGCTAAGCCCCGTATTCGCCGCAGCCCTGTTATTGTTGGTCAGCTTCAACAGCCTTTTCTGGGGCACCGCCCTGGGATTTGTCGCTTCGGCGCTGCTGGTGGTGTCGGTGGCTTTGCCATCACCCAAACCAAGTAAGCCGCGCGGGATATACGAACGGACAACACGTGGCATACGCATCTATTTGAACACACCCCGGCTGCGGGGCCTTCTTGCCCTGAGTTGGAGCGCGGCAGCACTCAGCTCAATGGTGATCGTCAACACTGTGGTCATCGTGCGATCAGATCTGGGGCTGTCGGAAAGCGCCGTTGCCGCTGCGCTGGCCGGTTTTGGTGGCGGCTCTATGCTTGCCGCTTTTATCCTGCCCCGGATGCTGGACCAGATCGAGGATCGAAAGGTCATGTTGGCCGGCGCCCTTCTGTGCTGCGCCACCATGGCCGGAGCCGCCGTGATATTTGCGACAACCCCGCTGTCTTTGGGTCTGTTGATCGTTTTGTGGGCCCTAGCTGGCTTTGGCTATTCCACTACGCTGACGCCGTCTGGCCGCCTGCTGACCCGCTCGGCCCATCCCGAAGACCGCCCCGCAGTCTTTGCGGCCCAATTCACGCTGTCTCATTGCTGTTGGCTGGTGCTGTATCCTCTGGCAGGCGGGCTGATGACCCTGTTTGGGGCCACAACCGCCCTGAGCTTTATGGCGGCGATGTCCTTTCTGGGTATTATCGGTGCGGTCACCCTTTGGCCGCGTTCTGATCTGCATTCGGTGATCCACGACCATCCTGACCTGCCGCGTGACCACCCGCACATGGCCGGCCCGCCACCGCATGCTCATCCCGTCATAATAGACGACCTGCACCCCCGTATCCCGCGTGAGCCTTGAGCCCTGCTGCCGTTTTGCCCTAAACCGGAAAAACCAGACCCGCACCGGAGCGCCAATGGATCAGCTTGACCGCCGCATCATCTCAGTCCTGCAACATAATGCCCGCGAGTCGACCACAAAAATCGCGGCAAAACTGGGCGTTGCCCGGACAACCGTGCATGAACGCATCAGCCGGATGGAAGAACGCGGCATCATTGCCGGCTATTCCGTGATCCTGAACAGCCCCGAAGATGCCCCCCGCGTCCAGGTTGTCGTTCTGCTCGAGGTCCAACAGAAGGAAACCACCCGTATCATCAAGCGGCTCGAGGCCTATCCCGAGGTTAAACTCTGTCTTTCGATCAACGGTGACTTTGACCTGCTGTTGACCGCTGACGCACCAAGGATCGAGGATCTGGATATTCTCGTTGATGATCTGGCACGAATCCCCGGTGTTCTGCGCACCAATACGAGCGTTGTTTTTGGCCGGCGGATTGATCGAATCTGATTGACTGATAACCCTCTGTAAACCAAGGCAAGGCTAGCGTGGCCCGGACTGATCAGAATCCCGGACCGGCAGAATGCCAAATCGCCTATTCATTGTCATAGCATGTGTTGCGTTGCTTCTGGCAGCGCGTCAGAGCTTTGCGGGCGCGGAGACCCGGATGTCTCAGACATGTGATCAGGCCGCCCGCCGCGCGGCCCTCGCCCAAGACATACCGCTTGATGTTTTGCGCGCCATAACGCGGGTTGAAACTGGCCGCGCGATCAAAGGCCGACTTGAGCCTTGGCCATGGGCAATCAATGTCGAAGGGCGCGGCCATTGGTTCCGATCTGAGCAGGAGGCTAAAGCCTATGTCGCGGATATTTTCCAAGCCGGAAAACGCAGCTTCGATATCGGGTGCTTTCAAATCAACTATCGCTGGCACGGGCAGGCCTTTCAGTCGATTGATGCCATGTTCGATCCCGAGACGAACGCCAATTACGCGGCCCGGTTTCTGAAACAACTATATTCCGAACTTGGGTCGTGGCCGGCAGCGGCGGGGGCCTATCACTCGCGAACCCCGGCTTTGGCCAAGACCTATTCCAGCCGCTACCAGATTGTTCATGCTCAGCTTGACCCGGGCACGGCGGTGCAAACTGCCCGCATGTCGCGTGATCCCTTCACACAACCCGCCGCACCGCTGTTCCCGGTGCAAATCACCCAGTTTCCGACGGGTGCGATGGGCTCTTTGATGCCAGCTGCGGACACCCAAACAGCCTTCATCGCCTTCAACTAGGAGAATTACGTGCCCAGACTTGATGTCCGCTCCCTGTTTTCTCCGACTGTTTTGCTGGCGCTTGCGTTGATGACCGTCATCGTGATGATGATCCTGCCCATGCCGTCCTGGGTTCTGGATGTCGGACTGGCCACGTCCTTCGCCCTGGCGATCCTGATTTTCACGCTGACCCTGTTTATCGAGCGGCCGCTGGATTTCTCTTCCTTCCCGACCATCCTTCTGGGGTCATTGATGCTCCGGCTGTCGTTGAACGTCTCATCGACCAAGCTGATTATCGGTCAGGGGCACACCGGCCCCAATGCCGCCGGCGATGTGATCGAGGGATTCGCAAGCTTCGTCATGGGCGGCAGCATATTCCTGGGCCTTGTCGTGTTCGGCGTCCTGTTAATCGTGAACTTTATGGTCATCAACAAAGGCGCGGCCCGCATGGCCGAAGTTGGTGCGCGATTTGCCCTGGATGGGATGCCCGGGAAACAGCTGGCCATCGACAGCGATATGTCCGCGGGCGCCATCGATCATCAAGAGGCCAAGGAACGGCGCGAACGTGAACAACAGGAAACCACCTTTTTCGGCTCGCTCGACGGGGCGTCGAAATTCGTCAAAGGAGACGCGGTTGCCGGGCTTTTGATCACCCTGCTGAATCTGGTCATGGGTCTGGTCATGGGCGTGATCGTGCATGGGATGCCGGTGTCATCGGCGTTCGAAACCTACGCCATCCTGACTGTTGGCGATGGCTTAGTCTCGCAGATACCGGCTGTGATCATCTCGATCGCCTCCGCTTTGCTTCTGGCACGTGGTGGCACGCAGGGCGCAACTGACACCGCCATCTTATCGCAACTGGGGCGCCACCCGGCCGCCCTTGGCACTGTTGCCGGTTTGATGGTGCTTTTCGCGCTGGTTCCGGGTCTGCCGTTTCTGCCCTTTATTCTGGGGGCCTGCGTTTTGGGCTATGCCGCCTATGCGGTGCACCGAAAACAGCAAAAGCAAGAGACCCAGGTTCAAACTGCGACGGATGAGACGGACACAGCGGTGTCGCAGGCGATTGGCGATATTCTCGACCTCGATGATGTTCACCTGGAATTCGCACCGGATCTGGTCAGCATGGTCCTGAACCCGGGCACCGGTCTGGATGCGCGCATTGCGAATATGCGGACCTATGTCGCCTCGACCTTTGGATTGATCCTGCCCGATATCCGCCTGACCGACCGGGCCGAGCTGCCGATGGGGACATATGTGATCAAGGTGCACGGCGTGGAACAGGCCCGCGGTGCCCTGAACCCCGATCTGATCTTGGCGCTGGTTCAGGACGGGCACGATCTTTTGCCCGAGGGGAGGGATGTCACCGAACCCGTCTATGGTGCGCCTGCACGTTGGATCCTGCCCAAGGATCAAGAGGCCGCAGCAATGAGCGGCGCTACGATTGTCTCGCCTCCGGAAATACTGGCAACACATCTGCTGGAAATCATCAAACAGAACTTCTCGCGTCTGTTGACGCTCAAGGCCCTGCGCAAACTGCTGTCCGAGATGACCCGGCTCAGCGACCCGGTTCGCGCCGAGGCAAACCGGAAAATGCTGGACGAGTTGATCCCCGACAAGGTTCCAATCGACACACTTCACGCAGTCCTGCGCCTGTTGCTGGACGAACGGGTTTCGATCCGCAATCTGGCGCTTATCCTCGAAAGCATTGCCGAGGCGCGCCTGACCACCACGCAACCCGAAGGGATTTGCGAACTGGTGCGACAGCGGCTTGGGTTCCAGCTTGTGGCCGACATGAAACGCGAAGACGGGTCGATCCCGCTGATCCAGCTTGCACCGGAATGGGAAGACACATTTGCCACCTATCAGGTCGATGCACCCAATGCAGGGCTGGATGTCGCCCTGCCGCCGGACCTGTTCAACAAGCTTGCAGACGGCGTGGTGGACAGTGTCTCACATTCTGCTGACCATGGCATCTTTCCCGCCGTCGTGACCTCGACCCGGCGCCGCAGGCTGCTGCGTACGATCATGCATGCGCGCGGCGTGTCCAATCCGGTCCTGTCATTTGAGGAAATCGGGCTCGAGGCGCGGCCCGCTCTTGTAGGCACGGTACCCGCATGATCGCCCTCCCACCCGAACTCTTGTCGCACCTGGGCTCTGGGGCCTGGCATTTCTTTGGTGTTTTCCTACGCGTTTCGGCAATGGTATCCTTGATGCCCGCATTCGGGGAACGCAGCATCCCCACCCGTGTCAAACTTGGCACTGCCGTTGCCTTTACGTTGATCGTGGCACCGGCAGTGCCGACAAAGGAATTCGATCCCGAATTCCTGTCCATGGTCCAGCTGATCACCACCGAAACTCTTGTCGGAATGGCGCTCGGGATGGCGCTGCGCATCTTTGTTCTGACCCTGCAGACGGCAGGGTCCATCGCCGCACAGGCAACGTCACTCTCGCAAATTCTGGGCGGGGCAGCGGCTGATCCGGTTCCGGCCATGGGCTATCTGCTGACATTGGCCGGGTTGACCCTTGCCGTATTGCTTGGCCTGCACATCCGCTTGGCAGAGTTCCTGGTCCACAGCTACGATCTGTTTCCCACCGGAACCACACCTGCAGCGCCGGATTTGTCGCAATGGGGCGTGGAACGGGTCTCGTACAGTTTCAGCCTGGCATTCGCACTGGCGATACCTTTTGTGATTGCCTCTTTGATCTACAACCTTGCGCTTGGTGTCATCAACCGCGCCATGCCACAGCTGATGGTGGCATTTGTCGGCGCCCCGGCCATCACATTTGCGGGGCTGTTCCTGCTGTTCGCCGGTGCGCCTCTGATCTTGTCGGTCTGGTCCGATGCCCTGTTTGATTTCATGCAGAACCCGCTGAAAGATCCGAGATGAGCGGACAGGACGACGACAGCGACAAGTCATACGACCCGACGCCGCAAAAACTTCTGAAAGCACAGGAAAAGGGTGAGGTCGCCAAGTCAAACGACCTGTCTGTTGTCGCGGCGTATGTCGGGCTGCTGATCGGTTTGCTTTTTGCAGGCCAAATGGGCGTTCAGCATCTGGGCACCTTGTTTGTCGTCCTGATCGACCAATCCGATAAGATCAGCACCATGTTGACGGCTGGCCCGGCCGACGGCCTAGTGGGTGGGATGCTGGGCAAGGCCGCAATCTCGATGGCAACGATATTTGTTCTTCCCGCCACTGCGGTTTTGCTAAGCCTGATCACCCAAAAGGCTCTGATCCTTGCCCCTTGCAAGCTGCAGCCCAAGCTGTCTCGAATTTCGATCCTCTCCAACGCCAAGAACAAATTCGGGCGCGGCGGTCTGTTCGAATTTGCCAAAAGCTTTGCAAAGCTTCTGATCTACGGCATCTGCCTGTTTTTGTTTCTGCGCGTCAACCTGCCCGAGATTTTGACTACCAGCGCCGCGCCACCGCAATCGTCGATCGTCTTGATGATGAACCTTTTATTCCGGTTCCTCTTCATCGTCGTCACCATCGCACTGGCCATCGGAGTCGTCGACTATATGTGGCAATACTCCGAACATATGCGCAAAAACCGGATGTCCCGCAAAGAAATTCAGGACGAGACCAAAGACGCCGAAGGCGACCCGCATGTCAAACAACAGCGCCGCCAGCGCGCGCAGGAAATTGCGGCAAATCAGATGATGGCGGATGTCCCAACTGCGGATGTAGTCATCGTGAACCCGACCCATTATGCGGTGGCTCTTAAATGGCAGCGGACAGCCGGGTCAGCACCGATCTGCGTGGCGAAAGGTGTCGACCAGATTGCCGCCGCCATCCGCGCCTCGGCCGCCGAGGCCGGGGTTCCGATCCACTCGGATCCCCCCACCGCGCGGGTCCTTCATGCGACCGTCGAAATCGGGAATGAGATCGCCCCCGAACACTATCGCCCTGTCGCTGCGGCCATTCGCTTTGCCGAAGCCATGCGCAAGCGTGCGAAGGACAGAATTTGATGCGGTTTACCGGACTTGCCGATCTGAAGCGTTTATCCGACGCGGCCTTCCAAAAAGAGCAACAGACCTTGCGCCCATATATCGAAGCCGAGGCCGAGATTTTGCAAAAACTGAGCCGATTGGACGCACAGCTTCAGCAGACCCGTCAAAACAGCGGCCAAGCTGATGGATATCAGGTCACCGGCACTGATGTTCTGTGGCGTGGATGGGAAGAGGCAACCCGACGAAAACTCAATACAGACCTTGCGCGCGTCCGAGCGCAAAAGCTAACCAAGATGCAAGCCTTGCGGAAAGCGTTCGGACGCAAACAGGCTCTAGGAAAGCTGATTGAAGAACAACAAAAGGCCCGCCGAGACATGCTTATGAAAAAGCGATCGCGGCAATAAGCGGGCCGAAACAGGCTTCAAGTATCCTGACGGTTAACACTCATGATCAGGACTTGCAGCACGTCATCACCCAAATCCTTCTTGGCGACCTGCAGCAAAGCCTTTCGGACCAAATCCAGATTGTCGGATTCCGTAAAGTTGCCGTTGAAACCACCGGTATTTGCGTGATCGAAAAGAACCTGCAGAAACCCATCTCTCAACTTTGGCTCAAACTCATAAATCGTTTCAGCAACGCCGGGTTTGGTTTTCAGGCTCAGCGACATTGTGACCAACGCGGCAATCCGGTCGGACTTCACGACCGGGATCACAAACTGTTTCGTCATCTTCAGATATTCATACTTGCTGGACGTATCCTTTTTGTCCGACTTGGTCTTAGTGGCCTTCTCCTTGGCTTTCTTGGGTTCGGCGGCAGCGGATTTATCCATGTCACCATCTTTGGTTTTTCCAGAAGGAGACATGGCAATTCCCGCACCAATTCCACCGCCTAGGCCAACAAGCAGAAACAATATAGGAAGTAGCTTTTTCATTGTTATACGACCTCAGAACGGCAAAAGTGTATCGAGGACCTGCTGGCCGTAACGAGGCTGCTGCACATCCGTGATCTGGCCTCGGCCACCATAAGACACGCGCGCCGAGGCGATCTTGTCATAGGTGATTTCATTCTTCCGCGAGATGTCCTGTGGCCTCACATATCCCGTGACCAAAAGCTCTCGCAGCTCGAAATTAACGCGCAGCTCTTGCGAGCCGGATATGGCCAGCACGCCATTCGGTAAGGCGTCGATGACGGTCGCCGCAACCCGCAGGGTCAGCTTTTCCTTACGCTTGACCGAGCCCTTGCCTTTACTGACCGAGGATGAGTCGATCCCGACAGCTTCGTCCAGCGTCGCCCCATCGGGCAGCCGTTCCAATGCGCGCTGCGGCAGGCCGAACAGCTCTGGAACCTCAAGGCTTTCGGACCCGCTGCGCGAGCGGTTCGTATCGTTGGAAATCTCGGCTTTCTCGTCCAGCTCGATCACAACTGTCAGGATATCGCCCTTTTTGATCGCGCGCTGATCACCCAAAAGCGATTGCTGCCCCCCGCTCCACAGCGATGACCGATCCACATTGCGTTGCGGCTGCGTGTGCAACGGTAAACCCGGCCACAGCATGGCGACATGTTCAGCAGATTCGTCCGCGGGTGTGAAACTTGGCGGTTTTCCCAAATGATCTATGCGACCGCAGGCGGTCAGAGCCAGGCTTGCCATCATCAACAATTTTAGTTTTCCGGACATCATTTTACCTCGATTTGACCGTCTGGTCGGATAAAGCCAACGACGGTAGTGCGGGACGACAGATTCATGACGCGAATACGATCACCGACAGCCCCACGCCCAAGGGCACGGCCTTCGGCTGTGATCGATAGGGGCTGGCGGTCAAAGACCAGAACCACCAGATCATTGCGGTCCACCAATGCGGGCGGTCCAACATCGGCAGCGCGCACCGGGCGTCCGGGGTAAAGCGCGACGCGTGCTTCCTGACCGATCAAATCATCGGGGTTTGTAACCGCTCCGAGGACAACCTGATCTTTGATCTCAAGATCGGCGGCCGAGATCACCTCTTTGGCGCGTATGGTCCGGATCGGCACCACGATCTCAGCCAAGGCACAAAGCGGGCTGATCGTCACCAGTGCTATGAATAGGGCGCGCATCACCGCACCTGCGTTGTTGCGCCCATCATCTGATCGACGGCCGAGATGACCTTGGCGTTCATCTCATACCCTCGCTGGGCTTCGATCAGTTCGGTGACTTCGCGCACGGCATCTACCGAGCTGTCCTCGAGATATCCCTGACGCAATGTGCCCATCCCACCCTCGCCCGGAGTGCCGATAACAGGCGCGCCCGAGGCTTCGGTTTCTTTGAACAGGTTGCTGCCGATCGCCTCCAGCCCCTTGGCATTGGAAAAACTGGCCAGGGTGAATTCACCGAGCAACTGTCCTTCGGCGGTATCATCGAAATAGGCGTAGACCTCACCCGATGCATTGATCGAGATCGACCTTGCATCGTCTGGGATTGTGATCTCTGGCGCGACAGCGAAGCCATCTGAAGTGACGATCAACCCTTCGGCCGAGCGTTTCAGGCTGCCGTCACGGGTAAAGCCAGACTGACCGCTGGGCAACGTCACCTCAAGATAGCCGCGCCCTTCGATTGCGACATCCAAATCGCTGCCAGTGGCCGCCAACGCACCCTGTGCCAGCTGCACGGTGACCGCAGCCGGGCGCACCCCCAGACCCAGTTGGATACCTGTGGGCAAGACGGTGCCGTCATTGGCGTTCACCGTCCCCGCGCGCGCCATTTGTTGATAGTGCAGGTCTGCAAACTCAGCGCGGCGCGCGTTGTAGCCTGTGGTATTCATATTCGCCAGATTGTTCGAGATCGTCTCGACCCGCATCTGCTGCGCGGTCATGCCTGTCGCTGCGATTTTCAGTGCCCGCATATCAATTCCTCCGTTATCAAATCAGCGCATCAGCGCCTTAAGCGCCCCACGCACACGTTCGTCTTCGGTTTCAAGAAAACTCTGCCCCAACTCATAGGCGCGCTGGATTTCGATCATCCGGGTGACCTGTTCGATCGCGTTCACGTTCGATCCCTCGAGGAATCGGTGCACAATGACCGGCTCATCCACGGGTTCAATCGCTGCATCTGACCGAAATTGCGTGCTGCCTTCGCGCACCAGGCTCGTGGGATCAGCAACGCGGTAGACGCCGATCTGTCCCAGAACCTGCCCTTCGATACTGAGCGTGCCGTCGCTGCCGACATCAATCGACGCGGCATCCGGCGGAATGAAAACAGGGGCGCCGTTGCTGTCCAGAACCCGGTACCCATCCATGGTAACCAGATCACCCTCGGCACTGGGTGAAAACGCACCCGCCCGTGTCAGCCGGTTGCCGCTGGGGGTTTCGATCATGAAAAACCCGTCGCCTTCGATGGCGAAATCAAATTGCCCGCCGGTTTCGGTCAGAACGCCTTGTTGCAACGAGGTATTGCGTGCCTCTGCCCGCGCCATGGACAAGGACGGATTGCCCGGCGAGGCTTTCACGAACTCGGAAAACACCAAGCCCTGCTGGCGGTACCCCGTGGTATTGGCGTTGGCGATATTGTTCGCCACCAGCCGCATTTCATTCATCAGCCCCGATTGGCGGGACAAGGTGGTATATGAGGTATCCATCAGCGGCCTCCGGCGATCAGTGGGATGAGGGTTGAGGTGAAGAACGACACCAGCGTCTGGGTCATGAACCCCATCGAAATCCAGAAAATGATCACGATGGCGATAAGCTTTGGCACGAAGGTCAGCGTCATTTCCTGCACCGAGGTCAGCGCCTGGAACAGACCCACAACCAGACCCGAGACCAGTGCCACCGCCAGGATCGGGACGGATGTGATCACCGCAACCCACAATGCCTGGCGGACGATGTCATAATAGAGACCTTCGCTGAGCATCGATCAGACCGGCATCCGCAGGATTTCCTGATAGGCCTCGACCACTTTGTTGCGCACGATGACGGCGGTTTCGACGGCCAGTTCGGTCTGCGCCAACGCCTGAACCAGCGCGTGCGGATCGGCCTGGCCGGTCATCGCCGCGCCGGACATCTGCTCGGACTGTTTCAATGTTGCGGCAAAGTCCTGAAAGGTTGAGCGCAACCCCTGTGCCATTCCGGCAAGGTCGGGGTCGGGCTGTGTAGCGGGCCGCGCTACGGCATAGCTCTGCGCGGCGGTCAGGGATCGGATATCCATTCTGGTGTCCTTTATTTTCTGAGAAGTTCCATAAGGCTCGACGACATTTGTCGTGTCTGGTCGAACATCTTGAGATTGGCTTCGTAGCTGCGCTGCGCTTCACGCGCGTCAGCGATTTCGATCATCAAATCTACATTGGACCCGCGATAATGGCCGGTCTCATCGGCCAACGCATGGCCGGGGTCATAGATGCGCGACAGGTCGCGACGATCAAGCTTAACGCGCCCGGTCTCGACCATTTGCGCACCATCTTTGCTGACCGCTTCAAACGGCACGGTTTTGCGCCGATATCCCGGCGTATCCGCATTCGAGATGTTTTCGGAGACGTGCCGCAAACGGGCCGCCTGCGCGCGCAGGGCGCTGGTCGAGGCGGAAAGGGAATGGGAAAAATCGCTCATCTCTCAGCCCTCCTCACCCGCGACCAAGGCTGGTACGCAGGATGCCAATCGAGGATTTATAGATCGCCAACGCGCGGTCATGTTGACGCTTGACCTCGACCGCTTTGAGCATTTCTTCCTCAAGAGAAACACCATTTCCGTTGGGATCGCCCGAGGGCGCGGCATCGAACTCGGCCCAGGGTTGGGCTGCGGCGGCGCCGTTCAGATGCCCGGCCCGCGTGGCGGCCATCGCAACCTCATGCCCGGAATTTTCGAAAGCTTTCTGAAAGGTCTCGATATCGCGGGGCTGATAACCCGGCGTATCCGCATTTGCCATGTTTCGCGCAATGACAGACTGCCGTTGCCCGGCATGGGTTGCCATTGCGTACGCTGTCTTAAAGACGTTCAGGTCAGAGAACATCGGGGCTTCTCCCTCGATCAATTTCAATCAAGGCTTAACCCCGATTCCTTTAGAAACCGTTTTCAGAAACCCGTTGGAGAACCCACGATGACCAATCTCGACCCGATGCTTCTGAAATGCGAATTCGACCGTCTGTCCGCCATGCGCCATATGGGCCGCGTGGCCAGTGTTGGGCGCGGCGTCATAGAAATAGAGGGGTTGGAGTACGTTGCCCGCATCGGCGACAACCTGACCCTGCGGCGGCGCAGCGGCCCTGATCTGGCGGGTGAAGTTCTGCATGTCGAATCGGATCTGATCCACATGTTACCCGCCGCTGCACCCGATGGGGTTTGCTTGGGTGATCGGGTGATTCTAAATCAGACACCGGCATTTTCCCCCGGACTGCACTGGCTGGGCCGGGTCGTTGATCCCTTCGGCAAACCGCTGGACGGCAAGCCGTTGCTGTCGGGCACTCAGGAAAGAGACATCCTGCAAAGCCCTCCACCTGCCGTTGCCCGCAAACCGCTGGGCGCGCGGATGGAAACCGGGCTGAGCATCATGAACACCATGTTGCCTGTGGTGCAGGGGCAGCGTATCGGCCTGTTCGCCGGGTCCGGGGTCGGCAAGTCGACCCTGTTGGCGACGCTGGCGCGGTCGATACAGGCAGACGCGGTTGTGGTCGCTCTGGTCGGCGAACGGGGTCGTGAGGTCAATGAGTTCGTGGAACATGCGCTTGGGGCCGAGGGGTTGGCACGATCTGTGGTTGTGGCGGCAACCTCGGATCAGTCTGCGCTGGCCCGCAGGCGCTGTGCATGGTCGGCACTTTCAGTCGCGGAATTCCTGCGGGATCAGGGGCTGAACGTCCTGTTTCTGGCCGATTCGGTCACCCGCTTTGCCGAGGCGCACCGCGAAATCGCCGTTGCGATGGGTGAGGCTCCCACTTTGCGCGGGTTCCCACCTTCGGTCACGCCCTTGATCGCTAGTCTTTGCGAACGAACCGGGCCGGGCACGGCTGATCAGGGTGATATCACAGCAGTTTTCAGCGTTCTGGTTGCGGGCTCGGACATGGATGAACCGATAGCGGACATTCTGCGTGGCGTTCTGGACGGGCATATCGTCCTGAGCCGCGAAATCGCCGAGCGCGGCCGTTTCCCCGCCATTGACCTTAGCCGGTCGGTTTCACGCAGCCTGCCGGGGGCTGCCTCCGAGGCGGAAAACCGGATGATCTCGGAAACCCGCAAGCTGGTTGGCAGTTACGAGCAATCCGAGGTTATGATCAAAGCCGGGCTTTATGCCGAAGGGGCAGACCCGTTATTGGATCAGGCAGTCCGGGTTCATGACGAGCTTGATGGTTTTTTCGGCAAGGCCGAGTCGGAAGGAATCAGCAACAGTTTCAACCACCTGCAACTGATTCTGCGCCGTGCCGGGGCAGCATTACCGCAGTGAGGAATTCAAGACAGTTTTAAGTGTTAAGCCCACCTTAAGACCTGCCCGGCTACCCCTGTAACTGGGTGATAAAAAGGTGGTGGAGATGGGTGCGCAATCCAATGTGGCGCCAATCATCATCAAGAAGAAACGTGTGTCAGGTGGCGATGGTCACCATGGTGGCGCGTGGAAAGTCGCATATGCCGACTTTGTCACGGCCATGATGGCGTTCTTCATGTTGATGTGGCTGCTGAATGCAACAACGGAACAGCAACGCAAAGGGCTTGCGGATTATTTTTCGCCGACCATTCCCATAAACCCGGTTTCGGGTGGCGGCGATGGGGCCTTTGGCGGCAATAACATGTTCTCCGAGGAAACTCTGGTCATGGACGGCACCGGCGCCAGCAAACGCAGCCCGACGCCCGCGCGACAAGCACGTGGATCGGTTGGCGTCAGCTCGGACGGCGGCGGAAAAGAAACGGTCGAAGACTTTTCCTCACTGGAATCAGAGCTTATGGGGCGAACCGGCGAAAGCATGGTGTCCGACAAGGTCCTCAAACATATCGTCACCCGCGTGACGGATGAGGGTCTGGTGATCGAACTCTTTGCCACCAAGGATCAACCTCTGTTCGAATCAGGGACGAACCAACCAACCAATATGCTGCGTGCTCTGACATTGTTGGTGGCCCGATCCTCTGATCTGGTGACAAATGACATGGCGGTCGGAGGGCATGTCGGTTCCTCGCCGGTGGTTCTGGCCAAAAACCCGGCCTGGGATTTGTCTACCTCGCGCGCTCAGCAAGTTCGCCAAATGCTGCAGGACAAGGGTGTTGCGCCGCTCAGGTTGGACCGCGTAACCGGTCATGCTGATCGAAAATTGTCGGATGAAAACCCGATGGCCGTACGCAACAACAGGATCGAGATTATCTTTCTGCGCGGCACCTGAGAATAAAAGGATAGACGGCATTTTACCCGTTAGCGCGCTGTTAAGGCCCAGCGCGTTAGCTGTTGCATCAAGATTTGACGCAACAGAAGGGCGTGCCAATGACAATTTCCTCTTCGCTGAACGCTGGTGTGGCCGCATTGAAGGCCAATGCAAACCGGCTGGCGACGATCTCGGACAATATCGCGAATTCGTCGACCTTCGGGTATAAACGGGTCGAAACCGATTTCCATTCGATGGTCACCTCCGGCCAGGGCGGCAGCTATTCCGCTGGGGGCGTTCGCACCACCAGCCAACGCCTGATCGACCAGCGCGGTTCGCTGGTGACAACCAACAACTCCACCGACCTTGCGGTGCGTGGGCGCGGCATGATGCCTGTACGACCAAGTTCTCAGATCGCGGCCGGTTCGAATGAGATGTTGCTGACCACGACAGGGTCGTTCCGCACCAATGAAGAAGGATATCTGGTCACCGAATCAGGGCTTGTTCTGCTGGGTTGGCGTGCGAATGCGGATGGAACCATCCCTGCGGTTCCGCGTGACACTCCAGCTGCGCTTGAACCCATTCAGCTCAGTGTTAATCAACTGTCGGGCGCGCCCACGACGCAGATGAATCTGCGCATGAACCTGCCCGCGACCGCTACGGATGCGGGTTCCCCTGGCGACATGCAACCCTTGTCCGTTGAATATTTCGACAATCTGGGAAAATCCGAAAGCGTTGATATCGAACTCGTCCCTACAGTGCCGGCCACCGGCAGCAGTAACGAATGGACGATGATCATGCGCGATTCAGCCTCGGGCGGCACCATTATCGGTGAATACACCCTGACCTTCACCGATAGCCGAACTGCGGGTGGCACGCTGGCCAGCGTAACTGCGGTCACCGGCGGTGCATATGACCCAGCAACCGGCAGCGTTGTGGTGAACGTGGCCGGCGGCCCAATGGAGATCAATATAGGGGAAATCGGAGATGCCGACGGAATCACGCAACTGTCCGATACATTTGCACCAGTTTCGATCACGCGCGACGGTTCGGCGGTCGGCACCATGACCAGCGTTCAGGTTGACGAAAACGGGTATGTTTATGCGTTCTACGATACCGGTGTCAGCCGACGCATGTACCAAATCCCATTGGCGGATGTTCCGAACCCAAATGGACTGACCGCGCTGGACAGCCAGACCTATGCACCATCCCGGGAAAGCGGGACGTTCTTTCTGTGGAATGCGGGGGACGGGCCAACCGGCGACCTGGTTTCTTTTGCGCGCGAAGAATCCACTACCGATGTGGCGACCGAGCTGACCTCAATGATCCAGACACAGCGGGCTTACTCTTCCAGCGCAAAGGTTATCCAAACGGTGGATGAGATGCTTCAGGAAACAACCAATATCAAACGCTGATCAGGGTTTTGATTCAGGAAAGGGACCTGCAGAATGAATATGTCCACAGCATTGAACAACGCGTTGGGCGGCCTGACCGCCGCCAGTCGCGGTGCGGCGGTTGTGTCCGAAAATATCGCAAACGCATTGACGCCCGGCTACGCGCGCAGGTCACTGGAACTGGCAACCAACACGATTTCCGGTCACGGCGTGCGTACCGTAGGTGTCATTCGTCATCAGGATCCCGTCCTCACGTCCAACCGCCGGGCCACGGATGCCGATCTGGCCTTCCACACCACCATTTCAGACTTTCACACAAGGTTGGAATCTTTGGTAGGGTCCGCCGATGATCCCGCATCGCTTTCGGTTCGGCTGGCTGATTTTGACAGCAGCCTGCTAACAGCGGCAAGCCTGCCGGATTCCAGTGAACGACTGGACCAGGTAGCGCGCACGGCTCAGGATCTGGCACGCGGTCTGAACGCAGCCTCTGAAGGGTTGCGTCAGATGCGATCCGACGCGGACCGGTCCATCGGCAAACAGGTCGACACCCTGAATCAGACCCTCAAGGATATTGAAGAGCTGAATGCCAAGATCCCGGCCATTAAGTATTCCGGCGCCGATATTGGTGGGATACTGGATCAACGACAGGTCCTGATTGATCAGGTCAACGAACTGGTTCCTGTAAATGTGATTCAAAGGGACAATGATCAGGTCTCGCTTTATTCTGATGGCGGCTTGATATTGCTGGAAAACACTGCGGCCGAGTTCTCCTTTTCGACAACCGGCGACACCAAGCCCCATATGACCCTGGCAAACGGGTTGTTGTCCGGGCTTGAGATGAACGGAAACACTGTCCGCACCAGTGGCGATTTTGCCCAAATTCGCGGCGGTGCCTTGATGGCCCAATTCCAGATTCGGGATGAAATCGCGGTTGAGGCTCAGGTCGATCTGGATGCTGTTGCGCGCGATCTTATCGAAAGGTTCGAAACGCCGGGGCTGGATCCGACCGCGCTGGCCACGGATCCGGGCGTGTTCACCGATGACGGCAACCGGTTTGATCCGGCATCGGTGACGGGATTGGCCTCGCGCATCAGCTTGAACGCAATCGTCGACCCGGACGCCGGAGGAGAGAGCTGGAAACTTCGCGCCGGGCTGGGTGCGGCCACACCCGGCAGCGCCGGAGATGCCAGCCAGCTGCGCGCCTTCAGCTCAATTCTGAACGACGAACGCCCTGTTTCCGGCGCTGTTTTCGGGGCCGGAAACATGCCTGCCGCAGACATCTCAGAGGCGCTGTTGTCACGGATTGGGTCGGACGCACATGTGGCCGATGGGCGGCGGGTGTTTGCAAACAGCGCCAATCTGGAAATGATGGCCATTGAGGCCGAACAGGGCGTCGATACCGATCAGGAATTGCAGCGGCTAATGCAAATCGAACAAGCCTATGCGGCAAATGCCAGACTGGTTTCGGTCGTCGATGAACTTATGGATACGTTGTTGAGGCTGTGATGATGAATGTAACCTCTATGGGCGACCTCGCGCGCGGATTGACCCTGAAATCGCGGGCGACTGATATCAAAAATCAGATCGAATCCCTGTCTTATGAGATGTCTTCAGGCAAAGTGCAGGATGTCTCCGGCCATCTGGACGGGGATTATTCCTATCTTCTGGATATGGATCGAAACCTGTCACGCCTGGATGCCTTTCAGGTGGCCACAGCCGAAGCTGGCCTGTTCACCGACGCCATGCAGCTTAGCCTGACAACAATCGATGACGCGGTGGGGCGCCTGACGTCGTCCTTGCTGGCATATGGGACATCCAATCAGGCGGTCACCCATGAACATGCCTCTGTTCAGGCCAGAAATGAGCTGGATACGGTCATGTCTGCTTTGAATACCCGTGCGGGTGGCCGAAACCTGTTTTCCGGCGTGGATACTGATGTATCGCCTCTGTCATCTGCGGATACCTTGTTGACAGCGTTAGAGGCTGAGTTGACGGGGCTGACAACACTCACGGACATCACACAAGCTGCGGAAGACTGGTTCAATGATCCTGCGGGTTTCGATGCGGTTATCTATCAGGGCGCAGACACAACTCTGGCACCGATGAGCATTTCGGAAAACGAAAGTGTCTCCATTCCGATCACTGCGACCGATCCAACACTCAAAGCGGCGTTAAGGGATATCGCCGTTGCCGCCCTGGTTTCGGTCGATGGTCTGGGACTGCCGAATGATCTGCGGACGTCCTTATTCACCCAACTCGGGAGCGAGCTTGCCAACACGCAGGACGGAACAGTGAATTTGCGGGCGGAAGTTGGCGCCGCCGAAGCCAGGATTGAACAAGCCGCCACGCGCAATGCGGCGGCGCGTACAAGCCTGGAATACAGCCGAAAATCTCTGATCGCCGCGGACCCGTATCAAACCGCAGTGCAACTGCAGACTGTCCAATTTCAATTGGAAAGCCTGTATTCTGTCACTGTTCGCAACGCGAACCTATCGTTGGTGAATTTCCTGAGATGAGATTACTTGCCATTCTCCTGATCCTGCTTCCGAGCCTGTCTTTTGCCGGGGCAATCCGGCTGAAGGACCTTGTCGATTTCGACGGGGTGCGCGGCAATGATCTGGTTGGTTATGGTCTTGTGGTCGGATTGAATGGAACCGGCGATGGGCTCAGGAATTCTCCGTTCACCGAAGAGATCATGTCCAATATTCTGGAACGGCTTGGTGTGAACGTGAATGGTGAGGATTTTCGCCCCAAAAACGTGGCCGCCGTTCTTGTAACCGCCAGCCTGCCCCCCTTTTCGCGGGTTGGTGGGCAGATTGACGTCACCGTTTCGGCAATCGGCGATTCCAAAAGCTTGTTGGGCGGGACGCTTATCATGACACCTCTGAATGCCGCAGATGGCCAGATCTATGCGGTGGCGCAGGGGTCGGTTTTGGCGGGTGGCGCCGTTGCCGAAGGCGATGCGGCTTCGGTCACCCAAGGGGTGCCGACATCCGGTGTGATCCCATCCGGAGCTCGGGTCGAACGCGAAATCGACTTTGAGCTTTCCGATCTGACCCAAATGCGCCTGGCTCTGCGTGAACCGGATTTCACAACCGCCGGTCGGATCGAGCAGGCAATCAATACCGAATTCAACCGGGCCGTAGCGATCATGCGCGATTCCGGGACGGTCGAACTGAATATTGCAGCGACACAGGCGATCTCGACCGCGCATGCGCTTGGGCGCATTGAAAATATCCTAGTAGAGCCAGAAACAAAGGCGCGAGTAGTAGTCGATCAGCGTTCGGGCACGATTGTCATGGGTCAGGAAGTGCGGATCTCACGCGTGGCAGTCTCGCAGGGCAACCTGACACTGACGGTCGAAGAGGCCCCTATCGCGGTTCAGCCGAACCCGTTCGCCCGAGGCGAAACCGTCGTGGTTCCGCGTACCGTAGCCGGTATCGAAGAAGAGGAAGGCACCGGTCTGGCGGAAATTCCCGAGGCCACGACCTTGTCCGAAGTCGTCGCAGGGCTTAACGCTTTGGGTGTTTCACCCCGCGACATGATCGACATCCTGAAAACGATCAAAGCGGCCGGAGCATTACACGCCGAGTTCATCGTTCGATGAAGGGCTATCCCGGCGGTAGGCGCACAGCCCCAAGACCCGCCGGGAATTCACGTCACTTTGCTTTCCAACTGTCCAACCATTTGCGGAATCGGTTGCGATGCTCGCCGATGGCGTCGCTGGTTGCATACAACCCATCCTCGACACTCTCGATCATCGGATCGATCCGCGCCTGGCGGAACCTGCGCCAGCGCACCCAGATTGCCCAGACAATCGCAAAGAAGACCGTCAGGAAGACGATGTTGAACCAAGGGATCAGACGCGCATCCGGACCATCGACATGTTTGATAAAGACAGCGTTTGGAAAGATCGACATGAACTCATTCCGCCAGCCATAATGCGTCACGGCAACCCAGTCCGGGTCGTTTTTGTCCGAGATCGCGTCATTGGCTTCGGTATACAAATTGGCAGTGTCGAATTTGAAATAGGGCGGCCAACCCCAGCTGGTATCTTCGTTGCGATACACAATCGGTTTGCCATTGGCACGTACGGCCTGAATGAACTGTACATCCCGGTTCGACAGACTGGCCGACTGATCATCGGGCTCGGACCAGAAGATCCGGGTCCAGTCGTTCAGGTCCTGCCGTTCTTCATAGGTGTTGACGATCCGAACCACATCCCGTTGCGGCAGAGAATACTGAAGGACTACGGCGACCGTTCCCCAGAAAATCAGAATGAATGCCCATTTCAAATAGGCCATGCTTTACCTCTCACATGTAGTTCACAATGTAGATCAGCGACCCGATCGCTACCCAAGGCACAACATAGACACCCAGGATCAATTTGCGCCGGAACGAATTGTCATAGACGTGCAGCCCCCGTGCGACAAAGGCTGCCTTGTCTCCGGTTTTGCCCTTTTCGTCCCACCAATGCTCTAGCCTGCGGCGACGCACACTGCGTGAATACAGCGACAGGGCAAAATAGGCCACGGTCTGGATGACTAGCAGGACCAGAAACAGGCGCATCGCTCCGAACATTTCAATCCTTTCCTAACGCGCCCCAGGGACCAACGCGGGCGATAACGGTCTCGTTGATCCTGTCTCGACCGCTCATATCCGGCTCATGTCCGAACAGGACAGCGCGGGCACCCGCCTTGTCCACCTGATACTCACGCGCGAGGAAATCAGCAACATAGGCCTTCTTGGCCTCGGACCAGGATTTGTAGGTGCTATAGAACAGCTCTTTGTGGCAGATGAACATCTGGCGCGGGTCCAGTGGGGCCAATTCGGCCAGCAGCATGTTCACCAGATCACGGTTCGGCGTATCGGCGGCCCGCAGCGTATAGAAATACGCCGAATGATCCGAGGTGATCCGGGGCCACCGCCCGCCATCCGTCGCCCAACGCAATAGCTGCGCCAGTCCATGATAGGCCTCTGGCAACCGATCCGCGTGGGTGCGCGCCAGCCGACGCATATCACTGCGGTTCAGGCCAGTCAGATCGACCCCGGCATCAGCGGCCGCGTCGACGGTCAGGAAGTCCATCTTTTGCTGCAGGATCGCAGCAGCATCCACGCCGCGCGCCTTGACGATGGGTTCGACCAGGTCGTTATAGTCCAGGAACTTGGCGATCTGGTTCCGCTGCGACGGGTCAAACGTGTATTTGATGTTCAGATCGTCGGGCTTTTCGCCCATGCAGATAGCCGCCGGATGATCCAGATCCGGGAACAGATAGAGCCCGCCGAAATGCGCCGTCCAGAAATTTTGCTGCTCAAACGCCGTATGGCGCAGACGGACCGGGTTGCGGGTGACGTCACCGGTTTCCTTCGAGGTTTCGATCATTTTGGCGATCAGGACATCGTCGAACCATGCATCCTCTTCGGTCTTGAAGCGTTCGACCATACCTGCCAGTTGCTCGGCCTTGCGCAGGGTGCCGCCTGCGGTGTCGGCCTCAATCTCGATCTTGCGCAGGTTGAACAGATCGCGGGGATTGCTGAGTTTGAAGACCGAGTTCACCAGTTCTCCGGCCACCGCATCGGTGGCGGTCAGGGCAAACAGTTGCGCCTCGTTCATCTCGATAAATTCGCGCAGGATATCGCGCGAGGTCGAGAATTTGACGTTCAGCAGAGGCGCACGTTTCTGTTCGGTCGTCAGCAGGATGAACTGCCGGTTGACCCCGTTGGGGTTGAGGTAGAGCTCATCCTCCAGCTCAATCCCCACTTCAGGCGAGTAGCCCGAGATATCGACATGGAAATCCGTCAACGCCGTGGTCCTGCCCGCCAGATGCTGCAACGCGCGGTTATACCGCTCGACCAGAGCCGGGCTGGAGATGTGGACGAGGTTGCCGAACATCAGGCCTTTTTCGATGAGGCGGATCATGACGTTTGCCTTCCCGCGCAACGGTAGCGATGCTCCCGGCCCGAGGGTGGGTGCGGAACGCGCCCGCCCTGGGGAGCGGGTCGGGCGCGTCGCGGCTTCGCCGCGATATCACGCTCAACCAGAACCACGATTTTCTCTAACTCAAAACTCATGCGCGCAATCCTCTTGCGAAGGCAAAAATGATCGCGAATCCAACGGGTATTGCTATCAACCAGAACTGTAGCTGAAAATAGACCATAACATCTGCGGGATTTGCGTTGCCAGCGTCCACAGCAAAGCGGTCGACAAAAACATCCGTTAAAGCATAGCTGGCAAGAATTGTTAGAGGTGCGCAAGCCGCACCGTAGGCCAACAATGGAAGAAGCCATTCCTTTCCATTCTCTTTGGTCGCACGAGCCGTGTGATAGGCTCGTAAACCTATTAGTATAGCAACCGCAGTACTCACCAGTAGCGGTAGACCTATGGCGATCAGATAGGTCACTTCCCCTCCAGATACCGCCGCTTGGCCTCTTCCATCCGGCCCATCTCACGCACCGCGTTGTCGATGGCGACCTCGTCGCTCTTGTCGGCATAGCGGAACTCGCTGTCGGCGTAGCGATTGATCTCTTGCATCACCATTTCCACCGTGATCGGCTGGCGCAGGTCCTCGATCATGGCCTTCTTGGTGACGTAGTCGCGGAACAGGAACAGGTCGGGGTTCTCCATCCATTCGTCGGGCAGTTCGAAATCCATCGCGCGGACCTTGACCGCATCGGTGATGTTCTTGATCGCGCGGCCGGTGAACCGTTCATCCGCCTGTTGGATCGCCTTCAGGTAGGTGCCCATCTTGGCAATCGTGTCCAACTGCCCGATCTGCCCTGAAACCCGGTCATAGACCTGCAAGAGAGCCTCTTCATGCGGCCGGGAGTGGCTTTCGAAACTGGCAGCGACGGCCTTCTTGATCTCTTGCGCGGCATAGGCTTCGTGCTCGCCCAGCGGGATGTCGTGGTTGCGGCCCATCAGCAGGTGCAGGATGTCGATGTAATCCTCGCGCGTTTGCGGCCCGTCCACCAGAAACCGTGCGCCCGCCCTCTGGCGCAGGGCGTCGTCCACATTCTCGGGATAGTTCGAGAACATGCCAAAGGTGCAGTTGCCACGCACGACGGTGTTGGCGCCGGCAAAGCTCTCCATCAGAACGGCGGTGATTTCCAACTGCCCGGCGCTGGACTGCCGGTCGCCGCGTTTGCCCGCCAGCTGGTCGATATCATCAATGGTGCCGAAGCCGATGACCGAGGGGTCGATGATCGTGTTGATAAAGGCTTTGGCGTTCTGGCCGGACTTGCCCTGATAGCTGTCGATATTATCGGTGCTCAGGTTCTGATAGCGGAACGGATAGCCCGCGTTCTGGCAATAGTCGTTGATCAGTCCGGCCATCATCTGGATCAGGGTGGTCTTGCCGGTGCCCGGTTTGCCGTCGCCCATGAAGGTGAAGATGAACCCGCCAAGCTCGGCGAACGGGTTCAGGCGGCGGTCAAAGTCATAGGCCATTACCATCTTGGCCAGCTTCATCGCTTGATACTTGGCGATATGGTTGCCGACCACCTCGTTCGGCTTCTTGAACGTCATGGTCAGGGTGGTGGATTTGGCCTTCGAGGCGGGCTCAAACCCCCGGATCGTCAAGTCGTCGGCCTCGATATGCCAGGCGGCGTTCTGGAACGGGGCCAGATGGCCTGCAGTCTGCGCGCGCAGGGCGGCCTTCTCCATCAGTTGCTCGGCATAGGCGCTGGTGGCGGCGATCAGATGCGCGTCGTCGGGGGCGTGTTTGGCCAGCGTCTGGTCCAACTCCCACAGAGCGCCATGGAGGGCAAGCTGGCCGTTGTCGGTCAGGACCTCTTCGATCTCACCGATATCGACGGTGGTTTCGCCCAGATGCGAGGACATCAGGTAGGCCAGCGCATTGCCGAATGTGTGCGAGGTGATTAAGGCCTCAGCCGTCAGCAATTCCGAGAATTCGGTCTTGCGCGCGGCGGGCAGATCCCCGGCCAGGTTCGCGCGTTTCAGATCGGTCAGCGGGGTCTGTTCCGCATAGGCCTCAGACACGGCCAGAGCGATGGCGATGGCGCGGCGAATGGCCTGTTGCGTGGTGGCCTGCGGGGGTGAAACCAGCGTATCGCCATCATCAGACGCCTCAATCCGTTCCACCAGATGCACCCCGTCGGCCCGCACAGTGCGCCGTGTCACCAGACCCGGCGTGGTAGACCGAAACCGCCGACCTGTGGATACGCCCGGCGACCTCTCAACCGCGGCCTCAACCGCTTTGGCAATCCGCGGGGCGTGTTCGAACCCGTTCAGCAAAGCGGTGGCCGCGGTGTAGTGCTTGCGAATATCGTCTTCGCGCAATTCCATCTGGTCTGACGTCAAACTCATCTCAAAATAGCCTTTACTGTCTTCAATATCTCAACACCTGCCCGGTCTTGCTGACGACGAACTTGCGCACGTCACCAAAACCCGGCGGGTTGCGCTCGGCCAGTACCTGGAACGGGCGTTGTGGCAGAATGATCGAGCGCTCGGTTTGCGTCGCCCCCGTCTCGGCCCCCTGCCCGCCGAATGGGTCCAGCGCAAACACCTCGCGGTCGACAGTCCCGAACCAGCCTGAGCGTTCCTGAATCACATCCTCGCTTCGCAGCGCTTCAGTGGTCCAGGCCAAGGCCCAATCCTGACCCGCAGGGGATTTCGCATCCTCCAGCACCTGCCGCAGCGGGCCGGATTGCTCGGTAAAGGCCGAGGAATACATTGGCCCCACATGAATGCGGCGCAGGTGTTTGGGATGCAGGTCGTCGAAATCCTGATCAAAGCCTTTGGCGATGGTCACCAGTTTCAGACCACCCAAGGATTGCGCCATCAGATGCGCCTGCACTTCGGGCCAGCGGCGTTGATCTTTGGGCAGGGCCGTGCGCCCCGAATCCTCCAACTCCATCAGGTAGATGACCGGCAGGTTTATTTGGCTGTCATAGACGGCCCAGTGGATCAGGAATTTTCGCCGCTCGCCCTCATTGCCAATCCAGTGACATTCGGGATCGTTGCGGGCCCAGAACAGCTCACCCTTCAGCAATTCCTCGTAATAGAGCCTTTGGGACAGCGCGAATTGCAGCTTGGTCGGGATCTCCCGGTCGCTGATGATGGTGCGAACCATGTCGGTTTTCAGCTCATCCTCGGACGGCATATTCGCCAGATGCACCTGCGCCTGCTGCGCGTCATTGGCCATGGTCAGCAGCTCGGCCGCCACCGGAAAGCCGCTGTCGCGCTTGTCCATGGCGAGGCTGCCAAAGAACCGCCCCGTATCGCGCCCGACCAGCAGGTATTTCATGGACAGCGCACGGAAGGTGTAGAGCAGCCCCGAGAGATAGCTCGACACGATCCGCACCTCTTGTTTTGAGATCGCGCCCTCCGCCTCCATCGTCGCGGCCACGCGCAGAAGGTGGACGGTGATTACCTCGAATTTGCGAAAGTAACGACGCGAGGCGAAGGTATCGGTCAGGCCGACATGGTCTTGGGTGGGGTTAGTCATAGGCAGGAGGATCACTTTGGTTCATTCCCCGCTGCTTCGTACGGGAAGAAAGACTAACGATAAGCCAAAATAGGTACAAGATGAGGGCCAATAACCCAATCACCAAACAAATCGGGCCAACGGTAAAAACAAACAAAGTAAGAAGGGTTGCCAGTCTCGGGAAGGCGTCCAGTGAAAGAAGCATGTAAGCCAGACAAAATGCAGCGAAAGGTGAGGCTATTAGAAGGAGGGTAAGCCAGAGGTCTCCGATTCTACGACTACTAGACTGTCTCATCCGCCATACAAATTCTTATCATGCTTCTCGACAATCGAAGCAAACCGGCGGGCAAAGCGTTCATCCGCCTTGGCCTTTTTCTCCAGCACGTCGCGGGCAAAAACCATGTGGTCCTCATGCGCCTCGAGCATGTCGGCCATCTTCTGGTTGGTCGCGGTGCCGATGGCGGCCATGGCGGTCTGCGCCTCCTGGTCCGTCTGCACGCCGATCTCGTTGATGCGGTGGGCCACGTCCTGCTGCTGCGCGGTTTTCAGCGATTTGGTCAGGGCGTCATACAGAACCACGCGTTGTTGCGTGTCTGTCTGCAGCTTGTTGATCAGCACCATCTGCGTCGCCGCCTGGTTCTGCAGGGAGTCAACCCAAGTCTTGCCCTTTTCGATATAGCGCTCAAGCGTTTGCGACTTGGCCAGCTTGACCTGCTCTTCCTGAACCTTGGCGTTGTATTGCTTGTTCAGCTCGGCCAGCTCAGTTTCCAGCTGGGTGCGCGCGGCGGCGTCCTGTTCGACGCTGATCTTGTTCTCCAGCGTGATGATCGTCGGGTCCATGCCCTGAATTTCAGTGCGAAGCGCTTCCAGCTCGGCCACGGTGGCCTCGCGGTCATCCAGCGTTCCGGTCAGGTTGTTTTCAACCTTCACGCGCTGTTCTTCCAGCACCGACAGCTGCCCTTCCAGCAGCTTCACGATCACGTCGGATTTGGCGATCAGGTCCTGCAGCTTGTCGTCAATACTGGCTGTGCGCATCCGCTCCTGCCGCATCGATTCAGATTTACCCTTCGAGAAGATGCCAACAAACGTCTCCCACCCGGATTTTGAACGCATCTCGTCAAAATCCTTAGAGAATGCGCTGGTGACGTCATCCAGACCCATGATCAGCTCGGCGATATTGGCGTTCATGACTTCGGTATGGGCGTGCACATCTTCCAAAGTGGCGTTCTCGATATCGATATCCGCCTCGGCCGTGCCAATCTTGGCCCGTGCAGCCTCAATCCGCGAGGTCAGCCCTTGGATCTGCGACTGGCTTTCGCGCACTTTCGTCTGTGTTTCTTCAATCAACGCTTCGAATTGCTGGTTCGACATCTCTGCTGTCCCCTGTTTTCTTTATTTACCCAATAAGATAGGGAATGTTATGTTCATTTACATCCCCTTGATCCCTCAAATCACCGAGACTTTTACAATTTCGTATCGAAAAAGATAGGCCACGCAGGCGAGATATCTGCACTCTGCAACGATGAATTTGATCAAATCTGGATTGATCCTGCCCGCCGAGTGGACATAGACAAATGCGACGCCACCTGTTTGGGTGCGCGCAAACCCTTTTCTGCCGGAGTCTGACCCATGCTGGATACTACGACCGACCTGAAATCCATTCTGAAAAACCCCGATCTGCTGGTGACCAAGGCCTATATCGGCGGCCAGTGGGTCGATGGTGACAATGGGACGTTTTCCGTCACCAACCCAGCGCGGGGCGATGTGATCGCCGAGGTCGCCGATCTGAGCCGTGCACAGGTTGCAGGTGCCATCGCTCAGGCCGAGGCCGCGCAAAAGGAATGGGCCAAGCTAACCGGCAAGGAACGCGCGGTGATCCTGCGCCGCTGGTACGATCTGATGATGGAAAACGCCGAGGATCTGGGCAAGATTCTGACCGCCGAACAGGGCAAGCCGCTGGCCGAAGCCGTGGGTGAGATCGGCTATGGTGCCTCGTTCATCGAGTTTTTCGGCGAAGAGGCCAAGCGCGTATATGGCGAGACTATTCCAGGTCATCAGCGCGACAAACGCATCATGGTGCTGAAGCAGCCCATCGGCGTTGCGGCCTCGATCACGCCCTGGAACTTCCCCAATGCGATGATCACCCGTAAGGCCGGGCCGGCGCTTGCCGCCGGATGCGCCTTTGTCGCCCGGCCTGCCGCCGAGACACCCTTGTCGGCGCTGGTTCTGGGCGCATTGGCCCAGCAGGCAGGCATCCCCGCCGGTGTGTTCAACGTGGTGCCCTCGTCGCGCGCCAGCGAAATCGGCAAGGAATTCTGCGAAAACCCCGGCGTGCGCAAGCTGACCTTTACCGGCTCAACCGAAGTCGGGCGCATCCTGCTGCGGCAGGCGGCGGAACAGGTGATGAAATGCTCGATGGAGCTGGGCGGCAACGCGCCGTTCATCGTATTTGACGATGCCGATCTGGATGCCGCCGTCGAAGGCGCGATGATGTGCAAGTTCCGCAATAACGGCCAGACCTGTGTGTGCGCCAACCGCATCTATGTGCAGGCCGGTGTCTATGACGCGTTTGCGGCCAAGTTGAAGGCCGCGGTCGAGGCTCTGAACGTCGGCGACGGCCTGAACGAAGGCATCACCACCGGACCGCTGATCAATGATGACGCCGTTGCAAAGGTGCAGGAACATATCAAGGATGTAACCGACAAAGGCGGCCAAATCCTGACCGGTGGCCTGCCGCACGATCTGGGCGGCACCTTCTTTGAGCCGACCATTGTCACCGGTGTGACGCAGGACATGCTGGTGGCGCAGGACGAAACCTTTGGCCCGCTGGCACCGCTGTTCAAGTTCGAGGATGAAGACGACGTGATCGCCATGGCCAATGACACGATCTTTGGTCTGGCCTCGTATTTCTATGCCAAGGATCTCAGCCGCGTTTACAAAGTGGCCGAAGCGCTGGAATACGGGATCGTTGGTGTGAACACCGGCATCATCTCAACCGAGTTGGGCCCGTTTGGCGGCGTCAAACAATCCGGCTTGGGCCGCGAAGGCAGCCATCATGGCATGGAAGACTATCTGGAGATGAAATACATCTGCCTGTCGGTCTGATCCGCCCAAACCTTCGCTGTACAGATGGCCGTAAAGGCAACGCCCCGCGTCTGGAGGAACGCGGGGCGCATGGTGCGGTAATCCAGAGAGGAACGATTACCGCGGCGTGGTGACTGACTGCCTCAGTTTACGGCTTTGGCGTCAACCACATCCTTTTCGATGGCCTTGCTGGACGAAATCTCGATCCGGCGGGCTTTCAGGGCTTCGGGCACCTCGCGCTTGAGATCGATATTCAGCATGCCGTTCTCATGGCTGGCACCGGTAACACGAACGTGGTCGGCAAGGGCAAAACGGCGCTCGAACGCGCGGGTGGCGATGCCGCGGTGCAGATAGCTGCGATCTTTGTCTTCCGCAGTTTTCTTACCGGCGACGACCAACGAATTCTCTTTCACTTCGACCGAAAGATCGGCCTCGGAAAAACCGGCAACAGCAACCGAGATACGATAGGTGTCGACATCGGTTTTTTCGATGTTGTAGGGCGGATAGCTGGGTTGAGCCACATCATTGGTCAGAACGCGATCCATCATGTCAGCGATCTGGTCAAAACCTACAGTGGCGCGGTGCAGCGGTGCAAAGTCAAATGTACGCATATGTCGTATCCTCATGTTTGAGCGATGAACGTAATGCCCTCCGATCGGACGGGCGTTCGATTGTCTCAGGCCCCGTTTGCGGCGACCCGATACATTTGACATGGGAAACGTTCTGGCCGAGTTCAACCCCCTCCGGAGCTGATGAATTTCGCACCGGTATCCGACTTGCCTGATCCCACCTGCAATCGCTTTATTGTCGCCTTTGGTTTAGGGGCATCCCGGCGCAGAGTCGCCTTCAGATCGGCCACAATTTCCTGCAATTCCATACCGAATCCCACTTTCTGCCGACCATCCGTACCAACTGCAGAGACTACTGAAAGTATTTGCCAGCGCGGACCGTTTCGCGCCAACAGAGCCGAACCCGAGGACCCAAAGGTAATGTCGCAGTTGAATGTGATCAGGCCCTGATAGCGCTGCAGGATTTTGCAGGACCGTTCCCGCGTAATCGCATTCGATCGGCCCCGACCATACGATGCAAGACTGACCTCATCCCCCGCCACGCGCCCGTTATGCAACGCAAAGGGATCGGCCACGGAATAGGGGATCGGTTGATCCAGCCGCATCAACGCGACATCAACGCGCACGGCATCGGGCGACAGTTGAGCGAAACGTGTGTAATCCGGATGTGCCGCGATCTGCACCACCTTGCGATCTGCCAACGCAGTTCCGTCGCTTAGCCCTGCCCGAAAGGTTACCTGCCCTGGCCCATAGGCTTGACCGGTTCTTTTGTCCAAGGCGCAATGGGCCGCGGTCAGTACCAGATCCTGTGCGATCAACGTACCCGTACAAAACCCCTCGGTGCCGATATCCAGGCGGCCGACGGCCTCCCAGCCATATAGGTCATCGCGGTCGGTGAGTTTGCGTTTTGCACTTTGCGCCTGGGACATCGTTGTCATCATAGCCAGGCATAAAAACAGGCTTGCCCAAAATCGCATCATGGCCGGACGAACCTGGCGCCAATATGACGGCTTGCCGAATCGCCGGTTTCCGAGCCGCTGAACCCTCGCCCGGCGGACAGTTCACTCCGCAGCAAAGGCAACGAAACCTCGACCGCGGTACCTATGGCCACAGGCTCGCCATTGAATTCCGCTTTGGCCGCCACGACCGAGACGATCCGTGGTCTTTCGCCCTCGAACGCAAATACCGGGGCGCCGGAGGATCCAAACTCGACATCACAGGACAGGACAAGAACCTCGGAAACGCCGGTCACGACCGAGCAGACCTCCTGCAATGATGGCGCCTCGGCGCGGTCCTTCGCATAGGACACTACCCCAACTTCCTGTCCGCGAACGGGCCGATCGCCGGTATCAAATGGAATGACCGAGGTACTGCGGATTGGCTGCCATAGCTCGATCAGCGCAATATCGCTACCGATCCGGTTGGTCGGGGTTTCGTCGTCGTAAAAGTAATCGGGGTGAATCACCGCCCTGCGCGCCGCACGATAGGCTGATGCCCGACCCAGACGCCAGGCGGCAAGAAATTCGACCTTAGACAGGTCAATACGTTGGCCTGTGGCCTTATCATAAAGACAATGCGCTGCCGTCAGCACCTGGTTCTGCGCAATCAGCGTCGCAGTGCAGAATGCTTCGCCGTCAATATTCAAGCGCCCGACAGCCATCCAGGCCCGCCCGGCATCGGTGGTGTCCAGACTTTTCAGCCCGCTATCCTGCGCCAGTACGGCCATCGGCATGAGTGCCAGCGCAAAAGCCTTGATCCAGTTTTTCAAGCGGTTCTCCGGCGTTGCTTCCAGCGCATACTCATAGCTGTCGGGTACGGCGAAAATAGGGCCGGTACGTTTCCCGTTCTATCTGATGCAGCCCTGCATCAGGCAGCTAACGCAGGATCGGCACGGCCGTTCCCACCTCATGACCCTGCTGCATCGCACGCGGCAACGGCCCGCCTGTGGACCAGTCCAACAGCTCGACCGTATGCAAAATAGGTATCTGCGTGGCCGAACCGATCTGCATCATGCAACCAATATTGCCTGCAGCGATAACATCAGGGTTCTTAGCCTCAAGCGTCCGAACCTTGCGTTGCTTTAACAAACCCGAGATTTCGGGCTGCATCAGGTTATAGGTCCCGGCGCTGCCACAGCACAGATGGCTGTCTGAAGGCTCTAACACGGTGAAACCCGCATTCTTCAACAGGTCTTTGGGATGGTTTTTGATCTTTTGCCCATGCTGCAAAGAACAAGCGGCATGATAGGCGACGGTCATGCCCTTGTGCTGGCCTCCGGGCAGGTCCAGTTGCACCAGCAATTCGCTGATATCCATGGCAATCGCCGAAACCCGCGCGGCATCTGCCGCCAAAGCCTCGTTTCGGAACATGTGCCCGTAATCCTTGACGGTCGTACCACAACCTGAGGTGTTGATGACGATGGCATCCAGCCCCTGGCCATCGATCTCTCTGGTCCAGGCCTGTATATTGGCCGCCGCCGCTTTATGGCTGTCAGCCACCTTGCCCATGTGATGGGTCAGCGCACCACAGCATCCCGCGCCTTTGGCCACAACGACTTCGCAGCCCAGTCGGGTCAGCAGGCGAATCGTGGCGTCGTTGATATCCGTGTTCAGCGCCTTTTGGGCGCAGCCTGTCATCAGTGCCACGCGCTTTTTCGGCGCTCCTTTAGGGGCAAAGCGTTGCGGGTCATCGTTGCGGCTGACCGGAGGGATATGTTTTGGTGCCATCTCCAGCATCGCCCGCAGCCGCGCATCCGGCATCAGAAACCGGAAGGGACGGCCCAGCTTGGCCCCGATCAGGGCCCAGCGAAACCGCATCGGATAGGGCAGAATCTGCGCCAGAACCCAACGCAGAAGGCGATCGGTCAGCGGGCGTTTGTAATTCTGCTCGATATACTCGCGCGCGTGATCGACCAGATGCATATAGTGAACGCCCGACGGACAGGTGGTCATGCAGGCCAGACAGGACAGGCAGCGGTCGATATGTTTGACGGTTTTCTCATCCGGGACACGCTCATTCTCAAGCATGTCCTTGATCAGGTAGATCCGTCCGCGCGGGCTGTCGAGCTCATCCCCCAGCACCTGATAAGTCGGGCAAGTGGCGGTACAAAAGCCGCAATGAACACAGCTGCGCAGGATCTGGTTCGAGCGTTGGATCGCCGGATCCTGCAGCTGTTTTTCGGTGAAATCTGTCTGCATTACCCTACCCCATCAGCCCCGGGTTAAACAGCCCTCGGGGATCAAATTTCGCCCGAATGCCTTTTATTAGAGCCTGTATAGCTACACTCTCAGGCTGGAACCGGCCCAGCCGCTCGACCGTTTCCGCATCGCCGCGCACAAGGGTTGCATGACCAGAAAAAGTGCCAAGTCGCGCCCGCAAATCGGTCCCCGCAGGAAGGCGCAGCCAGATCAGACCGCCGCCCCAGTCGTAGAACACCTGTTCAGCCTCGGCCCGCGCCGCGATCATCGGGGCGTCACCGGGCGTGACAGACAGACGCCACACGTCGCCAGCCTTGCCCCGGAACGCGTGAACATCGCGGGTCGCCGTCCACAGCGTTGCCGGTTCATCGACATTTGCGATCTGGCCGAACCCAGACAGTTCGGATGTCAGCCTCTCGGTTCTGTAAGCGACGGAGTCCGCAAATCCTTCGACCCTAACAAAGGCTTTTTCGCACTCCGGGTCATAAGCTGCGCCAGTGACCTCGAACGGAGATCTAAGCGCTGCGGACAGCGTTTTTATCGCTGCTTCTGCATTAGATACGGTCACTGACAGCGTTGCTGTGTGTTCCGGCTTGGGCAGGACTTTCAGCGACACTTCGGTCAGCACGCCCAACGTTCCCCAGGACCCACAGATCAGCTTGACCAGATCATAGCCAGTGACATTCTTCATCACCCGCCCGCCATTTTTGATCACCTGCCCGGTGCCATCGACATATCGCACCCCCAGTAAGAAATCGCGACATGCGCCTGCCTGAATGCGGCGCGGCCCCGAGATGTTGGCGGCAACCACACCGCCGATGGTCGGCTCGCCTTGGGTGCCCAACAGGCTGCGATGGTCCATCGGCTCAAAGGCCAGTTGCTGGCCCTCGGCGTCCAATGCGGCCTCAACCTCGGCTAGCGGTGTTCCGGCCTGCGCAACCAGCGTTAAGGCGCCGGGTTCATACAGTGTGATGCCTGTCATCCCGCAGGTTTCAATCACTTGGCCGGAACCCGCAATGCCACGAGTGCCGCCGCCTGTGATACGCACGGCGCCTGTAAGTCCGGCAACCATCTGGGCCAGTTCAGTTTCGGACGTGGGTTTCATCATATATCTCTTTGTTAGAGCCTATTTTTCGGCTATTTGCGGGTTGCGACGCGGTTCGGAGGCGTCCAGCGGGAACACTTTAGCCGGGTTCAGCAACCATCCTGGATCGAACACATCTTTAACCGCCATCTGCGCCTCAAGATCGGCAGGGGCATATTGATGATGCATCAGATCGCGCTTTTCGATTCCCACACCGTGCTCGCCGGTCAGGCAACCGCCCTCATCCACACAAAGTTTCAGGATTTCCGCACCGAACGCCTCACATTTTTCGAGGTCGCCGGGTTTGTTGGCATCAAACAGGATCAAAGGGTGCATGTTCCCGTCGCCGGCATGGAATACATTTCCAACCGGCAGGCCGAACTCATCGCTCAGCTCACCAATCCGGCGCAATACGGCGGGCAGCGCCGATACCGGGATGGTCCCATCTAGGCACATATAGTCGTTCATCTGCCCCATGGCGCCAAAGGCCGATTTGCGGCCCAACCAGATCCGGGCGCTTTCATCCGCCGACTGGCTCTCGCGCAGCTCGACCGGATCGTGGCGTTTTGCAATCTCGACAATCTTGGCCAGCTGGCTGTCGATCTCGGCCTCCGAGCCTTCGACCTCGACAATCAACAATGCTTCGCATTCCGGATACCCGGCATGCGCAAAGTTTTCGCAGGCCTGAATGCACAGGCGATCCATGAACTCAATCGCGACAGGCAAGATACCGGACTTGATGATGTCCGAAACGCATTGGCCTGCGATTTCATTGTCATCAAACCCCATCAGGACGGGCCGTGCGCCTTCTGGCTTGCGCAGGATGCGCAAGGTCGCTTCGGTGACAACGCCCAGTTGCCCTTCGGACCCGCAGATCACCCCCAGCAGGTCAAGACCCGGCGCGTCCAGATGAGCGCCACCGATTTCGACTACGCTGCCATCCATCATTACCAGGGTCACACCCAGCAGGTTGTTCGTGGTCACCCCGTATTTCAGGCAATGCGCCCCGCCGGAATTCATCGCGATATTGCCCGCAATCGCGCAAGCCAGTTGCGACGATGGATCGGGGGCATAAAAGAAATCCTCTTCCTCGACCGCGCCGGTGACGCTCAGGTTGGTGCGCCCAGTCTGGACCTTGATGAATCGGTTGTCATAATCAACCTCCAGCACGTCGTTCATCCGGGCCACGCCCAGTATGACGCAATCAGCTGTTGGCAGCGCGCCCCCGGCCAGCGACGTACCTGCACCGCGCGGTACCACCGGTACGCCTTCGTCATGGCAAATGCGCAAGATATCCGAGACCTGCTGCGTTGTCGAAGGCAAAACCGCCAGCATCGGCGGGCATCTATAGGCGGTCAAAGCATCGCATTCATAGGCGCGTGTCTCGGCCGGGTCATAAATGATCGCGTCGTCCGGCAGAACCCCCGACAGGCGCGCCACCACCGCATCTTTGCGACGCAGGACATCAGGGCTTGGCTTTGGCATTTCCATGGCAGGCTCCTTGGTTTGGTAAAATAATATTACCAATTTGTCAGTATGGCAAGTTCCGACTTCCGGAAGTACTGTCACGGCCATGACCTGGATTGACCGCGCCGCTCTGTTTGCCCCTTTGGATTTTGCCGCCATAACGCTGATGATGGGGGCCTGGCTGTGCCTTGGGTGGATGATCGAAAACCCGTCGCCAAAGAAGCGGTCAGTGGCCTTGATGATGGATGAGTATCGCCGCGACTGGATGCGCGAGATGGTCACACGCCAGCCAAGGATGTTTGACGCGCAGGTCGTGGCCACGATGCGGCAAGGCAGTACCTTCTTTGCCTCGACCACGATGATTGCCATCGGTGGTGGCCTGGCCCTGCTGGGCAATACCGAGCGTCTGGCCGGTGTCGCCAGTGATCTGGCCATCGGCAGCTTTCCAGCCCTGGTGTGGGAGATCAAGATACTCGCCGTCGTCCTGCTGCTGGCCAATGCCTTTCTGAAATATGTCTGGGCGCATCGTCTGTTCGGCTATTGCGCGGTACTGATGGCCGCGGTCCCGAATGAGCCCGAAAATCCCATCGCCTATCCCCGCGCCACGCAATCGGCCGAGATCTGTGTCACCGCCGCCCGCAGCTTTAACCGCGGGCTGCGCTCTACCTATTTCGCACTGGCCTTGCTTGCATGGTTTCTGGGGCCACTCGCGTTGATCGTCGGCACAGTTATCACTGCAGGCCTGCTTTACCGACGCGAATTCGCCTCGCAATCCCGCGCGATCTTGATGGCGCAGGTTGGCAACACGCAGTCGTGACCCCATGCCATCGCCGTGGCGTTGACGCCCGGCTTTTGGTTCTTACTTTTTGCCAGCAGGTTTTCATGTGGGTCGAAGCGAGCTTTTGGTCAACACGCAACGATTGTCCGATCTGAGTCCTGAGCAGCCGAGTAGCATTATCCTTGCCGACAAGATTTGACAGTTAACTCAAATCTGCCAAGATGCTTCAAATTTTTTAAAGAAAGATAGTTCCATGAAAAAAGTGTTCGTAGGCATAGCAATAACTTTGTTGACTTCGATGTCACCGGCCTTGGCTCAGGATATCGCGGCAGGGTCCAGACTTACGGTAACTTCCGAATGGCACTCAAAGAACGGAGGGCCTTACAGTCCGCAGATCGTATCTTGTAAATCCAACAGTGGTTTGTGCTTGCGAGACACTAATACTTCGCCGGCAAACAATCCGATGACAAAGACCAAGAACGGTCTGCAGGTCGTCTTCAAGGAATTCGGGGTCGTTTATTTGTTCAAGCCCAGTGGAAAGGGTACTTTTCACGACATGAACGGTAAACAAACTGGCAAGTTCAAGTGGTCTCAGTAGCTTGAGAATCGAACGCTCAATTCGTGCTCTAGACACGCTCCGATAACTGTCTGTTTCACCTTGCATAGCTTGCATTAAAAATATGCTTCCAAATACAAGCCTTGCTGCAGTGGGCAATTCCATAGAATTCGGCCGGGAGCTGATTCTATTAGAGCGAAGCTCTATACCGCCAAGAGTTTAGGATCGAAACATGCGATATGTGATTCTCTGCACCTTTCTGGCCAGCCCCACCCTAGCCGATCCGCCAACGATCGAGCAGGTCAACGCCTCGTCCAGCGGTGGCAGTTGGCGTTTCGACGTGACGATCCGGCATCCGGACACCGGATGGGATCACTATGCCGATGGCTGGCGTGTGCTGGATATGGACGGGAATGAGCTGGGGATGCGTGTGTTGCATCACCCGCATGAGACGGAACAGCCCTTTACCCGCTCGCTGGGCGGGGTGGCAATTCCTGATGGTAAATCTCAGGTCCAGATACAGGCCCGTTGCAGCGTGGATGGCTGGGCAGACGAAATCATTGTTGTGCCGCTGAACTGACCTCAGAATACGCCCAACGCCAGCCCTGCGGCCATCGCCTGCCCCAAGTCGCGGCATGTCTGCAGTGCTTCTTCGGGGATGCGTTTTTCGGCTAGGATCGCCTCGGGCGTTTGTGCATGGGTGCATATGATCAACGGCAACTGAACTTCTTTCAGCCGCCATCCGGTTGCAATTCGGGCCGTCTGTCGTGCCGCATTCTGCCCGTCGGACCCGGCACAGATCATCTGGGCAAAGGGGCGACCTTCGATGCGACCAAGAACCGGATAATAACAGCGGTCGTAAAACTCTTTCATCACGCCCGAAATCGCCGCCAGGTTTTCGGGTGCGCAGAAGATATAGCCATCTGCGGCCAGCAGATCTTGGGGTCCAGCCCGCTCTGCGGGCTTCAAAACGGTGTCGGCCTCATCGTGCGCACCTTCGGCAGCAGCTTCGGCCATCTGCCGGGCGCCGCCGGTGCGTGAATGGTAAACGATCAATAGCTGCGCCATGTCAGACCCGGTGATAGGGACCGCCCGACAGGATGGTTGCGGCCCGATAAAGTTGCTCGGCCAGCATCACACGGACCAGCATGTGGGGCCAGACCATGGACCCGAAAGAGATGGAGAAATCCGCCTCGGCGCGCAGATCAGGGTCTATTCCGTCGGCACCGCCAATGATCAGCGCCAGATCCTGCCGCCCCACATCGCGCCAACCGCCCAGCTTTTGGGCAAAATCGGGCGAGGACATCACCCGCCCCCGTTCATCCAGCGTGCAGATTACGGTGCCTTTGGGCAGCGCCTTGCGCAGCAATGTGGCCTCGGCCCCCATCCCTGCGTTTTTCTTGTCTTCGACCTCGATCACCCGCGCAGGCCCAAGGCCCAGCGCGCGGCCGGTCCGATCAAATCGGGTCAGGTAATCATCAAGCAGGGATTTCTCGGGTCCGGCGCGCAATCGCCCGACCGCAACTATGCTGATCCGCATATCTCTCTCGCCGCCGGCCCGTTAATGCAGGCCGGGATAGCGCCTCAGTTGGCCGAGGCGCTGCCGCCCGCAGGCTGCCACATCTTTTCCAGCTGATAGAATTCACGCACTTCGGGGCGGAAGATATGAACGACCACGTCGCCCGTATCGATCAGCACCCAGTCGCCGGCATCCTTGCCTTCGACCTTCGAGGTGAAACCGAATTCCTGCTTGATGCGATCCGTCAGCTTTTCCGCCATGGCCGAGACCTGACGGGTCGACCGACCCGAGGCAATGACCATGTGATCCGCGACGGACGATTTGCCCTGCAGGTTGATCTGCACGACGTCTTCGGCCTTGTCATCGGAAAGTGAGGAAAGGATGCGTTCAAGCAGCTTATCGCTGATTGACTGAGAGTGGGCCATCATGTTGGCCCCATCTTCGGCGGGCAAACCCGCCTGAGTGTGTAGAGACAGGACATAGTCCTCCTTTGCTGCGCGCCATGATATCCCGGCGCCGGGGTACTAATAAGGTAGCAAGGAGATTGCAACATTTCAATGAACACGGGGCCAAAGGGCCGCAACGTTTGCTTAGTCGGTGGCAAGCTGTTGCGCATCGGTGTCGTCGTTCAGCACGCGCACCTCTCGCTGCGGGAAGGGGATCGAGATGCCTTCGGCCTGGAATGCGTCCCACAGCGCCAGATAGACATTGCCCCGTATATTGGTCAGCCCTTTGGTCGGATCGCTGATCCAGAACCGCAGCACATAGTCCACGCTGCTGTCGCCGAAGCCGGTGATATGGCAAACCGCGTCATGTCCGCTGCCACTGAGCACACGCTCGACAGATTTAACCGCATGGATTGCCGTTGCCCGCACATTATGGGGGTCATCCGTGTAACTAGTGCCAAATGTCAGATCCAGCCGCACGAACCGGTCCGAATGCGACCAGTTTACCACCTGATTGGTGATCAAATCCTCGTTCGGGATCAGGTATTCGCGCCCATCCCGTGTGACCACCGAGACATAGCGCGCGCCCAGCGCGTTGATCCAGCCGAACGTGTCGCCCAGCGAAATCACATCGCCCGGTTTGATCGACCGATCCATCAGGATGATGATGCCCGAGATCAGATTCGACACCACTTTCTGCAAACCAAAGCCGATGCCGACGCCAATGGCCCCCGACAACAGCGCAATACCCGTCAAGTCAAAGCCCAGCGTCCGAATGGCGGCCATGAAGACGGCGCCATAGATGACGACCTGTAATCCCTTGGCCAACAAGACCTGCATTGACGGCGAGATATCGTCATTGCGTTTGAGGCCACGTTCAGCAGCACCGGTGCCAAGACGGGCCAGCGTCAACAACACGCCAATCAGCAAAAGCGCCTTGAGGATACCCAACGCCGAGAGGTGCAAATCCCCGATCGAAATCGCCACCCCATCCAGAAACCCGGCGACGTCATCGGTCAAGTTCAGCGCAATCAGCGTCGCATAGGCCCACATTGCCCATTTGAAAATTCGCCGCAGCGTCCGGTTTCGGACCAGACGGGCCACAAGCGCAATCGCCAGCCAGGCGGTCGCCAAAGTTGCTACCACCCCGATGATATAGCTGCGCGATGGCCAGGTGATCTGCTGCATCACCAGATACAGCATCCAGGACAGCGTGACGAAATAGACAAGCGTTAGACGTTGCATCAGCTGGATCAGCGTACGCAACCGCCATTTGGGCCAACCAGAGCGGGCACGGGCCCAGGCCTCCCATCGGCCCTGCGTAAACAGCTTCAACACATAGGCCAGCGCCCAGAGACCCAGGATGATGACCAGCTGATGTTGGCGCCAGCCCGGTGTAATGACCAGATCGACCAGTCTATCGAATTGCAGGGAAAAGGCCTCGATCATGGTCTGATACAGATCAGACAGCGAACTGGGTATCAGGTCTGGGTTCATGCACGTCTCCTGCTTGTCAGCTTGGACAGCGTTGACGCATGATGCAAGCCCGCCGCAGGATTGCGCCTTGATTGACGGACTGACGCGATATATCTGATGCGCATGAGACTCAATCTGACCCCAGCACCTACGTTGCAAGACCGCACGCGACTGCGTGAACGGTTCTTTGGGGCCGCCCGCACGGTTCTGGCCCGCCTATAAACGGCGTCCAGCCACTCGCCAGCTAAATCTCAATACATACGGGAGAGGACCGATGTCCCCCAAAACACTCTATGACAAGATCTGGGATGCCCATGTCGCGCACGAAGCCGATGATGGCACCTGCCTGCTGTATATCGACCGCCATCTGGTCCACGAAGTGACCAGCCCGCAGGCATTCGAAGGCCTGCGCATGGCGGGTCGCAAGGTGCGCGCGCCGGAAAAGACCATCGCGGTACCGGATCACAACGTGCCCACCACGCCGGATCGCGTGAACGGCATTGAAAACCCCGAGTCGCGCATTCAGGTCGAAGCACTCGACAAGAACGCCAAGGATTTCGGCATTCACTATTACCCGGTGAATGACGTTCGCCAGGGCATCGTGCACATCGTTGGCCCCGAACAGGGCTGGACCCTGCCCGGCATGACCGTTGTCTGCGGCGACAGCCACACAGCGACTCATGGAGCGTTTGGTGCGCTGGCCCATGGCATCGGCACGTCCGAGGTTGAACACGTTCTGGCCACGCAGACCCTGATCCAGAAGAAATCCAAAAACATGAAGGTGGAAATCACCGGCAAATTGCAGCCGGGTGTGACCGCCAAGGATATCACTCTGGCCGTGATCGGCGAGACCGGCACTGCTGGTGGCACCGGCTATGTCATCGAATATTGCGGCGAAGCGATCCGCAATCTGTCGATGGAAGGCCGCATGACCGTCTGCAACATGGCCATCGAAGGCGGCGCCCGCGCTGGCCTGATCGCCCCGGATGAGACCACGTTCGAATATGTCAAAGGCCGCCCACACGCGCCGAAAGGGGCCCAGTGGGAAGCGGCGATGGACTGGTGGAAAACGCTGTTCACCGATGAAGACGCGCATTTCGACAAGGTTATCACCCTGCGCGGCGAAGACATCGCGCCGGTCGTCACCTGGGGCACCAGCCCCGAGGACGTGCTGCCGATCACTGCATCCGTGCCTCACCCCGAGGATTTCGAAGGTGGCAAAGTCGATGCGGCCCGCCGGTCCATCGAATATATGGGTCTGGAAGCCGGTCAGAAGCTCAGCGACGTCGAAATCGACACCGTCTTTATCGGGTCCTGCACCAACGGCCGCATCGAGGACCTGCGCGCCGCTGCCGAGATTCTGAAGGGCAAAAAGATCAAGGACGGGATGCGGGCGATGGTTGTGCCTGGTTCAGGCCTTGTCCGCGCGCAGGCCGAGGAAGAAGGTCTGGCCGAGATCTTCAAAGAGGCCGGGTTCGAATGGCGTCTGGCGGGATGTTCCATGTGCCTGGCGATGAACCCCGACCAGTTGCAACCGGGCGAGCGCTGCGCCGCGACCTCGAACCGCAACTTCGAAGGCCGTCAGGGCCGCGGCGGGCGCACCCACCTGCTGAGCCCCGCAATGGCTGCCGCGGCGGCAATCACAGGACGGCTGACAGACGTCCGCGAGTTGATGTAAGCTGCCCTCGTAACTGGATATTTGAGGGATTTAAGACATGAGTGACTGGATCAAATGGCTCCTGATGGGGCTTCTGTCCATAGTGTTCGGCCTTTTTGTGCTGGGCGCGCCTGCAGTGGCGTCGATTGCCGTAACGGTGGTGACCGGCGTACTGCTGCTGATTTCAGGGGCATTGCAGGTGGTCGGTGGGTTCACCGTCGAGGGCACCGGCAACAAAATCCTGTCGCTTATTATGGGTGCGGTGATGCTGTTTCTGGGCTGGTCCTTCCTGGATCACCCGCTGCAGGGCACCGTGACGCTGGCGACGGTCTGCCTGATCCTGTTCATGGCAGGCGGCATCGCGCGGGTCATTTTGTCGTTCCAGATGAAAGGTACGCAGTATTTCTGGGCGACACTGATCTCGGGCGTGATGTCGATTGTTCTGGCATTGCTCATCTGGCGGTTCGCAGCAACCGATCCTGTCGTGCTGTTGCAACTTCTCGGCATCCTGCTGGGGATCGAGATGGTGTTCAACGGTCTGGGCCTGGTGTTCATGGCGCTCTTCATCAAAGACGCACCCAAAGGCGAAACAACTGAAGCGAAACAAGCTTAAACGCGGGGCATGGGCGCGGCCCTCCCCCGCAGGAGTGTAGACATGGAAAAGTTTGACAAAGTCCACGGGGTGGCCGCCCCGATGCCATTGATCAATATCGACACCGATATGATCATTCCGAAAGTGCACCTGAAAACGATCAAACGATCCGGCCTTGGCGTCGTACTATTTGACGAGATGCGCTATCACGATCACGGCGGTGAGAATGAAGAGTTCATTCTGAACAAACCCGCCTATCGGCAAACCGAGATTCTGGTGGCTGGCGACAATTTCGGCTGCGGCTCATCGCGCGAACACGCGCCCTGGGCGATCAAGGATTTCGGCATCAAGGTTGTGATCTCGACCAGCTTTGCCGACATCTTCTTCAACAACTGCTTCAAGAACGGCATCCTGCCCATCGTGGTCGAGGAAGAACATCATGCGGTTCTGATGGAAGACGCGCATAGAGGCGAAAACGCCCGCATGACCGTGCATCTGGAAGATCAGCAGATCACCACATCCGATGGTGTCGTGATCGAATTCGAGGTGGATTCTCATCGTAAGCACTGCCTGCTGAACGGTCTGGACGATATTGGCCTGACGATGGAAAAAGACCATCACATCGAGAAGTTCGAGGATCATGCGGGCCAGGCACGCCCCTGGGTGTGATTCTGGGAACGAATCTGTTGATACTCAACTTTATGGGGACGCCACGGCGTCCCCATTCGCCTTCTTGGGGTTCTGAACGGCGAAACCACTACATATAGGTCTCGACTTGAAACACACGTCGGATTTGCGTCAAAAATGATGCAATCCCGCACCAGTTGCGCCATCATTTTGCCCAAAATTGAGTGTTTTCTGCCACCTGGCTTGAGCGAAATGTCGCTTATCGCCAATGTCGGCGGGTACAGGCACCCACCAAGGCAAAACATTGGTGAGAGATGACATCTGCTGCAACGGTAACGTGGCAGGCACAAGTTGGAATGAAGTCGGCAAAGAATCGGCTAATCCAGTTTGAAAGGGTTCGGATAGTGATTGCGCGCACAACAGGGGCGGCAATTCGGGGAATATTGGTTGCACTTTTGGTGCTGACACCCGCGTTGTACTTGCCCGTATCATCAACGAATGGGACCGAGATTGTCGTCTTTCTCGCCATTCTCGCGTTTTTCCTGACCTTCGCCGAATATAATTCGGCCTTCCCAAGCTTTATTGAATTTCGCGACGCACCACCGGTGAACCGCCTGCGCTTTGTTGGGCTGGTTTCGATGGTCGCTTTCCTGACGCTGATCTGCAAAAACGCCTATTCGCCGACAGAATTAACCTCAGGTTTTTATGTGATCGGGTTGGGCGTCGCCAATGTGGTCGATTTCCCCTATTCACCCGTGCGTCTGATCGTGTTGATGCTGCCTGTCAACGCAAGCGCGCCGCTGATCGAACTTGTTCGTATCGCTGCCAGTGTGGCCTATGTCGCAGCTATGGTCACAATCGCCAGTTTCTACTACGCGGTGAAAATGCGTGGTTGGCCCACCGGAAACGGAGCCTTCAACGTCTGGACCAATCTGCCGCTGTTCGATCCGACCAAGGGTGGCGATGTCGTTACCCGTCTGCAGCGTGATGGACGGTTGAACATCTCGATCGGCGTCCTGCTGCCGTTTGTAATCCCGGCTCTGATCAAGATCCTGACCGATTATGTGAGCCCGATCTCGCTGAACAGCCCCCAGACGCTGATCTGGACGTTGAGCGCTTGGGCCTTTCTGCCTGCTAGCATGATCATGCGAGGAATGGCGACACTGCGCATTGCAAACCTGATTGTCGAAAAACGCCGCGCCTATTCTACGACTGAATCAACACAGACCGCATGATTCGCATTTTTCTGCTGCTTTTGCTGCCATTCGCGGCACAGGCAGAGACGATACGCATAGCCACCTTCAACACCGAACTCAGCCGTAAAGGACCGGGCATTCTGCTGCGCGATATCCGGCGCGGGGATGCACAGGTTCGCGCTGTGATGCGGGTGTTGTTGGAAACCCAACCCGATATCGTTGCCTTGCAGGGCATCGACTGGGATCTCAATGGCGAAACGCTGACCGCATTCGGTGAGGCGCTGCGCAACGAGGGACTGGACTATCCCTATCACTTTACCGCCAAGCCTAATTCAGGAATGGAAACCAGCCTGGATCTGGACGGGGACGGGCAGGCCAATGGACCAAGAGATTCCCAGGGCTATGGCGAGTTCACCGGTCAGGGCGGGCTGGCCATTCTGTCCCGGTTTCCCATAGGCCATGACGACATGCAGGATTTCTCGGGAGTACTGTGGCGCGACCTGCCGGGGGCTGATCTGCCGACGGTCGATGGCACGCCATTTCCCTCTGAAGCCGCCCAGCGCATTCAGCGATTGTCCTCGGTGGCACATTGGATCGTACCAATCGAGTCCCCGATCGGCCACCTGAACCTGATGACATTTCACGCGACCCCGCCCGTTTTCGACGGACCCGAGGACCGGAACGGGTTGCGCAATCGTGACGAAATTCGCTTGTGGAACGCTGTGCTGGACGGTGCTCTAGGCCCTGCCCCACTCGGGCCTTTCGTGATTGCTGGGGATGCAAATCTGGATCCCACGCGCGGGGAAGGCCGGAAAGAGGCTATCCAGGGCTTGCTGGCAGACCCGCGGTTGCAGGATGCAAAGCCTGCCACCCCCTCGGGGGCATTGGCCACGGTTGAGTGGAAAGCCGTCGGAGAAATGCGGGTAGATTACGTTCTGCCCTCGGCAGATCTACGCGTTGTGGATGCGGGCATCTTTTGGCCCGACACGGGCGCAGACCTGCGCGCAATCGCCGAACAGGCCAGCCGGCACCGGCTTGTCTGGGTGGACCTGGGACATCGCTAACGCTGGTCAGGCCCGGGCAGTTCTGACCAAAGTCGCTTTCTGCTTGGCTGTTTTCGGGATCGCAGAAGCCATCGCCGCGTCCAAGTCGGTCGTCTGAAATCCAGGAATAAGGTCGTCAAAGAATGCGCCGTCCAAACTATGCGGCAGATCCCATAGATAGCGCATCTCAACCAGATGTGGCGCCAACTTCCAGAAAGGCCGCAGTGCCTGAATCGGCCACCATTTCATGGGGCTGACGGCTATTTCGGCACCGGTCACCCGCGACAAGGATTGCGCAATATCCCGGCCGGTCAGGGTAAACCCGGCATAAGGAACCTCGCAGAACCGGGGAAGGTCCTGGCGGATATCAGCCAACGCAACGGCCGCTCGGGTGAGGTCGGGCAGATAGGCCCAGGCGTGTGGGATATCCGGGCGACCGGGATAAACCATCTTGCCGCGTGCCAAAGGCTTGATCATGACCTGATCGAACCAGTTCCCCGAGACGCAAGTGTCAATGAAATCACCTGCCCTGAGAAGAATCGTTCTTACCGAGGATTTTCGATAGGCTTCTTCCATCTCAACCCGGATCCTGCCCAGGGGATTTTGCGCCGCATGCGGTGTTGCACCCGACCATGGCCCCGGCGTTTGCGCGCCAAAAACATAGACATTGCCGGGAAGGATCACAGTTGCACCGTGATCCGCTGCCGCATTGATCACGTCACGATGCAGTTCGGGGACTTGTCGCGCCCAGTCCGGATAGGCCGGATTCCAGGCATTGACGACAACATCCACCCCTTCGACAGATCGCTTCAGGTCCTGCGTCTTGCGATCAAAGCAGTGTACGGTCCAGCCCGCCTCGCGAAAAGCTATTGCGGCATTGCGTCCAAACCGACCCGTCGCACCCAGAATAAGGACTGTTCCCGTCATATAAGCCTCCTCTTGTCCATCTAATATGAGCCATTCAGTTCAATTCAGGAATTGCCGCCAAACGCAGAACGTGTATTCATTTTTGAATGGACAAATCTATCACCCACTCTGACTGGTCTCTGATCCAGAGCTTTCTGGCCGTAGCGGAAACCGGATCTTTGTCTGCCGCTGCCCGGCAGTTGAACCGCAGCCAGCCCACGCTGGGTCGCCAGATCCACGCACTTGAGGATGAGCTTGGCGTCTCGCTGTTTGACAGGCATGCGCGGGGCTTGAAGCTAAGTGAAGTCGGAGCGCAGCTTTTCCCGATGGCGCAACAGATGCACGTAGCCATGAACGCGTTCAGCCTAACGGCCGCAGGCCAGTCTCAGGAATTGGAAGGGTCGGTGCGCATCACCGCGTCGGTCTTTGCCTCTCATCACCTGCTGCCGCCGATTCTGGCCCAAATACGGGCAGCAGAACCCGCGATACAACTGGAACTGGTCGCCACCGATGCCACCGAGAACCTGCTCTACCGCGAGGCCGATATCGCAGTGCGGATGTTTCGGCCGGAACAGATGGACATCATCACGAAACATCTGGGTGAAATCAGACTGTGCTTCTGCGCAAGCAGGTCCTATCTGGATCGTGCCGGCCGCCCCAATTCTAGCGACGATCTGTTGAGTCATGACCTTGTCGGGTTTGATGCGAACGAGCAGATCATTATCGGCATGCGCGAAATGGGCTGGCCCGTGAACCGGGACAACTTTGCCACACGCTGCGACTTTCAGACTGCCTATTGGGAACTGGTCCGCGCGGGCTGCGGTATCGGTTTTAGCGCCGTGAGAGTTGCCGAGGCCGACCCAGAGGTAGAGGTTTTGGACATAAACGTCGAAATCCCTGCGCTGCCGGTTTGGCTTGCCGCACCGCAGGCGATGCGGCAAACGACACGAATCCGACGAGTCTGGGATATGTTGGCCGAAGGGATAAAGGCCGATCTCTGACCGATTCACACTATCCGTGACGTAGCAAGGGCACGGAAACCCGATTTCCCGTCCAGAACCTGCGTTTAGGCCGGTTCGTCTCATTGACCCGATGCGGCGCAGGCGCTAGGGCCTTTGCTGTCAAACGCAAGGAGATCCTTCATGTCCAACCCCTCGCTCCTCATCCTGCCCGGAGACGGAATTGGCCCCGAAGTCATGGCCGAAGTGCGCCGCATCATCGACTGGTTCGGTGCCAAGCGCGGCCTGGAATTCGACGTGAGCGAGGATCTGGTCGGCGGTGCCGCCTATGACGCCCATGGCAAGCCGCTGTCGGACGAAACCATGGCCAAGGCGCAGGAGGCGGACGCAGTTCTGCTGGGTGCTGTTGGTGGACCCAAATACGACGATCTGGATTTCAGCCTCAAGCCCGAGCGCGGCTTGCTGCGGCTGCGCAAAGAGATGGACCTGTATTCGAACCTGCGCCCGGCACAATGCTTTGACGCGCTGGCGGATTTCTCGTCGCTGAAGAAAGACATCGTTGCCGGTCTGGATATCATGATCGTGCGCGAGCTGACCTCGGGCGTCTATTTCGGTGAGCCGCGAGGCATCTTCGAGGAAGGCAATGAACGCGTCGGCATCAACACCCAGCGCTACACCGAATCCGAGATCGAACGCGCCGCACGCTCGGCTTTTGAGCTGGCGATGCGCCGGAACAAGAAACTGTGCTCGATGGAAAAGGCCAATGTCATGGAATCCGGCATTCTATGGCGCGAAGTCGTAAACCGGGTCGCTCAGGACTATCCCGAGGTCGAGCTGAGCCACATGTATGCCGACAATGGCGCGATGCAGCTGGTGCGTGCGCCCAAGCAGTTTGATGTGATCGTCACTGACAACCTGTTTGGTGACATCCTGTCGGACTGTGCCGCGATGCTGACCGGTTCACTGGGTATGCTGCCGTCCGCCTCCCTGGGCTCACCAATGGCCAATGGCCGCCCCAAGGCGATGTACGAGCCGGTCCACGGTTCCGCACCCGATATCGCCGGTCAGGGCAAGGCCAACCCCATCGCCTGTATCCTGAGCTTTGCCATGGCCCTGCGCTACAGCTTCGATCAGGGGGCCGAGGCTGACCGACTGGAAGCTGCGATAGAAAAAGTCCTGGCTGATGGCGTCCGCACCGGCGACCTGCTGGCGGATGAAGGCGTCACGCCGGTTTCCACCACGGAAATGGGCGACGCGATTCTGGCGGCGCTGGACGACAGCCTCTGATCAGAGGTCACACCCGAAAATAGAGGCGGCGCCAGATGCGCCGCCCATCTATAGCCGAAGGTGTGGATCACTGGCACGTAGTTTGCTCGGGCCCTTGCCACGGACGACGTTAGTCTGCTTTGAGCCCAAAGCAGCCTTTGCAAATCGATGCAAATCACTTCCGTTGCTTGCCACTTTCAGTCTTTGGTTGCGGCCAAACTCTTCTGTTCGAGTGCTTTTTTGAATGTGGCTGTAAGCCGCTCGTTCAACGCGTGGTGAGGTTTAGCAGATGAACCGTAGTGCAATTCTGCCAACGCGGCGATGTCGTTAAATATCACCACAGACCCTCCATTTTCGCCTGCATATACAAGAAGTTTCTGGCAAAATGCATCCAGACCAATTGCGGGGAAATCCGCCATTGCAACGCCGCCCGGCGCTGGCCCCCCAAAGAGAAGCAAGACAGCGTCAGGTAGCGTGACGCCATGCTTGTAGGCTTGCTTGGCGAAATCGATTTCACCAAACCAGACCGTATCGTCCTGTGCCGTCACAATCCTGGTCAGGTTTGATACTGCTTCAGCGACGCTAAGTGGGGAGGTCAGTTCGATAATGCCGAAGTTTGGGGTCAATCCATCTGTAGGTGCCGGTGTTGCGCCTGCACCATCCACTACCGCGTTAAGTCGGATCCCAAAGTTGTTGAGTGATTGCTGGTTGTCTAAAGAATGCCGGATCTTCAAAAATTCTGCGTTCGTATAAATGTCCTTGGCGGTTCCATCCTGCGCAAAGGACAACACCCGAAACGGCAGGTCTAAGCCTGCTCTGACATTGTCGCTCAGGATCGATGTGTTGATACTCGGGTCCGAAAATATTTGAACCCGTGACGGCGGCATCTCAACACCTTCTGCTGCTGCTAACCGCGCATGATCAATTGTCACAACTGAGTTGAACCCGGCGTCTTCCACTGCGCGCTCAATGGCAGCAAAACTGTTATCTACAGCCGCCTCGGCTGAGGACGCATATGCTTCGGACCCTCCGGTCAGCACCAGAGATGCTGCAACGAGACTAAATTGACAATGATGGATTAGATTTTTCAGGTCTTTCATTTGCTTTCCCCATTTTTGAGCAAGAGCATGAGTGACAGAGCAGCAAAAACCAGTTCGGCTATCAGATAAAATACCAGTATTGCCCCCGGCAGACCATCCAACAGGATGCTCAAAGCACGGCCGCCAGCAAGCCCTGCCATGAACAGAAAAAGTACCCACAGCGCGGACCGCTGCAACTTCGGCTTTGTCGACGCAACCAACCAAAACAGTGCGTTCGCCAGATAGAGGCCCATGATGGCGCGGAAGACATGCGTTTGGTTTACACCTTCGACGGGAAAACCCAACAGATAGGTTACGGAAGCCGACGGCATGAGGCCGTAAGATAACGCTATGGGCACAAGGCCCAAGGCAGCCAGGATCAATAACGAGCGTTCTGTCATGATACCGTTCCCATGGTTTCGATGTTGTTGGAGCGTCGCCTACTAACTCAGTATGGCACCCCCCTCCAACGGTATAAAGGATAGTATCTTATTCAGAAGTATAGATTATTGAAATGTAGTGTGGTCACCTAGTCGCGCTGTGGATAGGCTGCGGAAAGTAAAAAGGCGGAGGGACAAATGAAAACATTAGCGGCAATGACACTTGGGCTGTGTATCGTAGGGTCTAGCGTTTGGAGTGACGAAAGTGAGCGCCCAAACATACTCGTGATTATGGCTGACGACGTAGGATGGGCAAGCCTCGGCGTTTACCATGGGGGTATCAAAAGTATCGAGACCCCAAATCTCGACCAGCTTGCTTCCGAAGGTGTACGCCTGACGGATTACTATGCTGAACCCAGTTGTACGGCGGGTCGGTCGGCATTCATGACAGGACAAATGCCTATTCGAACAGGTATGCACACTGTTGGTCTCCCGGGCGATCCAGTTGGGTTGCACCCCGATGATCCCACGCTGCCAATGTTTTTGAAGAAATTGGGCTATACCACGGGTCAGTTTGGCAAAAATCATCTTGGAGACCTGAATGAGTTTTTGCCTACCACCAAGGGCTTCGACGAATATTGGGGTTGGTTGTATCACTTGAACGCAATGGAATACACAAGTGACCCAGACTGGCCCGATGACCCGGAATTCGTGGCGCAGTTCGGTCCACGTAACATCATCCATTCGTACGCTACCGAAGAAGACGACGAAACGATCGACCCTCGTTTTGGTAAAGTTGGAAAACAACGCATTGTCGGTGATGGGCCCGCCCCACCAGAACGGCAAGCGACCTTGGACGATGAGGTAACAAATCACACCAAAGACTTCATTTCTCGCGCGGTAGAAGCAGATACTCCATTCTTCGTGTGGATGGCTCCGGCACGGGCTCATGTCTGGACACATCTTAGTCCCAAGTATGAGGCGATGCTTGGTGACGGTCGCGGTCTGCAAGATGTCATTATGAAAGAACTGGATGACAACGTCGGGAAAGTCTTAGCTCATCTGGTCGACCTTGGAGTGTCCGACAATACTATCGTCATGTTCACCGCGGACAATGGTCCGGAGACGCTGACGTGGCCGGATGGAGGCACGACACCCTTTCATGGCGAGAAAGGAACGACTTGGGAGGGCGGTTTCCGCGTCCCGGCGGTCATCAGGTGGCCCGGCAAGATCCCCGAAGGGCAGGTGTTGAACGGTATTTTCAGCGGCTTGGACTGGATGCCAACATTTGTTGCTGCTGCGGGTGGTCCGGCGGACCTCAAAGAGAAACTGTTAGAAGGTTATGAAGGCTTCAAAGTCCACGTCGATGGCTACAATCAACTTCCTTATCTGAGCGGAGAAGCGGAAGAGAGCAGCCGTCGGGAACTGCTCTACTACCAGGGAACGGACCTTCAAGCTGTGCGCTATAATGATTGGAAAGCTCATTTCGTAGTTCAAAACCATGGATGGTCTGGCCCAAAAGAAGAGTTGGTAGCTCCGTTGCTCTATAACTTGCGCAGAGACCCGTATGAGAAAGCAGCTGATGAAAGTGGCATGTATGTCCGTTGGATGGGAGAAAAAATGTGGGCGTTCGGGCCCGCCGCACGCATTGTGCAATCGCACTTGGCGACCTTCCAAGACTTCCCGCCGCGAGGACGACCGGTAGCAAATCAGAGCCACGTAGAAGAACAAACTTCCAAGGAAGGTGGCATGTCTCAGTAGAAAACTGAACTTCCACTATTCAAATGCAGGGCGAGCTTTCGTTGGACACAGCCGCAAGCTCGCCTTTGTGAAACTACATTTTTGGCGACCCAAACGGGTCATTACTTTGAGTAAATGGCCGACACTTTCTGATTTTTGTAAATGGCGGTTTTGTCCGCATCTTACCAGTTCGTGCACCGCGCAGCGAACGGCGCGATTTCCAGAAGCAGCCACTCCTGTCCGTTGCAGCGAAGGCTACCGAAGAGCCCAAAGCCGTCGGATTGAAGTCGCGGCTTTCGCAACTCCGGCAATAAAACCGACCAAAGCAATCGGCTGCATCGCAGCAAGAAAAGCGGACATTTATCCGCTGAGCAGCGCGATTTTATTCATTGATGTCGTGGGAGGGACTTTTCCCGACTTCGGTTGTGCGGGCTGTGTCGTTCATTTCGGCTCAATCTTGACATTTGATCAAAGTCCGGGCGTGGCATTGCTGCTTCCGAAGAGCAAAGATTTACCAACGTCGGCGGTGTTTGGTGTTACGAATGAATGTAGCGCGGGAATAGACTGCAGTACAGCGCAAATTCTCGGACGACCGCATTTTTCTCCGGTTCGAAATCGACTTCGGCTGTATTGATGTCCCTCGAGATGACGATGTCCACTTGTCCGGCCCGAACAATTAACTCATGCGGATCAAAGAGGAATTAGTGCCGCACACGAAGTGTAATCTCGAATGGATCATTGAGTGCCGAGAGCTACTGATGAACTATGTCTGCATTGTCCCCGGCTTTTGACCCTAAACATAAAAAGGAGGGCTCGAATGAAATGGCAGATCATCGCTCTGGCGTGCTTGGGCCTATGTATCTCGTCTTTGGCAATATGGCTGGTGAACCGCAAAGTTTTGTCAATTGAACCGATAGACGCGCCGTCAGAAACACTGTTCGATACTGGGCGGGAAGTAGACTTGGCGAGCATCGAGCAGCGTTTGTTGGATGTCGGGCTCCACCCCACAGGTGCGTTGAGTGACTTGGGTGTTGACGATCATTTAGCCCGACTTGAAGCAAATGAGGTTAGCGCTACCACCTTGTTCGTCTATGCGGATGCCATTGAGACGCTAACGACCCGAAGTATGGAACGGGGCCAGGCTTTGCCTCCAACTTTGTGGGATGTCAGTACGCCTGCGCTCATTGACGCCGGTTGGACTGTTTATTCACTCACGACCGCACTTGCTTCGGAAGCAGGTGGTATCCACGTTGACCTTTTGACGGACGCCTATGGCGCGTTTGTAAATAACCGGCCCAACGCTTTGGAAGGGGCGTTGGCATTGCTGCCGCTTGCGGGCGACTACGTCCGCGCTTTGCCGGAAAATGCGCGGGCGGAACGTGAAGCTCACGCTAAAACAGATGGTCAAGCGACGGTGCTGATATGGCAGGCGCTTTTGACGGGCACGCACCGCTATAATCCGATCACCCACAAACCCCTTTGGAGCCATGGATTTGTAGGGCATTTCAGCGTGCCGCACATTCATCAATATGCGACCGGAACAGGTCAAACCCCCAGTCAAGTCTGGGGTGTTGAGGGGTTCAATTCGAGATTTGTCGGGACAACGTCGAACTCAAACCAAGTGGAGCATCTTGGGATCAGTTCGCTGCTGCAAGGAGTGGGCAATGTCCCGAGCGCAGTGCTCAGTGCCGTGGAGGCCCTCGAAGAATACATCAACCATGAAGATCCGATTGCCGGAGCGGCCGACAGAGCTTTGAACGAAGTCGTTCGCAACGTTCTGGTTCCCAGAATGGAAGAGGAGCCACTGGATTTGGCTGCTGCACTTCGGGCGGCGTTTGCTGCGGAACCGGAATAATACGTGGGGCGACATAAACTCAAGTGCTGCTGAATACCTGATTGCACTTGCAGGAGTTCGCCTTAATCTTTGGGCTTCGACATGCAGTTGTCGTGACTGGAGAAATCAAACATGAGGCTCTTTGTAATTCTTGTAGTATCATTGCATGTCCTGTCGACCGGTGCGGTTGCCGAGGGTGAGCCTGACTTCCAAAGCTTGATCGCAGGTGCTGTGGTCAGCGAAGGAGCGGCAACGATTTATGGAAAAGATGGGTCGTATCTTTTGGCAGTGCCTCCCGAAGTCTTAGACCGAACCCTGTTCTGGAGCGCGGAAGTGGCGCGATATCCTGCCGATGCAGTAGCGCTTCTGGGGACAGAAATTGCGACCCATGCGGTCAAACTAGAGCGACAAGGCAGCCGGTTATTGGTCCGTTCCTTGTCCTCAGGATCAGTGCGGATTACGGACCAATTAGGCGCGGTTTCGCCTGATCTAAAGATACGGCCAATAGACATTGCCATCGCCAACGCCCAGATCGGGCCCGTTCTGCTGGCCTTTGAAATCATGGCGGAAGATGAAGACGGATACATGTTGGTCGATGTAACCGAAGCATTTTCGTCCGACATTCCAGATGTGTCGGCCAAGGGGCAAATCGCCTCAACGGGCCTCACGCCAATCGGTGTCGATCCTAAACGATCCTACATCTCGCATGCCAGCACATTCCCCGAGAACATTTTTCTCAAGTCGCATCTGACTTTCATGGCTCAGGATCAGTCCGGGCAAGACCGCGCGGTATCAATTGAAGTTGCACATACAATTGCGCTCCTTCCAGAAGAACCTATGGAACGGCGGCGGTTTGACCCGCGTGTAGGTTACTTTTCCAGCGAAGTTCTGCAGTTTGAAACTGCAACCGGTGCAGTTGCCGAAAAAACGCAACTTGCCTTGCGGCACCGTTTGGTTCACGCTGACCCTGATGCGCCTTTGCCCTCTGATCCAATCGAACCTTTGGTCTACTATCTGTCACCAGAAATTCCGCAGCGGTGGCGCCCTTATGTTCGCGCGGCAATCGAAGACTGGCAACCAGCCTTTGAAGCGGCCGGGTTCACAAATGCAATTATCGCGAAAGACGCGCCCACCCCTCAAGAAGATCCGGATTGGTCGGTCAATGACGCTCGGTATAATGTCGTCCGTTGGATTGCTCAGCCCGTGGCAAACGCATTGGGTCCGAATGTCCATGATCCGCGCACCGGCGAAATTATCTCTGCGCATATTCTGGTATGGCCAGACGTGATGAACGTGTTTTCGGAATATTATTTTCTGCTGATGTCAGACCTTGATCCGCTGGCTGGGTCTTTACCCTTGCCGGAAGAGTTACAAGGCCGGATTTTGCGCTATGCTGTCAGTCACGAGGTCGGTCATACGCTGGGTCTGCGCCATAATCATCAGGCGTCAACGGCATGGACCACAGAGCAGTTGCGCAATCCTGCATTTGTCTCGGAAAAAGGGTCAACGGCATCGATCATGGCCTATGGGCGGTTTAACTACGTCGCCCGACCGCATGACGGTGTCGATCAATTCTTTCCTCTGGTTGGGACCTATGACACCCATGCCATTGTCTGGGGCTATACACCCGACCTGAGCACGGATGTCCTTGATGCAATTGCTGCGAAGTCGCAAGGCAACCAGGAACTAGTGTGGGGTGCTGCGGAAAAGCCCGACGAGGTTTTCGGTCGATTTGATCCGACCGTTCTGTCCGAAAACATCGGTGCAGACCGTCTTGAAGCGACACGTGCAGGGGTCACTGCGTTACGATCTTCTATCTCCCGTTTGCCGACAGTCGTCCCGCAAACACCTACACGTTCAATTGACATATCGCGCGTGTACGATCAGGGGCGGGACCGATTTATGGGATTTGTTGAGGGCGTCACGCAAATGGTTGGAGGTTTCACTTCAACGTCCAACGATGGCCTGCCCACTGACTTTGTCGATGTTGCAGATCAAAAAGCCGCGGTGACATACCTTGCCTCTGAAGCCATTGCCGATCTGGAACTGTTTGCGGCCCCGGCAATTCTGGCCGAGATCAGGCCCATCGGAGGCCTCGAAACCGTGGACAGCATGGCGACTGCGATTATCGAAGGTCTGCTGGATCCGGTGGTTATCCGCCGCGTATATACACAAAATACGCTGAGGCCGGAACGCGCGTTCGGTGTGCCAGAGATGCTAGCCGAGGTCACGGATGCAATGCTTGCCGGCGATATTGCAATTGAGGATATGACGCCGGCAAAAAGTGCAGCCCTAAAGCGTTACATCGAGCTCTTGGGAGAGTTGCCGGAGTATGCAGGCGATCCATCGAATGAGCTGCTTGCATTGCTCGGGTTTCCGCGCGGATTTGTCGAAATGGCCAAGGCAGACCTGTCAGACACAGGCGTTGCTGACGCGGCGACAGTTGAGCTGGCGCGTCTGGCGGAAGCTTTGACACCGGAGGAGGATGGTATTGCAACGAAACTGCTCAAAGACGTTGAAAAAGTCATCGGTATTGAGATCGAAAACGACAAATCACAAGAGAAAGAAACGGAATGATACGAAAAGGACCGATGCTGTTTGCCGGTTTGATACTGGCGGGATGTGGGACGCAACAGTCCAGCGAAGACACGCTCCGGCAGCACGGGTATTCGGCAAACTATGTCGCCGGCTACCATGATGGATGCCCCAGCGGAAAACGCGCAGGCGGCGATAGCTTTCAGCAGGGCGCGCGCGATGATGCTGCCTACGCCGCAGGAGGCGACTACAAAACCGGCTGGGACTATGGTTTCCTGACCTGTCGCGAGACCGAGGCAAAGAATGAGAGGACAGCAGCCATCATAGGTGCGGCAGTTGCGGGCGGAATGTCCAGCAGCCATGGTGCAGATGGTATCGATGCGCGCGATGCACTCAAAGGGATAGATACTTCAGGATTGGAGGGCGTGGATTGGAACGCAGTGCAGCAATGAACAGAAAAATTCAACTACTGGGTGCTGCGTGCAGCCTGACTGTAATCAGCGCGTCGGCGACATATGCCTTTGACCGTGAAACAACCGAGGCGCTGAAGGCCTGTCACGATGAGGTGTGGACTGTCGATGCGTATGCGGATCTCCCAAACGCTGCCATATCAGTATGGCCAGCAAGTTCGGAAGATGGCCTGACCAAAGTGTACTGGGTTGTCGACTGGACCGACCCCGACATACAGGCAGCCGGACAGTGCCAATACCAAGCTGGTGGCGTTATCGGTTTCGAGCCGTTCGACTAACTCTCGGTTCGCAATGCACACTGGGGCCTTGTCCGGCCCTGTTCAACTTGGTGCGGTCAAGAATTTAAACTCTCCAGTTAATTTGTATTTGGAACCCTGTGTAACTGAAGCCGCTGACTAAGCTGCGCTGGACAAGAGCGGATCGTGCCTTGGACAGTCGCCAACAAATCGAAAAGAAACAGCTTAGGCGTTGGGCTACCTACGGCTTCGCTGATAAGAAAGGGAGGTTTCGCTTCCCCAAAATATACGGTTCGTTCAAAGTGACCATTACTACCTGCGTTTTCGGCAAATAGCCAGTTTCCAGTTTAACCGGTTTAAGCAGAGTTTAATGACCGCTTTCGGCAAATTTCTCGGCATCACCGCGAAGACGCCTGAATTTGTTGGCCAAGCAGTAGCCAATTTCGCTGAGAAAGGATTAGGACTGCTTCGTCCGCATCTTACCAGTTCGTGCACCGCGCAGCGAACGGCGCGATTTCCAGAAGCAGCCACTCCTGTCCGTTGCAGCGAAGGCTACCGAAGAGCCCAAAATACGGAACGCTGCACCGTGTGCCAATGTCGGCATTGCGGTGCCCAAGGCTGACAACCGACGATGAAAAGGAGGAGCATCGAAACTTTGACACAATCTTTTCATGGCCTCTCTGGCGGAATCAGCTTTGGAGATCTCCAAAAGAGATTCTTCCCCCGCAAATTGTCAGCGCAATGCGCGCATGGGCCAACTGGTTTTTATCAATTGAAAACAGATCCTGTTCGAGGATGGCGATGTCGGCCAGGTATCCTGGCTTCAAGCGGCCCTTTCGGTCCTCGTTAAACTCTAGCCAGGCATTGTCATGCGTGTAGGCAGACAGCGTAGCCATAAGGCTTTGACGGTTGTCCAGCCAAGGAGGTGGCAGCTCAGTGCAGTTAACGGCCCCGGCAACCGTCATCATTGTGTCGACAGGGACGACTGGCCAATCCGTCGAGAAACAGACTTTGGCGCCGCTCTCACGGATCTTGTTCCATGCAAAAGCAAAAGGGATTTGCTCCGCTGTCAGAATATCTCCGGCGGAATAGGGGGAAAACAATCCTCCTGCGGGTGAGTGCAGGGGTTGAAGAGAGGCAACGACGTCAAGGGCAACCAGCCGGGGCAGGTCCGCGGGGTCTATTACTTCAATATGTTCGATGCGGTGTCGGGAATCTCGGGCGCCGTTGGCGTTGCGCGCTGCCTCGTAACCGTCCAACGTACGCCGAACGGCACCGTCGCCAATGGCATGCGTGCTGAGTTGCAACCCCATTGCATCAGCGCGAATACAGGCTTCGTTGAAGTGTTCCGCACTGAAAACGGCATCACCGAAGCTCTTAGGTTTTCCCGGATAAGGCGCAAGCATCAGCGCCGTGTAGCTGTCCAGCACGCCGTCCATGAACATCTTAACCCGCCCTGACCAAACCATATTGGACGCAAAACGGCGGCGCATTTCATCGGCCTCTTGCAACCGATCCAGAGGGTCGGTGTTCTTCAAATGCATGGGCACCTGAACACGGATCGGAAGGCGCCCCTCGGCCTCAAGTTCGCTGAGCAGTTCAAGTTGATAAAAGTTGCCATCCATGTTGTGCAGCCCCGTAATCCCGTGGGATGCACAGTGGTTCAGGCCACGTAGGATGACCTCTTTGTCAAAGGCGCGTTCTTTGGGCGTTGCGGGTGGCTCGGGATCCGCTCCTGTGACGTAGCCCAGCAGATCACGTCCTCCCAGTTGCGACAGGCGCAGAACCGGGCCAAAAGCACCGGTTTCATTCAGCTGACCTTGTGCGGTGCCGTCCCCAGCCATCACGATTTCCGAACCGGGGGGAACAACTGAGCCGTGAAGAATGCCTGCCTTCTCCAAGGCAATTGTGTTCGCCCAGACCGTGTGGTGGTCAGCCGACATCAGCGCAACGGGACGCTCAGACAGAATGCGATCCAAATATTGCCGAGTGGTTTTAACGCCTGGTCCAAGAATTTCGTAATCGGCCGCAACGCCCATCAGCAAAGGTTCTTCTGGGTGCTCAGCCGCAAAAGTTCGCAACGCCTTGGTCAGAGCATCTGCGCCCATCGTTTCGCGCAGGTCCAGCATTCCCAACTCGGCCGCCCCGCCAAAAAGGTGCACGTGGCTGTCAATAAAGCCGGGCATAACTGTGCCACCGGCAGCGTCGATGATTTTGGTTCCGGCCCCAGCCATGGCGCGAATGTCGTCGGTGTCTCCGACAGCCACAATTGTGTCGCCCCGAATGGCCAATGCCGAAGCCTTTGGTGTGGCCTCGTCAAAGGTCAGAAGAGAGCCGTTGAGGATAATCAGATCAGGCGTCGGCGACATGCGGCCTCGTGTGTCTGAGATGGGTTTCGAACTAACCAAGCGCGCGAATGATGGCCTCGCAAGCGCGCACGGCATCGTGGCTAAAGGACTGGATCAGATAGTCGGGCCAGCTGGACAGCTTGACGATAACGACGTCCGCCATCAGATCAATGAAGATCAGTTGACCAAAAACTCCACGCGCCATGAACACGCCCCGACCGGGGTCGTGAACCCACCAGAACCTTCGGTATGCCCCTTGGGGAGACAGCACGTCATAGGGATCACCATGTTTCGAGGGGTCCGCACCCGAACAAATCCCCGAAACCCAGCTTTCCGGCACCACTTGTTGGTCACCAACTTTGCCACCATCGGCCATCATCCGACCGAACCGCGCATAATCGCGCAGCGTTGCGTTGAACCCACCGTCCGCGAGCGCGGTCTTGGCGTCGTCCACTGTGAAAAAGCCGGAATGCACGCAGCCAATTTTTTGCCAGATACGGCTCGACAAGAGCGAAGCAAGGTCTTCTCCGCTGACGCGTTCCAAGGCCCAGGCTACGACATCCGTCTCGATCGAGCGGTAAGAAAACACCTGCCCATGGGGTCTGACTTGAGGCAATGTCAGAATAACGTCCCGAATGGTTGGCTTGATTTCACCCTTGCGAACGGGGCGCCAGCCTGACGCCACATCGACGCGGGTCATGTCGCTGTCCGGAAGGCCGTAATCCTCGGTGAAACGCACCCCTGATTGCATATCAAGCGCCTGATCCACGGTGCATCCGGCATAGCCTGTCGCGGCCAATTCCGGCACGATGTTTTCAAGCGGTTCCGTGAGGTCGAGCTTGCCCTCTCCATGGAGCACACCGGCCAGAGATCCAATCAGGGATTTGGAGACGGATTGGCCCAGATGCGTAGCGTCTGGAGTGAAATCGTTGGCGTAAATCTCGGTAAGTATCTGGTCACCCTTCAGCACCAGGAAACCATCTGTGTAGCTTTCAGAGAGCCAGGCCGCGACGGAAAGGGGGCGGTCGTCAAAAGTTTGAAATTCGATTTCCAACAGGTCGCGGTGGGCCTGTTTCAATTCTCGGGTCTCCGGTCCTGGACGCACATCTACCGTAGGAAACAGGCTTCGCATGTTCTGGAAAGTCCAGCGATTGAACGGAGCAAGGTCCCAGTTCTCGAGCGAAGGACGCTTCTCAGGCGGGGGCGGGAAGCCCTGCATGATGCCGATCTCACGCGCCGTCTTGGGCCTGGTGCCGGATTTGCTGTCGTGCATTTTCCACGCTCCCGCAGGGCGACCAAAAAGGGGTCGCAGTCAGAGTAAGAAACTTCGGAAAGTGACGGCCCGGCCAACGGCGGGCCGTCATTCAGGAGACTTCAAGCCTTATTGCTTCAGGCGGGTCCAAACCTTGTTGTAAAGGTCAACGACATCCTGATCGCAGGGCTTCACAAAGTCCGGAACCGGTGCATCGGCGGGCATGACGATCTCAGGCGCGCTGAGCATCTCGGGGTCCATAAAGGCCTCCGACCCTTTGATACCGTTGGCATAGCGCGCGAAGTTCGAGGTCATCGCGGCGTTCTCCGGGTCCATCATGAAGTTCACAAAGAGCTTTGCGTTTTCCATGTTGGGTGCATCGGCAAGAACGGCAACATTGTCCATCCAGCCAGTGAAACCCTCTTTTGGATAGGCGTATTGCAGCGAGGGGCGATCCGCCCGAGCGCGCATGGCAGCGCCATTCCAGCTTTGCGACAGGTCTACGTCTTTCGATGTCAGCTTCTCGATCACCGCATAATCCATCGTGCGCCAGTCGCCCTTGGCCTTGGCGAGAAGCGCCATCAGCTCTTTCATCTGATCGGGGTTCGAGTTGCAACGCGGGTATCCGAGGTAACGCAGACCGGCGTTGATCACATCGTTCATGTCATTGAGCATGTTGATGCGACCTTTGAGTTCTTCGGGAGTATCAAAGATCAGACCAAGCGTGTTGATGTCGCCGCTGTAGACTGCGCTGTCGACTGTAAAGCTGGTGGTGCCCCACTGGTAGGGAACTGAATACTTGCGACCCGGATCCCAGTAGACATCGACCCAGTTCGGATCCATGTTCTTGAAGTTCTCCATTTCGGACGCGTTGATCTCGGCCAGCAGGCCTTCGCCAACCATGATCGCAATCATGTAGTCGCCGGGCACAACGACGTCATAGCCGGTGTTGCCTTCCTTGACCTTGGCCAACATGGTTTCATTGCTGTCATAGCCATCCAGCGTGACTTCGACGCCATATTGGGCTTCGAATTTCTCGATCATCTCGGGGTTGGTGTAGTTGCCCCAGTTGTAGATGTTCAGTTTGCCTTCGGCGTGGGCCGAGGCTGCGCTAAGCGCGAGGGCTGAGACAGCGGCGGCTTTGAGTAGTGAGTGTTTCATTTTAGTCCTCCGTTGAGTGGTTAGCGTCCCGCACCGACGCGGGCTTCTTGTTATTTTCGTTTGCGTTGCAGAAAGAAGGTGAGCGTGACCATGGCCACGGTCAGCCCGATCAGGATTGTCGAGACGGCGTTGACCTCTGGCGTCACGCCACGACGGATCTGGCCGAGGATGTAGATAGGCAAAGTGGTCTCGCCCGGGCCGGCCACCAGAAGCGTGATGATCACGTCATCCAGCGATACGACAAAGGCTAGCATGGCGCCCGCCATGACTCCGGGCATCAGGACCGGCAGCGTCACATGGCGGAATGTTTGCCAGGGTGTTGCGTACAAATCCGCAGCGGCGGCTTCATAGGTCACGGACATATCTGACAAACGTGCGCGTATCGGCATGTAAGCAAAGGGCACGCAGAAAACCGTGTGGGCGAGGATCAGCCAGCCGATCCCGGTTACCCCCGTGAGCTGGCGCAGGATCGAAAAGAAGGCCAGCGTGGCAATCGCCGTGACAATCTCGGGGATCATCAGGGGTTGGTTTATGAGCGCGATGGCCGCAGAGCGACCGCGATAGACGCCCCCGCGCGTTGTTGCCAATGCTGCCATTGTGGCAATGATGGTGGAAAACACGGTCGCCGTGAGCGCAACCTGAATAGAGATCATCGCCGAACGCCGGATGTCGTCGTTTTCCAAGGCTGCCGCGTACCAGCGCAAGCTGAACTCGGTCCACCGCACAACAGAGCGGTTGTCGTTGAAAGAGAACACGACCAGTACGGCAATTGGTGCGTAGAGGAACAACAGAACCAGCCAGGACATGCCAGTAAACAGGGGTTGCCTGCGCAACTCGCGAGACCCGGTCGACGGGCGGAATATCGACAGCAGTTTATCCATGTCCACCCTCCTTCGAAGCACCTGCCCGCAGGCTGACAAGGAGCGCGATCAACACAACTGCCATCAGGATCAGCGCTGCCGCGGCCCCAAAGGGCCAATTGCGCCCCGACCCGAATTGCAAGGCGATCAGGTTGCCGATCATCAGTTTCTTGCCACCGCCCAACAGTTCCGGCGTGATGTAGGCCCCGAGCGCCGGGATCAGCACCAGCACGCAGCCTGCGACGATGCCCGGGCGGGTAATCGGGATGATGATGTGGCGGAAAACCTGCGTACGCGTCGCATAGAGGTCATGTCCGGCCTCAAGCAGCGAAAAATCGAACTTCTCGAGCGAGGCATAGATCGGGAGGATCATGAATGGCAGGTAGCTGTAGACCAGCCCGGCAAGTACCGCGCCGTCGGTGTACAACATCTCAAGCGGTTCGCTGATCAGGCCGATCTTCATCAGCATCAGGTTCACAAAGCCCTCGTCCCGTACGATCAAAAGCATCGAGTAGGTACGGATCAAGAGGTTGGTCCAGAACGGTAGCGTGATGGCGAAGAGCCAGAAATTGCGTTGCTCCGGAGGGCGGGCCGCAATGAAGTAGGCCACGGGAAACCCGAGGATCAGGGTGCCAATCATGGTGGTGATGGCGAGACCAAAGGAGCGCCCGAAGATTTGCAGATAGGCGCTGTTGAAGCTCAGCGTATCATCAAAGATGTCCCTCTCGAAAAGGAACTGCACGTAGGCGTCGTAGGAGAACACCCATTCAACGCCGCCGTATGTTCCGGGCTCAAGAAACGAGTAAACCAGGGCAATCGAGAGCGGGAACAGACCAAAGATGCCAATGATCCCGAGTGCTGGGGTCAGCAGGAAGAGCCGCGTTCTGCGCCTTTGACGCGCGCGTTCTTCTTGGGCCGCGCGCAATCTCGTTTCGGCGTCGGTGCGCGAGATATGTGCAGCGGCACTCATCAGTCTTCCAGCACGTGCAGCATGGAGGTGTCACATTCGAGGCCAACCCGCGATCCGACGGGGCGTGGGGTGGAAACCTGGACATGAACGCTGACGCCATCTTCCAACAGCACGAGCATCTGTGACCCGGCCCCGAAATAGATGCTGTCTACGACCTCACCTCGCAAGAGCGCCGTCTCTGCACTCTCATCAACCACGCGGATGGTTTCAGGGCGTAGAGCCACATGCACGGGGCCGGGTGTGAGCGAGGTGCTGGCTGTATGAACCGTGAGTGGTGAACCCTCGCCAAATTGGATTTTTGCCGCATCCCCGTCAAAGCCAAGCAACGTCGCATGCACGATATTGGTGTCGCCAATAAAGTCCGCGACGAACCTGCTTTGTGGAGCTGTGTAGATCTCTTCCGGTGTGCCAACTTGGCGTATCGCACCTGCCGACATCACTGCGATCTGGTCCGACATTGCCAGCGCTTCACCTTGGTCATGGGTGACAAAGACAAAGGTAATGCCTGTCTCATGCTGCAGCCGCTTCAACTCGCTCTGCATCCCTTTTCGAAGTTTCAGGTCCAGCGCAGAAAGTGGCTCATCAAGAAGAAGAACCTTGGGACGCGGCGCCAGCGCGCGCGCCAAAGCCACGCGTTGCTGCTGCCCGCCTGACAACTGATCTACACGACGCGTTGCAAACTCTCCGAGCTGGACCAGGTCCAGCATCTCGTTGATGGTGCTGTCGATTTCGGCCTTGGGCCTCTTCAGCATCTCAAGGCCAAACCCAACGTTGCGGGCCACGCTCATGTGGGGAAACAGCGCATAGTTCTGGAACACTGTATTCACGGGGCGATTGTTTGGAGCCAAATGGCCGATCGACTCGCCATCCAGTGCAATCTCGCCTTCGGTCGGAAGCTCGAACCCGGCGATCAATCGTAAAAGCGTCGTCTTGCCACAACCCGACGGGCCCAAAAGCGTGAAAAAGCTTCCTTCGGGAATGGTCAGCGACACGTCTCCCAGAGCCGTTACGGCCGCTTGGCCTTCGCCAAAGCGTTTTGTCACATTCTTTACGTCGATCATGGTCTGATCCAGACACCTGCACTTGTTGGTATGCAGAATCAGCTTAGAGCCATGAGACCGAACCTGTGAATACCTCCAAAGGGCGGGGTGACTTGTACCCCCAAAGGGGTAGGCCTAGTCGTTGGTCGAATGCAGGAACATCGAAAACAGGGCAGATTGAGAAGAAATTCCCAGCTTTCGGTAGATGTTCTTGCGATGCACTTTGATCGTCGAAGGGGAAACGTCCAGCAAAAGTGCTATCGACCGCGTCGAGTGCCCGCGCAAAAGGGATTGCACCACCTCGATCTCCCGCTGTGTCAAACCCTTGCAAACCTTGTCGATCACCCCATCGAAATCGACCTCGCTATCTTCGAACTGGCCTGATGAGGGGGTGCGATGAAAGTGCTGCTCGCAAAGCGCCGATATTATTGGATGTAGATCCGTTAGCCTTTCGACATCCCGCCGGGAGAACCGGGTTCTTCCCTCCGAGGGACCGAGGGAAAGAAACAAGGTGCCGTTGGCAATTGTCACGAAAACCCCCATCTCATCTCTTAGAAACAGGGTCTTGTAGTAGATGCGAAAGTAGTCGGAGTTGGCAAACCTGTCTGGCGCCACGTCTCTCAGCACCATCACCGGTTCGTGGCGTTCACCGATGAAACGAACAACAAATGGGTCCAGCAACCAAGCGCGATCAAGCCATCGGTCCACAACGACCGAGCGGCGTTCTGCACGTACATTGTCATAGACATGTTCGGGCGCTTTTCCTGGGTTCAGAAGGCTGACAAACGCGCCCTTGAACGAAGCTGCTCCGCGCATGAGGTTCAACAACTCTGGCATAAAGTTGGACGTCCCTACGGCCCGAATAGCCCCAGCTACGTCTTCCGAGTACGTTGGTTGTGCGGACTTACCCAAGTATCCCACCTAGCGATAGGGCGTTTCCAAGCCAATGTGGACAGTCGGAATTAACTTGGCAACCTTTTCACACTGAAATCTGCCTCGAAAAGCTTTTCCGCATCGGCTCGCTGGATCAATTCCGCAATCTGCTCCAGCACAAGTCTTCTAAGATCAAAGAGGCCAGGTAACTTTGAGTTGTCACTTGTATCGCTTCAGCACTTGAACCTGATGATTTGCCAAATCTGGGTAACTTCGTGTCTGTGCAAAGGAACTCTGATCCAAGGAATAGCTGAGTGTTTCGAATGGAAGCGGACATTGCATCAATGGCGATGGATGGCAGCTTTGTCCCGCATATCGGAAGTTGCAATGTTGGCAGCGGCAGAGCAGTTCAGACGTGGAATTCACGTTGATACGGATGCAAATCGGGCATTCCGCACAATATGCTGTCATTGGCTGACCCTGCGCGCCGACTTTCCCTTGCCTACATCAGTTGCCAAAGATGTTGTTCAGCAGGTTGTTGATCGCATTTTCGAACCCATTGCCCTGATTGCGGCGCTGACGTCTGGGTTGCTCTTGCCGGACGGGCGGATCGGGGGCCAGCATCGGCAGCGGTGTGGGTGTCATCCCCTCGGTCACGCGCACCATCGTCTCTTTCCAAATCTCCGCAGGTAACCCGCCGCCGGTCACGCCGGACAGGGGGGTGTTGTCGTCATACCCCATCCAGACTCCGGTCACATAATCAGCCGTGAACCCGATGAACCAGGCATCCCGCGCCGCCTGCGTGGTGCCGGTCTTACCTGCCACCTGCCAGCCGGGTAGTTTCGCGCGCCCGCCCGTGCCTTCGGACACGACACGTTCCATCATCCAGGTCAGTTGCTTGGCTGCCTTATCGTTGATCACCCGCTCACCGATGCCGGTACTCGTCGCCATCAGAGGGGCGTCGTCCCCCAGCAGCTTCAGCTCGGTCAACCCATAGGGCTCAACCGCTGAGCCACCATTCAGGATACCGGCATAGGCCCCCGTCATCTCGATCAACGTGCTTTCTGACGCGCCCAGCGCCAGCGCGGGTCCCTCGGCCAGATTGCTTTCAATGCCAAACTCACTGGCGACGGTACGGACATTTTCCAGACCGGCAACCTCGGCCACTTTCACCGCCGGGATGTTCAACGAGTTCTTGAGGGCATCAGCAAGCGTGACGCGCCCATAATGCTTGTTGGTGTAGTTCTTGGGGCACCATTGCCCCGAACCGGCGATATTTATGCAATAGGGCTCGTCCATCACAGTATCCAGAGGCGAATAGCCCAGTTCCAACGCGGTGGCATAGACGAAGGGTTTGAAGGATGATCCGGTTTGCCTCAGCGCCTGTGTGGCCCGGTTGAAGGCGCCCGATACGCGGGTCTTGCGCCCGCCGACCATCGCCCGCACGGCACCATCTGCCGACATCACCACGATGGCAGCTTGCGCCTTGGATCCTTCGCGCACCTTTTCCTTGAAGATATATTGCAATGCCTCTTCTGCGGATTTCTGCAGGCGCTGGTCCAGCGTGGTTCGGATCACCACATCATCGGTGGTGTCGGACCCAAAAAAGCTGGGCAGTTCCGTGATGACCCAATCGGCAAAATACCCACCGGCGCGTGCAGCCGCAGCCTCGGACAGTTGCGCCGGGCTGCTGCGGGCACCGCTGGCCTGAGCAGTGGTCAGATAGCCCTGCGCCTCCATCAGCCCAATCACCAACTGCGCCCTATCCTGCGAGCGTTGCAGGTTATTTGTCGGCGCATAGCGCGTCGGCGCCACCAGCAGACCGGCCAGCATCGCCGCCTGCGAGGGGCTGACCTCGGCTGCAGAGATTCCGAAATAGCGCTGGCTTGCGGCCTCAAATCCGCGTGCGCCAGATCCCAGGAAGGCGCGGTTCAGATAGATGGTCAGGATTTCATCCTTGGAGTATTTGACCTCCATCGCCATCGCATAGACAGCCTCTTTGCCCTTGCGCCACAGGGATCCCTGACGACAATCGGATTCATAGGCGGCCTCGGATTCCCATTCGCTGGGCACGTAAGGCACACCCAGACACAACAGCTTGGCCGTCTGCTGGGTGATCGTTGACCCGCCATGGCCAGACAAAGGCCCGCGCCCTTCGCGCAGGTTGATACGCACAGCGCTAGCGACACCCCGAGGACTGACGCCGAAATGGCGGTAGAATCGCTTGTCCTCGGTGGCGACCACTGCGTTTTTCAGATACGGAGAAACCGTGTCCGCGGTGATTACCCCGCCGAACTGATCCCCACGCCAGGCAAAGACTTTGCCATCCCGATCCAACAACGTGACCGACCCGCGCGCGCGCCCGTCTAGCAAAGCATCGACATCAGGCAAAGAGGTATAGACAACCCCGACAGCCAGCGCCAGCAACAGAGCGGCCACAGCGCCCACGCGCCAGCTTACCCCCCAGATCAGGCGCCAGACCCAGCGAAACAACCGGCGAAAAAAGCCACCACCACCGCCGGATTTCCGGCGTGTCTTTCTCCGTGTGCTTTTGCGGGTTGTCGTTTTGCGCGCCGCAGCCTTTTTGCCTGCGGGTTTCGCAGTGCGTTTGGTCGCCGTGGGTTTTCGCCCCTTCGACGCGTATCTTTTGTCCGCCACAAGCGGTGCCTTGCGGCGCCTGGACTCAGTCATGCTCAAACTCTGCCCGGTTATCGTTTTGAGGCACCATACCCTGCTATACCGATGAAGTAGAGGTCTGAATTTCCGGAATACACCCTCTCTAACTCGCCTATAATTTAGTCGATATGCAGAATCTGTGCAAAAATTGTGCACTCATTCACCAATTCCTCCCGAATTTGACCACTGAACCGTTCCTTACACAGCTTCGGCACGCTCTTTTTCTGCAGGTGCAAACACGCCGGACAGGCCGGGGAAGCAGAGGGGAACAGCGTGAAACTGATTATTGCAACAATCAAACCGTTCAAGCTCGAGGAGGTGCGCGAGGCACTGACCGACGCGGGCATACGCGGCATGATGGTAACCGAGATCAAGGGCTTCGGCTCGCAATCGGGGCACACGGAAATCTATCGCGGCGCCGAATACGCGGTGAACTTTGTACCCAAGATCAAGCTTGAGATCGTGGTGCCCGCCATGATGGCCGACCAGATCGTAGAAACCATCACCAAATCCGCCAAGACCGGCAAGATCGGCGACGGCAAGATTTTCGTCCTCGACGTTGAGCAGGCCCTGCGCGTGCGGACCGGGGAAACGAACGAAGAGGCGCTGTAAGCGCCCCCACTCAACACTATTCGAGGACTGACAATGAATCTGATGAAATCTCTCATCCCTGCCGCCGCGATCGTCGCGCTGCCGCAGATTGGCCTAGCGCAGGAGGCCGCCACCGGCGAAGCCGCGCTGCACACACAATACATCTTCACCACGCTGCTGTTTCTGATGGCAGGGTTCCTGGTTTTCTTCATGGCCGCCGGCTTTGCCATGCTCGAAGGCGGGCTGGTGCGGTCGAAAAACGTGGCCATGCAGATGATCAAGAACGTGGCGCTGTTTTCCTTTGCCGCGATCATGTACTGGCTGATCGGCTTCAACCTGATGTACCCCGGCGACGGCTGGACCATCGCGGGGTGGGTTGGACCGTTCTTCAAAACCACGGTCCTGGATCCGGTGGGCGTGGGTGCTGACGCCGCGGCATTGGATTATGCTTCGGTTGGTTCGGACTTCTTCTTCCAACTGGTGTTTGTGGCCGCAACTGCGTCAATCGTATCGGGTGCTGTAGCTGAACGTATCAAGCTGTGGCCCTTCCTGGTTTTCGTGATTGTTCTGACCGGCGTCATGTACCCGATCTCTGGCTCGTGGCAGTGGGGCGGTGGCTGGTTGTCCGAGGCTGGTTTCTCGGATTTTGCTGGCTCGACCATCGTGCATTCGGTTGGCGGCTGGGCGGCTCTGGCAGGTGCCCTGATCCTGGGTCCGCGGATTGGCAAGTACAAAGACGGCAAGGTTCATCCGATGCCCGGTTCGAACCTGGCGCTGGCCACTTTGGGGACATTCATCCTGTGGCTGGGATGGTTCGGCTTCAACGGCGGCTCGCAGCTGGCGATGGGAACCGTGGGTGACGTATCCGACGTGTCGCGGATCTTTGCTAACACCAACATGGCCGCAGCGGCAGGCGCAGTGGCAGCCCTGATCCTGACACAGCTGCTGTACAAAAAGCCTGATCTGACCATGGTGCTGAACGGCGCGCTGGCCGGCCTGGTGTCGATCACTGCGGAACCGCTGGCCCCGACGCTGTTCGGCGCGCTGTGGATCGGTGCCGTAGGCGGTATCATCGTGGTCTTTGCGGTTCCAATGCTGGACAAGTTCAAGATCGACGACGTTGTCGGTGCCATCCCGGTTCACCTGTTCGCCGGGATCTGGGGCACCATCGCCGTGATCTTTTACGGCGAAGCCAGCCTGGGTACGCAGCTTTTGGGTATCCTCGCCTACGGTCTGTTCACCTTTGTCGGCGCTTTGATCCTGTGGTCGATCCTGAAGGCCACCGTCGGCATTCGAGTCAGCGAAGAGGATGAGATCAACGGCCTGGACATGGCGGAACTGGGCATGGAAGCGTACCCGGAGTTCTCCAAGGGCTGATATCCAACCCAATCCAACAAAAAACCCGGGCGGTGTCGCCCGGGTTTCTTTTTTTTCCGCAGATTTAAACTCCGACGTCGATAATCGCTTTGGCCAGAATCGGAACCGTGTTGGCATTCAGCCCGGCAATGTTCAGACGGCTGTCGCCGACCATGTAGATGCCGTGATCAGCGCGCAGTTGTTCCACCAGTTCCGGTGCCGCGCCCAAGCGCGAGAACATGCCGCGATGCTGGGCGACAAAGCCGAACCGGTCGGAGCCGCTGTGGCGTTGCAGCTCATCGGCCAGTTGCTGGCGCAGCCCCAGCATGGACAAGCGGATCTCTTCCAGCTCGGCCTCCCAGTCGGCCCGCAGGACGGGGTCGGTCAGGATCGTGGTGACCACGCGCGCGCCGTGGTCGGGCGGGAATGAATAGTTCTGGCGGTTCAGAAAGGCCAGCGTGCTCTGGTTCAGCGCGGTCTGTCCCGCATCTGCGCTGATTGCCATCAATAGGCCGGTGCGTTCACGGTAGACGCCGAAATTCTTGGAACACGACGCGGCAATCAGGCATTCCTTGACTGAAGACGCAACAAGGCGGGTCGCCTGCGCATCCTCTTCCAGACCGTCGCCAAAACCCTGATAGGCAATGTCGATCATCGCCACGAGGCCAAGCTCGTTGATGATGGTCACCACTTCCTGCCACTGCACCAGGTTCAGGTTGGCCCCGGTCGGGTTGTGGCAGCAGCCGTGCAACAACACCACATCGCCCGACTTGGCGGTTTTCAGATCGGCAATCATGCCGTCGAAATCGACGCCACGAGTCTCGCCATCGAAATAGCGGTATGGAACCGCTTCCATCCCCAGGTAATTCAGGATCGACAGATGGTTTGGCCAGGTCGGGTTCGAGACGAACACGCGGGCCGAGGGGTTGGCCATGCGGATCATCTCAAATGCCTGACGGCAGGCACCGGTTCCGCCGGGCGTCGCCACGGCAGCGATGTTGCCGCGTGGAACCGAGGTGCCCAGGATCAGGCCAATCATCGCATCTGCATAGGCCGGATCACCAGCCAGACCGGTATAGGCCTTGCTTTCCTGCTCTTCCAGAATGCGCTTTTCGGCCGCTTTCACCGCACGCATCACCGGGGTCACCCCTTCGGCATTCTTGTAGACGCCAACACCCAAATCGATCTTCTGATCGCGCGGGTCTTCGCGGTACATCTGCATCAGCGCTAGAATCTTGTCGGCAGGTTGCGGCTTGAGATGTTCAAACATCAGGTCTCTCCGGTTGCGACGGGCAGGGTCGGGAAGGCACCCCATTCAGCCCAGGAGCCGTCATAAAGCGAGTGGTCTTTCTTGCCCATGCGCTCGAGCGCAAGGCTGAGGATCGCGGCGGTCACACCCGACCCGCATGAGGTAATCGCCGGTTTCGACAGGTCGACGCCAGCGGCCTCGAAAATGGCGCGGCATTCCTCGGGCGATTTCATCGTGTGATTCTTGTTCAGCAAGGTGCCGAAGGGGACGTTTCGTGATCCGGGAATACGACCAGACCGCAGCCCTTCGCGCGGCTCGGGATCGGTACCCGCGAAGCGACCGGCTGCGCGTGCATCGATGATCTCGTGATCCCCCAGCTTGGCTGCGGCAGATACCTGCGTGACATCACGCACCAGATGGTTCTGAACCCGCACGGTCATGTGGCGGTCGCGGATAACAGGCGGCAGGTCTTCAACCTCTCGCCCCTCGGCAAGCCATTTCGGCAAGCCACCGTCCAGCACGGCAATGTTGTCCTGCCCCATCAGGCGGAACATCCACCAGACCCGCGCGGCCGAGGACAGCCCCGAGCCGTCATAGACCACCACCTGATGGCCATCCCCCACGCCCATCGCCCGCAGGCGCGACATGAATTTCTCGACCGGAGGCACCATATGCGGCAGGTCCGACCGATGATCGGCAATATCATCAATGTCAAAGAATCTCGCGCCGAGGATATGGGTCGCGTCATATTCCGCTTTGGCGTCGCGTCCGTGTTGCGGCAGATACCATGATCCGTCCAGAACCCGCAGGTCCGGATCCTTGAGATGGGCCGCAAGCCATTCGGTTGAAACGAGGGTTTTGGGATCGTCCTGCATCAATGCCTCCCCTATGCGCGCTTGGTTTGTCCCTATACGCGCGCGCATGTCTGTTCAAGGCTGGATGGCGGCCTGTACCGCTAACGGGCCCGCCTGAGGCGGAAAAACTGAGCGATCCCGATCAGACTGATCAAAATCCAGAAGGATTCGATCAGCATCGAGGCCAAATTGAAGTTCTCAAGCAGCGAATAGACGATCAGAATCGACCCCAATAGGTTTACCACCGGAAAGGCCAGGTCGTCGGAATTCATCATCCGCATCTGCGTGGCGAAATACGCAGCAACCACGATCATCGCCCCGATTGAGCCGATTCCATCCGCGATGGTCAAAGTGTCAAGAAACGCAGTCATGATCAGCCCTTGCCGTTTTCAGGAAACTCGCTGTGTTGCCCATAATGGTGCATGTTCAAAAACGCTGCCCCCTGCGCGCCCGCACGATAGCCATGCGGCAGATCGGCGGCAAAACGCAGCCCCTGTCCAGCGTTTAGCGGCACCCAGGCCTCACCACGCAGAATTTCAAGCGTACCGGAAAGGACAAAGACCTCTTCGGTCACGCCCGCCGCATGCGCGGGCGACTCGTGGCATTGGTTTGGGGTCAGACTGACGTGAAAGGTTTCGGCCCCTAGCGCGGAATCAAACGGAAAGACGATCTTGACCTCGATGCTGCCCGGAAAAGTCACGGTCTGAAAAACAGAGGGGTCCCCATTCGCGGTTTCAATCAGCGCGCTCAGCGGCAGTTGGAACCCCTTGGCGATCTTCCACAAAGTGGCGATGGTTGGGCTGGATTCGCCACGCTCGATCTGCCCCAGCATAGCTTTGCTGACGCCTGTCATCTCGGCGACTTTGGACAGGCTCAGCCCGGATGCCGCCCGCATGTCCCGTAATTTCAGCGTGATCTCGTCCGGTGCCATGATGCCGTCTTTCGAATCCTCTTGTGCGTTATAGCGCACATGTGGTACGTGCGCTATAACGCACAAACCCCAAGACATGCAACCCGAGGCAAAAGGGAAACAGCATCATGCCATTGTACCGATCCAGAACCTCAACCCATGGCCGCAACATGGCCGGTGCCCGCGGCCTGTGGCGCGCGACTGGCATGGGCGACGACGATTTCGGCAAGCCGATCATCGCCATCGTCAACTCGTTCACCCAGTTCGTACCGGGCCACGTGCACCTGAAGGATCTGGGCCAGATGGTCGCCCGCGAGGTCGAAGCCGCAGGCGGTGTCGCCAAAGAATTCAACACCATCGCGGTGGATGACGGTATCGCCATGGGACATGACGGGATGCTGTATTCGCTGCCCTCACGTGAGGTAATCGCGGATTCAGTTGAATATATGGTCAACGCCCATTGCGCCGATGCGATGGTGTGTATCTCGAACTGCGACAAGATCACGCCCGGCATGCTGATGGCCGCGATGCGCCTGAACATCCCCGCCATTTTCGTCTCGGGTGGGCCAATGGAGGCGGGCAAGATCGACATCGCCGATCTGGACGCCAAAAAGATCGACCTCGTGGACGCTATGGTGGCCGCCGCTGACGACAAGTTCACCGATGAGCAGGTTCAGCATATCGAGGAAAACGCCTGCCCGACTTGCGGGTCGTGCTCGGGCATGTTCACCGCCAACTCGATGAACTGTCTGGCCGAGGCGCTGGGTCTGGCGCTGCCGGGCAACGGCTCGACTCTGGCCACACATGCGGACCGCAAAGAGCTGTTCCTTGAAGCCGGTCGCCGGATCGTCGAGATCACCAAACGGCACTATGATCTGGACGAGAAAGGCTTCCTCCCGCGCGAGATCGCCACGTTCGAGGCGTTCGAAAACGCAATGAGCCTGGATATCGCCATGGGCGGATCGACCAACACGGTGCTGCATCTGCTGGCCATCGCGCATGAGGGCGAGGTGGATTTCACCATGACCGACATGGACCGTCTCAGCCGTCAGGTGCCCTGCCTGTGTAAGGTCGCACCCAATACCGAGAATGTGCATATGGAAGACGTCCACCGCGCCGGCGGCATCTTTTCGATCCTGGGTGAGCTCAGCCGCGCAGGCCTGCTGCACGAGGATTGCAGCACGGTCCATTCCGGCACGATGGGTGAGGCGATTGCCAATTGGGACATCAAGGTGGCCAACAACCCCAAGGCGCAAGACTTGTTCAAGGCCGCGCCGGGCGGTGTGCGCACCACGCAGGCGTTCAGCCAGTCGAACCGCTACAAAGAGCTGGACACGGACCGCGAAGGCGGTGTGATCCGGTCGAAAGAGCACGCCTTCAGCCAGGATGGCGGTCTGGCGGTTCTGTTCGGCAATATTGCCCGCGACGGCTGTATCGTGAAAACAGCCGGTGTCGATCCGGCCAGCCTGACCTTCACCGGGTCGGCCTATGTCTGCGAAAGCCAGGATCAGGCGGTGAATGACATTCTGACTAGCAAGGTCAAAGAGGGCGACGTGGTGGTCATCCGCTATGAAGGCCCGCGCGGCGGTCCGGGGATGCAGGAAATGCTGTACCCGACGTCTTACCTGAAATCCAAAGGTCTGGGAAAAGCCTGTGCTTTGCTGACGGATGGACGGTTCTCGGGTGGTACCTCCGGCCTGTCGATCGGCCATGTCTCACCCGAGGCGGCCGAAGGTGGCGAGATCGGACTGGTGCGCCAGGGTGACCGGATTGAGATCGACATCCCCAACCGCTCGATCCATCTGGCAGTCTCAGATGAAGTGCTTGCCGAACGACGCCAGGAGCAGGATGCAAAAGGCTGGATACCGGCAGCGCCCCGCAAGCGCAAAGTCTCAACCGCGCTCAAAGCATATGCCAAACTGACAACCAGCGCGGCAAAAGGGGCCGTGCGGGAGGTCTAAGACATAGGGGCCGGACACCAAATCAAGTGATCCGGCCCAATCAATTCCCAAAGCGCTCCCGCGCCTTCTGGCGCTATCCGCTTTGGTCTTGGGCCTGGGGCGGCGCATAGCGCGGCGCCAGACCCAACCAGAGGAGATGTTTCGCAAGATACATTGCCGATGGGCGGGGAAGGTGATTTCCAGCTCAATCCCCAAGCTTGGCGTGGACTTCATCCAGATCAATCTCGGCGATCGGCATCTTGTTGGCCGGATCTTCAAAATCATATTTGAATAGATCGAAATCCTGTTTGTAGATCTCGTAGACAAGATGCATCGACAGGTCGTCGAAATAGTCCTCGACAGGATGCTTTCGTTTGGGTCCGTGGCCTTCGGATTCGTTGAACCGCGGGATTTCGGACAGGGCCACCTTGTGTGGCGTGTCCAAGTTGCTCAGAACACCTTGCATCCCATCGTTGAACTTCTCGGTCCAGAAGATGCGATCATATCGTCCGCCATTTGCAATAAACGTCGACACATGGCCAGACATGGCGGACCAGTGGATATCCGGGTCCATGGGCCTGCGCCACCTGATCGTGTCACGAGCAAATAACAGGAATCTGCGGAAACTGGCGACCTGGTCGAAATCACCCTGACCGTCCTCTCCGCCAACCTCGATGCCGTAATTGTAGATCAGCGTCGGCACCAGATTGCCGCGATACCGTTTGCCGTTGCGCTGAATTCCACAGATCTTGTCAAAGAACGAACTGAGAATTCGCGTGTACGGGTTCCGCACGCAGGTGAAAGAAAAGGAGTTATGATTTCGGACATTTGTCGAAATCGGCTCCTGGCTGGGACCGAACGCCCACTTATGCATCCCGTCCTTGGCATCGTGGATATCGCCGTCAAAAAAACGGCCATGATCCGAAAAATACATGATTTGCCCGATGGTTGAGCATGCACATTTCGGGACAACACGGTAAACCATGCTCTCGCTCTCGGTCATCCATGTACCGGGAAAACCCATTTGCTGCGCCTCCTCAACAGGTCGTAACTCACTATTCGCGCCTGCTTTTGTATCTACAGAACCAAAAATAATCTGTTTATTCAATCGCTCATCCTCAGTATCACAGAGGGAACCGGGCAGAAACGGATAACAAAGAACTGAAATGGCAAAAATTGCCTACATTTTGTTGTGCCACAAGGACCCTGACGCAATCATTGCGCAGGCCGAGCAGCTAACCGCCGCTGGCGATTGCATGGCCATACATTTTGACGCCCGCGCAAGTCGCGAGGCCTATGCACGCATTCAGGGCGCTCTTCAGGCCAATTCGAATGTCACTTTTGCAACCAAACGCATCAAATGCGGTTGGGGCGAGTGGTCTTTGGTACAGGCCACATTGAACGCTGTGCAAGCCGCCCTTGAGGCCTTTCCCCGCGCGACGCATTTCTACATGCTGTCAGGGGATTGCATGGCGATCAAAACAGCGGAATACGCCCATCAGTTCCTGAACGACAACGACAGGGATTTTGTCGAAAGCCACGACTTTTTTGCCAGTAACTGGATCAAGACCGGCATGAAAGAAGACCGGCTGATCTATCGCCATTTTTTCAATGAACGCACCCAGAGCAGACGATTCTATACATCCTATGACGTACAGAAAAAACTTGGTCTGACCCGCGAGGTTCCGGCTGACATCCAGGTCATGATCGGCAGTCAGTGGTGGTGTCTGCGCCGTCATACTGTTGAAATGATCTTTGAATTCCTGGCCCAGCGCCCGGATGTAATCCGCTTTTTCTCGACCACCTGGATACCGGATGAGACCTTCTTTCAAACGCTTGTCCGCCACCTTGTTCCCCGTGAAGAGATCGACAACCGAACGCTCACATTCCTGATGTTCTCGGACTACGGAATGCCCGTGACATTCTATAACGACCATTACGACATGCTGCTAGGGCAGGATTTTCTGTTCGCCCGCAAAATCAGCCCCGAGGCACATGAGCTGAAAGACCGGTTGGGCCAGCTCTATTCTGCGGATGGGGTGGATTTTCACATCTCGGATGAAGGTCGCAATCTCCATAGTTTCTTAACCGCAAGAGGGCGCGTCGGACGCCGCCACAAGCAAAGGTTCTGGGAGGCCGGAAATACGCTGGGACCGGACCGCGATGTTTTCCTGATCGTGTGCAAGAAATGGCATGTGGCCAAGCGCCTGGTCGATCAGATTAAGTCCGAAACCGATATCCCTTGTGTCGAGTATCTGTTCAACGAACAGGATACGGCTCTGCCCGATCTGGGCGGCATCGAAACGACCTTGCTCAAACGGTCCCGCCACCGGCGTGCTCTTGTGCGGATGCTGTTTGACAGTTTCGAAACCGACCGGCTGGTTCTATGCATCGATCCCTCAGATATTGAAATCATTCAGGACTTCTGTGCAGATCAGGTCAAAACCCATGTGCTTGAAGTCGAGTGTGAATATTCCGACGATTACCTGATCGGCCACGCCCGCCGTGTGGGGTTAGCCGGTCAGGACAGCCCGACCGAAACCGTGGCACGGCTTGTCCCAACCTTGCACAACGCGATGGAATACGAATCCGAATTGATCCGGGGCACCGCGTTGGATCGACATGCACGCCTGCGGGAAACCAGCGACCGGGCAGAAAACGAAGACGCCATTGTCCAGTTTCTGAATGTTTCACAGGAACAGGCGCAGGCCATCATGCGACTGGATTATCTGTTTGCAGATTGATGAGCCGGCGGTACCATCAGGTACCGCCGACAGCACGATTAGATGTCGAACTTGACGCCTTGCGCCAGCGGAAGCTCGGCTGAGTAGTTTACGGTGTTGGTTTGGCGGCGCATATAGGCCTTCCACGCATCCGAGCCGCTTTCGCGCCCGCCACCGGTTTCCTTCTCACCACCAAATGCGCCACCGATCTCGGCCCCCGATGGCCCGATATTGACATTGGCAATGCCACAATCCGATCCCGCTGCGGTCAGGAATTGCTCGGCCTCGCGCATGTTCAGAGTGAATACGCAAGACGACAGACCTTGCGGTACGTCATTTTGCAATTCGATGGCTTCGTCGAACGCGTCGTACCCCATGACATAGAGGATCGGCGCAAAGGTTTCGGTCTTTACGGTTGCTGTCTGGCCAGGCATCTCGACAATCGCGGGCTGCATATAGACACCGGCGGGGACGTTTTCGGTCACGCGGTCGCCACCAAAGACTGCGCCGCCTTCGGCCTTTGCAGCGTCCAGCGCAGCGGTCATGGCCGCGCCCGAGGCTTCGTCCACCAGCGGACCGATCAATGTGCCTTCGGTCAGCGGATTGCCGATTGGCAGACCGGCATAGGCTTTTTTCAACCGGCTCACCAGCTCCTCGCGGATCGAGTTGTGAACGATCAGTCGGCGCAGCGTGGTGCAGCGTTGACCGGCTGTGCCGACAGCAGAAAAGACAATCGCACGCACGGCCATTTCCAGATCGGCCGAAGGGCCCACGATCATCGCGTTATTGCCGCCAAGCTCGAGAATACATTTCCCGAACCGCTGCGCCACGATGGGGGCTACTGCACGGCCCATCCGTGTGGACCCGGTCGCCGAAATGACCGGCACGTCCTCGCTGGCCACCAGCGCCTCGCCCAGCGCGGCACCTCCGATCAGGGTCTGCAGCAGGTGGTCGGGCGCATCGCCAAATCGGGCCAGTGCACGTTCAAAGATCTTCTGGCAGGCCATCGCGGTCAACGGCGTCTTTTCAGACGGCTTCCAGATCACCGGATCACCGCAGACCAGCGCCAGCGCGGCATTCCACGACCAGACCGCCACCGGGAAGTTGAAGGCCGAGATCACGCCCACCGGTCCTGCCGGGTGCCACGTTTCCATCATCCGGTGGCCCGGGCGCTCAGATGCGATGGTCAAACCATAAAGCTGGCGCGACAGGCCGACGGCGAAATCGCAGATGTCGATCATCTCCTGCACTTCACCCAGACCTTCCGAGGTAATCTTACCAGCTTCCCAGCTGACCAGCGCACCCAGATCGTCCTTGGCGGCGCGCAATTCCTCGCCCAGCAGGCGGATCAGTTCGCCCCGGCGTGGGGCCGGAACCGTGCGCCACGCCTTGAATGCCGTCTTGGCATTGGCAAACACCGTGCCCATCCCTGACGCAGGCGTTTCATGTACCTCGGCCAGAATGCCGCCATCAATGGGCGAGCGTACAGCCAGTGTGCCGCCCATCAGCTCAGCGGCTGTCAGGTCCAGATTTGCAAGGGTTGTTGGGGCTGTCATAGCGATGTCTTTCATATCTCAGGCCGCCTTGTTCTGTTTGGTTATGTCCCCGGTGCGGTAAAGCTGACCGAATTCGGTGTTTAAGAAGTCAGACAGGTTCACCTGCTCTTGCCGCACGAACCCTTTGCCGGGCAAAGCACCCGTTCGCATCAGATCAACCACACCCAGAACACCGGCAGCAGTGGTGACCTGAATGGCGCTCCAGACCTGACCATTGAGGGTACGGGCATAAGATTTGTTGATCAGGGATTTCTCGCGCAGAGCCCCATCGATCATGCCTTTTGCGGTGCAATAAACCAGAACCACATCCTGATCGGTCCGCGGCAGCGCGGTCTCGAAGATTTCCTTCATCAGGTCGCGACGACGTTCCAATCCAAGATCATTCAGCAGCAAACGCAGAATGTCACGGTGTCCCGGGTAGCGGATCGATCGGTACGACACGTCCCGCGCCTTTCCGTCCAGGGTTTCTGGCAACGTGCCCAACCCGCCCGAGGTATTGAAGCATTCATATTCCACCCCGTCATGACCCAAACGCTCGTAATCCTCGAGCGGAGCGGTCTTGACCCGTTCGCCATTCACGATGGCATCGCACGGATTGCAATATTCGTTGATCAGCCCATCGGTGGACCAGGTCAGATTGTACTTCAATGCGTTGGTGGGATAGAGCGGCAACGCCCCGACCCGCATATGCAGGCTGTCCAGCGTATCGAACTCCGCAGCCAAGGCCGCGCCGGCGATGCCGACAAAACCCGGTGCCAACCCGCATTGCGGCATAAAGGCCGTTTCGCTGTCGGCGGCCAACTCGCGCACCGCGTTGGTGGCGGCAACATCTTCGGTCAGGTCAAAATAATGCGCGCCGGCCGATTTGGCGGCTTTGGCAATCCGTGGGGTCAGGAAAAACGGAGCCGCCGAGATAACCGCATCGAAACCGTTCAGACCCTCAGCCAGCTGCGTTTCATCGCTGACATCAATCTGGCGGGTCGAAACTCCTTGCCGATTCAGCACGGACAAAGCCGCCAGATCGCGGTCGGCAACTGTGACCGAATAGTTGGATGAAGATTGCAGCAAAGTCGCGATCATCTGACCGATCTTGCCTGCTCCGATGACACAGATATTCCAGCTCAAAACGCGCCTCCTCTTTCGTTTCAGAAAGTATGAAGGCACAGTTGTTCAATCTGCAGAGGCAATCTTGACGAAAACGTCAAAACTATCGCCATATTGACGGACCTTCCGTCATACCGCCAATACTGGAATCGTCACTGACTCAGGATTCGGCGTCCAACCCCTCGGTCGACAGGTCATCAAGCCTGGGCATCAGGCGCAACAATTCGCGGGCATAATCCGTCTGGGGGTTGGCGAACAAGTTATTGGTTTCCTGCAACTCGACAATTTGGCCCTGTTTCATCACTGCCACTCGGTCGCACATCTGACGTACCACCGGCAGGTCATGACTGATGAACAGCAGGGTCAGGCCCAGATGTTCCTGCAGGTCCTTCAAGATGTTCAGAATCTGCGCCTGAATGGACACGTCCAGCGCACTGGTTGGCTCGTCACAAATCAGGAATCGCGGTTGCGTGGCCAGCGCACGTGCAATCGAGATACGTTGCCGCTGTCCGCCCGAGAATTCATGCGGGTATTTCTGCCCGGCCTCATGGCCGAGTCCCACCTGATCCAACAACTCATCGACGCGGCGTTTGATATCTGCACCTTCCATCAACCTGTGATGGCGGATCGGCTCGGCCACGATCTCATCCACCCGCATACGGGGATTGAGCGAGGAATACGGGTCCTGAAAGATCATCTGGATGTTCTTGCGATAGGCATCCAGCGCGGTCCGATTGGTCAGATCGCTGACCACCTGCCCGTCGAATGTAATCGTGCCGCCATCCACAGGGTACAACCCTGCAATCATCCGTGCGACAGTCGACTTGCCCGAGCCGGATTCACCCACAACGCCAAACACCTCACCTGCGCGGATGTCGAAACTTACCTCGTCAACGGCGGTGAAATAGGTGCGGTCCCAGGGCAGCAGGCCTTTGCGCTGCAGGAACTTCTTGGTCAGGTTGCGGATCTCGAACACCGGTTTGCTGGTGTCATTATCCACCTTGGGCCAGTGGCGGGCCATGTCTTCGATGGCAAAGCGTGTCTCGCGTCCACCATAGCTGATCTGGGGAAAGCGATGCAGTTTCAGGGTCGGGCGCGGCACGGCAGCGATCAGCGATTTGGTGTATTCATGGGTGGGCTGCCCCATCACCTGCGCGGTCGGGCCGGTTTCGACAACCTTGCCCGCATACATCACTGTCACCTTGTCCGTCGTGTCCGCGATCACACCCATGTCGTGGGTGATCAGGATGACGCCCACCTGACGTTCCCGCGCCAGTTCTTTGATCAGGTCCAGAATCTGCGCCTGAACCGAGACGTCCAGCGCCGTGGTCGGCTCATCCGCGATGATCACATCCGGTTCGGTACACAAGGCAAGTGCGATGACCACACGCTGCCGCATCCCGCCCGAGAACTGGTGCGGATACTGGTCCAACCGCGTGTCCGGATCAGGAATGCCAACCCGGTCAATCAGGTCGCGCGCGCGTTGGTTCGCCTCGGCATCCGTGCCGCCCAGATGGGCCTGAATGGTCTCGGTCAGTTGTTCGCGCACGGTGAATAACGGGTTCAGCGAGGTCAGCGGGTCCTGAAAGATCATCGAGATCTTTTTGCCGCGCAACCCCCGCATCGCCTCGGCATCCAGACCACTGATCTGGTCACCGCTCAGCTGGATCGTGCCGCTGGCAATACGGCCGGGGCGATCCAACAATCCCATGATGGCCGCGCCAATGGTGGATTTACCGGCCCCGGATTCGCCAACCAAGCCGTGGATTTCTCCGGGTTCAACCGACAGGTCCACATGGTCCACGGCTGTGAACAATTTGCGGCGGGTGGGGAATTCGACCGTCAGGTCATTGATCGTCAGAAGGCTCATGAAATCACCGCAGCTTGGGGTTCAGTGCATCGCGCAGCCAGTCGCCCAGCAGGTTCACAGACAGGGCCAGCGCCAACAGGGTGCAGGCCGGGAAGAACAAGATCCACCACTCACCCGAGAACAGGAAGCCCTGCCCGATACGGATCAGCGTGCCCAATGACGGCTGGGTTGGTGGTGCCCCTACGCCGAGGAAGCTCAGCGTTGCTTCGGCAATGATCGCCAGCGCCAGTGAGATCGTGGCGATGACCAGAACAGGGCTGAGTACATTGGGCAGGATGTGGCGGAACATAATCGGGAAAGAACCGCGCCCGATCAGGCGGGCGGCCTGCACATATTCCTTGTTCTTTTCCACCAACGCAGCACCGCGGACGACCCGGGCAAACTGCACCCAGTCGGACAGGGCAATGGCGATGATCAGTACATAGATCGCCATCTCGTCACGATATTCGGGTGGGGTCACGCCTTTGGCGATGCCAAAGATCAGCATGGCGACCAGAATGGCCGGAAAGGTCAGCTGCACATCTGCGACCCGCATGATCAGCGTCTCGACCCAGCCGCCGAAATAGGCCGCGACCAGCCCCAGAACAACTCCGATGATCAGCGCCAGCAGCACCGCCGCAGCGCCGACAAACAGGGATATGCGCATCCCATAGAGGATGGTCGAGAACACATCGCGCCCCTGATCGTCGGTGCCCAGCAGGAAAGTGTCCTGCGTAAAGGCATTCGGCGTGCCCGGCGGTGTAAATCCGTTCATCAGGTTCAGCGTTGCCGGATCAAACGGGTTATGCGGCGCAATCAGCGGGGCCAGTATTGCCGCCAGCACCAGCAGGACCACAACAAATGAGGCAACCATCGCCACGGGTGAATGCCGGAAGGACCATGCGAAATCGCTGTCCCAGAACTGGGCCAGTCGTGATTTGGGCACTTGTCTCGAAGTTTCAGAAGTATCGGTCATGTGGCCCTCGCGTCGACACGCAGGCGCGGGTCAATGGCATAGTACAAAAGATCGACGATCAGATTGATCGACACGAACATGACCGAGATCAGCATCAGATAGGCGGCCATAACAGGGATATCGACAAACTGGATCGCATTTATGAACAGCAGGCCCACACCGGGCCACTGAAACACCGTCTCGGTGATGATGGCAAAGGCGATGATCGAGCCCAGCTGCAACCCGGTGATTGTGATCACCGGCACCAGCGTATTTTTCAGCGCGTGGCGAAAATTGATCACCCGGTCCGACAGCCCACGCGCACGTGCAAAACGGACATAGTCGGCACGCAGGACCTCAAGCATTTCCGACCGCACCAGCCGCATGATCAGCGTCATCTGATACAGGCCCAGCGTGATCGCCGGCAGGATCAGCGCCTTGAGCCCCGAGGTTGTCAGGAACCCCGTGGACCAGCCGCCAATCATAACGGTCTCGCCCCTCCCAAAGCTGGGTAAAAGATCCAATTCAACCGAGAATATATAGATCAGCAATATCCCGATTAGGAAGGTTGGCAGGGAAACCCCGATCAACGACACGGTCATGATGATATTCGCCGCCACCCCCTGTCGTCGAATCGCTGTGAAAACGCCCAGCGCGATGCCAAGGGTGATGGCCAGAAAGCCCGACACAAAGGCCAGTTCCAATGTCGCGGGGGCGCGTTCGGCTATGATGGTCGAAACCGGTCGGCCTTGCCGGTAGGACACGCCAAAATTGCCCTGCACCGCGCCTTGCAGGAACTTGAAATATTGCACCGGAAACGGCTGATCCAGACCAAGATCGGACCGCAGCCGGTCGATATCGGCCTGCGTACGTTCCTGCCCTAGCATGTTGTCGATCGGATCACCGACAAAGCGGAACATCGAAAAGGCAACCAGACCCACGATCAGCAGCACGATCACGGATTGGAACATCCTTTGGACAATATAAGCGAACATTCGTTTTCCTCGTTGATCGGACTGTCTATGCAAGCCCGGGCGGGGTGGTCAAGATACCGCTAACGCAAGCTAGCGTTTTCTGGCCCCGCCCCGGTTTCAGTTAACCGTTACCCAGCGCAGCAGAAAGAAGTTGTCCGGGCGCTGCGTCAGTTCGACATTGCTGCGTGTGCCCCAGACCAGAGGTTGCACATACATCGGCACATAGACCTGTTCGTCCTGAATGATCTGCGTGACCTCATCCAGCATCGCCTGCCGTTTGCCCGCATCCAACTCGGACTGGATCTTCGGCAGCAGCTCATCCACCCGCGCGTTCGAAAATCCGCCGAAATTCCAGCTGCCCAGCTTTTTCTCTTCGTTTGGGGTAGCCACAAGGAAGCGCACGGGGTGTTCGGCATCAAATGTACCGGGGCTCCAGCCCAGCAGGTACATATCGTATTTGCCTTCCCTGAGTTCCGGCCAGTAGTTACGGACCGGCATGGCATCCAGTTCCGCAGTGATCCCGATCTGGGCCAGCATGCTGACAACCGCCTGGCAAACGGCCTCATCATTCAGATAGCGGTCATTGGGGCATTTCAGCCCGAACGAAAACCCATCTGCAAATCCGGCCTCGGTCAGCAGGGCCCTTGCGGCATCGACATCAAAGGCGGGACGGTCTGCATTCGCCTCGGAATAACCACTCATCGCCGGGCTGACCAGTTGCGAGGCCACTTCGGCATTCCCCCGCATGATAGTCGCAAGAATGGCATCCACATTGACCGCCTGTGCCACTGCCTTGCGGACGCGCGGGTCACGGAACGGGTTCGGTTTGCCCGCATCGTCGGTGTATTTAAGCACCTCGGCCTGATGATCGAACCCCAACATGATGACCCGTGCCTCGATCCCCTGAATGACGTCGACATCCCCGTTTTCCTTCAGGCGTGCCACGTCCTGGATCGGCACCGGGTTGATCATGTCCACATCGCCTGACAACAAGGCTGCAACCGCTGTCGCCGGGTTTTGGATCGGAGTGAACTCAGCACTTGTGATGTTGTGGTCGGCCTGATCCCACCAGCCGTCAAAGGGCTCAAGAACCGTGCGCAGGCCGGGCTCTCGTGCCGCAAGTTTGAAGGCGCCTGTGCCGTTGGCGTTCAGGGTGGCGTAATTCCCGACCTCTTTGTCGGGCACCGCTGCGTCATTGGCCTCGGCCCAGCCCTGATCCATGATCATCCAGTTGGCGATTGAGGATGGGAATAACGGGTTCGGCGCAGTCGTCATGAAATCGACCGTATAGTCGTCGACCACGATCACCTCGCTGATGGGCGCGAACCAGCTGCGGGTATCCGCCGCCTCGCCCGAGGCGCGCTGATAGCTGAACAGCACATCCTGCGCATCAAAGCTGCTGCCGTCATGGAAGGTCACACCCTCACGCAGGTTAAAGCGCCAACCTTCGCCGTCGCCAATCGTCTCCCAACTGACGGCCAGCGCGGGTTGAACGCTCATGTCCTTGTCGCGGCGCACAAGGCCTTCGTAGACATTGTTCAGAAACCCCAGAACCGGGGCAGAGTTGACCGCGTGCGGGTCCATCGTCTGCGGGTCCGTGGTCGAGGCCCATTTGAATTCGGCAGCCTGAACGCTGGTGGCGGCCAGCAAGGCCAAAGCAATGGCACTGTTCCTGAGGGTCATGGCGAAATCTCCCTTTTTTGCCCCGCGATGCGGTGTTGCGCTTAACAATAGCGCAAAAGGCAGGGCGCGAAACCGCGCCCTGCCAAATCACTGATCTGAATGGCTTAGTTCAGAGTGAAATATTTGACCTTAGGCTGATCTTCGGCATCCACTTCGATGCCCACACCGTCGGCCATACCCCAGTTCAGAACCTGGTGATGAATGGGGATGTAAAGCGCTTCGTCCTGCACCACCCGCCAGATGTCGGCGATGTCGGCATTCCGAGCGTCAAGATCGGTATTCGAGGCAAGCGACTTGATCTTCCCGTCCAGCGCATCGTCCTGATAACCGGTGCCGTTCCACGTGCCGATGTCATCTTCGCGTCCATGAACAAGGAAGTTGAAGATGTATTCCGAGTCATATGTCGGCACACCCCAACCCAGCATGTAGAAATCTGTCTTGCCATCGGTGATCAGCGGGAAATGCTGTGCCTTTGGCTTGGCGTCCAGATTCACGGTCACGCCGATCTGGCCCAGCATCCCAACAGCCGCCTGACAGATAGCTTCATCGTTGATGTACCGATCATTCGGGCAGTCCAGCCGAAGCGAGAAGCCATCGCCATAACCTGCCTCTGCCATCAGTTCCTTGGCCTTGGCCAGATCGGTGGAGGATTCGCCGTCCATGTCAGAGGTCCAGCCATTCACGAAGGGAGGTGCGATCATGCCTGCAGGCTGCGACTGGCCGCGCATCACGACCTGCTTGATCGCATCACGGTTAATCGCCATCGACATCGCTTGACGCACCCGCACATCGGCCAGAGGGTTCTTGCCGTCCACGTTATCCGCCTCGATGTCGTCGGCACCCTGGTTCATACCAAAGAAGATCACCCGGTTCTGCGGGGCTTGCTTGACCATCAGACCGTCGACACCATTGACGCGTTCAATGTCCTGCACCGGCATATCCTGGAGGAAGTTCACCTCACCCGACAGCATCGCCGCAACGCGGGTCGCAGCGTTCTGGATCGGGGTATAGATGATCTCGGTCACTTCCATCGGGAACTGGTCAATGCCCCAATAGTTGTCGTTGCGCACCATCACCGTCTTGATGTCAGGCTCGCGGCTTTGAAGAACATAGGGACCCGTTCCGTTGGCATTGGTGGTGGCATAGGTGATTTCGCCACCTTCGAAATCCTGAACATTGACGGTGTCATTCGACTCGGCCCAGCCCTTGTCCAGAATGAACAGGTTGGTCAGGTTCGACGGCAGGATCGGGTTCGGACCATCTGTGACAATCTCGACGGTGAAATCGTCAACTGCGCGCACTTCGACGATCGAGCCGATCAGCTCTTTCATGTCGGAATTAGGTTGCTTGGCTCGGGTAAAGCTGAACACCACATCTTCGGCGTTGAAGTCCGCACCGTCATGGAATTTCACGCCTTCGCGCAGCTTGAAGACCCAAACATTCGGGTCATCGGCCTTGGGGCCCCACTCGGTCGCCAGCGCGGGCTCGAATGCACCGGTCACGTCGCGGATGATCAGAGGCTCGTAAATCTGGTGTCGCACGGTGTGCGTCGGACCCTCATTCTGCGAATGCGGATCCAGCGTCAGCGCATCACCGGCCCGCGCCCAGCGCAGCGTTTCCGCCGAAGCGCCCGCCGCCATCAGCGCCGTCGCACTTGCAGCGATCATCAGGTTTCTTAGAATCATTTGTAACTCCCCTTTTTGTTAATATCGCCCTTTGGACGACAGACCATTTTTACGGCCTTGGTGGTCCTGATCATCCAGATCATCGTTACAGTTGCAACACCTGATTGAGCAAAAAAACGGCAGTTTGGCGGATGCCCCGACGCAAATCTGCCGTGCGCGCATGAACTTACGTAGCGGAAAGCTTACGCCAAGCTGTGACCGCTGACCGTCTTACAAGTACGGATTTCCGCAGTTTGCAAAACATGCCTTCCGGTTGAACATTCCGAGAATGAAGCCAAGTTTCGAGCCACTTGCGGTCAAAAAACTGGTCCTTGGACCTTGCCCGAATCTGCTGACCACGGCGGATCGCCATGCTGCAGGTACCCGTCGGCCTGATCTGGGGCAACTAGGACACCTTTGCGCCGGTACAGCAGGCCATGGACTTGCACATTCTTTGACCCGATGCCCAAATGGACACCTTGGCAGGGGTCAGGCACATACCCCGGATTGAGGCCCGCAGAAATTTCAAACTGCGCTTAAAATCATTCTTGATCAGATGTCCCAGTTAACTTCGGGAGAAATCGAAAGATGAAAACACTTACCAGAAGGGCGGCCTTGTTTGCCGGCGGAGGGTTGGCAGGATGGGTTGCGTCACGGTGGCTGGGACCGGACCTACCTGTCTATGAAGGCACAAGAAGGACATTTGCGGAAACCGGCGACAAAGTGATGAATGACGCCAGCGGACTGTCACCGACACCGATCCACAAACATCTGGTGCTCAGCGATGACCCCGGAGACACGCTGATCGCCGCCATCCGGCAAGAGCTTTCGGAGGCCAGATCAGAAGGACGCCCGGTCAACATTGGGGCCGCGCGGCATTCCATGGGTGGGCAAGCCATTCCCCGCAACGGCACAGCGATTACCTTTGACAACGGATCGGTTCAGATCGACGGTTCAGCCGGGACCTATCTGACCCATGCCGGAGCCCGCTGGTCGCAGGTCATCGCAGAGCTTGATCCCGCAGGCTGGTCCCCCAAAGTCATGCAGTCAAATAATGATTTCGGTGTCGCCGCCACTTATTCGGTCAATGCACATGGCTGGCCGGTTCCCTTTGGCCCGATGGGGGCGACGGTCCGATCGTTGCGCATGATCCTGCCCTCGGATGAGTTGGTGACCTGTTCGCCTACCGAGAACACCGAGCTGTTCAATCTGGCGATGGGCGGGTACGGGTTGATCGGCGTGATCGTGGACCTTGAGGTCGAGATGGTTCCAAATTCACGCCTGACGCCGGGTTTCGACATTCTGGAAGCAGGAGCGTTTGCCTCGGCCTTTCGTGCGGCGATTGACGACCCGGCGGTCACAATGGCCTATGGCCGCCTGAATGTTGAACGCGATACGTTTTTCGAGAAAGCGCTATTGGTGACATATCGCGAAGGCTCGGACCAGTCGGACCTGCCACCAGCGTCCGGGTCGGGGTGGATGTCGCATGCGGCCAGCCGTCTGTACCGGGCTCAACTGGGCAGCGAGCCCTTCAAATCCTTCCGTTGGTGGAATGAAACACGGCTGGGCCCAGCGCTGGGTTCGGGTGAGGCGACGCGGAACACTTTGATCAACGAACCGGTTGTGACTCTGGACGACCGCAACCCGGACCGGACCGACATCCTGCACGAGTATTTCGTGGGGTTCGATGCGTTCGACGATTTCTTATCAGTGTGCCGCGCGGTAATTCCGGCCTCGTATCAAGAGTTTCTGAACGTAACGCTGCGCTATGTCGCACAGGACGATCAGGCCGTTCTATCCTATGCAAGCGAACCGCGGATCGCCGCTGTCATGTCGTTCAGCCAGGAACTGACCGAACGCGGCGAAGCCGACATGGCGCGGATGACCCGGGCGCTGATCGACGGGATCGTGGCGATTGGCGGAACCTATTACCTGCCGTACAGGCCACATGCGACACTGGATCAACTGACTGCAGCCTACCCCAATGCGGAAGGGTTTGCGCAGGCAAAACGAGAGCTTGATCCGCAACTGGTTCTGCGGAACAACCTTTGGGACAGCTATCTGGGGCGTCTATGAGCAACCTTCAAAAACTCTGTCTGGTTTACTTTGTCGCGCTGATGATTGCGGCATCGCTGAACTATATTCCCGGCCTGACGGATCAGGATGGTCTGGCCTTTGGCATTTTCGCACTGGATATCTATGACGATGCGCTGCACGTGGCCTCGGCCCTTTGGGCGCTGATCGCCGGGCTGTTGTCACACCGCGCGGCTCGTAGCTTTCTGATCCTGTTCGGGCTGGCTTATCTGGGGGACGGCGTGTTCGGGTTTTTCACCGGTTATGGCTATCTTGATCTGGGTATCTTTACAAACCCATCGGCCGGGCCGGAATTGTCCCTGCCCCGCCTGTTTGCCAACCTGCCGCATCTGGCGCTTGGCGGCGTTGCCGCCTGGGCCGGGCTGCGGGACCGGAGACACACTGCATGAGGTTCCTGCTGCGGTGGACCAAACGGCTGATTCTGGTGTTGATCCTTGCCGGGATCGCGCTGGCTGCTCCGATCCTCTATGTGGAAACAAGCTGCCGTGGTACGGGTCAGCCCCCGGCTTATACCGCCCTGATCGACCCGGCACATCACCGGGCCGAAACCCGCACGCTGATGACTTATCCCGAGTGGCACATTGTCCACGCCTATGAGGATTACGCCGAGGTTCTGCGCACCGGCGATCCCCATGATTACGGGTTCTGGAGCAGTATCACCGGGTTTTGGGGGTCGCTCTGCGATCTGAATCGGACCGCCTCCGCTCTCGGTCAGGTTGATGGGGCCACCAAACAGATGGTCTATGTGATCGGTGCCAGCTTTTCCGCTGAACTGGCGCTGAAGGCCGCCTATGAAGAAACCCTCGGTCGGCTGGCCACTGTCTTGCGGGGCTCGCAACGGGCGCCGCTGGATGATGTGTCGGCACAGCAGGCCGCCGCCTATGCCGCGTTCCTGCAACAGGTTCCCTGGTATAAATGGCCCTTCGCCGACGACGCCCAGAGCCTAAGCGACCAAAACAGCGGCACCCTGCGCGACAGCGAGAGAGCGATTGCGCTGGGTTTGGAATACAGTGCCAAACAGGCCTATGCGGGCGTGATCGAACAGGCGGTTGCGCAGGTCGGCGCTGATGAGTTGACGCTGCGGATGATCATCACCGGTGCCAGTGCAGACAGCCTGTCTGCCTATCCCGGCGTGAAGTTTATCTCTGAAGGCCCGAACGGGTTTGAGGTCGAAACGCCACGCTACCGCACCCTGACCAACCTACTGGCGGAAATGGCCAGCGCGGGGGTCGAGATTGTCGAGATCGCTGGCAATGACGACATTCTGTTCACCGCCCTGTCGGACCAACCAACTGCGCCGGATGCAATCTTCAGCGCCCAACGACAAGGGTTCGGGGACTATCGTCATCTGATACTGGTCAAGGTTCCGGACCTCTCTCAGCGTCTGCGCCAGATCCAGGGGGACGGCCTGACGCTTGAGCATATCCATGACTATTAGATCACTCCTGACAGCCATCCCCCTTATGGTGCTTGGATGGCTGTCGGTTCTGGCGGTCGTCGCGTTGATAACGGACGAGGCCCCTGCCTATGTCGTGGTCTTTCCCTCAGAGGGGCTGATGCGAAATCTACCGGATGACATAGCGGTCATCGGCTCTTCGCAAGTCAGTGTCACGGTCACATCGGATAGCAGTGGGTTCGCCCAATCGCTTTACCGGCACGGGGCACGGCTGGTCCTGCCTGCGGGCCTGCCCGGTTGCCTTCCACTGCCTGCCCGACAGTGATCAATTCTGTCAAACATTCGGGGCCAATACACGAACGGCCTATGGCCCCGATTAGAACCTGAAAAACCGCAATTCAAAGCACGCGCCACATGGGGCGGGCAGGTTTTCGATTTCACCGCGATGCGCAGACAGGATGTTACGGACAATAGCCAGACCCATACCGGTCCCGCCGCTTTCCCGGCGGGTGGTAAAGAATGGATCGAACACGCGGTCGACGTTACCAGGCGAAATCCCCGCCCCATTGTCGGACACGGTCAGAATAACCGCATTTCCAGCTTCTTCGGAGCGCAGATCCACCGCGCTGGCCCCATGATCTTTGGCGTTTTGCAGAATATGGCCCAGAACGATCCGCAACCCCTCGGCCGAAATCGGGAATGCGATATCATCCGCCCCGGACAGGTTTAGCTCAAGCGGAGGCGCCCCAGGCAACGCATCGCGCAGGGTGCTTGCCCCGACATATCGGGCCTCGCGCGCGCGGGCGGCATCACGAAGTGCTGCAAGCTGGGTTTCGATCTGCTGACGCGCGCCGTCGATCTGCGCGATTAGGGCTTTGGAGTCATCGCTGCCATCCGGGGTGTCCTGTAGCATCTCAACCGCCGCGCGGATTGCGGTTACCGGCGATTTCAACTCATGCGTGACGTGATCGGTATAAGACCGGATGGTCGCCTCACGGTCACGCAGCGCCTCGGCCATGGTGACGACCTGAGTTGCGGTCTGGTGAAGCTCTTTGGTGCCGAAATGCCGAATTGGCACGGCGCGGGCTCCGGCCTCTTGCGCCCCGGCATAGGCCTGCAAGGCTTTGATTGGACGCAACAGCAACCGTACCAGCAACCAGCCCAGCCCAGATGTTGCAAGAAAGATCACTCCGCCCAGAACCAGGGCAGAGTTCCGAAAGCCGAATTCAGGACCCAAATAACGCAGGGCCACCAGCCCCGCGAATGACAGACCCAATGTCCCGACCAGCGCACCGCCCAGCACAAATGCCAATGAAGGTCGCCAGCGCCTGGTCACCCCAGCCTCCGCATCCGGATGCCCTGTCCATGCACGGTTTCCACCGCGTCGGGCAAACCAACCTCTGCCAGTTTGTTCCGCAGGTTCCGCAGGTGGCTATCCAAGGTCCTGTCCGAGACCTGGCTGCGCGCGCCCCAAATCTCGGCAATCAGGGCCGTGCGGGGAACAAGACGGCCCGGTGTTTCCATCAACATCACCATGATCTGAAACTCAGTCCCGGTCAGGGCAATTTCCGTGTCGTGGCAAGCACAGAGTCTTGCGGTCCGGTCCAAGGTCAAGGGGCCGTGCCGCAGATTTCCCGGCGCCGCCACAATGCGATTGGTGCGCCTTAGGATCACCTTGACCCGCGTCACCAGTTCGCGCGGGCTAAAAGGCTTGGTCACGTAGTCATCGGCCCCAAGTTCCAGCCCCAGAATTCGGTCGACCTCATCATCGCGGGCGGTCAGGAACAGGATCGGGACGTCCGAACGGGTTCGAATTTTCTGACATACGGCAAAGCCATCCAGTTCGGGCAGGCCAACATCCAGAACGATCAGGTCCGGTTCGTCGCGAAACGTGCTGATTACGGCTTCCTGACCGTTGGCGGCGGTCGAAACGCTGTAGCCAGCGCGTTCCAGCCCCAGACGCACAACTTCACGCAACCGCGGATCATCATCGACAACTAAGATATTCATATACCCGGACCGATACTGCTCAGACCGGCACCATAGCGGGACAGGCGCCACTTTCGAAAGCCCCATTCCTGCCAGCTGTTGATCGGGTCGGCTTCAAAATAGCACAGCGAATTCGGATACCCGTAGCTGTTATGCATCCCGGTCATGGGCCCCAACGAACACAGATAGGCATAGTCCGGTTCGGGCAGTTTCAGGTTTCGGGTCGCGATCACATGGGCAAAATTCACAAAACTGGCGCAATAGAGGACCAGTATGCTCAGAATGCCGGTTCGCGCGATCAACCAACTATTGGATTTCCTGAACGCTATTTGCCACCCAACCAGCGCCAGACCTGCCGCAACAAGACCCATCCAGATCTGCGCATAGATACGCAGGTAGGTCAGGCCATAGGTGCCGACATATAAATCCAGACGCATCAACGCCGCACCGCACAGAGCCACATTTTGTGCCAGCCACAACACCATCAGCGGTTTCAGCACCCGATTTTCATCCAGAAACGGCCGCGCTGCCAGGGCGAATGCACCGGCCAGCAGCGCCGTTACCAGCAACGGATATGCGCCGCGATGGGCATAGGATGCATAGCTCATCCCCTCGGGCAATGAGGCCCCGCCCAGCAGAATCGAAAGGTCCAGCACAGTCTGAACACCAATCAGTGCATTGAACACCCAGAGCGCCCGCAGGACCGAACCACCGTTGAGGCCGGGGATTGTCTGAGGGCCTGCGAATGGTCGCGGGTTCAGTCCGCGAAGCGGGTGGTTATCGACAAAAGGCCAGATGATCAGCGCAATCCCTCCCCAGAACAGGGCGCGCTGCAGCAGGTGGCCAAAGGCGATATCCGGGGTGACAAGGGATTGGAATACCGGGTTCGCCTCGGCCAGCAAGGTAACAAAAACCATCGTCCCGCCAATCGGCAGACCCCAGTTGCGCAGGAACTGCCGAACCCGCGTCCAGCCGCCTCCGGCATCGCTGACAATCGTGGTTTTCAGGCCGGGTATCGCGCGGACCGGGCCAAGCCAGTTCTTTGGAAGATCAGTCAGAAACCCCAGCGCCAGCAAAAGCAGTTCCAGAACCTGGCCTTTCGGGTGCCTGACCCAGACAATCGCAACGACGAGCCCGGACAAAAGAAACGCGACCGATAATGGTTGAACGAAATCCACGACCGGCAAAACACTCAGCACCAAAACCGTTGCGGGCATAAGCACCCCTTTGCCAGACCGATCCGCGGGCAGGCCGCACAAAAAGACCGCCACAGCAAAGACCGCTAGAGACACACCCGCCTGATGTCCCCAGAACAGGTAATCCGCCAGCGCGACCAGCAAGATAGACCCGATCAAGCGCCACGCGCGACCATCGGTGGCAAACGCCGGGGTTGAACCCGGCGGGCCCTTGGTACCTGAAATCACTGTCTCTTCCGACAGCCACCAAGCGTCCAGCGCCACAGAATTCGGAACTCCAGAAATTATAAGTTGCTGCGCCATTTCTTCCCTCTTGTGTTTTAAGGGACTGGTTTGACCCAAAGGTCGGGAAGCTCGGGTGCAGAAGATCTGCAGAAACTGTGCAGATCGGTGAAATGAGTGTCGGATTTGCAAAGCCTCGCGCGTCCTAGCAGGATGAAACCAACATCGCGGAGGTAAAAATGATCTATGCAATCTCGATCTATGGTCAGGCGGGTGTGTTCGAAGCGTTGCCACAGGACCGTCAGGACGATGTCATGGCAGGACATACGGTGCTACAGAATGCCCTCAGGCAGCGCGGGGATTTCCTGTCTGTCAAACTGATGCCCCCGACTACGGCTGTCACAGTCGAACCCGCGGCTGCCGAAACTCTGCAACCTATGATCGTCGACGGCCCGTTCGCTGAGACGAAAGAAAGTTTTCTGGGCTTGTATCTGGCCGAGTTCAACGATCTGGATGAGGCGCTTGAACATGCGCGAATGATCTCGTCACCTGTCGCCCGGCTTGAGGTCCGCCCCGCCGCCTGGGCAGGCGGGTCGATGACCTTGGATTGACCGCGTGTCGGATTGGCTAGAGGCCACGTTCTTGCAGCAACGCCCGCAGGCCATCGCGGCCCTGACGCGATATTTCCGGGACATCGACCTTGCCGAAGATGCATTTGCCGAAGCCTGTCTAAAGGCCTTGACCGTATGGCGCAAACAAGGCGCGCCGCGCGATCCGCTAGCTTGGCTTTTGACCACCGCCCGTAATGCCGGGCTGGATGGTTTGCGCAAATCCCAGCGCCGCAGCGCAATCCTGACCCGCCACAGGGAAGAATTTCATTCCATGGCTGATGACCCACCAGATCCGGACGAGCTGCGCGACGATGTTCTGCGCCTGCTGTTCATCTGTTGTCACCCGGACCTAAGCCGGCAAGACCAGATTGCGCTGGCCCTAAAAATTGTTGCCGGGTTGCGTGTCGAAGAAATCGCCCGTGGTTTCCTTGTCAGTACAAAGGCAATGGAACAGCGAATTACCCGCGCCAAGAAAAGGATCGCAGGAAGTTCTGTCGCTTTTGAAACACCCACGCCACAGGAGCGGGCTGCGCGTTTGGGCGAAGTGTCTTTGATGATCTACCTGATGTTCAACGAAGGCTGGTCAACCTCGGGTGGCCCGGTGCAAATCCGGCTCAAACTATGCGAGGAGGCGATACGTCTGGCCCGGCTGCTGGTTGCCTTGTTCCCGACGATGGCCGAGCAGATTTCACTGCTGGCCCTGTTGCTTCTGCAACATGCCCGTCGTGAAGCACGGCTAGACGATCAAGGTGAGCTTGTAGCCCTGGAAGATCAGGACAGGGCCCTTTGGGACAAGGCCAACATCGCCGAAGCGACAGCCCTGATGCAAAAGGCCGAACGGCTGAACCAAGTTGGTGTTTACGGTATTCAGGCCGCAATCGCCGCCGTTCATGCGCATGCCCAATCGACAAAAGATACCGACTGGTCTCTGATCGAGGCGCATTATGCCGCGCTCTATCGCCTCCAGCCCTCACCTGTCATCCGCCTGAACCAGATCGCCGCCGGGTCCAGGGTTCATGGCCCACGCCGCACGCTTGTTGCGTTAGATACCTTGGCGAATGATCTGGCGTCTTATCGCTGGTTCCATGCCTTGCGCGCGGCAATGTTGCGAGAGATCGGCGATCTTCCCGCCGCGATCCAGTCCCTTAACCGCGTATTGAACCTTGGCCCGACGGGACCGGAACGTGTGGCGGTCCTGAAAGAAATCGCCGCCTGTGAAAAAGATTTGAACCAGTTGTAGGAAAGGCCGATCCTCACGCGTCCTTTGTTCAGTCCCGCATGCAGCGGGCAATCAAAGGGAGATAAAGATGAGCATTCTGGACATGACCACCGTTGGAAACTCGGGCTGGATCGGGCATTCCGGGCCAGACCAGACCAAGGCCAAGCAATTCTACAAAAATGTGCTGGGCTGGAACATTAACGAGATGCCGATGCAGGACGGGTCAAGCTATGCCGCCGCGGTGGTTGGTGAAACGCCAATCGGAGGGTTCTCGCCCATGCCCGAGACGGATGGAAACTGGACGATCTATTTTACGGTTGCTGATGTCGATAACAGCCTAGCAGCCGCAGTTGCACAGGGAGCCTCAGTCTTGCAACCCGCCATAGATATGCCCGGGGTCGGCCGGATGGCCACTCTGAACGACCCACAAGGCGCTCGGTTTGCGTTGATTACTTATGAAAGCATGGCGTCTTAATCTTGGGCAGACAGGAGAATTCCCATGGAACACACACCGCAAATCGCTCTGCTTGTGACAGCAATCTTTGTGCTTATGAGTATTCCGATGGGAATTCTTGTAGGCATCAGACGATCCCAGACCGGAGTTTTACTGCTGCACGGGGATGACGACGAACTGCTGCGGCGGATTCGGGCACATGGGAACTTTACTGAATATGTTCCTCTGGCGCTGCTGGCTTTGGCGGGGGCGGAAATTGCCGGTGCCTCAGACTGGCTGGTCGGCGGATGCGGTCTTGTGCTGTTGGTGGCCCGCGCCGTACACTATGTCAGCCTGCGTTCCACCCCCGACGGCAAAGGTCGGGTGATCGGTGCCGCACTGACAACATTGGTGATGCTCGTCTTGTCCCTGTCAATTCTTTGGCAGTTGGCGGGATCAGTCTGATGCCAAATGATGAACACCTGAATCAACGTATGCGCCTCGCCCTCGAGGCGCATATTGGAATTTCCGAAATGCGGATGATGGGTGGCACCTGCTTTTTTCTGAACGGCAATATGTTGTGCGGCGCGCGCCGCGACAAAGACGGGTTTGGACGGTTCATGTTCCGTGTCGGCAAGGCCAAAGAGACCGAGGCGCTTTCTAATCCGTTTGCAAACCCGATTGTCCACGGAAAGCGAAAACTCAGTGGGTTTGTCGTTGTAGACGAGGCCGACTGCGATCCGGCTGCGCTGGGTGACTGGCTGAGCCTGTGCCTGGCGCACGCCGCCAGCCTGCCGCCGAAAAGTTGAATATCAGGAGAAGATGATGGACCAGTTCCGCTGCTTTTCGCCCGAGGCCCTTCAGTTTCTTTCTGAACTGCGAGCCAATAACCGACGCGAGTGGTTTCACGCCAACAAACAGATCTATGAGGCCGCGATCAAACAGCCCGCAGAACAATTTGCGGCCCAGATGTCACAGGCGCTGGCCGAGATGACGCACATGCCCCATTCGGTCAAGATCTATCGTATTCATCGAGACGTGCGGTTCTCAAACGACAAGACACCCTATAATCCTCATCTGCGCATGTCTTTCATACCCGGCGATTGCGGAGATCAGCCCCCGCTTTGGCATTTCGGGCTGTCCCCGGATTGCCTGTCCCTTGGGTGCGGCGTCTTCCAATATGAAAAAGCAGCCCTAGAGAAGTACCGGACCGGCGTAGCAGGACCAGCGGGCGATGACCTCATGGCAATCATCAATGATCTTACGGCCAGGAATGTCAGGATCAGCGAGCCCGAGTTGAAGCGTGGACCGTCAGGCTATTCGAGTGACCACCCCCATCTGGACCTTCTGCGCCGCAAGGGGCTTACCGTTTGGACAGATCTTACCGCCCAACCCATCGTAACCCAGGCAGGTCTTAGGGAAGAATGTCTAAATCAATTTCAGCTCTTCCACCCGGTGTTTCGGGCCTTGCAATCCCTTGGCACCTAGCCGACCTAACACAGGATCATGGTATCCCTTCGCCTTCTTCAACGCCAAGGTTCTCACGTTGAGCGGGTCAGGCAGCGAGGGTGCGTCACCAACATTGCTTCCACGGTGCTTTCAGTTGTGATGGCGCAACGCAAAAGCCCGCTCGGGCGCGGTGTGTAATATATTGATATT
>NZ_JBXWOZ010000006.1:0-188334 GCF_059611145.1 Ruegeria sp. CDSB022 | reverse complement strand
CATCCGTAAGCCAGAAGAGATCAGACATGTTCACCGCTCGTTTTTGAACCGTGAATCACGCCGCAAAACGGAAATCAATGGGTCCTGACCCTAGAACTCTTGGGATGGACGGCTAATACCTACTGTGATCCTATGCTGTCGCAGTTCATGGGCATTCAATGCGATCAGCTTCGTATATTGTAGGTATTTTGGTAGCCATTGCCGCCAGCATTGGCCTTTATTTGGTTTCTTACCAGTACTTCGTTTCGGAGGAGCTTTCGAAAGCTCAGGGCCGGCTCTCTCTCTACCAAAGCTCGGTAAACAGCGAACTCGAACGATTTTCCCACCTCACCTATGTGCTGTCACAGGATTCCTTTGTAATTGGAACAGCCGAAGGAGACGGCACCGGAGCTTTAAACCGACGCCTTGAGGATTTTGCGGAGCGGGCGGAGCTGGATGCTATCTACCTGATGGACGAAGACGGGATCACGATTTCCGCATCGAACTACCGCGACACAGGGAGCTTTGTTGGCCAGAACTACGCTTTCCGCCCATATTTCCAAAGTGCCATTTCTGGTAAACAGGGCCGCTTCTATGCCATCGGGGCGACGACTGGTCTGCCAGGATACTTCATCGCCAACGCAGTGCTTGACGACCAGGGAGATTCAACTGGTGTCATAGCGATTAAGATCGATTTCTCTAATCTTCAGGATAGTTGGAAAAACTCGGGCGAACAGGTTCTTTTGGCCAATGAAGACGGTGTCATTCTGCTTTCTTCGAACTCGGATTGGCAATATCGCGCGTTGACGCCATTGTCAGAACCACAGCGAGAGCGAATTCGAAACGCCCGGCAGTTTCCGGGGCAAGCCTTAGATGCGTTGGATTGGGTTGAGTTGCCAGGAGATCAGGCCAGAATTGCGGGGACGAAGCGCTTGCATCTTGCAGCAACGGATTTGCCTCATGGCTGGTCGCTTCACTATTTTGCAAGTGACGATCAGGCTGTAGCGCGCAGTTGGCTTGTAACTGCAGTTTTTGTCCTCTTGGCGGGGCTCACATTTATCTACTTCCAGATACAACGTGCGAGACGCGTCAGCGCTGCTTTGGCGCGGTCCGAAGAGGAAGAAGCAATGCTGCGCGAAGCAAATGAAAGGCTTGCCATCGAAATCGACGACCGCAAGACAGCCGAGCGGAGCCTCAGACGCACCCAGGGCGAGTTGGAGCGCGCAAGCCGACTGGCCGCTCTTGGGCAACTATCCGCGTCGGTCACGCATGAGCTGGGCCAGCCCATCGCGGCGATGCGCAATCATCTGGTGGCTGCAGAGATTTCATCTTCCGGGGAAACCAAGCTGCCACAAAAAATCGGCAGCCTGGTTGACAGGATGGAAGGGATCACACGCCAATTACGGTTTTTTGCACGGTCGGAGAGTGAGGCGTTCGACGACGTAGACTTACGCACTTCGGTTAATGCCGCGTTGGCTCTGGTTGCCCCAAACATCGAACAAGGCAAGGTGAAAATCTCAATTGATGCGTCGACTGGTCCGGCGTTTATCCGGGGCAGTGCCCTGCGGATCGAACAGGTCATCACAAATCTTTTGCGCAATGCCATAGATGCTACGGGTGAAGCGGATGCGCCTGAAATCCATATCGCTGTCATGGCTTCTGATGATGAGGTCGTGTTGGAAATTCAGGACAACGGTCACGGGTTGGGCGAGGCAACGCTGGCAGAGTTGCAAGAGCCATTTGTAACCACAAGAGAGAGCGGGAGAGGCATGGGCTTGGGACTGGCCATTTCCACCAGCATTGTCAAAGATCACGATGGCACAATGACGGCCCGAAATCGAAATGGCGGCGGAACAATTTTCCGTGTCACCTTCCCGATAGCCTCAAATACTGAAGAAACGGACGAATGAACCTGCAGCAACCCTTCAAAGTTCTGGTCGTTGATGATGACAAATCGATGCGACAATCTCTTGTCGAGTTGCTTGAAGCCGCCGACTGGTCTGTCAACGCCTTGCCACGCGCGACCCAGGTGACGGAGCATCTGGCCAACGCCTCGCCCGATGTCATTTTATCCGATGTGCGTATGCCCGGCATGTCGGGACTTGAATTGCTGGCCAGCCTGGACAGGCATGTGGCGCCTCCGGTGGTATTGATTTCGGCACATGGTGATATCCCGATGGCGGTTCAGGCCATACAGGACGGGGCATATGGGTTCATCGAAAAGCCATATGAACCACGGCGATTGCTTACGGTGCTGAGGCACGCGGCCGAACAATACCGAATGCGAAGAAGTAATGCCCGCCTCAAAGACCGTCTGTTCAAACTGTCAGGCCTTGACCGCATCCTGCTGGGCCAAACGGACGCCATTACAGACTTGCGACAAGAAGTACTTGATCTTGCTGATACGTCGGTTGCGGTTTTGTTGCAGGGAGATACGGGCACCGGGAAAGAGCTGGTTGCTCATGCTTTACATGATTTGGGCCGCTCGCCGGAGGCACCGTTTCTGGCGCTGAATTGCGCCGCATTGTCGGCCGATACATTTGAAGCGGAAATGTTCGGCGTCGCGGGTGAATCCGACGGAAGGCTTGGGGCGGCATCGGGTGGGACCTTGTTTCTGGATGAAATCTGCTCGTGCCCACCAGCGGCGCAGGCCAAGCTGTTAAGGGTCATCGAAGATCAACAAGTGCTGCCGGTGGGGGCGGTGTCGCCGGTGCCGGTAAGCTTCAGGGTCGTGTCAGCAACCAACGAAGACGTTGTACTTGCGGCCGAGGAAGGCCGCCTGCGTCAGGACCTTTTGTTTCGATTGAATACTGTCGTCTTGTCCTTACCCCCGCTTAGACAAAGACGGGATGATCTGGTTCTGTTGGCAACGCATTTCTTAAACGAATACGCGCAGGTTTATGAGATAGACGTACCAGAACTTGATCAGGACGATTTGGCGGCTCTGCTTGCACATGACTGGCCCGGCAATGTGCGTGAATTGCGCCATGTCTGCGAACGGCGCATTTTGGCGGCCCGACGCGGAGGCGGTTCGGTGGCGCAGGCTATCCAAAGCGATCAGCACTTCGACGAAGTGCCGGATACCCTGCGCGATGCCGTTGCCGCATTTGAACGCGAGCTCATAGGCAAAGCCATCAAGGCGCATAAAGGCCGCATGGATGCCGCCGCCGAAGCGCTTGGGATTGGCCGCCGGACGCTCAACGAAAAGATCGTCAAACTTGGTCTCGATAAAGAGGCTCTGTTGTAGGCGAAAACAGCTCTGCGGAAATCCGCAGGGCGCCTGGGAAAACGCGCGCATTTTCCTTCATAGTCAGGACGCCGCGCATTCTGAATACTCCGCCCAAACGAATTGCATGATCTGGGAGGAGCCACTATGCGCAAACACCTTAACCGGGCGGCCATTGCCGCCTTGTCGCTGACCGTTGCATCCGAAGCACTGGCTGTCGAATGGAACGTATCCCTGTGGGGCAAGCGCCGTGCTTTCACAGAGCATGTCGAAAAGCTGGCTGAACTGGTGAACGAAAAGACCAACGGTGAGTTTACCCTGAACATCAGTTATGGTGGCCTGTCGAAGAACAAAGAAAACCTCGATGGGATTTCGATTGGCGCGTTTGAAATGGCCCAGTTCTGCGCTGGCTATCACCGCGACAAGAACCCCTCGATCACTGTCTTGGAACTGCCGTTTCTGGGCGTGACATCCCTTGAACAGGAAGTCGACTTGTCGATGGCTGTTTATCAACACCCGGCAGTCGTCGAGGATTTGGCACGCTGGGACGCGACTCTGCTGATGCCGTCGCCGCTACCGCAGTACAACCTTGTCGGGGTAGGTGACGCGCCGAAATCTCTGGCCGATTTTGAAGGTCTGAGTGTGCGCGCCACCGGCGGTATCGGTAAAGCGATGGAGACGGTCGGCGCAGTTCCGACTTCGATGTCCGCATCCGAAGTACGTCAGGCAATGGACAGCGGCATCGTCAAAGCCGTCAGCTTTGCACCACACGCCCATATGTCCTTTGGCACTATTGAAAACGGTACGTGGTGGACGACGAACCTGAACCCCGGAACCGTCAACTGCCCGGTCGTCGTGAATACTCTGGCACTGGAAGATCTGTCCGATGAACATCGTAAAGCTCTGCTGGGGTCGATAGACGAAGCGCTGGATCACTACGTTTCCCAATACCAAACCAAAACGATGGAAGCTTGGGGCCCCGAGCTGGATCAACGCGGCATCGAACGGGTCACATTCAGCGATGAAGAAATCGCGGCATTCAAAGAGGCCGCCGCCGCACCCGCAGCAGAAGCCTGGATTGCGGAAAACACCGAACGCGGTCTTCCGGCGCAAGAGCTCTATGACCTCGTGACCGGCAAGATCGCCAACGGTAGCTAATCCACTCACCACCCGGCGTCGGCCAAGCTGGCGTCGGGTGCCTTTTCCTCTGATAGCGGAGCACAACGATGGCCGGGTCATCCTTGGTGCTGTCCGACGACAGCCGTCTCAGCATTCTCGATCAACATCTCTACAAACTGGAGAGCTTTCTGGCCTTGCTCAGCGGTCTTGCGGTTTTCTCTCTGATGGTAATGGCCGTTGTCTCCGTCGGTGGTCGGAATATCGCCAATGCGCCGCTTCCCGGGTATGTCGACTGGATTGAACAGGCCATGCCGTTGATTGCCTTCATGGGGATATCTTATGCGCAGCGCGATGGCGGCCACATCCGAATGGACATGTTCGTTGGTGCACTTAAAGGCCGGACGCTCTATATCGTCGAATTCGTAACAACCGCCGTCATTCTGGCGCTGATCGTCTTGCTGATCTGGGGAAGCTGGGCGCACTTCGCGCGCAGTTTCGACTATGGTGCCCCACTGTGGAGCCGCGACAGTTCCATTGACATCAGCATCCCGCTGTGGCCCGCCAAGCTGTTGGCCCCCGTCGCCTTCAGTGTGCTTTGCATAAGGCTCTTTCTGCAGCTCTGTGCCTACGGTCGTGCGATTCGCCATCCTGACCAGCCGCCTGTCGCCGTCCCGTTGATTCCCGATGCCGCCACCCAGGCTGCAATGGAAGCCGAGCATGTCTCGGGCCACGACAACTGAGGTAAATTCTGATGGAACCCATTGAAATTGGTCTGATCGTCTCGGGCGGAATGCTTGTTCTTGTGGTGCTGGGTATGCGCGTGGCATTTGCTGCCGCAACGGCCGGAATGGTTGGCCTGATCTGGATCTTCTGGGCCAAGTTTGGGTACGACCCAGCGCGGTTCGGCAAGGCTGTGACTGTAGCCGTCAAAACAGCGGGGCAGGTGCCGCATTCCAAGATTTCGAGCCAGGCGCTGAGCCTTATCCCGACCTTCATCCTGATTGGCTACCTCGCCTACTACGCGGGCCTGACCAAAGCACTGTTCGAGGCCGCCAAGCGATGGCTGGCATGGGTTCCTGGCGGGCTGGCGGTGTCGACCGTCTTTGCCACCGCCGGGTTCGCTGCGGTTTCCGGAGCCTCGGTTGCCACATCCGCCGTTTTCGCCCGCATCGCCATCCCCGAGATGCTGAAGATCGGCTACGACAAGCGCTTTGCTGCAGGTGTCGTCGCTGCAGGCGGCACATTGGCGTCGCTCATCCCTCCTTCGGCCATTTTGGTCATATACGCGATTATCGTGGAACAGGACGTGGGCAAACTGCTGTTAGCCGGTTTCATTCCGGGCATGTTCTCAGCTTTGATCTATGGCTTGCTGATCATTGGCATGGCTGTTGTGATCAAAGACTTTGGTCCCGCAGTCTCAGGCTTTACATGGAAAGAGCGTTTCATGTCTCTTCCGCCCGCACTGCCTATCTTGTTTGTCGTCGTTACCATCATCTTCTTTGTCTACAACCCATTCGGAGGCGATGCTTGGGGCACGCCAACCGAGGGTGGCGCAATCGGTGCCTTCGTTGTCTTTCTGATGGCGCTATATCAGGGCATGCGTTGGTCCGAACTTAAAGACGCGTTGCTGGAGACGGCCAAGCTAAGCGTCATGATCTTTACCATCATCTGGGGCGTGCTGGTCTATGTTCGTTTTCTGGGTTTTGCCGAACTACCCAGCGCGTTCTCCGACTGGATCACCTCGCTTGAGATGTCACCAATGCTCATTCTGATCTGTATCCTGCTGGCTTATGCTGTACTGGGCATGTTCATGGATGCGATAGGTATGCTGCTGCTGACGTTGCCCGTAGTTTACCCAGCCGTCATGGCGTTGAACGGTGGTGAAGCGGTAAGTGCGGCCGATAGTACCTTTGGAATGTCCGGCCCGATGTGTGCCATCTGGTTTGGCATTCTGGTAGTCAAAATGGCCGAGTTTTGCCTGATCACCCCACCTATCGGGCTGAATTGCTTTGTAGTGGCTGGCGTGCGTGATGACCTAAGCGTTCAGGATGTTTTTAAAGGTGTAACGCCTTTCTTTCTGGCGGATGCAGCGACGATCGCAATGCTCGTTGCGTTCCCTGCTATCGTTCTGTGGCTTCCTGGACAGGTTTGAATTACATGGGATGATTTTTGAGCGCGGTTTGCCGGTACGGCTTAGACAAAGATGCAAGATGCGTGCCATTCATGCATAAGCAACGGCGACCAAACGCATAGATAGCTGGCGTCATTATCTGTTCAGTCGTGTAAAGGCGTGTCGACTGATTTGGGCCGTCCGCATGATCAGTTATTGGGTGGGGCAGGGGATCTTTCTGCAACGGCACCGGAGCCTGTTGTGAGCCCAAAGCAGAATCTTGAGAGATAGTGGAAAGAGCACTCCGCCGTCACCACGGCGAAGTGCTGAATAGTGTGTGTCTAGCTGCCCTTCGTCGAGCGTGCGAAATCCTGTAGAACGGTAACTCACGGTCTGCGGGACGGAGCCGACTTTTGCTCACGCCGCTTTTGCTGACGCAGAAACCCCTCGCAGGCGCGACACGCCATTTGTTGCATCGCAGAGGATTCTTCGTTTGCGGTCATTCATCGGCGCAAAATTCAGCCAATTCCAAACCGCCTTTTCGCTGCAGCTGGGTCCGGCAATCGAGGAGCGGACAAATTGGACTTTCCCATTGAAAATTTGAATGTCCGCTCTGCACGGCTGAGATAATCGGGCAGTTCAAAGTTTCATAGCCATCTCATGCCAAGTCATTCCTCCATGGTCAGAAGTCGATGGCTGTAAATAGCTGTATCCAAAATTCTCGTAGAGTGGGACGTGATGCTCTTTGCACATGAGATGGATTGTGGATTTACCCATCCTTTTCATGCGCCCCACGAATTCGACCATCAATGCCCGTGATAGACCCTTGCCCTGATGCGCGGGATCAACAACAACAGACATTATTACGACATTTGGGGCGTCGGGGTCATGGCCAACAAGCTCTTTGAACTCTTCATCAGACATTTCGACTTCATGAGCACATCCGCAATTTACAAAGCCAACTATCTCGCCTTCCACCAAAAGAACTAGGAAGCCATTGGGATAGACCTCAATCCTTTTAGAAATCTTTTCGAGCGTTGCTGCCTCGTCGCCTTCGTAGGCATCAATCTCTATTTCAAAGCAGCGAGTTGCGTCGGCAGGTTTGGCGTTTCGAAATTCTCTCATGTGCCTACACTATTCGGGATGGATAGAGTTGCAACGCCGCCGTTCGTACTCATCGCAGCATTGGTTACTGAGGGCTCACTCCCTGGTTTCGCCGCCTGAAGCGCGAACTATGGCTCCTGATTTCCCAACGTCCGCGCATTGAACAATAAGACACAAGATCAAAGACTTGACCAGATCCTCCTGTGGCCGGTTTCGATCAGCCGATCACAACGGCATTGCCGCGCGAGCATCGGGCCGCGCTGAGCCCAATCTGTCTTATGCTGCAGAACAGTCGAATGTCCGCTATTCTCTCAGGCGATCATCACGGTACGCGCCATCGCAATGACCTTAAGCCAGCGTGGAATAAACCTCGGCAATTCGTTGAAAGGTCCAAAAGCAGGCCATAGCCGCACATCCACCGGCTAAGCCCACTCGTAGGGACATCCACAAACTGGAGCTCACGCGCCGACACATTATCAAGTCAGGCCAGAGCGCAAGAATTATGGCGACCTGGCCAAGCTCGACGCCTAAATTGAAAGCAAGCAGGCTCTACCAGATATTTGGGGATGTAACCTGCAAAATCTTGTGCAACACAAAGCTGAATCCAAGACCATGCAAGAGGCCAATCAGCGTTGTCAAAAGTACCATCGCGAATTCAGAACGCGCGCGGTCCTTGAAGCTCTTAAACGCCGCTGCGGCTGCAAAAATGATAGAAAGCGCGATCCCGGTTTCGACGGCAGGAACAAACCACACGCCCGACGGCACAAACCCGAAAAACCCCAGCGACAGCGTTACGCTATGCCCCACGGTAAAACCGGTTGCACGCAGTAATAGCGCCCTGAGTGTTTGCGCCCCAATGACCAAACACACAACAAACAGAACATGATCCAAACCTTCGAGAATATGTCGTGTGCCTTCCCAGACAAAACTCAGGAATCCTCCGTACCCTTCTTGCTGAACCTCCACAGGGTCGGTAATCAGACCCCGAGACCGGAAAATCTGCGGTGTGTCAGACGCGTAATCGAGAATGAGGTTCGCCGTTTGGTCCTGATCCGGCAAACCGGGGTCCAGCACGTTGGCAATGCTGTACGATTGGACCGGGCCGTCAGTGTCATAATGCAGGACGAGATCGACAATCGTGTCACCAACAAAAAGCGGTGGCGTTAAGGCCGTTTCGGTGTCTACTGCCTGTTGAGCCTCGGCTAAAGTTGCAAATCCGGGCTCAATTCCAACGCGATGCAAGCGAACGGCCTCAACTGTTCCTCTTAAGCGGTGGTCGTCGATCAACAGGTGCAACCCACCTTCGGCGATTTGCCCCAGCCCGTTGGGATCGCTCATTACAGCTTGCAAGTCGACAAAATGGACCAACTGACTGTTACTCATGGCATTGGTCGTGAATGGTGCAGCATCTGGCAGAGCGTCATCGTCCTGCTCGCCGACCTTGTCCGCAACCAGATAGGGCATGGGTGTACGCATAAAGACGCGCAGATTATCCACGGAATGCTCGACATGCGTTACGCGGACATTGAGATTCAGCAAAAAATGCGCCGAGGCTGACAGCGTCAGTGACAAAATCAAGCTGACAAAAAAATACCGAAAGCAAAAACCTTTGGTCTTAAACACTTATGCATTTGGATCGCGAGCCTCGATTACAGTTAGTCCATCCAACTCCCATTGCCCGGCTTCTGGTATAACTTCAACCAGCGCCCTGAACGTAACGGCGCGTATGTGGGCGTGCCCCCAATGGCCGCCTTCGACTTTCACGGTCAATCTGACCAGAGTGCTAAATCCACCCGGTTTGAGGGTCGGATCAATGCGTTCTAATTTCAGGTCGCTAACATCGGTAACTGTAGCAAGACTGCCTCCTAGCGTTCGGTCGCGAGGCCACGTTCTGAGCAGCCTCATCTGACTGGTCCAAGTTGATTGTTAGTGCATCATTGGCCTGTGATACATTGAGATGATGGTTTCGGGAGCTGGCGGGCGGTAGCCCAGTGCACTGTGGGGTCGACCTGCTGACTGAACGCGCCGGACCTCGCACTCAATGGCTGGTTGAGGTTTGGGGGATGATTGGTGTGATCCTGGTCGCTGCGGCTGTTCTCTACAGCGCGGTGATTATGGTGCAGTTCTCATACGATTTCGGGATCTATTCAGACGGGTATCTGAGCGTTCAAATGTGGATTCCGCAAGGCTTCCTACTCATCGGCATGATGATACTAATCCTTGCGGCTCTGGCTCGCATCTTTACGCTTCTGACGGTGCGCCGACCATGAGGACGTTTCTTATTTTGGCCGGTCTGATTGTCCTCTTGCTCACGGGTATGCCAATCTTTGCCGGGCTCGGGCTTACATCGCTAATCAAAATGATGCTGACGGAGGGCAACGTGAATAGCGCGGCTGATACGGTGTTTGCCAAACTGAACAACGGACTTCTTACGGCTATACCGATGTTTGCTTTCTTGGCTCACGTGATGATCCGTGCCGGCGTGGTTAAGGACCTTTACGATGCAGCAAATGCAATGGTCGGCCATTTGCGTGGTGGACTTGGGGTCGCCACGATCCTCTCCTGCACCATATTCGCAGCCATTTCCGGTTCGTCTGTAGCCACAGCACTTACTATTGGCTCGACGGCTATCTCGCAGATGAAGCGCTTCAACTACAGCCCCAGCAATTCCTACGGTGTGATTGCAGCGGGCGGTACGCTCGGGATTCTGATTCCTCCCTCTGGGCCTCTTATTCTCTATGCCATTGTAACCGAGGCCTCGATCGGAGCTCTTTTCCTAGCCGGGTTGGTGCCGAGTATCATGATGGCTGTCATATTCGCGGTTTGGGCGATGGTCAGCGCTGGGTTTGGGGGCACGGCTGTCTCTCAACCATTTGCAGGTATGGGCGTTATTTGGTCACGTATGAGACAGTCGATCTGGGCCTTATTGATGCCACCGGTGGTTTTGGGCGGAATCTACCTCGGAGTATTTACGGCTACTGAAGCAGCTTCTATTGGCTGCCTTTACGCGCTGTTCATCAGTGTAGTTGTTTACCGCAATTTCGGTCTGAACGACCCTTGGGTGACTGCGTTTGAAACAGTGCGCACAACGGCGATGCTGTTCATGATCCTGGCTGCTGCGGCGCTGTTTGGTCACGCCGTAACCATTATTCGCCTGCCCATAAAGATCGTCGAACAAGTGACGGCAATGGGCCTCAGCCCCGCCATGTTTGTCGTAGCTGTTATGCTGCTCATTCTGGTGCTGGGCATGTTTTTGGAGACCATCTCGATCATCCTGATCACGACGCCAATCGTTTTTCCTGTCATGCTGGCATTGGGGATCGATCCAATTTGGTACGGCATCCTGCTAATGATCAACCTCGAACTTGCGCTGATCACACCTCCCGTGGGGATGAATCTCTTCGTCATCAAGGGCATTGCCAAAGCCCCTTTGTACGAGGTTATTCGCGGCGCCTTGCCATATGCAGCGCTAATGCTGCTGGGCCTGATCCTCGTCTTTGCATTCCCATCTTTATCCACGTGGCTTCCCGAGGCGGCGGGGTTCGGCGGCTAAGCAACGCGTTCATGAAATTCCTTGAGTATTACCCTTTTCATCCTTAACGCCATGTCTCAATAGGATTGGACCCCATGGCTAGGGCTCATTTGAGACTCTAACCGTATACTTTCTGGGTCAGAAATGCCCAACGTTTAGGTTAGAATTGAATGACGTGATCCTCCGACTCATTGAGGTTTTGGCTGTCAATTGAGTCAAAGGTCAGTGGCGTTCCACATTTCTTGGTGTGGTCGTCATTTTGTGGATCAGTGTCGGAAAAAGTGAACTCTCTCCCCGTATTTCCCAAGTAGCATACCTTTGACAGCGAACGTTGTCAGTCACAGAAGCTGTCAAACGGGCCCGACCCGGAGCTGTTTTTAGACCGGTGTCGTTACCGAAGGGAGTTGATCATGGCGAAACTACTTGATCCGTTTCAGCTCAAGCACTTGACGCTGCGCAACCGTATCGTCAGCACCTCTCACGCGCCCAATTACGTCGAAGATGGTCATCCTCGAGACCGTTACAGGCTGTATCACGAAGAAAAGGCCAAGGGTGGCGTGGCCCTGACAATGATCGGAGGATCGACAAATATCGCTCCCGACAGCCCCTCGGTATTCGGCCAGCTTTATGCCGGCGACGACAGTATCGTTCCCTGGTTTCGGAAGCTCACGGATGGTTTGCACCTGCATGGGGCCGCTATCATGTGTCAAATCACTCATATGGGACGCCGCACTGCTTGGGATGATGGGCATTGGTTACCGGTTATTGCCCCGTCCGGCGTTCGCGAACGCGCGCACCGCGCCTTTCCCAAAGCAATGGAACAAGAGGACATTGAACGAGTGATCGGCGACTATGCCGCTGCGGCGCGACGTTGTCAGCAGGGCGGGTTCGATGGGATCGAGCTTCTGTCCCACTCGCATTTGCTGGGCCAGTTTCTGTCTCCACTCACCAACCAACGCGACGATGCCTTTGGTGGAACGTTGAAGAACCGCATGCGCCTGACCCTGCAGGTATTGGATGCGGTGCGCGCAGAGGTCGGTCCGAAGTTCATACTGTCCATGCGCATCACCGGCGATGAGTTGATTGAGGGCGGGCTGAGCGCCGAGGACTGCATTGCCGCCGCCCGGATGCTGGAAGATAGTGGCCATGTCGACCTGCTCAACATCTTGGTCGGGGCGCCCTACGATGACCTTGGCCTTGCTGAATGGGTGCGTCCTATGGGTCTGCCAGCCGCTCCGCATATTACTGTGGCCGGACGCATCCGCGAAGCCGTCAACCTGCCGATTCTGCATGCAGGCGGCATCGCAGACATTGCAACGGCTCGCCACGCGGTTACAGGCGGCCATGTCGATCTGGTCGGCATGACGCGCGCCCAAATGGCTGATCCTTATTTGGTGGCAAAACTGGCACGCGGGGAAGAGGATCGTATCCGTACCTGTGTTGGCCTCGGGTATTGCGTGGACCGGGTCAATCAGGGCAAGCCCGCCGTGTGCGGACACAATGCCGCCACCGGGCGGGAGCAAACTTTACCCCATGTCATTCCTGCCAGCCGCACCCGAAGGAAGGTGGTTGTCGTCGGCGGCGGACCTGGCGGGCTGGAGGCAGCGCGGGTCAGTGCCTTGCGCGGTCACGATGTGGTTTTGTTCGAGGCGTCAGATCGGATGGGGGGGCAGCTTGTTTTGGCAGCCAAGGGCGGGACACGCAGGCAGATATGGGGTGTTGCCGATTGGTTGATTTCCGAGGTTACCACCCTTGGTGTTGATCTTCGCATGAATACCTATGTCGAGGCCGGTGACGTGCTTAGAGAAGCCCCGGAATTAGTCATTGTTGCTACCGGAGGATGGCCCGAGCCAGTATCCATTCCGGGCGGCGATCTGGCGCTCTCCAGTTGGGAGGTTCTGTCAGGAGAAGCGCGTGTCTCGGGCGAAGTTCTATTGTTCGACGAGATTGGAGACCATCCCGCGGCAGTCACTGCCGACATGTTGGCAGGCGCTGGCCACAGCGTCGAACTTGTGACCCCCGACCGGGCGATTCTGCATGACCTTGGCCCAACGACCTCTGCCGTTGCTTTGCGCGATCTGGCAGCCAACGGGGTGACCTTTACCTGCCTCCACGAACTCCGTGCTCTAAGCCAAGAGGGAAACCGGGTGTGCGCCAGCCTGCGCAATGTCTTGACCGGTGATATCACCAAGCGTCTTGTCGACCACGTGGTTGTCGAGCAAGGTCTAATCCCGACGGACGCGCTCTATCACGATCTAAAGCCAAGTTCGCGAAACCTTGGGCAGGTTGATCACAAGGCGCTGATCAATGGTTCATTCCCGTTCAGGGAAGACGAGCCGGATGGCCAGTTCTATCTGGCCCGAATTGGTGACGCGATCGCAGGCCGCAATATGCACGCCGCGATTCTCGACGCTATGCGTATTTGCTGTTCAGCCTGAGCTGCGCTTCGAGCATTTTTCATCAGTTGCGGCGAAGGCAAAGCTGTACCTCGGCCCGCATCGAAAAACCTTCAGGAAAGCAGAAGTTCGCAGCACTCGCACAGAGACCTAGTTTGCAGACGAAAAGCAGATCTTAAGTTCGAAATACGATGCTTGCTCTACGCTGGAGGAAGCGGCCGCCTCAGCAAAGGGCTGCCTAAACAATGCGGCATCAAAATACGCTCCCGATACTCAAACTTGGTGCTGTAAACAGGCTTGGCGGTTCAATACCCAACGGTGCAAAAACCAATGCTCGTTGAATTTTCTTGCAGAACTAGCAGTACAGTGTTGAGATTGCTTCTGTCATTGGGAGGCTGGTCGGGTGTTGATCTGGCCAACGCAATTAGATCAACTAGCGACTTAGAGCGACCGCCACTAGCGACGAATTGGCGAGTATCGCGCTGAAAATTTCGGCACGACACATAGGGGAGGAAAGAAATTGAAAAATCTGACGACGACGCTGGCGGGATCGCTGATAGCATTTGCGGCTTCGCTAACTGCGGCCCAAGCTGAGAAGCTGACGTTTTACTGCTCGGCACAGGAAGATTGGTGTCAACTCATGGCGCGCAGTTTCGAGGATGCCACTGGTATAGACGTCAATATGACCCGCAAGTCCTCGGGCGAGACGTTTGCACAAATTCGCGCGGAAAGTTCTAACCCTAAAGGCGATGTATGGTGGGGCGGTACCGGTGATCCCCATTTGCAAGCCGCCGAAGAAGGCTTGACGATGGAGTACGTGTCGCCGATGCGTGACCAGCTTCACGACTGGGCGATCTCGCAGGCTGAAAGTGCAGGAAACAAGACCATCGGAATTTATTCAGGCGCACTCGGCTACGGTTATAACTCCGACCTCTTGGCCGCGAACAGCTTGCCCGAGCCCGCATGTTGGAAAGACTTGCTGAAGCCCGAGTATAAAGGGCACGTGCAAATGGCAAACCCGAATTCCTCGGGCACCGCTTATACGACGCTTGCCTCGATGGTTCAGATATTTGGCGAAGACGACGGCTTTGAGTTCATGAAGGGCCTACATTCGAACATCAACCAATACACCAAGTCGGGTTCTGCCCCAATCAAGGCCGCCGGCCGGGGTGAGAACACCATCGGCATCGTCTTCATGCATGATGCGGTCAAGCAGGCCGTATCAGGTTTTCCAGTCAAGGTCGTGGCCCCATGCGAAGGCACAGGCTATGAGATCGGTTCGATGTCGATCATTGACGGCGCTCGAAATGAAGAAGAAGCCAAAAAGTTCTATGACTGGGCGCTCAGCCCCGAGGCCCAGAACCTTGCGCTTGAGGTTAACGCCTTCCAGGTTCCGTCCAACAAAAATTCGGAGACCTCTGAAAGCGCACCTGACATGAGCCAGATCAAGCTTATTGACTATGACTTCAAAAAGTACGGCTCGTCTGACGAACGCAAGCGTCTCTTGCAGAAATGGGACGAAGAGGTCTCAGTACTGCCACAGTAAGTGACTGACACCACACCAAAAACGAACCACCCGGTTCTGATCTTCTGGATTGTTGCCGGGTGGGTTGGTTTCTGTCTGCTGCCATGGTTCATGGTGGAGGATGGCATTTGGTCATTCGTATGGCTGGTCGATGGATATCCGTTCGATGAAGATTATGCGCCCGCTGCTTTCCTGATCGGACAGGGCGAAAAGCTGTGGCTTACGCCGCTTTTGGTCCCGCTTACCTTGCCTTTGTTGATACTCGGCAAGCCAAAGTCCGATCCACAATATGCACGTATCCTGATTTTGGCTGGTGCCTTGGGTTTTGGCTGGCTGATTGCGCAAGGGTTCTCAATTGGCCTTCGCGGGTTCAATTTCGAATGGATGAAGGTGCTGTTCGGAGAACCGAAGATCCGCCAGTTCGGCATGGGATACGGCGCGATGATCTGCGCCACAGCGTTTCTGTTCCTTTTAACTCAGGGTATTGCAGCGCGCGGCGCTATCAACGGCGACGTTTTCGTCGTTAGCGCTATTGGTGGCGTAATCACCATTGTTACAATTTTCGTTTTCTTTCCAATTGCGAAGATGTTGTTTGCCGCCTTCGTTACCGAAGATGGTGTCTATTCAGTTTCGGTTTTTGCCTCGAAGTTCTTTGATGACCGACTTTGGGGCTTGGGCTGTTTTGCCGGTGCCAAATGCGGCGCCGCGTGGAACTCTCTGTTTCTTGCAGTTCTTGTGGGCTTCATCACGACGGCACTTGGACTATGTTTTGCACTTGTCGTCACACGGTCAGGTTTTCGTTTTAAACGCGGGATGCGCGCGCTGACAGTTTTGCCGATTATCACACCGCCCTTCGTGATTGGTCTTGCACTGATCCTGCTGTTTGGGCTTTCCGGTTCGGTCACCAAATTTGTTGCTGAGATCTTTGGTGTGCAGCCTACGCGCTGGCTTTATGGTATGCCCGGGGTGCTGATCGCTCAGACTCTGGCATTTACGCCGATCGCCTTTCTGGTTTTGATCGGGGTGGTCGAAGGGGTGTCACCTTCGATGGAAGAGGCCGCCCAAACCCTTCGAGCCAATCGTTGGCAAACATTCAAAACCGTGTCCCTGCCTCTGATGCGTCCCGGCCTGGCCAATGCCTTCCTGCTTGGGTTCATCGAATCCATGGCCGATTTTGGCAACCCACTTGTCTTGGGCGGAAACTTCGATGTGCTTTCGACTGAGATATTTTTTGCCATCGTCGGTGCGCAATACGATCAGGGCCGGGCTGCTGTTCTGGCCATGGTGCTGCTGTTCTTCACACTTTCCGCCTTCTATGCGCAGCGCGCGTGGCTGGGGAAAAAGAGTTATACCACAGTTTCCGGCAAGGGCGACGCGGGTGTGCACCCCTTGATGCCGCGCGGCCTTGCCATACCGGTTCTGGGCATTGCAATTGCCTGGGCGGTTTTCACTGCCGTGGTTTACGGGATGATCATCTATGGAAGTATCGTCGAACTGTGGGGCGTTGATAACTCGCTGACGTTCAAGCACTACGTCACAGCCTTTTCGGTTCGCTTCGAAGAAGAAGGTATTCGCTGGACCGGAGCCGCCTGGGATAGCTTCTGGACCACAATCACCATTGCTGCCATTGCCGCACCGTTGACGGCCGCCGTGGGGTTGGTCACTGCCTATCTGCTGACACGGCAAAGTTTTGCGGGAAAGAATGCGTTTGAGTTTGGTACGATGCTCTCTTTCGCCATTCCCGGCACGGTTATTGGCGTAAGCTATATCCTGGCATTCAACGTGCCCCCGATCGAGATCACTGGCACAGGCGTTATCCTTGTCGTCAGCTTTATCTTCCGCAATATGCCGGTTGGGGTTCGCGCGGGTATTGCGTCTATGTCACAATTAGACAAGTCGCTTGACGAGTCTTCGCTGACGCTCGGTGCAAATTCCTGGCAGACTTTCAGGCGGGTAATTCTTCCTCTTTTACGGCCCGCTATCCTAGCTGCGCTGGTTTACAGTTTTGTCCGGGCCATGACGGCGATTTCGGCGGTGATATTCCTTGTTTCAGCAGAGTATGACATGGCTACCAGCTACATTATCGGTCGGGTCGAAAACAACGATTACGGTCTTGCAATCGCATATTCCACAACGCTGATCTTCGTGATGTTGGCGGCAGTCGGGATGTTACAAATCCTCGTGGGCCGTGTTCAGATCGGGCGACGTACACAACTCGGGACAGAGAAAACGACATGACCGAAACGACTATAGCAAGTAAAGCCGCGCCTGTTCGTTTCGACGGTGTTTCGAAAGTGTTCGGCAAGGATGTGGTGGCCGTCGACAGCATCGATCTGCACGTCCAAGCGGGCAAACTGGTGACGCTTTTAGGCCCCTCGGGCTGCGGTAAAACGACGACGTTGCGCATGATCGCAGGACTGGAAATGGCGACCTCGGGTCGAATTCTGATCGGCGACCGAGACGTGACCAAATTACCCGCTACCGACCGTGACGTGTCGATGGTCTTCCAATCCTACGCGCTTTTTCCTCATATGAGCGTGCTGGAAAACGTCATGTATGGGTTGACCTTTTCCGGCTTCGACAAGCGCGAGTCCCGATCGCGCGCGCTGCATGGGTTAGACTTGGTTGGCCTGAAGGGCTTCGACAACCGTTTGCCAAGTGAACTCTCCGGGGGGCAGCAACAGCGCGTTGCCGTCGCTCGTGCGTTGGTTTTGGAGCCACAGGTTTTGCTCTTTGACGAACCTCTCTCAAACCTCGATGCAAAACTGCGCCGCCAGGTGCGCGAAGATATCCGCGCCATTCAGCAAGATCTCGGTTTGACCGTCGTCTATGTGACTCACGATCAGGAAGAAGCCCTTGCCGTTTCAGATGAGATTGTCGTCATGCGCAACGCTGCCATCGCACAGATCGGCACGCCGCGTAAACTATATGATGCGCCGGTTGACCGGTTCGTGGCCGATTTCATTGGTGAGGCTAACCTGATCAGTTGCACTATTCTTTCCGTCAAAGGCGATTTAGCCACGATCGAAATCGAGGGCTATCAACACACGCTCCCCTCTCGTGGCCTAACGCCTGGTCCCGCAACGCTGGCCGTGCGCCCGTCACGGATATTGATTGGATCTGATACCGGCATCCCGGCCAAAGTTGCCAAGGCGACCTATGTTGGCGTGCGGATGGAGTACACTCTGGCCGGTGCCTTCGGGCAGGTATTTGCTGTGCAGGACGACGTGGACGAGCCACTGGAAATCGGCTCGGAAGTCAAAATGTCTTTTGCCGAACGTGGCCCCGTTCTGTTGCCGGAAGGGTGACGTGGGTAAACTTTTAGTCGTCTCTCAACCGGAGGTCGTCCTTGAGCCAGAGACACCGGTCACCGAATGGGGTTTGAGTGAAATTGGCCGCGCCCGAGCCGACACATTTTCACAAAGTAAGACCATGTCTAGCGTGACAGATATCTGGTCCAGTACCGAGCGAAAAGCGTCCGATACAGACGCTATCCTTGCAAAGCCTTTGGGGCTGGTCGCGAATTCCGAGCCTGGATTGAGTGAGAACGACCGAAACACTACCGGGTTCCTTCCTCCCTCGATATTCAAGGTCCGCCGCTGACACCTTTTTCAAGGCACCTATGTCCAGCTTCTGCAGTTGGGAAACAGCCCATGCCGCGCAACTGCGTATCGTTCGAACAGTCTTGTCAATCGTCATAAACCAAGACGGAAAAGACTTGGCCATTGTAACCCAAGGCGCGGTCGGAACACTGCTTTGGTGCCATCTTGCAGGGCAGAAAATCGATCGTCGGATTGTTCAACCTGGTCTGGGCCACTTCTGGCGTGCGGATATTAAAACTCTTCAACCTGAATTCGGGTCGAGCCCGATTGCCTGAAGGACGTCATTCGTTCCAAGCGTCGTCGCAGATCATTTTCAAGGTCTCGAACACGGCCGGTGTGCCAGCGATTACGCGACCACCGTCCCGGATCATCCCGTCGGCGTCTTGATCCTCGATCTCGCCACCTGCTTCGGCAATCATCAACTGACCGGCGAGGCAATCCCAGGCGTTCATGTGCTCTTCAATGTACCCCAATAGACGTCCCGCCGCGACATAGGCCAGCGAAAGCGCACCGCTTGCATTGCGATGATAGAGAGCGCCACGTTCGATAAGGGCCGCAATCACCGGTATGACTTTTGATGCCTCGACCCGGTTCGAATAACCTATTGAGACGGTTCCACTTGCCAGCTCCACGCTTGAGGCAACCTGCATGGCGTGTCCATTCAAAGTGGCACCTTCGCCTCGGACCGCCACGTAAGTTTCACCAACGTTTGGCTCGAAAATCACACCGACCTGCGTCTGACTGTCCGAAACGCACGCTAAGACAATCGTCCAGGCCGGAATGCCATTGACGAAGTTCGTTGTCCCATCAATCGGATCGATCACCCAGTCAAAACCGCTGGAGCCAGCTTTTTCCGCGTGTTCTTCGCCATAAATCCCATCATCGGGAAAAGAGTTCACAATCTTTTGGCGAATGAAGGTCTCGACGTTGCGATCCGCCTCGCTGACCCAGTCTTGCGCGCCTTTTTGATCAATGACCAAGGTATCTCTGGAAGCAAAATACTCTAGTGCAAGCGCGCCTGCCTCTTCTGCTACCGCAACGGCGAAGTTTCTTCGTGCAATGATGTTATGCATAGGTCGGCTCACTTCCTGCTAAATGCAAAACCATCCCTAGTGGATGGGGTGTCAGAACACAAAACAGTGTTTGCCAGACAGAAATCCACTTTCTTCGAGTCGCCCGAGTTTCTGTCGAAAGAATATGCCAATTAAAGCACTCATTCACTTCCGTGCAGTGAAGTCGCATATTGCTCGTGACCATTGCCGGATTTTGAGAACGCTGCATCGCAGCACTTGAAGTTGCGATGACGGTCCGCATCGGGCTGCCTGCGAGAGCGGCCCAGAGATATTATATTTCAATGGCTTCGGAGATAGCCAAGGCATCTTCAAGTTCAACACCAAGATACCTGATCGTGCTGTCCATCTTTGTGTGCCCCAACAGAAGCTGGAAGGCGCGAAGCCCAAAGCTCCATATGCTGCGCCCTGCATCATAGTCCGCTTTCGTTCAGTCGATCCAATGAGTCAAATCACATGATCAATATTGTTCCATTCATATGTGGATGAAACGCACAGAAATATTTTGTTTCCATACCTTTAGTAACCTCAACTTTGGCGCTGACACCGTTTGGGATCTCCCCAGTGTCCCATCCGAACTCATCGGCTGTGGCCGTATGTGGTGCCAGATCTTCATTGGTCCATTGAATGGTATCACCAACAGACACGTTCAGAAGCTTTGGCGTGAATGCGAATGCTTTGATCCTAACTTCGTGGACTACGGGTTCTGCCGCCCGGGCTCGCGTTCGGGTTAAAGCGAGAGCGGCCGCCGATGCGACCGCTCCAACCATTATGCGACGGCGTGAATGGGCTTTTCCCATCACTGCAGTGCCTCGACCATCATTTCGGCGTGGCCTTCATGGGCTTTAAAGATCTCAAGTCCCTGCTCGAACAGAGCCTTCACCTCGGCATTGTCGATATTGGGGATCATTGTGTTCTCCACCAGATCATTCACCGCCTGGTGATAGGCCAATTCATTGGCTGCATAAGCGGCATCAAACTCTGCTCCACGCAGCTTGACGAAGCCATCGATGATCTCTTCGGCATTGGCATTCAGCGTTTGGCTGAACGCATTGTCCTGCGCTGACACGCCCAGTTTTTCGAGCAGGCCCAAGGCCGCTTCATTCACGGCAGTATGGTCGCGGATCATCGTGTTTGCGAATTCATGGATGTCGGGGTTCGACGACAAAGCTAGCGCCAGATAGGCATACCGAATGTCGATGTTATCGGCCGTATAGGCAATGTGAGCGTATTCGAGATCGCTCATCTCGGCGACGTCCTGCGCAGAGGCTTGAGCGCCAGTCATGGAAAGTGCCACAGCAAATGCGGAAATCAGTTTCTTCATTTTGGAGACTCCACTGAGTGTTACGATGGCAATAGGAGTAATCCGAACCGGGAAGTGAGATATATGCGGGAACGTTCGATTTTCTGTGCAGATCGTTCAAGCTGCTGTACAAAAACGCCAAATAATGCCATGAAAATGCATGCTTGATTTGCTTAGCGATATCCTTACGAAACTGTCTGTTCAAGGCGCGCTCTATTTTCGAACTTCGTTGACCACCCCTTGGGGGATTGAAGTTCCCAAGTTCAATAACGTCGCCCGATTTCATTTTGCTCATAGGGGCAATTGCCTGATCGAAGTTGAAGGATATGAAAAAGTGGTGGGGCTGGAGCAGGGCGATCTGTTGATTGTTCCGCATGGCGCGTCACACAAGTTGTACTGCGCGGCTGAAACAAGAGATGCAGTTTTGCCGCTGGACACGGTAATCGAGCGGTCGGGATACACTGGAACTGGGGTTCTGGTTTACGGCGGCGACGGCGATGAACGTGACACGCAACTTATCTGCGGCCATTTTTCATTCGACCCTCATGCAAAACACATACTGTTGGAACGCCTTCCACCGATCATTCACCTAAGGAATTACGGGGAATCCGCTGGAAAATGGATGGAGGCGACACTGCGCATGATCGGAGATGAGGCCGGGGGTCTTCGCCTCGGTGGCGATCTCATTGCTTTGAAGATGTCAGAAGCCATTCTTGCGCAGGCAATACGTTCGTTTGTGGAAAGTGACGAATCCTCGAGGTGGGGCTTGAACGGATTCTCTGATCACCATCTGGCTCGGGCTCTTGACGCGTTTCACAAGGATCCAAGCGCATCCTGGACGATAGAAACAATGGCGCGCATTGCAGGCATGTCACGAACAAACTTTGCGGTTCAGTTTCAGAAAAAGATGGCGATGTCGCCAATGCAATACGTAACAGCTTGGCGGCTGGAGATCGCGAAACGCTGTCTTACTGACCCATCAAGTTCTGTTTCGGATGCGGCAGAACGCGCTGGATACGCATCGGATTCTGCTTTTGCACGCGTTTTCAAGAGGGAAATTGGGCTCTCACCTGCCGGCTTCCGTCGGCAGATCACATTATCATCGGCGCAATAAACCGGACGGGATCTGTTGCGAAGTTTTAACTTGCCACAGTGATATCTTTGTACCGGCGGACTAAGCCGCCAGCTCCGTAAATTGCCGAAACGGACAGACACCGGGCGTGATTTGCCCTTTGCGGATTATGTGCACCACTTCTATTCCGTCGAGCGTTTTGCCGTGGTTGTCGACGGCTGGGTAAAGATAGACCCACGCGCCTTTCCCCTTGATGTTGATCACACCATTCACGCTATAATAGGTATTGACAATACCTATTATAGCACACAGATAGTGAGGCGTATCGTTAAGGTAGATCCGATGACTCGTACCATGCCAATTCGGCCACATATGTTTGACATCACAGCGGATGAAATCGCGACTTTGGTCAACCAGTTCTATGCGCGCATCAGAGTGCATCCTGATCTGGGGCCGGTATTTGACAGGGCAATCGAAGATTGGCCGGAACACGAAGAAAAGATCGCAGCCTTTTGGCGCGGCGCCATTCTACGAGAGGCAGGCTATTCGGGTAACCCGATGCAGGTTCACCTGGCGAACTCTGAAATCCTACCAGAACATTTTCGCCTGTGGCTCGACCTGTTCGAAGACACCGCAAAAAAAGCCCTTAAACCTGCAACCGCCGAAGCGTTCTCTCATTTGGCCACCAGGATCGGTAAGGGCTTGTCATTCGGAATTGAGAACTTTCGTCGTGAGGCTGACACTCCACCGGTGTTGTCATGACGGTCTCTGTCTATACCAAAGCTCAGGTCATCTCTGATCCTCCCGCACGCGTTGTCAAACGTTGGCTGCAGGCGGGCTGGGGCGACGTGAAACGCAACCCGGGATATTCCTTGCTTTACGGTGGTTCACTCGTAGTTCTGGGGTGGATTTGCATTGCGGCCCTGATGCTCAACGATCTTGGTTGGGTTTTGTTGCCTTTGCTAGCTGGCGGCGTTTTGGTCGGACCACTTGCAACGATTGGTCTTTATTCCGTAGCAAGCGGTAAAACAGGGCTCAGAGCGGCCACGGGTCAGATTACGTTGGTGGGCGTCATACTGATGGTTTTTGCTCTCATCTGGATTCGCGCGGCCACAGTTATGTTCGCCATAGTCTACGGGCTGCGCCCATTCTCAAGCTTCGCAGATACGCTGCTTTTGCTGATTACTACGCCATCAGGATGGGCGCTGTTAATCGCAGGATCATTGGTTGGCGGGCTGTTTGCGGCATTAGGGTTTGCGGTGTCAGCGTTTTCATTGCCAATGCTGATCGACCGCAAGATCGATGGCTTCTCGGCTATGGGGCTCAGTTTCAACGCCACCACTCACAACTTCAAGCTTTGCTTGTGCTGGGGAGCCATCATCACTCTTTTGACTTTGGTTGGAATACTGTCCGGGCTACTGGGTTTGGTCGTGGTGTTCCCATTGCTCGGGTACGCGACCTGGCATGCTTATGCCGAGCTTTTTCATGGAGATGCATAAATGACTGAAGCGCTTCCAAAAGGCGTGGTGCACTATGCGACCTCGCGGTTCACGCATGAGACATTGCCAGAAAAGCTGCGCAAAGATCACAGCACCAAAGCGGGTGTTTGGGGTCAATTGGCTGTGCAACATGGGCAACTTCTACTGAGCCGGGATGACAAGGGTGATCTGGTTCTGGGCGTTGGGGCCACTGCTGTGTTCGCGCCACAGGAAACTCATTCGGTGAACCCGATTGGCGAAGTTGAGTTTGAAGTACGCTTCCACCGGCAGGAGGCGCCCGATGCAGCGTGAGAGTTTTCTTGAGGATGCTGCCGTCCTGTGTGCCCTTGCTTTGATCTTTGTCGGTGGCGTAGCCATACTTGGCTGGGGGGTTCCTACCGCCTACGTGCTGCACGGTTGGTTGATCGCAATAGCCGCTGGTTGGGGGTTGATGTGGATGATCAACCGTTTGAGCGAGGCCCCAAAGGACATCCCTTTAGAATACAATGACAAGGTCATTCGGTTTGGTGTCATCGCCGCGCTGATTTGGGCAATCATAGGGTTCACGGTTGGCGATATCCTCGCCTGGCAGTTGGCGTTTCCAGCACTGAACGGTGATATGTTCTGGTCGAACTTCGGCCGGTTGCGCCCGGTTCATACATCTGCCGTGATTTTTGGTTTTGGTGGCAACGCGTTAATCGCGACGTCGTTTTATGTGGTCCAACGTACCTCGCGCGCCAGATTGGCCAGTGAATCGCTGCCCTGGATGGTGTTCTGGGGGTACAATCTGTTCATGGTCCTTGCGGCGACCGGCTACCCCTTGGGGATCACCCAATCGAAGGAATATGCCGAACCGGAATGGTATATGGATCTGGTTTTGCTGATCGTCTGGGTTGGTTATCTAGGTCTGTACCTAAAGACGCTCTCTCGCCGGGCCGAACCGCATATATATGTGGCTAACTGGTACTACCTGGCCTTCATCGTCGTCATCGCGATGCTGCATACGGTGAACAACCTCTCGGTTCCGGTTTCCATTGCCTATCCCAAAAGCTACTCGCTGTTTTCCGGCACACAGGATGCAATGACGCAATGGTGGTATGGGCACAATGCTGTTGGCTTCCTGCTGACCGCCGGGTTCCTAGGGATGCTGTATTACTTCTTGCCCAAAGCTGTGAACCGGCCAATCTACTCTTACCGAATGTCAATTGTTGGCTTCTGGGGGATCACCTTTCTGTATCTTTGGGCTGGCTCACATCACCTTCACTACACGGCGCTACCGGACTGGGTTCAGTACCTTGGCATGACCATGTCGATCATCCTGCTGGTCCCCAGCTGGGCCTCTGTGTTCAACGGAATCCTTACGATCAACGGGGCTTGGGATAAGGTCCGGACGGATCCGGCGGTCCGGTTTATGATGGTCGCGATTCTGTTCTACGGACTGTCGACATTCGAAGGGTCGTTCATGGCGATCCGTCCGGTCAATTCGCTGAGCCACTACACGGATTGGACCGTCGGCCACGTACATGCCGGCGCGTTGGGCTGGGTCGCCTTCATCACCTTTGGTGCCATGTATAAAATGGTGCCCTGGATTTGGAAACGAGATGGCGTGTATTCATTGCGGCTGGAGGCATGGCACTTCTGGCTCGCCCTGAGCGGGACGCTGATTTACGTCGGCGCAATGTGGAACAGTGGCATCACACAATCGCTGATGTGGCAGACCTATGATGCGGATGGTGCGTTTCTTTATTCCTTCCTCGACAGTGTGATCGCAATGCATCCTTACTATGTCGCCCGTGCGATCGGGGGGCTGCTGTATCTGATCGGAGCGTGCATCGGTGCATACAACATCTACATGACGGTCAGTGGGCCGCGGCAAACCGAGACCAGGCAATCCGGACCTTTGGTCCAGCCGGCGGAGTAGCAGCCCATGAGTACACAACACCAAAAGCTCGAACGCCACTCACTTGGCTTTGCCATGGCCATCCTGCTGGTTGCATCAATCGGTGGCATTGTTGAAATCGCCCCTTTGTTCACCATCGAAAACACGGTGGAAGAAGTCGACGGTATGCGGCCCTACACTCCGCTGGAACTGGCCGGGCGCGATATTTATGTGCGCGAGGGCTGCTATGCCTGCCACAGTCAAATGATCCGCACCCTACGGTCGGATATCGAACGCTATGGGCACTACAGCCTCGCCGCCGAAAGCATGTATGACCACCCGTTCCAATGGGGCTCGAAACGTACAGGGCCGGACTTGGCGCGAGTTGGCGGTAAATACTCTGACGCATGGCATGTGGTGCATCTGGAAGCGCCACGAGAGCTGGTGGAAGGCTCGATCATGCCTGGTTATGCGTTTTTGTCTGACGCGCGGCTGGAAACAGGCCACCTGCCTGCCTCTTTAAGAGCCCTTAGCCGCGCCGGGGTGCCTTACACAGATGCTCAGATCGAAAATGCGGAAAAGGATGCTGCATGGCAAGCAGATGCCGAGCAATATTATGAAGGTGAACTGCAAGAAAGTTACGGTGAAAACGTTCAGGTCAGGGATTACGACGGGCACCCGAGTGAGTTGACGGAAATGGATGCCCTTGTGGCCTATCTGCAGGTTCTTGGCACATTGGCCGATCTGGATTCGGTAGATCACGAGGAGATTAATCGATGACACATGATACCGTTCTTGTCTTCTCCAAGACCTGGGGTGCAATCTACCTGCTGGTCGTCTTCCTTGCCGCAGTTGTCTGGACCTACTGGCCCTCACGGCGAAAAGTCTACGATGACGCTGCGCAATCTCCGCTGGACCATCAGGAGGATCAGCCGTGGCGCTAAAGGGAAAGGATCCGGTTTCCGGTACTGATCTGACCGGCCACGAGTGGGACGGTATCAAAGAGTTGGACACACCTGTTCCCTGGGCGGCCCGATGGGCTTTGTGGATCAGTATCATCATCGCAGCACTGTTTTGGGTGTTCTACCCATCCTTCCCAGGTGCGCGCGACTATGCAAAAGGGCTGTTGGGGTATTCATCCCGATTAGAGGTTGTTGCAGAACTTCAGCAAGCGAATGCTGATCGTGAAATGACATTTGCGCCTTTTGCGTCACAGGATCTCGAAGAACTGGCCGCAGACCCAACACTGGAGGCAAGGTATAGAGCGTCGATTTCCAAGCTTTACGCTGACAATTGTGCCGCTTGTCACCGGAATGATCTGAAAGGGCAGCCTGGTTTTCCCAATCTGGTAGACGGACATTGGCTGTGGTCAGGCGCACCAGAAGAGGTTGAGGCGACCATACGCTATGGGATCAATGCGCAGCATGACGATACACGGATTGCACAGATGCTGGCGTTTGGCGCAGACGGCATGATCGAAAAGCAGCAGGTTGAAGAGGTTACAGAATTTGTCTTGGCCCTCTCTGGAAAGCAGCATGATGCGACGGCGGCTGGCACCGGTAGATTGATCTTCGAAGAAAACTGTGCGGCCTGTCATGGCGATGACGGGCGCGGGGGCTATGAAATCGGCGCGCCCGATCTGGGTGATGAACGCTGGATCTATGGAGGCGACCGGGATGAGATTTACCATAGCATTTATCACGGTCGGCAAGGTGTGATGCCTGCGTGGGAAGGACGTCTGAGCGACGCCCAGATTCGAATGCTCACGTTGTATCTACTGTGGAATGCAGAAGATGCACCAAGTTGAAGAAAATCCACGATTCCGAAGGGCAATGTATCTGATGATACTGGTCCTTCTTGTCGGCTACATCGGGTTCAAGGCATGGCACCTTTCCATGGCTTTCGAGGCATGGGAAGGGCAGGCGATTGAAAAGGCTGTGCCTGGCGCGGCCAAGTAACAATCAAATTATTATAGGACTACAGTTTGCGTATTAATCGCTTGATGCCAGCGCATGACTGACTTCCAACGCTCGGATCAGGTTTTTCATGCCACGGTTTCCTTCCAATACGTCCTGTAAAGTCTTGGTGTCCAAGGCAGCAAAAAACGCCTCCTGAGCTTCGTTCAGAATTGGCAACAATCCACAAGCGGGCGTCATTACGCAACAGCCGCCGTCTTCCTTCATGCATTCCACCAAAGGTGTGCCGCGTTCGGATTTTCGTAGTAGGCCGCCAATCGATATCGCATTGGGAGGTAGGGCCATACGCATGCCACCGTTGCGCCCACGCATGGATTCTACATAGCCCTCGTGTGTAAGCCACTGCGAGATCTTGGCCAGGTGATTAAAGGGCAAGTTTTGCATAGCCGCGATCTCACGCGTCGACATCAACCCTTCTTCGTGGGTGGCAAGATGGATCAGGATGCGCAGGGCATAGTCGGAGAACTTGGTAATTTGCATAGTTATTCTTCCCATAAAAAATAGGCTTTGAAAATGCCTATTTTATTGACATCTTTTTCTTACCTTTATATTAGGTATTTATAATACCTAATATGGGAGATGGCTCATGCAGCCCGTTGTGTTATTGATCTCTCTGATCCTGATGGCAGTGCTGTCACTTGTCTTCTGGTTGGCCGTGCGGGCTTCTGATGGGCCGGAACCCGGACCCAAGGCCAACTCGAAACGTTCGGGCTTGATCTGGGCAATGACGATTGTCGGCGTAATTGTTGCGGTTGGCACATTGCGACCGTGGCCACATGCCGTAGCCAGCACAGACGACGCCTTGACCGTCTCTATCACCAGCGGGCAGTGGTGGTGGGATATCGACACCGTCGAGATTCCCGTTGGAATACCCATAAATTTTAGCGCCACGACCGAAGACGTTACCCACGGATTGGGCATTTACACCTCAGACCTTCGCCTTCTGACGCAGGTCCAGGTGATCCCGGGCTACACAACCGAAGTCACGTATACGTTCGATGATCCGGGCTCCTACCAAATCCTGTGCATGGAGTTCTGCGGAGTGGCGCATCAGGACATGGTCAACGAATTCGAAGTCGTCGCGGTGGAGGACTGAATGAGCACTGCATCTGAACCTTTTGCGGGGAAATCAATCGCCGCTGAACCTCAAACCGGAGCAGTCAAGCTCACGATGATCCTTTCAGGCGTGGTTTTTGCCTTGATGATGGTCTTTGGCCTGATCATGCGCGCCGCGCAGGGTCAATGGATCGAAGTGGATCCGGCATTGTTCTATCAGCTCCTGACGGCCCATGGTGCCGGAATGGTCGGTACAGCGGCGCTGTCTGGCGCCGCGATCATGTGGTATTTTTGCGGACGTCACATTGTCCTGACAGCTGTAATTTTCTGGGCTTTCCTTGCCCTGTTCCTGTTGGGTGTTGTCCTGATCCTAGGCTCGATCTTCATCGGCGGATATGGCGGCGCATGGACATTCCTGTTTCCCTTGCCCGCGATGTCCGGCGGAGCGTGGGAAGCGGATGCAGCTGCAACGTTTATGCTGGGTTATGTTTCAATTGGCATTGGTTTTCTGCTTTATTACCTCGAGCTTGGCCGCCAGATCCATGCCCGCTATGGCAATCTTGTCCGGGCGCTAGGTTGGAATCTGATCCTCGGACGTGAGGACGACAATCCTCCACCACCAACCATCGTTGCAGCGGCGGCGGTGACCATATTCAATTCGATCGGGATCATCCTGGGCGCAGCGGTTTTGGTGGCAAGCCTTGTCCATCTTCTGGTACCGGGATTTGAAGTAAATGCGCTGCTGGCCAAGAACCTGATCTATTTCTTTGGCCACGTTTTCATCAATGCCTCGATCTATATGGCGGTGACTGCGGTTTATGAAATCCTGCCGGAATACACCGGCAAGCCTTGGAAAACGAACCGACTGTTTGCGATAGCCTGGAATGCCGTACTGATATTCGTGATGGCTGTATACTGGCACCATCTGCTTCAGGATGTGGTCATGCCACCCTGGATGCTGGTGGTCGGGCAATTGGTCTCGTACTTCAGCGGCATTCCCCTCATAGCGGTCACGGCATTCTCTGCTTTCCTCTACGTGCGCGGCTCAAAAATGACCTGGGATCTGACGTCCTCGCTGCTGGTTCTGTCCGTGGCAGGCTGGGCGGTTGGCTCAATCCCCGCGTCGATCGATGGAATGATCAGCGTGAACAAGGTGATGCACAACACTATGTGGGTCCCGGGGCATTTCCATACCTACCTGCTGCTGGGCGAGGTGGCGATGGCCTTTGGTTTCATGGCCTGGCTGGTACGTGGCAAAACGATCGCCCAGATGAGCGGGTTGGACCGTGTCGCCTTTGTGACCTACCTCGCGGGTGCCGCAGGGTTTGTGACAGTGTTTCTGTTCTCTGGCGCGGCTTCGATTCCCCGCCGTTGGGCGGTACACTACGAAGAATGGCTGACCCATGACCGCATTGGCACTTTGTTCAGCGTGCTTGTTGTGTTGGGAACGTTGCTCTTTGTTCTGCGCTTTGTGCTGCGTCTTGGGCGGAGTGACAGCTGATGATGGTCCGCGCTCTTCCTTCGGTTCTTGTCGCAAGCATAGGCATGGGAACACTCTGGCATGCCACTGACGGAGTGCAGGCATTCACTAGCGAAGCCGCGCGGAGACTGGATGTGGAACGCGCTCCACGTCCAGTTCCAGCCCTGCAACTGGAAGATATGTCAGGTCAGTTGCTGCCTCTGTCGCCGCAAGGGCAAGAGGTGGTTCTGGTCGAGTTCATCTACACTGTCTGTGGCGACATCTGTCAGATTGCAGCAGCGGATTTTGCCGAGATCCGGGATCAACTGGAGCTGCGTGAAGTGCCCGTCCGGATGATCTCGGTCAGCTTCGATCCTGAGCGGGATACTCCAGAGCAGATGGCGACTTACGGAGAGGTTCATGAAACGGACGGCAAAATGTGGACCATCGCGCGGCCGAGGTCAGAAGATTTACCGGCATTGTTGAAGCTGTTTGACGTGACCGTCATCCCGGATGAATGGGGTGGGTTTCAGCACAATGCCGCAATCCATGTGATTCACAGAGACGGCCGCTTTTCGGCGGTGTTTGACACTGATGCGATTGACGCTGTTCTGACCCATTTGGAGGAGCACAGCTCATGAAGTTGCTTTGCCTTGCATTACTCGCGGCTGCCGAAGCTGTCGCACTTCGTTATGCGGTCATTGAAAGCCCGATCCAGCATGACTTGGTTCAGATGCCATTGCTGGTTCTTGCCGGGGTCTTGATCGTTTGGAACAGGCAGGTTCGGCGCGAATGGGCGGTTCCATTGCTCCTTGTCGCCTTAACCGTCTTTCTGTTCTGGATGCTTCCGCGAAATGTCGATTGGGCGCTGACATCGACGGGCGAAATTGCCAAATACCTAAGCTTGCCACTGTTGTTGGGCGTTCCTCTAAGGGTGTCCTGGCCCAGGCTGGGCCCGGTCCTGAGGGGGTTTCTGAAGGCGAATGCGCTGTCGATGCTGGGCGTGTTGGGATTTCTGTACACGCATGCACCTGTCAGGATCTGCAACTCCTATCTGGTCTCGGCTCAGAAGGATCTGGGCATGGCCTTTCTCTACCTCGCTGCTGGCTTGGCCTGTCTCTGGGCTATCCCGATCCTGTTTGGAATTCCAAGGGGCCAAAGGTCGAACGCGACCGGCTGCGCAAGCTGTGGAGTGTAATACGAAATGACCTATGCTGACACAGTCATTGGGTTCGCAGAACTGGCGCAAAAGAAAGGCGTCAACCTGCGAGCAGATCCAATTGCCTTTCTGATCCTCGCTGTGAAAGCAGGTGCGTTTGTTGGGGCGGGCATCTTGCTGATCTTTTCTGTTGGGCAAGGCGTGGACCCATCCATCCGTCCCATCGTCATGGGGGTTAGCTTCGGTATCGCCTTGACCCTTGTGGTCTTTGCAGGGGCCGAGCTGTTCACCGGTCACACCATGTACATGATGCATGGATTGCTGGCCAAAAGTACTGCGTGGTCGGATGTGCTGCGGTGCTGGTTCGTCAGTTGGGCAGGAAATCTGATCGGGGCCATATTGTTGACGTTGCTGTTCGTCGTAGGCGGTGGCGGACTTATCCTGGGAGCAGGAGAAGACGCTTTGCTTTACAAGGTAGCCGCCAAGAAGATGCACGGCACCGAGTTGGAGCTGTTCGCCAAAGCGATCCTGTGCAATTGGCTGGTTTGTCTCGCCTTGTGGTGTTCGGCGCGCGCAAAAGACGATGTTACCAAATGCATCGTCATCTTCTGGTGCCTGTATGCATTTATCGCCGCCGAGTTTGAACACAGCGTTGCGAACATGACCGTATTTTCACTGGCGCTGCTCTCTGATCATCCCGACAGCATCACTCTGGCTGGAGCCGCCCACAATTTGACGTATGTCACCTTGGGCAACGCATTCGCCGGTGCCGGGATCATGGGCTACGGCTATTGGCGAGCAGCGTCGAAACCCACGGTCAAGGGTGTCGCGACGCCCGCGTCAACCAGACATCCTGTCTAGTGAGGGCGTGATCATGCGCGTGATACAACTTGCCAATATCCCCGTCTCCAAAGACCGATAAGCAAATGCCGGGCCTGTGTCTGGGGCCGAGCAACTCAAAAAGGTAGGATCACTCACAATCTCCAACTGGATGTATTCGCTGGAAATCGCATACTTTCTTGTTAGGGTGCAGCCGGTGCAGAATTCAATCTGCAGCCGTTTGCACAGCGTTTATTGGAGCTGCCATTTGATCATTCCATTTCATGTGCGAGAGATGCTGCGGCGCATCAAAATGCGATATGATGTTGAACGCACGCCACTGCAGATGGCCCCAAGCGATGAAGTGTTTTCGCCTTTACGCTCCTCTCGCAAGGCTGACCGTAAGACAATTGCGCGGTTCTGGGATCATCTAAAGCCCAAGGCAAGCGGCGCAGATCAGGCATTGATTGCGGATCCTGCAACAGTCGAGGCATCTGAAACCTACAGCGCCAATATTGAAAACTTCATTGGAACTGTGAAAGTGCCAGTTGGCATCGTCGGGCCTTTGCGCTTGAACGGTATGAACGCCAACGGGGATTTTTATGTGCCTCTGGCGACGACTGAGGCCGCGCTTGTTGCCTCTTATGCGCGGGGGGCCTTTGCAGCTGGCCGGTCTGGTGGGGTCAGCACAGCTGTTTTGTATGAAGGTGTTTTGCGTACGCCGGCCTTTGTGTTCGAAAGCCTTTTGCAGGCCGGTCAGTTCGTGGATTGGGTGGTCAGCAATGTCGATGAACTCCAGGCGGCGGCTGATGCCACAACCGGGCATGGTAAACTTGTCTCGCTGGAGCCTTTCATAGACACAAATATCGTCTTTCTGATTTGCCGCTACACCACAGGTGATGCGGCCGGTCAGAACATGGTAACTATTGCAACGGATGCGCTGTGCTGCACCATCACCAAAGACTGTCCAGTTCCAATTGAGAACTGGTATATTGAGGGAAATTTTTCAGGCGACAAAAAAGCCTCGGCGCTTGGATTGGTAACGGGTCGTGGCCGAAAGGTTAGCGCGTCGGTAACCTTGCCTGCGGACGTCGTGGAAAAGACGCTTGGCACCACCGTGGATGCCATGCTGGCTTATGGTCGGGTCGCCAATCTTGGGTCACATCTGTCGGGTCAGCTTGGAGCTCAGGCCCATTATGCCAATGGGCTTGCGGCCTTTTACATAGCAACTGGGCAGGACGCGGCCTGTGTCGCTGAAAGCGCGATGGGGGTGACGCGGATGGAGCCCAGAGGGGATGATCTTTTCTGCTCGGTGACGCTCCCGAACATCCTTGTCGGCTCCGTGGGCGGTGGTACCGGTTTGCCCAGCCAGTCTGCGGCACTGAACATTCTGGGATTGAAAGGCGCCGGCCACGGCACGGCGCTGGCCGAAGTGGCTGCCGCCATATGCCTGTGCGGAGAAATATCGATTGTCGCTGCAATCGCTGCGGGGCATTTCACGCGAGCCCATGAAAGTTTGGCCCGCCAAAGATGACTTTGCTGGCTCGACTGTGGATATATCAATCCGAACGCTTCCCACTGAAGAAAACCGTTCCGCTTTTGCTGGTGTTTTCAGCAGCAAGTATCTGCGTATCGGCCCGGCTCGCTGATCGACCATTGCCCGAGTGGTCTGCCTTTGTGGTGGGGTTCGTACTGGCGATGGCGCTGTTTTTCCAGATGCGCGTTTGCGACGAATTCAAGGATGCCGAGGACGACCGCCGCTACCGGCCCGAGCGACCGATACCCCGAGGGCTGGTGTCCCCGGCTGAGGTGCTTGTCCTTGGCTTGCTGACCCTACCCATGGCCGCCGCCGCTGCATGGTTTTGGTACCTCCCGGTTCTGTGGTGCCTTTTTTTGGTTTGGGTATGGCTGGCGGCAATGACGGCCGAGTTCGGGGTGCCAACCTGGTTAAAGGCGCGCCCAGTTCTTTATCTCGTCAGTCATATGGCGATCATGCCGCTGATCGACTTGCTGCTGACCAGCATCGAATGGCTTCCGGCCGGAGGGGCCGCATCAAAGCTGTGGTTGTTTCTAGCGTTGTCTTTCGTGAATGGCTGCGTTCTTGAGATCGGTCGCAAGCTATGGTCGCCCGAAAACGAAATTGACGGGGTGGACACCTATTCCGATCTTTGGGGGTATCGCCGCGCCGCTATCATTTGGCTGTGCTGCGTTGTGCTGTCATTCGTGTTTCTGGTTGGCACGGGGTTTGCGTCTGGAGCTGGTTGGTTAACCGTATTGGTCGGGGCCGCTGCGTTCGTACCTTGTGGTCTTGCGGCACGCAGCTATGTGAAGGCTCCAACACCCAAGGCACAGGACAGGATGGACGCAATCGCGGGACTATGGGTATTTTTCTGCTATGCCACTGCGGGCTTTCTGCCGTTCCTGATCGGAGGCTTTAGATGACCCTTATCATCAATCAATCCGATGCGACTGACCCAACAGTGGTCGGAGGAAAAGCCGCTGCGCTATCAAACCTCGCTCGTCGCGGATTCAATCCACCTGCGTTTTTTGTTATCACCGATGCCGCATTCCGTGCAGGTAAGACAGGGCCTGTCGCAGCACGTGGGTTGAGTAAGGCGCTTGGCGCTGCATTGGATGCGTTGGGTCCGGCGTATTATGCAGTGCGTAGTTCCGGTCGGGCCGAAGATGGTGTCGAACACAGCCATGCAGGTCAGTTTGATACGGTTTTGAATGTCACCGGTAGCAAGGTCATACAGGCGGCAAAACAGGTTTGGCAATCGGGGTTTGCGGATACAATCGCCACTTATCGCTCGGTCAAATCCGGGGGCGAGGCAGAAGCGCCCGCGATAATCGTACAGCGCATGATTGATGCGACGACCGCGGGTGTTGCTTTTTCGGCCGATCCAGTGACCGGGCAGCGAAACACCGTTGTCGTGTCTGCCATCAAAGGTTTAGGCGATGCGCTGGTAGCAGGTGAGGTTGATGGTGAGGATTGGATTATTGATCAAGCCAAACAGCCCGAGTGCGCGCAAACCACGCCTCAGGTTTTGACACCGGATCAGGTGCTGCAGGTCGCGATGCTGGCGCGCAAAGCGGAAGAGGCTTTTGGCGTCCCCCAAGACATCGAATGGGCGTTCGATGCGGATGGGCTGCACATTCTTCAGGCTCGGCCGATTACGACCGAGCTGCGACCAGTGGCGGTGCCGGATGATGTACTTACCATTTTTGACAATTCGAACATCGTCGAAAGCTATCCGGGCATGGTCAGTCCACTGACCTATTCTTTTGCCCTGCACGTCTACTCACGGGTTTATCGCGCTTTTGTGCGGCTTCTGGGCGTTTCGAATAAAACTGTCGCGCAGAACTCAGCCATATTCGACAATTTTCTTGGGCGTATTGATGGGCGTGTCTACTACAATCTGGTCAACTGGTATCGGGCGCTGGCGTTGCTGCCGGGGTTCTCGCTGAATCGCGATTACATGGAAACGATGATGGGTGTGTCCGAACCCATGCCCCGCGAGATCACAGATAGCATTGGGCCTGCTCCTGCCAGAGGTGCGAGCAAGATACTGGAATACGCCAAACTAGCGACGGTAGCGGGCAGTCTGATCTGGCAGGCCGTGCGTTTGCCGCGCACGCGGCGTAAATTCTATGTCAGGCTGAACGATGTTCTGGACCGTGGTCTGGACATAGAAGCTGCGAATGCAACCGAACTGGCCGCCGAGTATCGTCAGATCGAAAGCACCCTACTGGATCGCTGGGATGCGCCGCTTATCAATGATTTCCTTTGCATGATCGCGTTTGGGGCATCGCGCAACTTGCTGCTCAAGTGGTTGGGTGAAGACGGGCTGTTGCTGCATAACGACGTCATGATTGGTCAGGGTGATATCGTCTCAGCCGAACCGGCGCAGCGTATTGCCCGCATGGCCGGCTTGGTCCGCAAGGCCGGGATTGCTGATCAGCTAGGCGCGAAATGCCGGTTGGAAACCCTTGCTCCTTACCCTGAGATTGAAGCCGAGGTTCGGTCATATCTCGATAAATTCGGGGATCGATGCACTGAGGAGTTGAAGCTGGAGAGCATTCCGCTGCGCGATGATCCCACCAGCCTATTGATGGCCGTCGCAGCCAGTGCCGCCCGTCCTGAGGGTAAGCGACACATCGGCACCGAGCCGGATTGGAAAACCCTGTTTCCCGGCAATCCGCTGAAACGCTACCTATCCAAATGGTTCGTAGGCTGGGCCAAGGGCCGCGTACGTGACCGTGAAAACCTGCGCTTTGAACGCACACGTATCTTTGGCCATGCCAGACGTGTTTTTCTGGGAATTGGTCGAGAGTTTTCGGCAAGGGGGCTGCTTGCAGAACCCCGCGACGTATTTCATCTGACGACGTATGAAGTCTTGGGAGCCGTCGAAGGGTTCAGCCTATCGCCTGATCTGAAAACCATAGTCGCGCAGCGTCAGCGCGAAGAATCCGCTGCGTCCCAGCGTCCGGATCCGCCAGAACGTATAGAAATTCGAGGTCCCGCCATTGCTCCGATTTGGGCGGATATAGAAGAGGTCGACAGCGATCCGGAGCGGATTAAATCCGGCACCGGCTGTTCAGCTGGACAGGTTATCGCAAAGGCCCGTGTGATCCGTGACCCGCGGACTGAGGCGCTGCAACCTGGTGACATCCTCGTGGCGCGTCACACCGATCCGGGCTGGATCGCAGTATTTTCGAACGCCTCGGCCATTGTTGTGGAACGGGGGTCACTTTTGTCGCATTCCGCAATAGTGGCGCGAGAGTTGGGAATCCCATGTGTGGTCGGTCTGAAAGGGGCCACTCAATGGATCAAGGATGGCGAAACTCTGTCGGTCGACGGGGCAAGTGGCAAGGTGGAACGGTGCGATGGGGCATAGTGAAATCGAGGGCAAGGCTGATTTTGATCACATCCGCTATGCACAGCTGTGGGAAGATGCAGACGTTTTGACCGACGCGCTGGGCGATTGTGCCGGGGGAACGCTGGTATCCATCTGCTCGGCCGGGGATAATGCGCTGGCTATGTTGACACTCGATCCAGCGAAAGTTGTGGTTGTCGATTTGTCGCCAGCACAAATCGCCTGCCTAAAGCTACGAATTGGCGCTTTCCAGACCCTGACACATCCCGAGTTTCTGGAGCTGACAGGATCGCAGCCCAGCAAGAGGAGAGCAGCACTGCTGGCGCGAGCTTTGCACGATACCGACCCTGAAACCCGAACCTTCTGGAGTGGTTTTGTCCCTGACGTGGAACGTTACGGGGCAGGCGGGGTTGGCAAGTTCGAGCGGTATTTTCGCATCTTCCGCACCCGGCTTTTGCCGTTTGTGCATTCCCGACGTACGATTGATGACGTTTTTACGCCCCGGTCACCTGAGGCGCGCGAGGTTTTTTTCGATACGCGCTTTGACACCTTCAGATGGCGGCTGTTGTTGAATGTGTTCTTTTCCCGCTTTGTGATGGGGCGCATGGGCCGCGATAAGGCGTTTTTCGATCACGTCGAGGGCAGCCCGGCCCAGCATGTGGCTCGTCGCATTCGCCATGCGGGCGTTGATACCGACCCGTCACAGAATCCCTATTTGCACTGGATTCTGAAAGGCACGCACGGAGACGCGTTGCCGATGGCATGGCGGCCCGAGCATTTTGATACGATCCGCACCCGCTTGGATCGTCTCGATATCCGTCCGGGATCATTAGAGGCTTTTGTCTCGACCGGTGAAAAAGCCAACGGGTTCAACCTGTCTGACATTTTCGAATACATGTCGCCCGATGTATTCGAGCAAGTCTATGGCTCGATCCTGTCAGCTGCCGCGCCCAAGGCACGTCTCGTGTATTGGAACATGATGGCACCGCGCCGCGTGCCTGCGCGATACAGGAGCGAAGTTGAAACACATCGGACGACTGAGGATCGACTGAAGTCACGCGACATGGCGTTTTTCTACTCGGATTTCGTCGTGGAAGAGGTGCTTTCGTGAGCATCCAGGCCCAGATCTTACTGGCCTTGGCGTCTGTTGCGGCCCTGTTGGGATTGATGGCAGTTGTCCGATGGCTGGCGCAAAAGGTCGGCTTGAGCGCAGAAGTGCAACGTAAACTGATGCATGTTGGAACCGGACTCTTTACACTGGTTCTGCCGTGGATTTTTCCGGAACGCTGGCCAATATACATGTTAATCGGGGTAACGCTGATCGTCATGCTGATCTTGCGCCTGCCCCGGTTCTCACAAGGTCTGGGCGCAACCCTACACAGCGTCGAGCGCACGTCATACGGCGATTTCCTGTTGGCGCTATCCGTTGGGCTTTGCTTGTTGCTGGCCGGGGAAAACACCCTGTATTATGTGCTTCCGATCGCCGTTTTAACTCTGGCTGATGCTGCAGCCGCACTTGCCGGGACCACGTACGGCACCAAACGCTATGTGGTCGAAGATGGCGAAAAAAGCCTAGAAGGGTCAGTGGTGTTTTTTGTCGTAACGCTATTGGTTGCGATCATCTGCTTCTTGTTTTCGTCGAAACTCCCACCGTCCAACATCATGATGCTGTGCCTTATGGTTGCGGCCTTTGGCACATTGGTCGAGGCACAAAGCTGGCGGGGGTTTGACAACTTGTTCCTGCCGCTTGGCTTGCTGATTTTTTTGAAAGTTCACTACTACAGCTCCTTGGCAGAGCTGGCGTTGCTGGCCATTTTGTTCTTTGCCGCACTTGCCAGTTTTGGGGTGGTGGGAACCAAGCTGGGCCTGACCAAACATACGACCCGTGTGTATGTTGTTGCGGTTTTCCTGCTGCTAGCGACCGCGAAACTGCAAAATACAGTACTGCCGATCATGGTTCTCGCGGCACACGGCTGGGCGCGTACTGCTTCTCCTTGTGACAGTAAGTTCCCCGATTTGGACATCGTAGCCGCCTTGGGGCTAATAGGGTTCGGCTGGCTTGCAGCGGGAAATGCAACGGGATGGGATGCAATATCCTTTTTTGGACTGAGTGCAATGGGGTTGGCCATGGGGCTCACAGCTGTGGCGCTGCGTGCCATTCCTATTGCGATACCGATTGCTGCCGCCGTCCTGTTTCTAATCCGTACCTGGGCGGTTTCCCTGAATTCTGTCCAATCAAACTGGGCCGAGCCTTTGACCGCGCTCTCACTTGTATCACTCGCATTTATGGCGATTGTGCCTTTGGTGCTTCCGCATTTGCTCCAAAAGAACCGCGTTTCGAGGCTCACGCTTTTGGCGCTGTTACCTCCGCTTGCCTATTACATCTGGTCCGTAGCAAGGTCTATTGACGGCGGGATTGTTGCTGGAGTTGTATCATGACGAAAGAAAACATTCAGACCAAAGGCGCCAAACTATCTGTTTATCTGCAGGGCCCTGATTGGGATGGTGCCCCAGCGGCAACAATAGGCGACTTCTCGTGCGAGACCCCAGAGGCCGGTCTGGAGTTACTACAAACGGCTATTGGACGGGTCCGGTACGCTGGGGTTGATCGGATTATTGGACCTATGTCTGGTGATACATGGCACAGTTATCGGTTTGTATCGGACAGTGATGGATCAGCACCCTTTTTAATGGAGCCGACGCACAAGTCACATGAGCCCGATGTGTTTAGGGCGGCAGGATTTGCCGCCATCAGCAAGTATTTCTCGGCGCGAGTATCATTGGCGCAAACGGCCAATTCGTCTTTAGCTGCAGTTGATGGGTTCGACGTAGAACCCTGGGACGGAACCAACCCTGAGGAGTTGTTCCGGCAGGTGTATCAACTATCTGTCGAGGCTTTTTCCCGAAACGCTTTCTATAAACCTATTTCTGAGCGCGATTTTCTTGCAATGTATATGCCTGTCGTTCCGATGTTGAAGCGCGAGCTTATCTTTTTTGCCCGCCGTCCCGACAGCTCATTAGCGGGCTTTCTGTTTGGTATTCCGAACTATGCTGAAGGCCCAAAACCAACAGCCGCGATCCTGAAAACTTATGCAAGCCTTGAGCGTGGTGCGGGTCGCCATTTGGCCAGTCATTTCCACAAGTCTGCTCTGAAGCTAGGCTTTGTTTCCGCTATCCACGCGCTGATCCATGATGACAACCAATCCGCGGATCGCAGTGTTGTTGAAGGGGCCACCGTATTTCGACGGTACAACCTGTTAGGACTGCGCCTGGATGACTAACTTGTTGGATCAATTTGCCGTAGCGGTTGATAGACACCCGGACCGGACGGCCATTGTTGAAGGCAGCGGTCGCGAGGTCACCTTTCGTGATGTGCAGATACGCGCGCAGCAAATGGCTAGAAAGTGGAGACGTAAGGGGATTGGGCGCGGCGACCGCGTTCTTCTGGCGATGCCGGTCAACGCTGATCTCTACGCTAGTCTTGCGGCCTTGTGGTCGTTGGGCGCAACGGTGGTTTTGCCTGAACCCACGATGGGACTCGCGGGGCTGCGTCATGCAGCGAGAACGACCCGACCCAAGGCTTTTTGCGCTTCGGGTTATTTTGCGTTGCTCAGGTTTGTTGTGCCGGAACTCTTGAGGCTCCGCCTTTTGCTACCAGGCACCGCCCGGGGTGACCTGAGCGTCGCGCCTGTTCAAGACGGTGACACGGCGCTCATTTCCTTTACATCCGGCACTACAGGTCAGGCCAAGGCCATCCCCCGCAGCCACGCGTTTCTGATGGCACAACATGATGCCATTGCGCCGCTTCTGGACAGTGATGCAGTTGAACGGGATCTGGTAGCGTTTCCGGTGTTCACCCTGATCAACCTGGCGGCTGGGCGCACGACAGTTCTGCCGAATTGGAGAATGAGCAATCTGGATCGACTATCCTCCGAACAGTTTGCGGGCTGGATATCGAAGCAGCAAGTGACCCGTCTTTTGATCCCTCCGTCGTTGTGCGAAAAACTTGCACAGCGTAAAGATACGGGCCGGCTGCACACAGTCTTCACCGGCGGCGGTCCGGTATTCCCTGACCTGATTGAAAGGCTTCTCGCTAATTCCGGTCTGGACGTGGTCTGTGTCTATGGGTCAACCGAAGCTGAACCGATTGCGCATCTTGATGCGCGGGAAATCACCGAAGTTGATCAACTTGAAATGGCGGCGGGCAAGGGGCTTCTTGTTGGGCATCCGGTTTCGCAAATCAAACTCCGAATTCAGGACGATGAAGTTCAGGTGGCGGGCGATCATGTAAATGATGGCTATCTTGATCTCGCACACTCCAAGGAAAACAAAATCAAAGACGGCACTACGATTTGGCATCGAACCGGCGACGCGGGTCGGTTAGATGATCAGGGGCGTTTGTGGCTGTGGGGCAGACTGGGGAGCGATGTGACAACCCCGACTGGTCAAACCTTTCCTTTTGCAATCGAAGTAGCTGTCCGGCAATGGCCGAGCGTGACGAACAGCGCGCTCATGAGCGTCGATGGGAGCCCGACTTTATGCATTGAAGGTGACGCGGATCAGCTTTCAAACTGGAATAGCCTGGCGCAGGAATTCGGTGTTGCCAATGTGACCCATGTGAAAAAAATGCCTATGGACAAACGGCACAGATCCAAAGTTGATCGGAAAAAACTCACCCACTTATTGGGTTATTAAATCACAGAATTTTCACCTTAAGAGCTCTAACGGAAAACCGTAGTCGAGCACACTTTTTGCCTTCCAACCGAAAGGCAGGAAAGTCCGGGTGCTTATGAAAAACCAGTGCCAGCATAGCTGCTCGCTGCATGAATGACCATTTCTCCCACTGCAAGTTGGCTGTGAGAAAACGCAAGGGACAGGTTGGGCTCATTTGAGACATTCATCGCAGCGTCGATGAGGGGTTGCTGTTCGTTCTGGGTTAGAAATGCTTGGGTTTCGGTCAGAATTGAATGAATCAAACCCAACCGTCACAGTTGGACTAGAAATGTGATGAACGTTCGACGTCAGAAGGCGCCTCAATGTAGGGCATCAGCCGAATTTGATCTTTGGGTGGCGTTGTTGATGGCTTAAAAAACATCACATTGGCACATTGCGATGTCATCAGGAGGAGGCACCCACGTCATCAGCAAAGCCTATCCCAACCTTGGCTGGTCTCGTTCTAGGCCTTTCCGTTCAAATATCGCGTCATATCCGGAGCGGCCATAAGCGTCTGAATGAAAGTCCCGAAATGTTCAAGCGACCCTGCGCGCGGGTCGCTGTCGCGCCATGCCAGTCTGATAGAACGGCCAAAGATCCCATCAGCAATGGGATGTGTCGTTGCCAAGCCGCCGAAACGATCAGGGCCACTCACAGACAATGCCGGAAACAGCGCACAACCCTCTCCGAGTGCGACCATTTGCCGGAGCATTTCAAAGCTGCTCGCCACCCGCTGTCCAGGTCGGTCAATCCGGTCGCAAAATGCTACGGTCTGATCCCTTAGGCAGTGCTCTTGAGAAAGCAGAACGAGCTGAGAGGACAGAACCTTGGACCAGCGAACTTTCTCATTGGGTCTGAAGTTCAGATCCTTGGGGCAGGCAAAAACAAATGGTTCGTGAAACAACGGAAGCGCTCTCAGTACAGGCTGTTTCGGGGCCGTCGCAATCAGTGCAGCGTCCAGCGTCCTCCTGACGAGCATCTCTTCAAGAACGTGAGTGGGTTCTTCGAACAATGACAACTGGAGATTGGGGTACGCATTTTTGAGAGACTTGAGGATAAGCGGCAGCAAGTAAGGCCCAAGTGTTGGAAGTACCCCAAATTTCAACTCTCCCTCCAGATTGTCACTTAGGCTCAGCGACAATTCCAGCAGTTCACGGGCCTCTGTCAGAAGGATTTCTGCTTTTTGCAGAACTATCTGTCCATTTTGCGTCAACGAAATATGCCGTCCGTGGCGTTCGAATATCGAAAAGCCAAGGCGCGCCTCCAGCTTGGATACCTGTTGGCTGATTGCAGGTTGTGAAACCCCACAGATATCAGCCGCCCGGCCAAAATGACCTTCTTCGGCAATGCTTTGAATGTACTCAAGATCTCTGAGTGAAAGGCCGGCGACTGAGGTTCTTCTAACCATGCATCACCTCTGATTATCGATCGGATAATTTATATAAGTTGGAGTAACTTGGCGGATTTCGGTTTTCTCCTTTTCATACCAACACAGGAGATTGACATGACGAGCAAATCGAAGCTGACCACCGCATTTGGCGCGCCAGTGCCTGACAACCAACACACACTGACGGCGGGGCCGCGTGGACCTGCGCTGCTTCAAGATGTTTGGTTTCTCGAGAAGATGGCCCACTTTGATCGCGAGGTGATCCCCGAACGTCGGATGCATGCCAAAGGATCCGGCGCTTACGGCACATTCAAAGTGACCCATGACATCACCCAGTAAACGCGTGCCAAAATGTTTACTGATGTTGGCAAGAAGACGGATCTCTTCCTGCGGTTCTCGACCGTTGCAGGGGAACGCGGCGCAGCGGATGCAGAACGGGATATCCGCGGCTTCGCTATCAAGTTTTATGCGGAAGAGGGCAACTGGGATCTTGTGGGCAACAACACCCCTGTGTTCTTCCTTCGCGATCCGCTGAAGTTTCCCGATCTCAACCATGCCGTCAAACGCGATCCGCGGACGAACATGCGCAGTGCGGATAGCAATTGGGATTTCTGGACCAGCCTTCCCGAAGCCTTGCTTCAGGTGACGATTGTTATGTCTGACCGGGGGATTCCGGCCACCTACAGACACATGCACGGCTTTGGCAGCCACACGTTCAGCTTTATCAACTCGGACAACGAGCGGTTCTGGGTCAAATTCCATTTCAAAACGCAACAGGGGATAAAAAACCTCACCGACGAGGAAGCAGCACAGATCATCTCCGGTGACCGTGAAAGCCACCAGCGTGATCTTTTTGACGCAATTGAAAACGGCGATTTTCCTAAATGGACGCTTTATGTCCAAGTCATGCCGGAGAAGGATGCGGGTACATATCACCTCAACCCGTTTGATCTGACCAAGGTTTGGCCACATGGGGATTATCCGTTGATTGAGGTTGGCGAGCTGGAATTGAACCGGAACCCTGAGAACTACTTTGCCGAGGTTGAACAAGCAGCCTTCGCCCCCTCTACAATCGTGCCTGGTATCAGCTTTTCGCCGGACAAGATGTTGCAAGGACGTTTGTTTTCTTATGGTGACACTCAGCGGTATCGGTTGAGTGTCAACCATTCCCAGATCCCTGTGAATGCGCCTCGTTGCCCGTATCATTCCTACCATCGGGATGGCGCGATGAGGGTCGACGGCAATGCCGGATCTCGGATTGGCTATGATTCCAACATGCATGGCGAATGGTCCGAGCAACCGGATTTCTCTGAACCACCTTTGTCCATCGAAGGTGCTGCGGATCATTGGAACCACTGCGAGGATGATGACTACTTCTCGCAGCCTGGTGATTTGTTCCGCTTGATGACGCCAGAGCAGCAAGAAGTACTGTTCGAAAACACTGCCAGCGCAATCGGGGTTGCACAAAGAGAAATTCAGATCCGCCACATATCGAACTGTCTCAAGGCAGATCCTGCATATGGTGCCGGTGTAGCAAGGGCTCTTGGTTTGACCGATGAAAGTGGGTTCCCCGCGTAAAGACAACTGGCAAGCCCCCGATCTTCGGGGGCTTGCCTGATACTGCGGGGTATTCGACGGCGGGCACCGTTTGGTGTGATCGAGTATTCCGTCGCTGCGTGTGGCTAAACAGCCTTTTGGCGACGACCTTGGGGAAAGACGGTTTCCATACGCGGGCGCATTGGCCGGCTCACACATTGCAGCTACCTGATGCGCCTTCGTTTTGATTGACGGTGGCGGGATTGCTTGTGACCGATGCGGCCCCTCGTGTCAGAAGACTGCCAATCTCAGACCCCAATTGCAGTTCTGAGACCTGTCCAAGGTGATGCACAACGATCCGTCCCGACTGATCCAACAAGACAAGGCTTGGTGTACCGCGCATGCGAAAGCGGGACATCGTGTTTGGCAATTGCCCCACCCCCTGCCTGTCCACGCCGACAGGGAAGGTGATGCGATATTCATGCAGGAAGGCTTTCAGAGACACCGGTGTCATGGCGTCGTGATGCTCGAACACAGTATGCAAGCCAATCACGGCTACCTTTTCTTCAGGAAACGTTTTTTGAATTGATTGCACCAAGGGAATACCATGCAGGACGCATCCCGGGCACAACATTTGAAATGCCTCAATAACAACAACCCGTCCCCTTAGACCACCTAAGGTTAGGGGTGTGTCTGTGTTAAACCATTCCGAAACGTCTAGTTCTGGTGTTTGCATTTTCATTGCCCTCAATAACACGCAGCCGTCTTGGGTTCGGCGGCTGCGTAGTCGAATGTCAGTGAAGCTTCCCCGGCAGGCTCAGGTCGCCGGATGCGACGTCGAAAACATCTGTGACGCACAGCAAGGGCGCATGGATGTTAGCGTTCACTCGCAATGCAGAAGTGACACCATCGTAAGCGACACCATCCAGTTCTACTTTGCTGGCAAAGCCGGCATTCACCGAGATTTCGGGCCCGTCGAACAAAGGCGTAAACCCAGGGCTGTCCAGAAAGATCGGGAACCCAGGCCATGTCGCAGGTAGCTTGGGCGAGGAACCCTCGGGGATGTCACGTACGGCAAGCGCGTCGGGTCCGCACGCTTCGGTCGGGGTCAACACAACCCAGTGGCTGTGCCATTCGATGCCGTCATTCGCCGGATCTCCGTCGCCGTTCTCGTCAAAAAGCGGTGTGTCATCAAAATCTGGATGACTGGTTGCGGCCATTGCAAGGATGCCTGTGCCGCCTTCGAACCCAACGACCGAAGGGTCCAAAGAAGTAGGCCAGACATATGACCAGACATCTGATCCACCAACCTCTCCGGTTGCCACCGGAACCGAGGCGCCAGCCGCTCCATTCGTTGTCATGTGAAAAGTGACCGTGTTTCCATTGCGATGCGCATGCGCTGCCAGAATGTCAAAGTCCACGACTTTACTGGCGTCCGGCGAAGATATGATGGCGCCATCTTGATGGATGGCATGGTTCCCATCTGCAAGAGCTGTGCTGCCGATGACCAAGGCCAGAGTGGAAGTGAGCATTAAGAGTTTCATGGGTGCCTCCAGTTAAAAGATAGCGAGTCGCTACTATAATGAAAAATATATTGCAACAATAATTTCGAGTCGCTACTAAAAGTGTTATGAACACAGAACATCGCATACGCACTCTGATCAACCGTCTGGCCCGTATTGATGGTTCCGAAGTATGGGCGGGAGATTTGAACCCGACTCAGAGGATGGCGCTCGAGTACATCGCAGAGGCGAACATGTTTTCGCGCTCGCCGTCGCAAGTTGCAGAGTATATCGGAACAACCCGTGGAACGATGTCACAAACGCTCAAGGCTTTGACGCGCAAGGGCTATGTAGAAGAGCATCGCAAAGAGCTTGATCAACGGTCGATCTCTTATGACCTGACCAAGGAAGGGGTCAAAATTGTACGTCAGCCGAACCCTGTTGCACAGGCAATTGGAGATATGCCCGTAGAAAACCAAGTCATGCTTGAACAGGGTCTGATGCAAAGCCTCAGTCTGGCTCTGGCCGCAAATGGAGGCCGATCATTCGGCCAATGCAAATCCTGCACATACCATGATACCACGACGGAAAACGGTTTCTGCAAACTGTTGGGTGTATCATTGGACGTCGGTGAAAAAGACAAGATCTGTATCGAGCACGAGGAAGCCAGATGAACCATTTTGATTTATCGGCGAACATCGACGGCATATTTGTCGGAGCGGTCAAAGATTGTTGGGAAGGCAAACCTCCATCGGCCATTCAAAAAGACAGGGTGGACGGGCGGCAGTTGATTACCTCGCTCGGATTTTCCGAGGATGCACAGGCAGATTTGACCGTGCATGGAGGCGAAGACAAAGCCATCCATCATTATGCTTTTGATCACTACTCGGCTTGGCAAGCAGAGGGCCTAATAGCACCCGGCACACTGCCAGTGGCGTTCGGTGAGAACATTTCAACAACGGGGCTGACCGAGGAAAACCTCTGCATTGGCGACATCCTGTCACTGGGTACGGCGGTTGTTCAAATCAGTCAGGGGCGGCAACCGTGCTGGAAACTCGGGCTACATACGGGGCACAAGGAAATGCCTTACCAGTTTCAGAAGACGGGCCGAACCGGATGGTACTATCGTGTGCTCGAACCTGGCGAAGTTGGTTCCGGTGATCGGATTACCTTGGTTGAAAGGTTAAATCCCAATTGGTCTGTATTGGCCGTCACACGTGCAAGGTTGACTCGTCGCATTCTGCCAGAAGATGCCGAGGTGTTGTCTCAGATGAAAGAACTGGCTCAAAGTTGGCGACAAGCGTTCTGCCGAATGGCGGAAGGCAACGCCATAGAGGATACATCGGCGAGACTAGGTGCCTGAGGCATTCTATGAAGCATTTAAGCCGTGATTAGCGATAACGCACCTTCCTCGAACCGAAAACAATCGAGAATACGAAAGCAGCCAGCCGCCAAATATCAATCCTTTGGCAAACCGAACTCAATTGAGACATAAGCCTTAGCTTCGATGAAAGTTAGTAGCCTTGGGGCAGAACTACTTTACGTTAGGGTCAGAATTGAATGACGCAAACTGCTCATTGCTTGAGGACACCCTCTGATGGGCATGTTTCTCATATCACGTCGCGGCGAGGTCACCCGCCGCTTGAGCAAGAATCCAGTCAATCCCACGCAGAAAATCGTTTATTGTCAGGGGGTTGTTTTCTCCGCTCGAGGCTGAGAGCACAAACCCATGTGCATAGTCGATCAGCACGTGAACAAGAACATCACCGCCATCGCTGTTTTCGAGTTGGTCCGTGCTGACCTTTAATTCCTCGGCCACGTTCATGAGGTCCGCGCTCATGAGCGTTACATCGTCTAGGATTGCACGGAGTAGATTGGCGTTCTTCAAAGCACAACCATAGTAAGTCGCCATAATGCAGCGGGCGCGTTTGACCGGGTTGCCACCATTCACTCCATCCAAGACGCCTGCAAAGGCAAGTTCTACCAGATCGGACAATAGTTGCTTCTTGCTACCTGCGTGATAGGTCACGGCCATCGGAGTGACGTCAAGCTGATCGGCAAGTATGCGAAACGATAGCGCATCAACACCTTTGCTTTGGGCGATCGGCAATGCGGCCTGCAGGATCACTTGCTTCGAAAGGCGCTGTGCAGCCTTTGACGGTCGTCCTGGTGGAGAAGCTTTCGTCACTTGGTTTTCAGTCTGTAATCGAGATCTACCAGACCGGAGGAAAAGCTGCTAACCGAAACCAATTCCAGATCAACGTCACCTTCTGTTTCACCAAAGATCCGAATGCCTTCACCGATCAGAATGGGAACCAAGGTAATCCGCATGTCCTCAATCAGCCCGGCTTTGAGGAAGGATTGGATGATTGCACCGCCATCCACATAAACTCGATTGTAACCACGCGCGCCAAAATCCTCCATCAAATCAGTGGGTGTTTTGTCTGAAACTTCAACTCTATCGCGCAGTTCATCTGGAATGCCTGAGGGTTTCATTGAGCGACTGAGAACCACCACCGGTTTCTTGTAAGGCCACTCCCCAAATCCCAGAACTGTCCGGTACGATCCGGACCCCATCACGATCACGTCGACGCTACTCTGAAACGCGGCAAACCCGTGATCTTCGTCTGCAGTGGGTTGCTTTTCCAACCAGTCCAGCCTGTGATCTGGCCTTGCGACAAAACCGTCTAGGCTCATTGCCATCATGATATGTCCTGTGGGCATCCTCTGGCTCCCTGTAATTTATTTATATGCCGTATAATAACGGCTCTGAGGATACTCAAGGGGAAGGAATGTTACGATTGACCCAGAATCCAGTCCAAGAAGGACTGTACTGCGCCGGTTGGTGCGGAGCTATGCGGTTGAACCAAAAAATACCCATAGTCGGGCAGATCGGTTTCCGACAACCGAAACAGTCTTTCAGCATTTAGATCGTCTCGAACCAGATCATCCATCAAAGCTATTCCCTGTCCGTCGATGACTGCTTGCGCCCGGACATTTGGGTCAGGAACGATTAGCGCATCTCTCCTTGATTGTCGGGGAAGCTTTGCGACGTTCAGCCAATCAGACCAGGCGTTGCTGTCATCACGATCTCTCAGCAGCGTAAGATGCGATATTGCCTCTTTCATTCCTAATTCTATCACTAGGTCAGCTGCCGCCCGGTCACCCACAGGATAGGGCGGCATGGGCATGAACGGAGTAACGGTGCCGCCGATCCAATTCCCGCTACCCCACCTGATTGCAAGATCCACATCCTGCATCTCAGCTTCTGAAAACTCGATCATCGGTTGAATGCGAATCTGCACGTCCGGGTGGCTTTGCATGAATGACATCAGGCGTGGCGATAGCCAGCGCGCAGCGAAATAGGTCGAGACGCCAACGGTTAGAGAACGCGTTGAAATCCCCTTTAATGCATGAATTTCAGCTTCGATTTCTTCGTATCGGGTCTGGCAGATCGCGAGCAGTTTTAATCCTTCACCAGTGAGTGTGACACCACGCGATGTGCGCTGGAACAGGATCATCCCAAGATCGGCTTCAAGCGTTTTGATCTGATAGCTGATGGCGCCCTTTGTCATATTGAGCGCCGATGCTGCCGTCGAGAAGCTGGAATAACGAGCAATCTCGGCAAATAGCCTGAGTAAGTCATGGTGATGAAATCGGGTACTCATATTCTTAGTGTACAAATTTTCTAAACGCTAAGAGTAGTTTTTTTCGATTTTCAAACATGTTTTTAAGGTCGACAACCGCATTCAAGCTCGTGGAGCGATGAAATGAAGTTGGAATCGTTGAACGCAAAAGCAGAAACACCGACACCGGCGGGGCACCGCGGCCGCGCGCGCAGACGCCGCTTGGCCCGTAGTATTGCCCCTTCTGAGAGCACACCGTTCACGGGTCGCAGGATACCTGCATACAATCTACTAAGTGAAACGGTATTGGCCCGGATCGAAGATCAAGCCGACTGGATTCTAAGAAAAATTGGCGTCGAGTTTCGGGGGGATCGAACGGCACTGGATCACTTCGCCCAAACGGGTGCCCGCATCGATGGCGAACGCGTGCGGTTTGAACCGGGTCATGTCCGTGCGCTTTGCGCTACGGCCCCAAGTGAATTTCAGTTGCATGGCCGAGACCCGGTCAGAACGGTGACACTTGGCGGTGACAACGTTGTGCTGATGCCGGGATACGGCTCTCCCTTTGTCAGCGATCTGGTGAAGGGCCGACGATATTCGACGCTGAAGGATTTCCGCAATTTCGTCAAACTGGCCTACAGTGCGGCTGCCTTGCATCATTCCGGCGGCACGGTTGTCGAACCGACAGATGTGCCGGTGAATAAACGGCATTTGGACATGATGCTGGCGCATCTGACACTCTCAACCAAGCCCTTTATGGGCTCTGTTACGGCACCCGAGCGCGTGCGTGACAGTATCGAGATGGCACGCCTCGTCTTTGGACGCGACTTCATGGAGCACCACGCGGTGATGCAGGCCAATATCAACGTCAATTCGCCATTGATTTATGATGATACCATGTCAACGGCTCTGCGTATCTATGCGGAGGCAGGCCAATGTGTCTGCGTCTCCCCTGCGATTTTCGCGGGTGCCATGGGGCCGCTTTCGCCGGCGGCTGTGGCGGCGCAAACTCTGGCAGAAGCGATGGTTGGCATTGCGCTTGCGCAACTGGTGCGCCCCGGTTGTCCGGTGGTGTTCGGCTCGTTCCACTCCACAATGAACTTGCGCACGGGCGCTCTAACCTTTGGATCGCCCGAGGCGAACATGACCACGATGGCGCTGACACAATTGGGACGAAGGCTTGGCGTACCTGTGCGCTCTGGCGGTGGGCAGATCACCGCCTCCAATGCGCCAGATGGGCAAGCGATGCAGGACAGCACCGGTGCCATGTGGTCCACGCTTTTGTCCGGAGCCCATCAGGTCTGGCATGCGGCAGGCTGGCTCGAAGGTGGGCTTGTGATGTCCTACGAGAAATTCATCATGGATCTCGACCACTGTGGCGCGATGCTGAAACTGCTGCAGGGCTTCCAAACGAATGAGGAGGCATTTGGCCGTGATGCCTATTTTGAAACGGGCCCGGGCGAAAATTTCCTGTCGACCAAACACACGCTGCGCCACTATGCGGCAGCAAATTATGAGCCACAAATTTCTGACGCAGGGCCATTCGAGACTTGGTCTGAAAATGGTGCTCTCACGTCAGATCAACGCGCCACCGCGCGGTGGCATCAGATGTTGAACGATTACCAGCGTCCTGAAATGAAACCCGGCATACAAGCCGCGCTTGAAGACTTCGTGTCAGAACGCAAAGCGCGAATGCCGGATGAATGGTACTAGAACGGAATACCCAATACCTAAGAACTCTGCCGGGATTGCCAACTTGCTTGAGCAAGATTGAAGAACGTCGGCGCCTATGTCGTCAGGAGGACATTTCGCGGGCATAGCTGATCCAAAACTGGAAGGCATCTGATCGGGCATGGTGGTATAAAGCTGAAGTAAGTTGATAGCGGGGAGACGGGAGCTGATGGTGATCTGGTCATGGGCAACCAGAAATCTCTGAGTCTGCCAGAGTGACTTGTCGGGACCGATGATCTTTTCGCGTTTTCGGGTTGATTGGTGGGATCCTTCAATCCGGTTACTTAGACCCTTGTGCACTGCGCAGTGCTGGGCTCAGGTTTTGGAAGACACTGAACAATTTCAAAATTTGATTTCGAGAACGAACTCACTTCGGTGTTTCCAGTCGCCTTTGTTCTCGCTCTTTTCTTGTCTTCGCATTGAGACCGGCTCGGGCCTATTCAGCAATTTCGTTGATCAATCGTGTCTCGAGAAGTTGACCGTTCTGGTATAGGATCGGGTAAGCAATCGATGCAATATGACTGTTGAACTCCCGGAAAGCCCGCAATGTCTCTAGATGAATATCACTGGTTTCGAAGCTTTCCGTTGTTCCATGCTGCAACCGGCGCAGGTGACGCTTGCGGCTTTCACGTTCCACGCGTTTGATTTCGGTTTTCTCAAGGCTGAGAAGCCGGGCGCTTTCCAGATCGTCTGAAACAAGTACATTTGATGCCAGTTTCATGTTTGCAAGAATACCTTCATGCATCTGAACAAGTTCGGACCAGCCATCTTGCGAAAAGCTTGAGCCTTTGGCCCGCATTTCACCGGCCAATACAGTCAGGCGTTTGGCAACAACGTCACCCGCCGTTTCAAGCCTGATCGCAAACTCCATAAGGTCGCGTGCGGTTTTAGCATCGTGTTTTTCATATAGCTCAGGGGGTATCGCGGCGACGAAGGCTCGAATACCCGAGAGGCACCGGTTTACGTCCTCGTCAATGGCCTGAACTGACCGGATCTGTTCTTTGTCTCCGCTGCGGTAAAGTTCAAGAGCAGGACGGAACATGGTTTCGAGAAGGTCGCTCATCCGCAGCAGCTCACGCTTGAGGCTCGGCAAGGCCTGATTGGGATTTGCCACATCTTCCATGTCCAATGCGCTGACCGGTTGTGCGGGTTGCGACTTCTGTACTTTCTGCTGGTCTGGCAAGAGCCTTTCGAGCAAGTTCTGCCAGTGTCCACAAAACGGAAGGGCTAAAACCAAAAGCGACAGGTTGAAAGCAAGATGCACGTTGACTAGCATTTGCCCCCCTTGCGGGTCGCCCAAAAGCCCGGTTCGTAGGGCAAAATTAGCTGCAAACAAACTAGCCAACGCCCAACTGCCTCGCAGCGCCAAATTTGCATAGGGTATTCGTCGGGCAGTCACTGGCATTCCTCGGGTTAGCCATACCGGAATGAAGGCCGAGCCAAAGTTCGCGCCAAAAACCAAAGACATTCCGGCGGCAAATGGGATCGCTCCAATTTGCACAAGTGTCACACACATAAGGATGGCCGCAACCGAGGAATGCATGACGAAGGCTAAGGCACTCCCGACAAGAAATGCAGTGATATAGTCGCGCGACAAGTAATCCGCGACTGTGGGTAAAAATGCACTGTCCCGAATTGGGTCCATCGCCTCACGAAGGAACCGAAGTGAGATCAGGATAAAGGCAACGCCCATCAGAATGCGCCCTAGTTGTCGGGCTTTTTTGGCTTCGGTCTTGACGAATAGATAGCCTCCAATCGCCAGCAGCATTGGAATAAGCCAGTCCAACCGGAACGTAAGAATCTGGATGATCAGTGCTGAACCTAGATCGCCTCCGAGCACAATCGCCAGACCGGCAGGAAAACTCAACATTCCACTGGCAGCAAACCCAGAGGTCAACAGCGCCACTGCCGCCGAACTTTGCAGTACAACCGCCATCATCAGACCCACAAGTGAGGCCTGCAGGTAACTGTGCTGTCGCGTCAAAACGCGCTGGAACGACGCTCCATAGCTGCGCTCAATTCCAGTGCGTACCATTCGAACTGCAAAAAGTAGCAACATCGTCGCGCCAGCAAGGCTGATTAAAAAGCTGACTATCGCCATGCTCTACCTCACTCCCAGGGTTTGCTTGGAATAACAGGGTGCGCTGCAATCCTGCCAACCAACGACCGGAGACCGACCCGGTGATTTTGCGGACGAGTAATTTCGATAAAACGCTCAGCGCCCGAGTTTGCTGAAAAAAATCGGACGCGCCTGTTCCACCGGGAAAACGCATTCACTTTCTTGGTGGTAGGCAGTGGCCCTTGGCGCCATAATTGAGAATTGATCTCCACGTCCATTGACCACTGTTTTCCTGGAAGCAGAGAGAGCAACGGCGTGTTTTGCTCTAAAGGTATGGCCACAAAGATTAACATTCGTCCTTAATCGCGTTGACAACAATGTCGATTGCACAGTCGAGATCCTTGCGCGTGATCGTTAGCGGCGGTGACAATGTAAGCACACACCCCTGACTGATTTTGTAGCTTAGGCCAGCTTCCAAACAAGCATAATAGATCCGCTCGGCTCGTGCATTTCCAGGTGTCTTGTCGGCACGGTCATCGACAATTTCGACACCAAACATCAGACCACGGCCGCGAATGTCACCGACGATCGGGATATTCTGAAGCTCACCCATCAGACGATCCATAGCGTGCTCGCCCAACTCAGCCGCCCGGTCAACCAACCCCTCATCTTCGATGATTTGTATTGTGGTAAGCGCGGCGCGTGCAGTCACCGGGTTTTTTTCGTGTGTATAATGTCCAATGGCAAAGTCTCCGCAGACGTCCAGTTTGGTTCGCGCGATACAAGCTGCAATCGGCAGGATGCCTCCGCCAAGTGCCTTACCCAAGGTGACGATGTCAGGGATAATCTCGTCATGCTCAAAGGCAAACATCTTGCCGGTCTTTCCAAGCCCCGTGGGAATCTCGTCCATGATCAAGAGAGCCCCGTGACGATTACACGCCTCCCGCACAGCTTTCCAGAAGCCCGGTGGCGGCACATAAGGCACCGCGCGCATAGGCTCAGCGATGACCGCAGCTACGTCTCCCTCGCGTTCTAGAACGAACTCGACCATTTTTGCACAAGCCAACCCACAGGTATCTGGGCCGGCGTGATTGTACGGGCATCGGTAACAGGCAAAAGGTGCCACGTGCTCTGCACCCGGGAGAAGCGGGCCGGCTATATGGCTGCGAAATGTCGCCTCGCCGCCGACGCTTGCGGCGCCAAAACCGGCACCGTGGAAGGCATCCCAGAAGCTAATTGTTTTGAACCGACCGGTGGCAGCGCGCGCTATCTTGAGAGCGACCTCGTTTGCATCAGAGCCGCCGGTCGTAAACAGCATTTTCCCAAGGTCGTCTGGCGCGATTTCGGCGAGCTTTTCGGCCAATTCAACCGCGGGATCATTAGTGAAGCGACGGGGTGCGAAAGACAGGTCATCCAGTTGCGCCTTGATCGCGGTGATCAAACGGGGATGTCCGTAACCGATATGATGCACTGAATTGCCATGGAAATCCATGTAACGGCGGCCGTCCAGGTCTTCGACCCAAATCCCCTCAGCTTTGGCAATGGTGCTAACGCATGGCGAGGACAGTGACTGGTGGAGAAACGCGTTAGCGTCGCGTTTCAGCAAGGGTGAAGATTTAGGCCCTATAGATTCCTTCATCCATGCTTTTCGCGCGCTGGAAGTATTGGATTCGCCTTCCGTGTGGACGATTTGTGACATGCTTTTTCCTCAACGCCGCTTGTGAAAAAATGCGGACCTCGCAAAGTCCGCCAGTACCAGGGAGGAACTTGTGGTGCCCCGACCCGGGTCGGGACGGGGCACAAAAACTAGCGTGGCCAGGGCAGCGAGTAAGTTTTTACGTTAGTAAAAAACTTCATTGCCTCGATGACACCTTCTTTAACCCCATTACCGCTGTCCTTGATGCCTCCGAAGGGGGACATTTCGATACGGTATCCGGGTTGTTCCCAAATGTTGCAGGTGCCCACGTTCAGACCGTTGATAAAGGCAATCGCACGGTTCAAGTCGTTCGTACAGACGCCTGAGCTGAGGCCGAATTCGGTACCGTTCGAAATACGCATCACCTCGTCGTCATTGTCCGGAACCCGAACGATGGGCACAATGGGGCCAAAGGTTTCTTCCATCACCAGCTCGCTGTCATGGGGGACCTTATCGACCACGATGGGCGGCAGTAGTGCACCCTGACGGCCCGGATGATAGAGGATTTCTGCGCCGTCGGCCTCGGCCATGTAAACGCGTTTTTCGAACAGTTCAGCTGCCTTGTCATGGATGACACAGCCCAGTTCGGTCTCGGGGTCTTGTGGGTCGCCGAACTTGATCTTCTTCGCCTTTTCCAGAACCAATGGCACAAACTTGTCGGCCACGCTTTCTTGCACCAGAATACGTTTGATCGCAGTGCAGCGCTGACCCGAATTGCCGGTGGCGCCTGCCACAGCAATGGTCGCGGCCTTCTCAAGGTCCGCGTCAGAAAGATCGTTCAAAACGATCAGAGGGTCATTGCCCCCCAGTTCCAGAGCTTGCCGCTTGTAAACGCCTTTTTCGGCGATCATCTTACCCACCGGCACGCCGCCGGTGAATGTGATGATGTCGATGTTTTCATTGGTGATCATCTCGTCGCCAATGTCACCTGGCCAGCCGGTAACCACTTGGAACATCTCGGGTGGTAGACCCGCGTCGTAGAGGATGTCAGCTAATGTCAGCGCCGTCAGTGGCGTCAGTTCCGTCGGCTTACACACCATGCAGTTGTTGGTCGCGATTGATGGCGCGATCTTGTGGCTGACCATGTTAAGTGGATGATTGAATGGTGTGATTGCCGAAATCGCATTCACCGGCTCGCGCATGGTGAATATTTTTCGATCTTTGCCATTATGGGTCAGGTCGCATGAAAAGATCTCGCCATCATCCTTCATCGCCTCAGCGGCGGCGAACTGATAGACATCTTGCGCACGCTTGGTCTCATAAATCGCATGCTGGTGACAGATACCCAGTTCCAACGTCAGCCATTTGGCAAGGTATTCACGACGTTCACCAATCAACTCGCCCGCACGCTGCAGGATCTGGCTGCGCTCATACCGTGTGAGCTTTGGAGTGTAATTCGCCGCGACTTCGAACGCTTTGCGCGCATGTTCTGCCTTGCCGGCGGGTACATGCCCGACAATCTCGTTTGTGTATGGGTACAGAACCGGCACCGTTTCGTCGGTAAAGACGATCTCGCCCCCGATGCGCATTCCTTCATTGCGGATTTCGATTTTAGACATGGTTTGATCTTTCATGGATTACTGCGCCGCCGCTGTAGTTGCATAGAAAAACGCATCAAAATTGCGCAACTCGGGCGCAGTCCCCAAGTCGATAACCCGGTTTACGATGAATGGAACTTCCTGCTCGGTCAGTCCACCGTGGCTGCGCAGCGGCTCGTTGAGAGCGGCCAGATCGTGGCGGTCTTCAGAGGTACCGATACAGATGTTTTCACCCGAGACCATCACGATATCACCAATGCGGTCACCGGGCAGTTCAAAACGCTTGATCGCTTCTTCCTTGGTCAACACGTGGGTGATGCCGGGTGTAGCTTTCAGTTTGCCGATGATGTCGTTGCGATCCGCGTCTTCGGGCAGATAGCAGGTGGCAAACGACCCGAGCGCGCCGTGGTGCACCACATAGGGGTCCGTGATCGGCAAGATGACACGGGCCGCGTCCTTGCCCAGCCATTCATCCACCAGATCCTGCACATATACTACGCTGGGCGAGCCATCGGCGTGGTGCTTGGGCTTCATGCCGTGGTCGGCGGTGACCACGATGGCAGCGCCCATGGCGTCCAGTTCGGTTAGATATTTGTCAAACATCTCATAGAATGCCTTGGCCTCGGCCTGATCGGGTGCGTATTTGTGCTGCACGTAGTCGGTGGTGGTCAGATACATCACATCTGGTTTCCACTCTTTCAGCAACTTGACACCCGCAGCAAAGACAAACTCGGACAACTCTGCCGAATAGACCTCGGGTTGGGCCATGCCCAACCATGCGCTTGCTTTCTCCTGACCATGCTCAGCCTGGGTCGACGTGTCGGACTTTTCCGCAGAGAAGCATTTGGCCCGGTCGTCGTCGAACTTCAGACCCGCCCCCAACAACGCGCGCAGCTTGTCCTTCGCGGTGACTATGGCCACCTTGGCGCCAGCGTCATAGAACTGCTTGAACACGGTCGGTGCACGCAAAAAGCGCACATCGTTCATCATCACTTCTTCACCACTGTCCGGATCAATCAGATAGTTTCCACAGATGCCGTGCACGATAGGCGGACGGCCAGTCGCAATGCTGAGGTTGTTAGGGTTGGTAAACGACGGGATCACCGAATGGGCCAGCCGGTCAGTGCCGGTTTCGCGCATTCGCTTGAGAGTCGGCATCAGACCGTCAGCAATAGCTTTGTCCAGGTATTCTGGCTCACAGCCGTCAAGGCAGATGGCAATGGCGGGCACTTTGGGCATCGGGTAGACACGCTCGTTGGCTTCAACAGGGGTGTGGATGGTCATTTGGTTTGTTCCTTGATCCTTAAGCGGCCAGTTTGGCGCGTTCTTCTAAAGCTTGGAGAGGAGGTGTGGCACTCGACACACCCATTTTTTCCAAAGTTTCCTTTGCGGCAATTACAACTTTCCGCATAACCTTGTCGTCCATCTGACCGATGCACCCAACGCGGAAGCTGTCGACGACGGTCAACTTGCCGGGGTAAATGATGAAGCCTTTTTCTTTCATCAGATTGTAGAACTGATCAAAGACAAAGTTTTCATCGGCCGGGCAGAAGAATGTTACGATGATTGGGCTCAGCCAGCGATTGTCGAGCAGAGTTTCGAAACCCAGCTCACGCATGCCGGCGACCACAACATCCCTGTTGCTGGTGTATCGGGCTCCGCGACCGGAAACGCCGCCCTCAGCCGCATGTGCCCTGAGGGCTTCGATGAAAGCGGCAACCACATGGGTGGGCGGCGTAAATCGCCATTGACCGGTTTTGTTCATATGCGCCCACTGCGCGTGAACGTCCAGAGACAGCGAATGACTGTTACCCTTGGCATCCTCAAGCTCGTTCTTGCGCGCGATTATGAACCCAAACCCCGGAACACCCTCAATACACTTGTTGGCGGACGAAACCATTGCCTCATAGCGGACTTCCGTAGGCTTCAACTCGATCGCACCAAAGGCTGACATTGAGTCGACAAGAAGCTTGCGACCAGCGGCGTAAACCGCCTCCGATATTTCCTCTACCGGATTCAGAATGCCCGAGCTTGTTTCGCAGTGGATAGCAACGACATGGGTGATCGCGGAATCATTCGCCAGAATCTCGGCAACTTCTGAGCCACGCGGCGGCAGATAGTCGCCCTTGTCCAAAACAACATGATCGCGTTCCAGATACTCGAGCGTTTGCGCCGAGCGCTGACCGTAAGCGCCATTGGCCAGCACCAATGCCTTGCCATCGCGCGGAATGAACGAAGCCAGCATTGCCTCTACTGAAAACGATCCGCTCCCCTGCATCGGTACGCAGTCAAACTCATCGGCGCCCTCGCCAAGCAATGCCAAAAGACTGGAGCGCAACTCCTGGGTCATACCCCGAAAGTCATCATCCCAGCTTCCCCAATCCCTCAACATGGCTTCTTTCACGGCGTATGACGTGGTCAAGGGGCCAGGAGTTAGTAGATAGGGCTCGCCGAGACGCGGTTGTTCAATTTGAGGAAAAGAAGACGTCATAACCAAGCTCCAGATCAACGTTTCAAAGACACAGTTGCAGCAACCGCAGCTATATGTGAAATTGCAAATATCAATCTAATTATAAGCTCAGCCTATGCTCGAACCTTCAGGAGTTTGAAATGCGACATAGCCAGCTCAAAGCCTTTCATTTCGTGGCCAAATATGGTGGGTTTTCGCGTGCTGCGGAGGCGCTTTTTTTGACGCAGCCAGCAATCTCAGAGCAGGTTCGCAAACTTGAGCAGGATCATGATTTGTTGTTGTTCAAGCGTGAGCGAAAAAGAGTGAACCTAACCCCGGAGGGGACGCAGCTTTACCGGTACACCAAACAGTATTTTGAGATCGAGGATCAGATTGAGGACTATCTGTCAGAAACGAGGGCTGCGATCGACGGCGAGCTGCGGATCCTTGCCGATTCCGCGCACCACTTGACCGACTTTCTGGGACCGTTCCGAGAAAAATATTCGAACATTACGATTACCGTCCGCGCTGGCAACACCGAGGATATTTTGGAGGAGCTCAGATCTTACAATGCGGAAATTGGTGTTGTTGGCAGCGTGTCTCCCGGCAAGGACATGAGCGTTCTTAGCCTCGGTTCGACCGAGATCGTGGCATTCACGGCCCGCAGTTTGCTTCTCGCCTCAAAACCTACATTGTCCCTCGCAGAGTTGGCGGAGTTGCCTCTCATCTTCAGGGAACAGGGATCAAAAACACGTCAAAAGCTCGAAGATGAAGCCAGTAAACGGGGGGTGCCGCTGAAACCGGCGATTGTGGCCGAAGGAAGAGAGGCCGTCAGAGAGTTGGTGGCATCAGGTGCAGGTATCGGGTTCGTGTCCCAGGCAGAATACGGTCACGACGACCGTCTCAGACAAATCAAGCTGCAAGACGTCGACCTGCAAATGGGAGAAAGTATGATCTATCTCTCCCAACGGCGTGAGGTGAAGACCATTCGCGCCTTCATGAAATTCGCCAATTCTGTTCTAGAAGAAAAACAAAACCCCACCAATCAGTGATCGGTGGGGAGATACCTAAATGGGTTTTCTTGTCAGCGGGTTCGCCAGGCTTGCGTGCGACCGAGGACGCCTTTGGAAGCAATCAGGTGGATGATCCGCGCTGCGGCGTTTGTGTAGAAGATCATCATCCCCATTGCGGCAGCTGGCGCAATATCGCCCGCATCGTCCATGTTTAGCACTGCAATAGATGCCAACGTGGTTTTGGGCGAGTATAGGAACACAACCGCAGATACCGTCGTCATTGCGTTTACGAACAGATAGATTGATATGTCCAGCACGGCTGGCAGGCAAACAGGGACCGTGACACGGGCAAACAACTTCATCGTCGGTTGCTTGAGCGAGGCTGATACCGACTCGAATTCTCTGTCCATCTGCTTGAGCGCTGTCACTGCCGTCAGGTGCGACACAGTATAGAAGTGTGTCACCGTACAGATCACCAAAATTGCCATTGTTCCGTAGATACCGTTCAGCGGATTAGACGGGCTATTGAAGAAGAAGATGTATGACAGGCCCAGTACCATGCCCGGGATCGCCATTGGCAGCATCGCGAACATCTGAAAGATCGATCGACCTGTTCTAAACCCGTTCGACTTTTCAACCAGATAAGCACCAAAGAAGACGACTGAAGTACCGATCACCGCCGTCAAAAGCGCCAGCTTGATCGAGTTAATGTAGGAGCCCCAACCGCCACCATCCATCTTGTTGAAATCGTAGTTCTTCAGGCTCAGGCTCAGGTCGTAGGGCCAAAACTTGATTAGCGCCGCGAATTGGCACACAGCCAGCAGCCCAACGATGAACAAACCGATCAGACAGCAATAGACTAGAAAGAACCGATCTGCCTTTCGATTTGGGGTTGGCTGGTACGGGACCGACCGGGCCGACAATAAGGCAACCTGCTTTGATTGCACCATGCGGTCGATCGCGAACGCCAGGATTGCCGGGATCACCAGAACGACCGAGACTACGGCACCCATTTCAAAGTTCTGCTGGCCGATCACCTGCTTGTAGATATCAACCGCCAGAACGTTGAACTGACCTCCAATCACTTTTGGCAGACCAAAATCAGTTATGACCAGATTAAATACAACGAAAGCGGCCGAGATCAGACCATATCGCGCGCCGGGAACGGTGACCGTCCAAAAAGTACGCCACGGCGTTGAACGCAGGCTGACTGCAGCTTCGTATAGTCGTGCATCAGAGATCGCCAGCGCCGTTGAAATGATCAGGAAGGCGTGCGGGAAGGTGAAGAACACCGAGCCTATCACGATGCCAATCGGACCATAGATACTGGCGCCGAACAGCAACTCTTTTATCATGCCCTGATTGCCGAACAGATAGACCAGCGCGATCCCGGGCAAGAGCGAAGGCACCAGGATCGGAGCCATCGCAATCAGACGAAACACACCCTTGAACCGCATGCAACTCCGGTTCAGCGCATAAGCGAACCAGAACGCCAAAGTTACTGTGACAATGGTGCTAATTACAGAAATCCAAAGGGAGTTCTTGATAGAATTGAACAGTGCCGGGGTTGAGAAGTAGTTGACGAAATTTTCCAAGCCTCGCGATTGAACTGGCCTCAGCTGAACCCGCCGGAACTGATTGGAATCGAGCGTGACCCAATCCGTATTGTCTTGCAGCGTAGAACCGACAAGAAACCGCCCGGTGTCGCTCGTGTTACGGATTTGGTACATGACCGGACTGCGAAAGCTGAAATCGGGAAAAAGCTCGGTTACCGATAGCCGCCCGTCTGAGCCGGTAGACAGTTCGGTGCCTGAAAAAGCCCCGATTTGTTCGTTCAGTGTGTCGGCTGACAGGATGGTTCCGTCAAATTGCCCCGCCTCGTCACTGACCTGAAACTCGTATTGCGACAACTCCATCCGATATGTCGAGAATGACTTGGAAAGCATCGTGTAAAGCGGCAGGATCAACGTCGCGACCAGATAGAGTGCGATCACGAACATGCTGCCGCGCATCAGGATGTCATCCCTGCTGAGCTTGGGTTTGATGTCAGGCCCGGCTGGAAGAGTCCCCGGGTTGGTTGAAATCTCGCTCATGCTGCCGTCTCCGGAACATCAAAGGCCATTAGCCGGTTTTCGGGCAGTTCAATCACCATGGTCCTACCCTCTTCCAGTTCTAGGCGGCGCACGGCATTGATCGAAAAATCTGCGATCAGTTCCGAAGATCCAAATCGCTCGTTGCTTAAGCGGCATCGCCAGAATGACCCGAGGAATTCCATTTCATCGAGAGTGACGTCGATGCAGTTCCTGTTGCCGCCGGTATCGAGATAACCAGCCTCATGCGGGATGATATCCTCGGGTCGGATCGCCGCAATCGCTGGCATTCCGTCGTTGAACGTGTGGCTGAGGCACGCAAAGGTCTTTTCGCCGACGCTCAGTCGACCACCCTTGGTGACCTGAGACTGGATCTGGTTCATTTCTCCGATGAAGTCGGCGACGAACAAGTTTGCGGGTTCTCGGTAAATTTCTGTAGGTGACCCCACCTGCTCGATAACCCCATGATTCATGACCACGATCCGGTCCGCCATCGCCAGCGCTTCTTCCTGATCATGCGTAACCATCACAGTAGTCACACCCAGTTTGCGCTGCAGCTCTTTGATTTCGTGACGTAGATGGACGCGCACCTTTGCGTCCAATGCCGAAAGCGGCTCATCCAGCAACAAGAGACCGGGGTTGGTCGCAATGGCGCGGGCCAACGCAATCCGCTGCTGCTGGCCACCGGACAATTGCGCAGGATACTTTTTACCCTGTTCAGGCAACCCAACCAAATGAAGCAGTTCGCTGACACGAACGGCAATATCCGATTTGCTGCGACCAGTGTTTTCCAAGCCGAAAGCAATGTTCTTTTCGATCGTCAGGTTCGGGAACAAGGCGTAAGACTGAAACACAATTCCGAAATCACGCTCTGACGGCGGCAGATTTGACACATCTTTGCCGTCTTGCATGACAGTGCCCTTGGTTTGCAGATCGAGACCCGCAATCGCCCGGAGCAAGGTTGTTTTGCCGCAACCCGACGGCCCCAGAAAGCAGACAAATTCGCCTTCGTTGATTTCGAGGGATATGTCCTTGAGTGCAAGAAAGCTGCCGAACGCCTTCCACAAATTCTGGATGCTTAGATACAGTTCACCGGGTGGGGTTTTCTGAAGCACGGGAGCGGTCCTCATATCTGCACCTCGGGAACGGCCGATCTGGGCCGGTTGAAGCCGGGCGCGCTGGTCGCGTTGTTTGGAAAAATAGAGTGGTGTGCAGAAGAGGTGCTTACACCTCTTCTGCAGGTTGGTTTACTTCGCTTCAGACTTCCCGTCATAGCGAGACTGCCATTCTTTCAGTATCGCCGCGCGGTTGTTGGCGGCAAATTCAAAGTCGTTGTCGATCATCGCATCCAGAAGACCTTCAGGGAAGTGCTCGACCGGTTTTGCGACGCCAGGATAGGCGACAACGGCGTACCCTGTGTTGTACATCTCGTTGGCTTCCTTGGTGACGGTGAAATCAACCAGTTTCTGCGCGGCTTCGAGATTTGCAGTACCGGCAACAATAGCGGTCGCTTCCATGTCCCAGCCGACACCTTCTGACGGGACAATAATCTCAAGCGGCGCACCATCAGCTTTCGACTTAGCACCACGGAAAGCAAAAGAAATGCCAATCGGGATCTCACCTGCAGCAGCCAGTTTGCACGGCTTTGAACCAGAGTGGGTATATCGCGCGATGTTCTCGTGCAATCCGTCCATGTACTCCCAGCCGCCTTCTTCGCCGAACATCTGCAGCCAACTTGAAACATCAAGGAAACCAGTGCCCGACGAGTTCGGATTTGGCATGATCACCTGATCCTTATACATGGGGTCTGTAAGATCCTTCCACGATGTCGGCGGCGTCAGTCCCGCTTTCTCGGCCTCGACGGTATTGTAGCAAACTGCCGCAACCCAAGCGTCCATGCCAACCCACGCCGGAGGATTGTCGCCATCGACAAATTTCGCGTCTAGGTCGCCAACACCCGCAGGCGCGTAAGGCTCCAGCATACCTTCGGACTTGAGCAACAACAGCGAAGTGGCTGCGAGACCCCACACGACGTCTGCCTGAGGGTTGTCCCTCTCGGCCAACAGTTTGGCGGTGATGATCCCGGTCGAATCCCGCACCCAGTTGATTTTGATGTCCGGATTGCTCGCATTGAACGTCTCAGCGTAGCGCGCCAGGTCTTCAGCTTCGACGGCTGTGTAAACTGTCAATTCGGTTTCAGATAACGCAACTGTAGCAGTCAAGGAGCTTACGGCCAGGGCTGCAAGAAATTTGGTCTTATGTTTCATCGTGATCCTCTGTCGGTTGATTATTTTCGGGAACGCCATTCTTGAGCAGCGCTTATTTGCAGTTCCATGCCCCGGCAGTGTGACAGATAAATAGATCAAGAAAAATCGATTATACCTTCCACATCATAAGCAAAACCTATGTAAGGCAATCCGCCCTAGCGCTCGGAATTGAGTGTCATACCCCATTGATATGAGATAGGAACTCTCCCTGCACCAGTCACCCAAGAGTTCCGTTCAAATCAGTACGCTTCGGCATTGGCCCATCGAACGGGCGGTGGGCTACGAAATCCGAGGCTACATACTGCTACCCGCAAGCACTATTCAGCGGAAGAGAAGATCAGGATCGTTCTGGACAGGCTCTAGGGTGAAGACAGCATTGCGGCGCTGTGCTGCCGGGCAGGCATCGCTCAGAGTCTGTACTATAGCTGGTCCAAAGAACTCCTTGAAGCTGGCAAGAAGCGCCTCGCGGGCTATAAGATACGTGCGGCGACCTTATCCGAAGTTAAAGACCTGCGCCTTGGACTCGTTATCCCGCAACTTCCTTCTCCTTAGTCCAACTTGTACGTCATCTTGTTAGGGCCAGAACCACAATTCCAACTGCCACGATTATCGCCGCCAGGAGCCTGTTGGATTTTGGACCCTCTCCAAACCACATCACACCAATTATTGAAGCGAAGATGACCGAACTTTCTCGGAGCGCCGATACGACACCCAACGGTGCGAAACTCTTAACATAGAGCACCAGACCATAGGCTAAGCCGGAAATGATTCCTCCTGCTAAGCCTGACCAGACATATCTCTTTGGAAGTGCGATGAGGCGTTCCCATCGGGTCGAGAAGATGAACCCCGCCACGAAGATCTCGGCCACGAACAATACCGTGATATATCCAAGCGTATTCCCTGACAATCTCACGCCAATACCGTCAACCAAAGAGTAGGAAGCAATCATCAAACCAGTTCCGAATGCCGCCGCGATGCCTACCCAGTTCGTGCCCTTTCCAAGTCCGCCAAAAGACAGGCAACCGATGCCGGCCGAAATGCAGACAATACCGATCCACGCGCCTGGAGGAAGGAATTCACCGGCAAGAAAGACCGCTCCCAACGCCACTAATATGGGCGTTATCCCGCGCGAGATGGGGTACACCACCGATAAATCGCCGTAAAGGTAGGCGGTGTTGAGAAACCAGTAGTATCCCCAATGAATCAAGGTGGAACCAATAATGTATGGAATTGCAGCCATTACTGGAAAGCCCGTAAAAGGAAGCACGGCAAGCGCAGGTATGGCATGCCCGATCGAGATTAATCCCAACATAATGGCCTTGTCAGGCGCGCCCTTTACGACCGCATTCCACAGCGCATGAAGGAAAGCCGCAAACAGTACGATGAGGATCGCATGTACTGTCATTGCTCGTCGCAATCAGCGAAAACGCCTTGTAGACACATATGATTTTGCACCTCTATGCGCTCTGCTTCATGAGCTGATCGACTGGTGTTCTACCAAATCTTCGCTTGTATCGCTGCGAAAGCGTCGTACAGGAAACAAATCCACAGGCCAATGCAATTTCTGTCATATACAGGTCAGTGAATTCGGCGATGGCATGAGCCTTCTCCAACCGCTCTGCCATATAGTTTGGCTTTGAGTTCGTCATGGTTCGTAACGAGGTTAGGCATTGATTGGCGGTCAAAACTGTCCGGCTTCCGTGTCTTGAGAGAATTCAATCAGAATTGAAGAAAACGTATTATATGCGAAATGAACGCCGCAGGGCCCTATACCCGCCTCAAGGCCAAATCCGTTAACCATATTCAACACGCCAGCAGGCAGGATATCCGCGATCAGTTCACAGAACACCATGATTGTCGCTGGCGTTGCTTGGCCGAATTCAGGACCACGCAATAGCCTGCAGCTCCAGATTGTCTTCCAGCTTTTGCTCTATCCGCATGAGAACATTCGCGCGCTCGGCCACGCTGGTCGAACCTCAGGCATCGGCAGCCGAATGCGCTGGGTCCAGCGCGGCCTCAACGACTGAAGCATCAGACCGTGCGATCTGGTCAATGGGCTGGCCGGTGATCGGACTTAGATTCTCAAATTACCTGCCTGCCTTTGGCTTGCAAAAGTCGCCTCCGATCAAATTGCCATAGCGGGATGCAGGGGGCGAGATACTCGCTACCGCCTGCAGATTGGTCATCTCATTTATTGATTTTCTCCATAAGTTCACGGTCGGGGCTTTTGATATCCCGCGCATCGGCTGATGCAGCGGTGTGGAACCCGGCCTACCGTTCTTGTTGTACGGCGACTTGGCTAACACGATGAATTTTCAGAATGTATCCGACCATAATAGTATTACTTTGGTCGCTGCTTGGGGTCTTCCTGTCCGCAATCGCCGAGAGCGCCAAAAAATGCGCCTCAATGTAAGCGCTTGCACGAATCAAATGTAAGCGCTTACAGTGTCGCTCAGAACTGCAACCTTTTCGGATCCTGTTTTATGTTCCTTACCGCCTCGCTGATCGTCTTTGTCATCTACTTCGCCAACGTCGCTCTGGGGGCCTTTGCAGCAAGCGCATTCCTTGGGGACGTGGGCGAAATGCTGGTTCTGTTTGCCGCGTCGATATTGTTTGTCGTCGCCATTCTTCAAAAAGAGGCTGACCGAAACAAAAAGAACGGCAGCTAAGGATTTCTGGGAGGAAACATAATGGACAAAGATCGCAAGGACCTTGCGTCGGCAGCACGCCGAAATTTTCTGAAATTGACGGCAACAGGCGGCTTCACGGCGGCCATGGTAGCTGGTGCTGCGGGGACGTTGTGGTCAACTGAAGCTGCAGCGCAAAGTGCCAGCGAAGAGCGCGACCGTGAGGCTGCCGCGGACCATATCATGGTTCTGGCAACTGCCTATCCAGTCGGTGCGTCGCGTGGTTATCCAATCATGCAGCTGGACCTGAAGGAAAACATCCAGAACGCGACCAACGGCAAGATCTATGTCAAACTCGCGCCTGGCGGGCAGCTGGGTGCAGGCGGCGCGCTGGTGCAGGCGGTGCAGGGTGGCACAATTCAGGCAGCACAGCATTCGCTTTCGAATTTCGCGCCGTTTGCGTCGACCGTTGACCTGATCAACATGCCGTATCTGTGCGGATCGAACCAGCGTTTCACAAACCTCGTCAACTCGCAGTTCTGGAAAGACTCGGTCGAGCCGAAGGTCGAAGAAAACGGCTTTAAGGCGCTGTTTTACATCAATATCGACCCGCGTGTCGTCGCCATCCGCAAGGGCGGCCCCGGACCGGTCCTGACACCCGGCGATCTGTCCGGCGTCAAGTTCCGCGTTCCCGGCTCGAAGATGCTGCAGCAATACTATCGCATGGTTGGTGCAAATCCGACGCCTGTGGCCTGGGGAGAAACCCCGTCTGCGATCAAACAGGGCGTCGCTGACGCGCTTGACCCGTCCGTGGGTGCGCTCGAAGTCTTTGGTTTCAAAGATATCCTGAGCCATGTGACTTTCACCCAGGCCGTGCCAGACAGCCAAGTTTATTCGTGCAACCTGGAATGGTTTAACTCAATGCCCGCCGACGTGCAGGAAGGGATCATGTGGGGGTCCGAGATGACCTCGCACCAGAACCTTGCCAAAGTGCCATCGGCCCGCGCCTACGCTATGGCCGAACTGATCAAAGCAGGTGTCGAATTCCACTCGCTCAGCGAAGAGCAACTGGCCGAATGGAAAGCCGCTGGTGGCTACCAACGGTCCGAATGGGACGAGTTCAAGATCGATCTGGCCGGGTCCATGGACAACTTCGCCAAGATGGAAGAAGCCGCAGGTACCCAAGGCAAGTACTACGTGCATGACGCTTAACAGTCGGGTCGGGCGTGCCTCCACGCGCGCCCGATCACCAATATTCTCCCGCCTCAGTAAAATCCAAACGCTTCAGCGCGGTTCGTTTTGCTAGGCAAATCAGCAGGTTCTCACATGAGCTTTTTGCGCCGAATTGATAGAGACGCCGAGCGCTGGTTGCTTCTGGTCTTCTACGTGATGCTTGTCATCACCATGGCGATCGAGGTGCTGCGCCGGGAAATATTCTCTTTTTCCTCGATCTGGGGCGAAGAAATTGTGCGGTACTCCTTCATCTATCTCGCATGGATTGGTGCTGCGGCTGCAGTGAAAGAGCGCGCGCATATCCGCATTGACGTGCTGATGCACTACCTTGGGCCGCGTCCGAAGGCTTTGCTGTATATCTTTGGCGACCTGGTGATGTTCGGTGTTGCTGTGATTGCCCTCTATTGGTCCTACGAAGCCGTGCATGTGTCTGCCAAATTCGGGTCGGTCACGGACGGGCTGCGCATTTCCAAAGTATGGTTCCTGATGGCGGTTCCATTGGGGTTCGGCCTGATCATATTGCGGCTGATTCAATCCCTACTGCGCGACATCCATTCTCTCAGAACGGGCAAACCCGTTTTTGAGGGCGACACACTCTTTGATTGAGGGATGAATTGAATGCTTTGGCAAACCTTTGATCAAACCGTCGAGCTGGGTTGGGATTTCTATCTCCCCGTTATCATATTCGTCTCGCTGATTGCACTGGCGGTTCCGGTTTGGGCCGCCATCGGGACTTCGGCGATCCTGATGCTGGTCATGTCCGGCGACCTTCCCCTGAGCCTTGTTGGTGAAAAGCTGTTCACCGGCATTGACGCCTTCGCGCTGACGGCGGTGCCGCTGTTTATCCTGACAGGGGACGTGCTGGTCCGAACCGGGCTCAGTCGAAAATTCCTTGATGTTGCCGAGGCATTGACGTGTTTCACCAAGGGTGGTTTCGGGTCTGCCACGGTTCTTGTCTGTGGCATGTTTGCGGCCATTTCGGGATCGGACGCAGCTGGTGCGGCCGCGGTCGGACGTATGACTATCGCACGCTTGGTCGAAAGCGGCTATCCGCGCCCCTATGCCTGCGCTCTGGTGGCGGCAGGCGCCTGTACCGGCATTTTGATCCCACCGTCGATCGCCTATATCATCATCGGCCTTGTTCTGGGGATATCCGCATCGACCTTGTTCCTTGCGGCCTTGATCCCGGGGATCGCGATCCTGTTGTCGATCCTGATCACGAACCTGATCGTGAACCGCATCTACGCCTATGAAGGTGGCGGACAGATGACGATGGCCGAATGGTTGGGTAATCTGGGCCGTGCTCTAAAATCCGGTTGGTATGCGTTTATCGTGCCGGGCATCATCTTTTACGGCATATTCTCGGGCCGCTTGACACCAACAGAAGCGGGTGCAACGGCCGTAGTCGTGACAATCATCATGGGCTTTATTCTGCGGACGCTGTCCCTTGCGGATTTTCCCGCCATGCTGGTCAGTTCGGCAAAGGTGAACGGCGTCATCCTTCCCATAATCGCTTTCTCGGCTCCGCTGGCCGAAGCGCTGGCCATCATGGGCGTGCCGCAAGGTTTTGTGACATCGGTGACCGGGCTGACGGATGAACCATGGTTACTGATCCTGCTGATGATCGGAATCCTGATCGCCGCCGGTTGCGTTATGGAAACCACGCCGAATATCGTGATCCTTGCGCCTATCCTGAAACCACTCGCGGACAACATCGGCATGAACGAGATACAGTTCTGCATCATGATGATCACAGCTCTTGGCGTAGGCTTCATCACGCCGCCATTGGGGCTCAACCTGTTCGTGGTGTCTGGCATAACCGGGGAATCCATCCTCAAGATTGCCGCCCGTGCCGTTCCCTTTGTTCTTTGCATGTTCTTGGTTGTGTTGCTGATTGCTTATATGCCAGCGATTTCGACTACGTTCTTGCCCGAAATCTACAAGTAGGACCTCGCTAAGATGAAACGTGAATACCTGAAAAAAGCGACCCTAACCGCTAAATCGGATGCTTCCGAAGTCCACGAGACGGTCAGGACAATTCTGGCTGATATTGAGGCAGGCGGAGATGCAAAGGCTATGGAATACGCCGCCAAGTTCGATCAGTACGAGGGCAATGTCCTTTTGACTGCCGAAGAAATCGAGGCGGCAGGAGCGCTTGTGCCGGAGAGGCTGAAAGCGGACATCCGGTTTGCGCATGACAACGTCAAACGGTTTGCCGAGGCGCAAAAGGCCACAGTATCCGATGTCGAGGTTGAAATCGTACCGGGCATGATTGCGGGGCAAAAGGCTATCCCTGTTGATGCGGCGGGCTGTTATGTGCCCGGCGGTCGCTATAGCCACATTGCTTCGGCCATCATGACTGTGACAACGGCCAAAGTTGCAGGTTGTCGCCACATAACCGCCTGTTCGCCACCCCGTCCCGGTGTAGGAGTTGCCCCGGCCATCATTTATGCCGCGAACCTGTGTGGCGCGGACAAGATTATGGCACTTGGTGGCGTTCAGGGTGTGGCTGCAATGACGTTCGGACTGTTTGGCCTGCCCAAGGCCAACATCCTCGTGGGCCCCGGCAATCAGTTTGTTGCAGAAGCCAAGCGCATTCTTTTTGGCCGTGTCGGGATCGACATGATCGCGGGCCCAACGGACAGTTTGATCCTTGCAGATGCAACAGCTGATCCGCATATCGTGGCAACGGATTTGGTAAGTCAGGCCGAACATGGCTACAACTCGCCTGTTTGGCTGGTCACAGATGACCGGGTGTTGGCCGAAAAGGTGATGGAGCTTGTGCCTGCCCTGATTGATGATCTGCCCGAGGTGAACCGCGACAACGCCTTTGCCGCTTGGCGTGACTATGCCGAAGTGATCGTATGCTCAGATCGCGAAGAAATGGCTGTTTGCTCCGATGATTACGCGCCCGAACACCTGACAGTGCAGGCCGAAGATCTGGATTGGTGGCTTGAGCGGCTCACATGTTACGGCTCGCTGTTCCTTGGGGAAGAGACGACCGTTTCCTATGGTGACAAAGCGACGGGTACCAATCATGTGCTGCCAACGTCAGGGGCCGCCAACTATACTGGCGGTTTGTCGGTCCATAAATACATGAAGATCGTCACTTGGCAGCGCGCCACACGCGAAGGTGCCAAGCAGGTGGCCGAAGCCACAGCGCGCATTTCCCGCCTTGAAGGGATGGAGGGGCACGCCCGTGCTGCGGATGTTCGTCTGGCCAAGTATTTCCCGGATGAAGCATTCGACCTGACCGCAAATGGCTGATCCAAGATCTCTGTTTGACCTGACTGGCCGCGTGGCCTGTGTAACCGGCGCCAGCTCCGGCCTCGGGCGGCGTGCGGTCATCGCACTGGCAAGCGCCGGGGCCCGCGTGGTGGGCGTAGCCCGGCGCGAGGACGCCCTGCAGCGCTTGCAAAACGAGGTCGGCAAAGATGTGGGTTACGTTGCAGCGGATGTCGCCGACCGTGATGCACTCTCACACTTGGTAGAAGCGGTCAGCGCACCGTTCGGAGCGCCAGACATCATTGTGCACGCCGCTGGCATCAACATCCGTCAGACGGCGGATGACGTGACCCCGGAAGGCTGGGATCAGACCGTGGCGCTGAACATCTCGGCTCCGTTTTTTCTGAGCCAGGCACTGGTGCCCGCGATGAAGGCCAAGGGGTGGGGGCGGATCGTGAATTTTGCCTCGCTCCAAACCACGCGCGCTTTTCCCGGTGGCATCGCCTATGGGACGACCAAGGCGGGCATTGCCCAACTGACCCGCGCTATGGCCGAGGCGTGGTCGACCTATGGCATCACAGCCAATGCGATTGGGCCTGGGTTTTTTCCGACAGAACTGACCGAGGCCGTCTTTGCCGATCCGAACCGAGCCACGCGCAATGCCGTCCAGACCTGCATCGGACGCAATGGCCGTTTGGAAGACATGGACGGCCCCGTGCTGTTTCTCTGCTCGGACGCGTCCGGTTACGTGACCGGACAAACCTTGATGGTCGACGGAGGGTTCACAGCAAAATGAAAGCGTTGGTCTACGAAGGTGTCGAAACGCTTGGTGTGCGCGAAGTCCCCAACCCGACGGTCGGCCAGGGCCAGTCGCTGGTTCGTATCGAGGCCTCGGGCATCTGCGGGTCGGACATGCACGCCTACCTCGGCCATGACGACAGGCGTCCTGCGCCCTTGATTCTGGGCCATGAGGCTGCGGGTGTGATTGAGGGCGGCGCGCGTGACGGCGAACGGGTCACGATCAATCCGCTGGTCAGCTGTGGCACTTGTCCCGCATGTCGGACCGGCCGAGATAACCTGTGCCCGGACCGTATGATCATCTCTATGCCGCCGCGCGAAGGGGCCTTTGCTCAATATGTGGCAATGCAAGGCAGCAATCTTATCGTGGTGCCGGATCATGTTCCGTTGCAAAAGGCTGCACTGGCCGAACCTCTGGCCGTCAGTTGGCATTCCATACGGTTGGGGCTGACGGCGCTTGATCCGGGTGCCAGCCGCACCGCGCTTGTACTGGGGGGCGGGGCTATTGGTCTTGCCGCGGCCCTTGCCCTCAAGGCGCAGGGGGTCGATGACGTAACTGTTGCTGAACCAAGCGACAAGCGACGCACATTCCTGGAAGATCAATGCCTAGTGAAATCTGTACCCGCAGGGGCAGGGCAGTACGGCATCGTGGTCGACGCCGTCGGATACGCGGCAACACGCGCGGCAGCTTCTGCCATGGCTGAACCGGGGGGTGTCATTGTCCACATCGGCCTGGGCGAAGACACGGGTGGCCTCGATATCCGGCGGATGACCTTGCAAGAGGTGACGTTCATTGGAACCTATACCTACACACCGGAGGACTTCCGGGATACCTGCACCGCGCTTTTCGATGGTGCGCTTGGCCCGCTAGACTGGGCAGAACATCGCAGCCTGAATGATGGACCGCAGGCATTTGCCGATCTACGATCGGGAGTGGTTGCAGTCCCCAAGATCATCCTCGACCCGTGGGCCTGACACTTATGATCACCAACTAAATGGAGACACTTCATGTACCATAAAATCCTCGTCCCGATGGCGCTGGACCATGGCGTGTCGACTCATACACTTGAGATAGCCAACGCGCTGCGTGCAAAGGATGCCCAGATCTTCGCCCTTCACGTTCATGAGGCGCCCCAAGGCTCTGTTAGTGCGTATCTGGACGAAGAGATGGTTGCCGCCGGGTTTGAAAAAGCGCGTGCTGATCTTGAGGGCAAATTGTCTGGACATCCCGGTGTCACGCCTGTGATTGTAAAAGGACATTCGGCCCGCACTATCATCGACTATTCCGAGGCGCATGGCATCGACTGCATCGTGCTTGGATCCCACAAACCTGGTCTGAGAGATTATTTCCTGGGCTCCACAGCTGCTCGCGTCGTGCGGCACGCAGGCTGTGCCGTCCATGTGCATCGCGCGTCCTCTTGATGACGCTCTCCTCTCCTTTCAAGAAAGGCCCTTCTGCAACATGAACATAGACAAGAAGATCACCGATGATCTTGTCGCGAATGACATCTCGTTCGTGACGACGGTGCCCTGCAAACAGCTTGCGGGCGTTATCGAGGAAATAGACCAACACCCCGATATCTTCCATATTCCGTCGAACAAGGAAGACGAGGGCATGGGCCTGTGTGCCGGTGCGTGGATGGGTGGAAAACGCCCTGCGATCATCATGCAGAACACAGCCATTGGGGTGACGATCAACACTCTTGCGACGTTGATCCAGTATTACCGGATGCCGCTGCCGATGTTGATCAGCTACCGCGGAGAGCTGCGTGAGCCCGTGGCTTGCCAGGTGGAAATGGCGGTGCATACCAAGGCGCTGCTGGCGCAGATGAATATCCCCACCTACCACTTCCATCACCAGAAGGATGTGGAAGAGCTCGATATGATCCTGAAGTATACCTTTATGTGCAACAAACCCGTGGCAATCCTGACCGATGCCAATTTCTGGGGAGGCTATGGCGACCAATGATCCGTTCTGAAATCCTCAAGGAAATTGCACCTCAACTTCGTGATCAACTAGTGGTCTGCAACATTGGCATCCCCAGCCAAGAACTGCATGCCATCGACGATCAACCAACGAATTTCTACATGCTGGGCACGATGGGCCTTGCCTCGTCCATCGGGCTGGGTTTGGCGCTGGCGCAGCCTAAAACCGTGATCTCCATTGATGGCGACGGGTCGGTGTTGACCAATCTGGGCACTTTACCGACCATCGGGAACAATATGCCTCCGAACTTTATCCTGATGATCATCGACAATGGATCATATGGATCAACCGGTGATCAGCCGACCTATACCGGGCGCAAGACCGACTTGGCGGGCATGGCGCGTGCGGCCGGATGTGACAATGTCGTTGAAGTGCAGGATGTTGATACCGGGAAAGCATTGCAAGAGGCGATGGACGCGCAGGTTGGCACCGTCATGATCGTGAAGTGCGACAGTGGAAATGCCAAGATGCCGGTCATCACGATGGACCCGGTGATCATCAAGGATCGCTTTATGAAAGCAGTGGCTGGTTGATGAACCGCGCCGCGCGAATTCATTCCAGTGAGGATGCGCGGCGTTTGGCCAAGGCACGTCTGCCTTGGATGGTGTTTGACTATATCGATGGGGCCGCAGGGTCAGAAACGGGGGCTGCGCGTAACCGCGCTGCTCTGGATGGCATTTGCCTTGAACCCCGGATACTGAAAGATGTCAGCCATCGGTCTTTGGACATGCCGCTGTTTGGCAAGATTGCCAAGCGGCCCTTTGGCATTGCGCCGATGGGGATGTGCAACCTGTCCAGACCTGGTGCCGATCTGATGCTAGCGCGGTTGGCCGCGCGCGAATCCGTGCCTTTGGGGGTCTCGACCGTGGCCTCAACCCCGCTGGAAAAAATGATCGAGGTTGCCGAAGGGCACGCGTGGTTCCAGCTTTATTTCAGCGGGGACGGAACGGGGTCATTCAAGCTGGCAAAGCGTGCGCAAGATGCCGGTTACGACACCCTGATCGTCACGGTTGACGTGCCCGAGGTTGGTCGCCGACCGCGTGAGTTGCGCCATGGTTTTACCATGCCATTCCGTATCGGACCCCGCCAATTTCTGGACTTTGCCCTGCACCCGCAATGGTCGCTTATGTCACTTGCCGCAGGTCGTCCGCAGATGGCAAATTTCGAGATGCCGGGCTTTGAGTTCGACCGCACCGAAAGCCGCGCGAGGGCGACTTGGACAACATTGAAGGCTCTGCGCGATTTGTGGCAGGGCAACCTGGTAGTAAAAGGCGTGACCAACGCCGAGGATGCGCTGCAGCTGAAATCCGAAGGCGTTGACGCCATTCAAGTGTCAAATCATGGCGCACGGCAACTTGAAAGCGCACCCGCTGCCGTTCACGCGCTGGGCCGGATACGAGACAGCGTTGGTGCGGATTTTCCGCTATTTTACGACAGTGGCTTACGATCTGGCGAAGACGTTCTGAAAGCCCTCGATCAAAGTGCAAATTATGTGTTCTTTGGCCGCGTATTGCAATTTGCCATCGCCGCGGCCGGCGAAGAAGGTTTGCATAGACTGTGGAACATCCTCAGCGAAGAGTTGTCCAGTGCACTTGCTCAGGTTGGTCGGACGAAACTGACCTGAAGCAACGGAACAAATGTGAATGCCGTCGGTAACGCCTCTAACGCAAACAATCCGGATGCCGCTACGAATTATTTTGCCCCGGACGCTGTGTTCGACTGCGCCAGCGGCCCGAGGTGTTTGCCCGCAGGTTCGAGAGTGCAAAGACCCTGAATTGGGAAGCGTTGGGAAACCTAAGCAACCATCCATTTCAGACGCGCATGCGTGCGCTTTGCAGGAATCGAAAGCCGATCACGTTTCTTTTGCCGACCGCGATTTTAGCCAGTTTACGACTTGCATCACCGCGTGTTGGTTTGCGGCCGAACGCTCTATGAGGAGGTAAAAATCGCTACCACCGATGTCTCTTGCCGCACCAACCTCTACCAGGCGTCCTGCCTCAAGATCTCGGGAAACCATGAAACGGCTGACAAGGGCCACACCCTGTCGCGCGATGGCAGCGTCAACTGCAAGCGCTGTCTGGCTTAATCGAAGGCCGCGTTGCGATTTGTCACGAACCCCTAGGTCTGCAAGGTATCGCGGCCAAAGGTCATGCGTGTCATGAATTTTGGGCAGGCTTGCAAGGTCATCTGGTGTTAACGAATCGAATGCGTCGCTGATAAACTCGGGTGCGGCTACGGCAATCACCTCTTGTCTGAAAATAAGCGCCGCCCGAAGCGCGGCGCCAAACGGCGGCGATCCCTGCCGGACGGCAAGGTCGATCCCGTCGCTGTGAAAGCTGGAGACTTTTTCAGTGGCCATGATCCGCAAGTCGATTTCCGGATGGCTCTCAGCAAAGTCCGGCAGATTCGGGATCAACCATCTGGCAGCAAAAGTCGGGGTGACGCTTATTATAACCTTGTCCGGTTCCGGCTTTAGCTCGGCGGTTGCAGATCTAAGGCTCGCAAAGGCAACCGATATACGTGCGTGATAGCTACGGCCAACCGAGGTGAACTCCAATCCTTTGGGCACCCTTTCGAACAATGTGACTTCTAGGTGAGCTTCCAGCAGTCGCACCTGCTGCGCCACCGCCCCTTGTGTTACGCCCAACTCATCGGCAGCGGCGCGGAAACTGAGGCGGCGCCCAGAGACTTCGAATGCCCGTAAACCGTTGAGGGGAGGAAGATCAGCCATGAGACAATAGTATTTCTACTGTAATGAAACATCAAATCTCAATCGAATGACCCATCGAAACAGGATATTTTCGCAGAATACATAAGGGGAATCGTCAGATGGCAGTAGAAAAAGTAGCTTTGATTACCGCGGGCGGGAGTGGCATGGGGGCTGACGCGGCGCGCCGGCTTGCCAAAGATGGCTTCAAAGTCGGCATCCTCTCTTCTTCGGGTAAAGGCGAAGCACTCGGCGCCGAGCTGGGTGGTTTTGGCGTCACTGGTTCTAACCTCAGTGGTGACGATCTGACTGCTTTGGTCACGGGCGCGACGGAGCGTTGGGGCCGCGTCGATGTCTTGGTCAATTCCGCCGGTCATGGCCCGAAAGGGCCTGTATTAGAGATCGGTGACGATGACTGGCATCAAGGGATGGAAGTCTATCTGATGAATGTGATCCGCCCAACACGGCTGGTGACACCCTTGATGCAGCAACAGGGCAGGGGGGTGATTATCAACATCTCTACTTTCGCGGCGTTCGAGCCCGATCCGCTGTTTCCAACATCAGGCGTCTTCCGGGCAGGATTGGCCGCCTTTACCAAACTCTATTCCGATAAATATGCCGCAGAGAATATTCGCATGAATAACATCCTGCCGGGTTTCATCGACAGCTTGCCCGAAACAGAAGACCGCAAAGCCCGGATTCCGATGGGACGTTACGGTCATGCTGCGGAGGTCTCTTCGCTTGTCTCATGGCTGGCGTCTGAAGGCGGTGGCTATATGACGGGTCAAAACTTGCGCGTTGATGGGGGATTGACCCGCGCTGTCTGAGGCAACGTATCTGTTTGCACAACATCAAGCCTCGATGCATTTGTGCATTGCCTGAGGCAGTACAAAAGGAAGCGGGCCGGTCGGCACAATGCCGATCGGTAGGTTGATGCCGTAAACTTGCTGCATCAGGTCGTCGGTGAGGATATTTGAAGGTGTACCAGAGCCCCAGACAGTGCCCTGTGACATCACGTAAACACAGTCTGCAAATAGCGCGGTGAGGTTCAGATCGTGCATCACCACCACCACACCTCCACCTTGGGCGGCAAAATCGCTTGCGATACCAAGGACCGTAAATTGATGCGCGATATCCAGGCTGGCAACCGGTTCGTCCAGTAAAAGCCAACTGGGATGATCGGCCCGTTGTGCCTGCCAGACCTGCGTCATAACACGGGCTAACTGTACGCGCTGCTGTTCACCCCCGGACAGGGTCTGGTAAGACCTCTGCTCGAACCCGGCTAAGTCGACATGTGCCAGGGCGGTAGTGACCGAACTGTCATCTTGTGCGGCCAACCCGTTTGCCAGCCCCAGTCTGACAATCTCGTGCACTTTGAAAGGAAAGGCCACGCTGGTCGATTGTGGCAGCACGCCCCGTTTTGCGGCCAGTTGCCAGGGCTTTAACTCTGAGATGTCGTGGCCATTCAGGGTGATGGTTCCGGTCGAGGCAATCTCTCCGGCCAATGCCTTTAGTAAGGTCGACTTGCCCGATCCGTTGGGCCCGATGATTGCGGTGACCTGACCGGGATCGGCCTTGAAATTCACGTCGTGCAAGATGTCCTTTCGGCCCAGACTGACGCAGATATTCTTACCTTGCATGATTTACATTCCCATAATGCCGTGGCGGCGCAGGAGGATCCAAAGAAAGACCGGTGCGCCGAGAATTGCCGTGACGATCCCGATTGGCAGTTCCGCCGGGGCCACCACGACCCGGCTGATCATGTCGGCGCATAGCAGCAGATTGGCACCCAGCAGGGCGGAATTCATCAAAAGCCTGTGGTGGTCCGGCCCGGTTGCCAGACGTAGCAAATGGGGGACCACAATTCCGATGAATCCGATGCCGCCGGACACGGCAACAGCGGCCCCTGTTGCACCGGAAACTGCAAGAATGGCGATGTTCTTGCTGCGCTGAACCGGGATGCCCATGTGATGGGCCACAGCCTCTCCCATCGCCAGGCCGTTAAGCGCGCGAGCCAGAAATTGTGTGCTTGCAAGGGCAACCAAAATGATTGGCGCAGCCGAGGCGATTTTGGTCCAGGTTGCCCCAGCTAACGATCCCATTCCCCAGAACGTCAGGTCGCGTAATTGCTGATCATCGGCCATGTATACCAGAACACCCGATGCGGCGCCGGATAAGGCACCTAATGCAATGCCGGCCAGTAGCATGGTTGCGACCGAAGTCTGCCCCCCGCTGGTCGAGACACGGTATAGGATCAGAACAGACGCCCAGCCACCAAGAAAAGCAGCAATGGCCACTAACCCGTTTCCTGTCCAGACCAAAACCGACACTGGCAAGTGGCTGCCAAGGATGATGGCTGAAATTGCGCCCAGACCTGCGCCCGCGCTGACGCCGACAATTCCGGGGTCCGCCAACGGGTTTCGGAAAAGCCCTTGCATGACCACCCCTGAAACAGCCAGCGCGGCACCGACCAGAATCCCCATGGCAAGCCGGGGCAAGCGTATGTCCCAAAGGACAATCCGATTCAGGTCAGACAGGGACCGCCCATTGATTAGGTCGATCACCGCCATGTTTAACGACGCATCCGAAGCACCGACTGAAATGCTTGCGGCGCTGGTCAGGCCAAGCAATACCAGTAAGGCCAAAGTAACCCGCCGTGCGGTTGCTCGCCGATTGTACCCAGGTGCCTCGGCGCTCATATGATCCAACGTCAGCGTCATGAGCCACCTTCATCCTGCAGGGCTGCTGACAGATCAGAAATGGCACTGGCGGTTCTAGGTCCAAACCCAAGAAGATATGCACCCTGCATGCGGATCAGCATCTTGTTCTGGCCCGCCGGGGTCAGCTTGACTGCGGGCAGTGAAAAGAGCGCGGCATCCTCGGTATTATGATCACCCCGCCGATCCATCATAAGGATGACATCAGGCGCAGCCGACACCAGCGCTTCAGGCGTCATTGGCTTGTAACCTGACACTTTGGCGGCGGCATTTACACCGCCAGCCAATCGAATGATGCTGTCTGCTTGGGTATCCACACCTCCCACTGTGATCCGGTTATCCTGCACCGACAGAACAAACAGAACCCGTTTCGGGTTGGATCCTGCGGCACTACTAGCCGCCAATTCCGCCTGATTGATCTGGCGTATGGTTTGCGCTGCCAATCCCTCGGCAGCAACGTCAGCGCCCAGCACGGCCCCAACGGTTTGGATTTTTTCGACCACGCCTTCCAGAGAGAACTCATCCTTGATCGTGACGTATTGCACGCCCGCTTCCTGCAGAACCGCAATCGCCTCTGGTGGTCCTGAACCTTCAAGCGCCAGGATCAAGTCTGGTTCTACCGACAAAACGCCTTCGGGCGACAGCGCGCGTCGGTATCCGATATCGGGCAGGTTCATCGCTTCTGTCGGGTAGGTTGATGTTCGGTCGCGACCAACAAGCCTGTCTTGCTGACCCAGAGCGTAGACGATTTCAGTGATGGAACTGCCGATCGCGATGATCCGCTTTGGTTCGTCGTCCGCAGCCTGCGCGACCTGTGTACTTAGCAGCATAGCCAAGGCAGGCCAGATCACTCGCATCCTGTTCATGTCAGCGCGGCCTCGGGTTGTGGTTCAAGTTCGGCAACCAGCGCGTCCCAGACCGGGCGATGGTCGGTTTCGCTAGTGCGCAGACCGAATATCTGGAAGATCAGCCCACCTTCGGCATCGAACGCCTCGACAGAGACGGCGGGGCCGCGCTGCGTCGGTTTGGTGACAGCCCAGACCTCTGCAATATGGTCCGTCCTCAGATGCAGATTGAAACGCGGGTCAAGCACATTGAACCAGGGTCCCATCTGCTTGATCGTTCCGATAAGGCCACCGTGAATTTCGATACATCCACGATTGCCAACAAAGATCATCACCTCAATTTCCTTGTCGCACACCTGTTCGAACATTGGTGATATTACCGACGGCGTCAGTTCCCTGACAAGCGGTTGGCCGGCGATGCGATAGGCCCCCAATCGGTTCATCTTGAGCTTTGAGGTCAAGCGCATGAACTGGTGGGTGCCCGTCATCTTGGCCCATTCCGCACGTAGGATTTCCGTCTTTTCGGGGTTGGCCTTGGGCGCTTCGGTCGGTCGGCGCGGTTCTAAATCAAGAGTTTGCGATTGGTCCTCAGACGCAAGGGCGCTGACAAGCTTATCCCAATGGTCCAGATCCGATCTTTCGCGCAGGAATATCTTGTGCACCGCATCGCCTGCGGCATCAAAGACTTGAAGCGAGCGTTTCACACCGCTGTCGGTTTTGCGTTCGATCGCAAAGGCATGGACCCAGTGGCTGGGAAACATGCGCAGATCAATCTCATCCGTCAGAACCATCGAGGCATGCGCGCCCGAATGGTAATTGTCGTATTGTCCGACCTTTTCGATCACGCATGAGGAATTGCGCGTCAAAGCCATAACCTCTCCCAGACCGTTAAGCCTTGGAAAAAGGTCATCAAGTTTTGTCGTCAGCCGTGTAACGTCGTTCCCGGCGAAGGCAGCGACCAACTGGCCTTCGGTAAGTCCAATCGATTCTGCCAGATCGCGGTCACGTTTGCCGCTGTTTTGCGCATAGGCTGCACGAATTTGAGCCGGGGTGTTAGGCACCTGTTCCGTCATGGGTTTTCCCATCTTCGAGTTGATTTTCAGAGGTGCTGGCCCGGCAGCCGAATTGTTCGGGTGCCCGCTGGCGAGAGTCGGCGATGCGACTGCGATTTATTGTTGACTGTTTTAGTAACCTTTATTAACGAGCACAAGTCGCCAAAAAAAGGCGGCTCCAAAAAACAATAAAACAGACTGACCAAAGCCAGCATGGCGCAAGCATTTCAGGTCCTCCTACTGTTTCGAAGGGACAGAGATGCGTGTGCAAATACGGAAGATAGCTTTGCTGGGAACGGCTTCGTGCCTCAGCATGATTGCGGCTGGCGCTAGGGCGCAAGAACAGAATGACGGTTTCCTGGGCACCCTGATACTTGGGGAAAGCAAACGAGAGATTCAGACAGACACTGCCGTGCCGGTCACAAATATTGATCAGGAAGAGATCAACGACCGGCAGGCCAATACGGTTGCTGAGCTGATCGACTCGGTTCCGGGGGTAAGCCTGGTGAACGGCTCGACCCCTCAGGGATCGGGCATCAATATTCGCGGCTATGGTGCAAACGGCACGTTCGGAACCGACCAGAAGGTACTGATCCTGGTCGATGGCGCCACAACGGGCGCGGAAGAGCTGTATCGGATCGGCAACCAGCTTTTTACTGACCCCCAGCTTTACAAAAGCGTCTCGGTCATTCGGGGCACTGTCGGGTCATTCGAATATGGGTCCGGGGTTGTTGGTGGTGTCGTTCAGCTGGAAACCAAGGACGCGTCAGATTTCACCGGTGGAGAGCCGGGTTTCCGTTTCCGTCAAACCTTTGAAGGGTATTCCAACGGCAACGGTTTTGCCTCGTCCTCTATCCTGGCTTGGCAGCCGAATACCCAAACGGAATTCCTGTTCAACTACACCTATCGCGATCAGGACGATCAGGAGGATGGAAACGGCAATACGATCGGCAACAGCGCGTTCACGCTGCCGTCGCTTCTGGCTAAGGGCAAATACAGTTTCGGCAACGATCTCGAACATTCGTTCACCGCATCCTACAACCAGTCCACATCTGAAGAGCGCGACGTCCCTTATGACTCGTTTGGCACCACGTCGGATGCCTTTGGTAATGTAGACCGTGATATCGAAACAAAGATCGGTATCCTGCGGTATCAATATCAACCCACTGGAAATGATCTGGTCGATCTGGATGTGAACCTCAGCTATTCTGAGCAGGCGATCGAAAGCAGCTATGTTCCCGGGTCTTCCAGCCTTGAAGGCACGCCATTCTTCCCCGGCATTCAGGCCCTGGCAGATGCCACACATAACTATGAAACGACAAAGCTGACGATCAAGAACACGTCGTATTTCCAGACCGGCATCGCCTCGCATGATCTGCGGGCTGGGATTGAATTCATCAACCGCGAACGGTTGGACGCGGCATCGGCCCCGGGTGGAACCGACCGTCGATTTGCCCTGTTTGCTGTGGACGATGTGCAGATCGGTGACAATCTGACGATTACCCCCGCGGTGCGATATGAGATGCAGGACATCGACGGTGATGACGCCGCCGCGGCCCCGTTCAACGAAAGCTATGACAACAACGCGCTTATGGGCGGGTTGTCGGCGCGGTACGCGTTCAACAGCGGTTTCGCGATCTTTGGTGGTGCGGCCTACACGGAAAGCCTGCCGATCATCGATGATCTGGGCACGCCGCTTTACATGACGCAACCCGAGAGATCCCGCACGTGGGAAGCTGGTTTTTCCTATGATCGCGGTGACGTGTTTGCCGAGGGCGACGTGATCCGCGCCAAGGTCAATTTCTATCAAACGACCCTGTGGGATATCACCTCCTACGTCTCTGGCACCCCGTCTCAACCCCTGTCCGAAGTGGAAACGAAAGGTGCCGAAATCGAAGCCTCTTATGCCAATGCGGGTGGGTTCTACGTCGATTTCAACTCGAACATCGTGACGGGTACGGAAACCAGCGCCACCGGCGATGACTCGCGTTGGCGGAATGAGCCGTCGGATTCCGCGCGCCTGACATTGGGCAAGCGGTTCGGTCAGACGTTGGACGTCAGCTGGGAAATCTTCGGTGCCCGGGCCGGAACGGACTCGAGCGGAGAAGCGACCGCGGGATACGGAGTAAACTCTCTGCGTGCGACCTACATGCCGCAAGATGGTGTGTTTGAAGGCTTTGAGCTGCGCGCCGGTATCGAGAACATCCTTGATAAGGACTACCGCCCGAACCTGTCGACCCGCAATTCGACGGGCCGGACCTTCAAGCTCGGCCTGGCCAAAACCTTCTGATCCCAAGGAAAGGACCCGTTATGCGAAGTGCGGCAGCAAACAAAGCCAGCGCTGTCCTGTCGACCCTGCTCTCAGTCTTGGGGGCAGGGATCGCCAACGCAGAAGACGTGCCCAAGACTGGCGGCGTATCAATCGAACTCAGCTCTGCCGAAGCAAGGGGGCAAAACTGTCTGCTCAGCTTTGTCGCCGAAAACATGCATGAGGTCGACATCAACGGTGCGGTCTATGAAACCGTCCTGTTTGGCAAAAACGGTGCGGTCGCGTTAATTACCCTGCTGGATTTCGAAGAACTGCCCGCAGGCCGCCCACGGGTCAGGCAGTTTCAATTCACCGACATGGCCTGTGACCAGATCAGCCGGATTCTGTTCAACGGCGTGCAGGAATGCATGACCCAGAGCGGTAACAAAGATGCCTGCATGAATGGCCTCAGTCTAAAAAGCCGCCTTGAAACTGAGATGATAGGATAAAGCCATGTCCAAAATGCTGCAAAAACTGATGGAAATCCTGCAATTAGGGGGCCCGGTGGTGGCGATCCTGATTGCAGCCTCAATCGCGACTCTCGCCTTGGTCTTTTACAAAATCTGGCAATACAAAGCGGCGGGGGTCGGCCGTCACGTCGAATTGTCCAGGGCGATCGACGCATGGGACCGAGAAGACCCCACGGCCGCCAGAACATACCTGAACAAAAGCCGTAGTTATCTGGCGCCGGTGATCGCAATGGCATTGTCCGGGAATGATCGCACCTTGTCCGAGCGGGTCGATGCCGAGGCTGAGACGCAATTTGCTCAGCTGGAACAGGGCCTCAATGTTCTGGACATCGTCTCGCAACTTGCGCCCCTGCTCGGATTGTTCGGCACGGTGCTGGGCATGATCGAAGCTTTCCAGACTCTGCAGGGGGCGGGCAACGCCGTTGACCCGTCGCTGCTGGCTGGGGGCATCTGGGTGGCGCTGATGACAACAGCAGCGGGGCTGGCCGTAGCCATGCCGACGTCACTGATCCTGACCTGGTTTGAGGCCCGCGTGAACCGAGAACGCGTCTTTACCAACCGTGCGCTCAGAACAATATTTGCCCCCGGCCATGCCGAGGAGGCCGAGCAAACGGCAGGGGCGTCAATTACGGCGCTGGTACATGGCGCTTAATGTGCAAAGAAAGCGGCGCAAACGCCTGTCAATGACGTCGCTTATAGATGTCATCTTTTTGCTGCTGTTGTTTTTCATGCTGACATCCACATTCTCGAAATTCGCCGAGATTCAGTTTTCGACGGCCTCTGTCGGCGGCGCGGAGCCAGACCAAGCCATCCGGTTTATTAAACTGGATGCAGACCGAATTCTGGTCGATGGTGCGCCTGTACCATTGGCGCAGGTGGCCCCAATGCTGCTCGACGCCAAATCCCAAATCGCGCTTATCAGCCTGGGTCCGAGGGCAACCTCTCAGCAGCTTATTGATCTGCTCATCGTGCTGGCACCTGTCGAAAACCTGCGCACTCAGGTTTTGGGCTGATGCAGTTGAAATCGAAGCCCAGACAAAGCCGAGAGCCAACCATTGCGCTGATCAATGTCGTGTTCCTGATGCTCATATTCTTCATGATCGCAGGCACCCTTACGCCGCCGCTCAACGGATCGGTTCAGCTTGTCGAAACCATGGATCTGGAGGGGCGCGAGCCACCTGATGCATTGGTTATCCGTGCGGATGGCACACTTGAATATCGCGGGGCAGAGCTGACCAATGCTGCGGCCTATGTCGAGCGGGCGGCTGTTGATCTGCCCCTTGATGCGGTTCGGATCGTGCCGGATCGATCCTTGCCTGCGGTTGCGCTCAAACAGATCAGCGATGATTTGCGCGGGTTGGGTGCAAGTCAGGTTTATGTCGTGACCGAAAGGGGATTACGGTGATAACCAAATCCCGCGTGGTAGTTGTGATTTCTGTCGCATTGGCCGTAGCGACACATGGCCTTGCGCTTTTGGATTATTCGACCGCCGAACAGGTGCAGGTCGAAGGTGGCGGAGAAGAGAGGGCCGCCGCGCTGGGATCTGTATTCAAGGACTTCGTCGCCGGAACAAATGCACCAGCACCGGCCAGCACGCGCAAGAAATCGGCAGCACCTCATCGGTTGCAACCCAAGGCCCGCCCTGTCAAGCAGCAGCGCACAACGTCGCCGCAAACTCTCAGCCCGGTTGTGAGCAGCGCTACGGCCGCGACCGCTGTTGCGCCAAGCCCTCTCAGGCCTCAGGACGCTGAAACACCGAACAGACAGGGTGATGCTGCTTCGGTGTCGCCGACCGAGGATGCCAAGCCGCCGGAACCGAAGAAACAGGCAAGCAATCAAACTGCCACCGCGCATGGCAACGCGAAACAATCGGGGAAAAAAGGCGACGCCACCGGGAAAACCACGAAAGGCGCGGCAAAGGTTGTTACATCCACGTCAGCGCTGACCGCATCCGGCAATGCCGACGCCAGCAACTACGCCGGACAGATTAAACGCAAGATTATCCGCGCCCGGAGAAAGAGCGCCAATATTCGAGGTGCCGCGTTGGTGGCCTTTCGAATAGCTGAGAACGGGACATTACAGGCGGTTGGAATAGTACGCAGTTCAGGGTCAAAGCGGTTGGATCAGATCGCCCTTGCCCAGGTGAAAGCGGCTGCACCCTTCCCGCCACCTCCGGCAGGGGTGAGACGAGATTATACTTTCGAAATCATCGGGCAGCAATAAGTGCCATATCCGATCGAGCCAAAGGGCCCCTTCGTAAAGATGGGGACACGGCTGCGCTTTGCGCCATCAACTATGAACACCGGTGATCATGGCGACAATTTCGTTCTTGTCGGTCTCGGCAGTTGTCCTGACGCCTATCTGTTCACCCCGGCGTAAAATACAGATGCGGTCGGCAAGACGAAAAACCTGATCCAGGGAATGGCTGATGATCAAGATTGCCAGATTGCGATCCTTAAGTGACGCGACAAGGTCCTCAACCTTCGCAGTCTCTGCAACGCCAAGTGCTGCAGTGGGTTCATCCAGAAGGATCAATTTGCTGGCCCAATGGGTTGCGCGCGCGATAGCAATGCCCTGTCTTTGGCCTCCGCTCAAATCACGTATGGCTGCGCGCTCAGAGGGGATGCGCACGTCAAGCTGATCAACAAGGCCTTGGGTTTCGGCACGCATGCGTGCTTTATCCAGCAGTCCAAAGGGTTTGCGCGTCAGTTCGCGGCCCAGAAACATGTTCATATAAACCGGCTGTTCGTCAGCCAATGCGAGGTCCTGATAGACCACCTCAATACCATGTGATCGAGCCGCGCTTGCATCCGAAAAACCGACTTCTTCGCCGTCAAGCGCGATCTCACCGCTGGTTGGTCGATGCACGCCAGAGATGATCTTGACGAGCGTGGATTTACCCGCGCCATTATCACCGACCAGAGCCACGATTTCACCGGGGTAGAGGTCCAGTGAAAAATTCTGGATCGCGACCACTCCGCCAAAAGATTTGTGGATTTGCTTGAGGGAAAGAACCGGAGTCATTGCGCAAAGGCTCCCGGCCAGCTGACGTGGTCGCCAAAGCCGTTTTCGATTGAGGTAAGCTCTGGCATTCCGCTGTCTACGCCTTTTATCCCGGCAACCAAAGCGCGGGTCACAAAGGCCTGCCCACGGAAACCGAAGACAACCGTGTCGCCTGGTGCGGGGTTTTGATCGCTGTCGCTGTCGATCATGGCGTAGTAATCTATTGCGGAATAATCAGGAATTTCGACATTTCGCAGGGCTGACCGGCTGATTGTCGGGCTGCTGCTGACCAGCGCCCGAACCTGGTATTTCGGGAAAACCGGATCGATATAGAGCCCGCCGCCAAAGCAATAGGCTTTCCCGCCGTGATGGTGCGAGACCTCGGAAAGGTAAAGTACGGCGGGATCCTCAGGAAGGTCTTCTACCGCATGGAGAGGCGTCGTGCCATGTAGGCCATTGCCCGGTTCAACCTGCGTGGCCCCGGCTTCGGCTAATGCTGGAAGAACAGCTGAAGATGTCGTTCCGGGGGCATTGATTTCGATATCCGTACGCCCAGCACGCGCCAGAGCTTCTGCAGCCATGTTGAGCGTGTGGAGGTTTGGGGTCGGCACAACCTTGCGGGCATCCTGGTCGAAAAGCAGGGCGGGAAAGGTTGTAATGCCTGCAAAGCGCCCGCCCTGCAGCGCATCCAAACGGTCGGCCACCGCCAGGATATCATTCGCGTCAAATCCTCCCTCGTGGCCACGATAGAACGTATCCCCTTCGGTCTGGATGCGCGCCATCAGTGCCTGTTCTCTCTCGGCCCGAGCCGAGGCGTCTGCCGCCTCTTTTGCCTTGTTGTCCGAGAATACCGTCCAATAGTCCGGGCGTAGTTTGGCTGCGGCGAAGAAAGCTTCTTGGCGGGGTACCTGTACAAGGTGACCCAAATGACCTGTCCTTAAGCCAGCGCGGTCACATGCCAAGGCGCAGGCCATATCCACGGCGACGGACCGGCTGATGCCACCGCGCATGACCGCCTGACAAAAGCCGGAATGGCGGCCCACCTGTTTGGTCATGGCAAAAGTTGTAAGGCCATGCCCACGGGCCGCATCAGAGAAAAGGCGCGCGTTGCGTTCGACGACATCCAGGTCAAGCACATAGGCGTTTGCGGGGATCTTCCCTTGTTGATGCAAGGCCATGGCGGCCTCGATGAACTTGGGGTTGCGACGTATGAGAAGATCAAGAAACATTGGGTTGCTCCGGTGTCTATCGGCGGATTTCGCGGAGTGAAATTGCTACGGCGATCAGTATGATCAGCCCGCGTACGATCATCTGGTCCGAGACCTGAAGCCCCATCAGGATCAGCCCGTTATTCAGCATTCCCATCATGAGCGAGCCCAAAAGCGCACCTATTATGGATCCCTTGCCGCCATTAAGCGCAGTGCCACCTACGATGACAGCGGCAATGACCGTCATCAGGTCGCTTTCGCCCATTGTATATTTGGCGGCTTGAATACGCCCGGCATAGAGCAAACCAGCCAGCCCAGCGGTTGCACCGCACAAGGTTAGAACCATCAGCCGGATACGGGGAACCCTGATGCCAGAGACTTGGGCTGCGCGGGCATTGTCCCCAACGGCCAGAACGTGTGCGCCAAAACGTGTGTGTCGGTAGATGACATGGCCAATCAGCACTGCAATCACGGTCCAGATAACAAGTGAAGGTACACCAAACAGCTTGCCCGAGCCGAAGACCCCGGTGAAAGTCCCGTTAACGACAGGAATGGATCGCAGATCGGTCATCGAACGCGCAATTCCGGCAAATAAACCCATGGTGGCCAAGGTCACCAGAAATGATGGCAACCGCAGATAGGCCACCAATGCACCATTGAACGCGCCGATCAGAATGCCTGCGCCAAGCCCCGCTGCGACACCCAGGATCATTGGGCCGTTCTGCATCGCAACAGCTGCCGAGAGGGCTGCAACAGCTACGACAGAGCCAAAACTCAGGTCGATCTCTCCGGCTGACAGGGCAAAGACCAATCCGATGGCCATGATCGTGGCCGGGGCTGTCTGAAGGACGATATTTGTCAGATTCCGACTGGTCAGAAACCCGTCATCGTAGAGAGTGATCCCAAAAAACAGAAAGATCGCAAGAAAGCCGAAATAAATGACGCAGCGCTGTAGATCCAAGTCGCGCATACGTTGAAAAGCCTGTTCCATGGATGCCTCTGGGAATATCCGGTTGCGGCAGGTCGCCAGAGGCGACCTGCCCATCAGGTCTCTACTTCGATGTCAGACTGGCTGGTGCATCAATATTCAGCGAGTTTTGCCATCCATCGGCAACGTTGTCCGCTGTCACTGTCAATGCAGGGGCTACAACAAAGGATGGTACGTCCTCGCCCAGCAGGTCGAGCACGGCACTGGCGGCCATTGCACGCCCCAGTTCATAGGCTTCATCGGCAACAATCGCCGCGACATTACCACCCTTAACCATATCAAGGGCAATCGGCTCTGACAGATCCAATGTCACGATCTTGGTCGAGGTGTTTCCGTTCGTCCGCAGCGCTGCAAGAATACCCTCTGCCGGACCAGCCCAGGTTACGTAGATTCCACCCAGGTCTGGGTTTTTCAGCAGCATCGCATTGGCAATCTCTTCGGCGCGCGCAGGATCAGATATGCCTTGTTCTGCAACGATTGTGATGTTCGGATAGTCGTTCTCAATCGTGGTCTTGAAAGCGTTGTCGCGTTGATTGGTCACATAATAATCTGCGTCGTGATAAATCCATCCAACTGTTCCTTCATTGCCCATGGCAGCCGCAAGCGCATCCGCCGCTTGTTTGCCCATCTGAAACAGGTCATCCGTCACGATTGCCGCATAGTCGTCCGGGTGCTTGTAGCCGGCCGGCAGGTTCGAGAGGAAACTTAGGGCAACTCCGGCCTCTTTTGCCTCTGCAAATGCTGCGGCAGAGGTCACCGGGTCCAGAGGAAGCGACAGAATGATATTGGGCGATTTGGCCATGACCGTCTCGATATCGCTACGTTGTTTTGCAGCATCAAATCCTGCGCTTGTCACGGCAACAACCTCTATCCCCAGACGCGCAAATTCATCGCTGGCACCTGCTGTTACCGCATTCACAAAGTCGGATTGGTCATGCCACAGCAAAGCAGCGGAATATCCAGCCTCTTTCACCTTTTCGACATCATCATCAGCGACAACAACCATTGATGAAGGGGTGGCACTTTCCCCCGCTGGACCGATGGTTTCGGCGTATAAGCTGCCCGCCAGCGCGAACATCGCGGTAGCGGCAAATGTGCTTCTAACAAGTGACATGTTTGTCCTCCTCAGGTTGGATGCATTGCGAGCGTGTCCGACGCACCGAACTGCGCTATGAAAAGCGCAAAGGCCCGGACGGCGGCGAGGTATTCTTCGACCTCAATTCGTTCTTCAAAAGTATGCGCCACGGCGATATCCCCCGGTGCGCAGTAAACGGTTGGACAGCCGATCTGTTCTGTTAAAAATGGCATCTCAGACCAGTAGGGCGCGCCGCCGATTTCTACTTTTCGGGACAGAGTTTGCTGTACACAGTTCTGCAACAGGCGAACCGCCTCAGTATCGGGGTCGTTTTCAACTGGTGAGCCGCCCTTGGGATGATCACGACCGGCTGGGTAGTCGATGCACACCTCTATGCCCGTGGGTAGGTGATCCAGGCCAAGCGCTGATTCCAATGCTGCCACTGCAACATCAAGCATTTCGCCAGGTCTAAGTTTCCGGATCAGCGAGAGCCTGCATTCTCCGGGCACTGCGATAAACCCGCCGCCATCGATATGCGTCACCAGAACAGAAGAGGCACCGACAAGGTCATGACGCGGGCCCGCGTTCAGTTCTTTTTCATGATCCCAGATTTTCGACAGAAGCGTATGCGTTGCTTTCAATGCATCGACCCCCAATTCGGGTCGGCCGAAATAAGCTGTTTTTCCAGTTATCGTGATCTCGGCGATAAAGAACCCGATCTGGGCGGAATAAATGTCCAAACTCGTTGGCTCGACATAGATCGCGAAATCAGGACGGGGGATCTCGGCGGATTTGATGCGTCCAACCAGATCTTTCGCCCCGGCGCTGACGCCGCTGCCAGGTTCACCGCTTTCTTCGTCACCGATGAAGGCAAAGGTCAGACTGGCTGAAGGCATAGCGCCAAGTTTTTGCAGCAGGCGATACCCGGCAATCGCAGCGCAAATCCCACCCTTGAGGTCGCTTGCCCCACGTGACCAGATGTGCCCGTCCTTTTCGGTCGCGCCGAATGGATTTTTGCGTGCATCGTCTTCCCAATATTCCTCCCAGCCCCGGATATGCACCGTATCCGTATGGCCCAAAATCATGAGGTTGGGTCCCTCCACAGAAGCAATTCCCCAGACATTTTCGCGTTCACCCGCGAAACAGCTCCGTCCGGTATTCAGCCCCAGGGCCATAAGTTGCTGGTCCAGAAAACGCGCAAAACGTGTTTCATTGCCCGTCACGCTTTCGATGGACAGGGCATTGCGCAACAGAGTCAGGTCTGCATCAGCATCCTGTTCTTGACGCAAGCGTTCTGAAAGAGCCATAGCGGTCATGACATACTTGCCTTGAAGGTATCGAGCGCTGGAGGTGGTACGTTGATCTCGGCACCTTTCTGACCCTCGGCGAAAAGAGAAATATGTAGGTGCGACAGGGCTATAGACACACCTCCGGCAAGGGCAGCATGCGGACCCAGCTTTGAGGGCTGGATCTCTATTTCACGGGGGTAGCACTGAGCGGCAAAGCGTCTGATCCGGTGCATCAACTCGTCACGCGCGCCGATAGAGCCCCCCATCACGATAAGGGACGGATCAAGGACCGCTACAATCGACGCCGAAGCCCGCGCGATCTGATAAGCGACATTGTCCAGCGTTTGCTCGGCTGCTTTGTCGCCGTTATTGGCAGCCTCAAAGATCGCAGGAACTGAGCAAGTTTCGCCCGTAAGCATCCTGTATTCGCCGATGATTGCATCGGTGGCGGTTACGCGTTCTAGCGCGCCTATTTTATGGCTTTCCTTTGCAATGGGATCGGCACCAAAGGGAAGAAAACCTATTTCGCCAGCTGCACCAGATGCGCCACGCAGCAAAATACCTCCGACGACGATTCCTGCACCAATTCCGGTTCCGACGGAAACGAAGACCAGGTCATCCTGGTCGCTTCGATGATCCATCCAATGCTCGCCCAGAGCGGCAAGGTTCACGTCATTTTCGACAAGGATTTCTATCCCAAGCCGTTCGTTCAAAGTGCCAGCAAGATCAATCTGATCCAGCCCGGTTATGTTAGGCGCCATCAGGACCGCGCCGGTCCTGCTGTCCGGCACGCCTGGGACACCGACGACAGCTATTTTCAATTCGCCTGACGGGCATTGGGGGTCGTCTGCGGTTGCGCGAACCATACGGGCAACCTGATCGACCACTTGTCTGCCGCCGCTTTGTTCTGTCGGCTCTACGCGCTCGGCCAGAACGCGACCGGTCAGATCGCATAGTGCGACCCTGATCTTTGTTCCACCCAGATCGACGCTGGCGACCGTTGCCGCATCCGGAGCGATCTCATATACCACAGCGCGGCGTCCGACATGCCCCTCGGTCTGACCGACTGTCCGCACCCAGCCATCGCTTTCTAGGTTTCCGACAATTTCCGAGATTGTCTGTTTCGAAAGACCGGTCAGCTTCGACACGCTGGCGCGCGAAATGGGCCCATAGGTCGCAATCGCCTGAACGACCGCACTTTGAGACATTCGTCGAGAGATTTTCGTCTGCGTTGCCACGTCGATTCCATTTATTCGTTCTGTTACCGAACTAAATATGGAGTGCGATTTGAGTCAACCCGGTTTTTCTGCGCTAAAGCATGAAATACGAAAAATGAGCCTGCTGCGTCCGGGTCGAATTTTGGCTAAAGGCTTGGAAGCCGTTCTGAAAATTGGTGCTGGGTCAGAAGGTTTGGGTAAGGGTGCCCGAACCAGAAAGAATCTGATTGCGGGCTAAGAAAACCGGCTTATCCTAAGATGGCCTCGATCTTTTCAAGGGTCGCAATATTTACAGCCACGCCTTGTGTGGCCGATGCGACGCGTTTTGCGCGTCGGCCATCGCCAGGCAAATGTGCATCGTCTTGCGATCGAATGGCGTCGACGAGTTCCTCGATGCCCTGAGCAAAGCCACCCGACGACGATGTCGCCACAGGGTCGATCGCAATGAAAAACTGTCCGGTCTTGGGCGGGCCGCCAGCGGTTCCTGAAAAGGGCGAGGCGTTGATGCCCAGAGTGGCCCCTGTAAGAGCGGCCGCCATAACTTCGGTCAGAAGGGCCACACCGACGCCCTTGTACCCACCAGAAGGTGCCATGGAGCCCTTGAGGCCCACATTGGGATCAGTGGTCGGGTTGCCCTCGGCGTCCAATGCCCACCCAACGGGGATCGGCCTTCCTTCTCTGGCATGTTTCATGACCTCGCTCTTGGCGATTGTGCTGGCGCTTTGATCGATCAGCAGGGCGGGTTGCCCATCTGTACCGGGTACGGCAACGGAAAAGGGGTTGGTCCCTACAACCGGCTTTGCGCCACCCGATGGCGCGATCGAGGCTGGCGCGTTGGTAAAACCAAGCCCGACAAGCCCGGCCTGTGCCAGACGATAGGTGTGATAGCCCAGCACGCCGCAGTTATAGCTGTTGCAGATGCTCAGCACGGCAACGCCCTGTTCGCGCGCAGCGGTGATCAGCGTCTCATACCCGAGATCGATGGCTGAATGGGCAAATCCGGTTGCGGCATCTACGGTAACTACACCTGGCTTGGGCCGTGTCATGACCGGTTTGGCAAGCCCGTCGACCTTGCCACATTGGACATGCTCACAATAGATCGGGATATAGGCCAGTCCATGGCTTGCCACGCCGTCCGCCTCGGTTGCCGCGGTCGCAACCGCCAGCGGGCGGGCGTTTTCCGGTGAAGTCCCCGCAGCAACAAGCGCGCGAAACGACAGGTCTTCGATTTCGTTCAGAGTAAGGGTCCGGGTCTCGGTCAAATCAGTACCTCATCAGTCATTATCAGAAAGCCCGGCCCCTGCACCCAGCAGGCGGGATTCCTCGGTTGCGGGGGCATAGGTGCGGTGGGCAAAGCGATTCAGCGTTGCCCAAGCCTGATCAGTCGGGGCGGCGCGGGTCTGATGTGGGCTGGGGCCTGTACGCTGTTCCCCCAGCGAAACCACCACCCTGCGCGCCTGGGCGGGTAAGGTATCTGAGGTCGACACGGAATACCCATCACATGCCGCCAGATGCCCATCACAATCAAGCACCACACAGCCCTTGAGTTCACGTGCCGCATAGGCAGCAAAGGGCAGTAACAGGGCAGGGATTGCAATGTTGGCCATCTCAACCGGTCCGGCGCGCAGCTGTTCGGCACAATCCGACAGCAAGGTGCCAGTGGCCAGAGGGCACAAAGCGCCCTTGCCCTGCCATGGGCCCTGCATCGCATCTGGTCTGTGATCTGCCGGCGCCGCAGCCAAACCCAAGTCCAGCAGGTGGGCCAGCTCTGCAGTCCCGTTCAGCCCATGCCCGCACAACCAGCGTGTGGCTTTGGCGGCCTCTTCTGCCAGACCCCAGGCATACCCTGCCCCTCGGGCAGCGCGTTTAGAGGTGGCTTCGATCTCGTTCAGTGAATAGGTCATTGCGGCAACTCCGGATAAACCCACAGATCGGCATTTTCCGGCGTTAGCTCATCAGGATATGGTGCGCCGGAATACATGCAGATCCGCACCCAGCGGTCCGACCGGGGGTCAAAATGGGTTGCCCCAAAAAACGACAGCTTGGCCCGCAGCATGTCGATAGGCAGGACAGTGGCGCTAATCGTGTTGTCGTGGATTTCACCATAGGGGGCTACTCGGCTCATTTGAGCGCGGCGCAGGGTGTGGCGATGTTCAGGATGGCGCAGCAGAAACTCTGCAACGGAGGAGCGAGTATCCCATTCGGCAAGCGCCTTATACGCCATCGCGGCGTCACGGGCCGGGGCAAGGGGCTGTTCGTAACCGGATATCGGTTCCTCAAAGCGCTCACCCAGTCGCGGCTCCAGCTTCTCCTCGGAGACATACCAGGCCCGCGCACAGTTTTCCGCTGCGTTCCAATCCAGATCCAAGGCCCAGCCAAAACTGTTACTGATCAGATCGCGCGCAGCGCCTACCGACATTGATCCATCAATCACATGGGCACTTGAATTACTGTCGGCCATACAACAGCTCAGCCCATCGACCAATTCGCCATAGGGCTCAAGGATAAGCGAGGCGAGCAGTTCCTGGCCCTCCTCGCTCAGCGCGGATTGCGACCACAGGATCAACCGATCCCAGGGTTGGTTCTGCGTCAGATCATCCCTGTCCAGATACCCAGAGATTGCCTGCAGATCGTTGTTGAGCGCCGCCAGCTTATCGCGCTGAACCGGATGCTCAGACTGCCACCAGGACATCGAGAGTTTGCTACGATCATAGATGCCACGGAATTGACGGGCCTCATCTTCCGAGGCGGTCAAGAGCGACCGTACCCGGGCGATGGCCTCCTCTCGCGCCATGATCCAGTTATTGAACAAGATCGGATGGTTGACGATGAACGGGGCCATGCCCAGACCTGTGGAATTGCCAATGCCGAGCCAACTGGCGATCTGCGGATCTAACTGCGCGGTTTGATCGCCGCCCTTCACTTGGGCCATATGCTGCACCAGATCGCGCACAAAGGTCCGGGTCAGGTAGACCGACAACATCTCGGTCTGGAACGGGCCGTTGACCTCGGGGCGACTGGCTGTTTTCTCGCGATCTGCAGCCCCAAACTTGCCGGAACCATACACGGCGGTTGTCCGCATCAGGTAGCCAACCTGATAAATCTGTTCCAGATCGGGTTGTTGACCAGCGGCCAGACGGTCGACCACATGTGCCCACAGGCGGACTGACCGGTTGGCGCGCGACAATGACAGTTCTGACTCGCTGACGCGCCCGGCCTCTTGCACTGGTACGTTTTGCGACAGGCGGTGAATATCATCCGCCGTCGGAATGCCGTCAAATAGCGCGAAGGTGGCATCCCAGGCCTCGGCGATGACCCGGTCCGAGCGTTTTTCGGGCGGCAGATCATGGCCAAACGCCACCAGAGAATATGCGTGATCAGGGCCTTGCGCGGTATAGACCGCATGGCCAACGCCGTGTTCGTCAATCTCGAACGCAGGTCGGGAAAAACTCCAGTTTTCCTGCGCCATACGGCGGGTCAGTTGCCGCATAAAGCTGAGACGGCATTGATGCAGCGAGCCCAGCCGCGACAGCCGCATGACCATCGCGGGATCACGTCTGACATTTTCAGTCTGCACGCGTGTATACATAGTGTTACCCTTGTGGGACGAAGTTCTCGGCGAAGAACTGATACCAATTCCTGCCCATGATCCCGGCCACTTCGTCATCGTTCAGGCCGGTCGCGCGTAACCCTTGTTCGATGTTCCCAAAATCTCGGTTGTCCTGAAACCAGCCCGGCATGGGCGGAAAGCCTGGAGCCGAAGCGGATCCCTCGCCATAGTCGATTTCCTTGGTCCAGCGGCCAACCCGCATCCATTCCACAATGCTGTCGGGTTGATCCTGACACAGGTCTGTGCCGATCCCCAGATGCTGCGCGCCGTATTTGTCGGCGGCGCGTGCGATCATCTCGCAAAAACTGTCCAGCGTGCAATCGGATTTATCTTTCAGATGGTGGGGATAAACCGAAAAGCCAAGCATCCCGCCATTTTCCGTCACCGCACGAATGACATCGTCACGCTTGTTACGCAGCGCGGGCGACCAATCATACGGGTTCGCGTGAGTGATGGCTATGGGACGCTCGGACAATTCAGCGGCCTCGATGGTGGAACGGTCCGCCGAATGGCTCATGTCCACTACAAGACCTACGCGGTTCATCTCTTTGATCACCTGCTTGCCCATACGGGTTATGCCTGTGTCATCGGCCTCATAACAGCCGGTCGCCAGCAAGGACTGGTTGTTATAGGTCAGCTGCATGAAACGGGCGCCAAGATCGTGCAGGATTTCGACCAGCCCGATATCGTCTTCGATGGGCGAGGGGTTCTGAAAGCCAAAGAACACAGCCGTCCGGCCCGTTTTACGAGCCGTATCGATATCGCTGGCCCAGCGCCCTTTCATGATCAGGTCCGGGTTTTGTTCGAACCAGCGGTTCCATTTCTCGAAATTCAGAACCGTTTCGCGAAAGTTCTCGTGGTACGAGATGGTGACGTGGATCGCGTCCACGCCCCCGTCACGCAGTTGGCGGAAAATCTTTTCCGACCAGTTGGCATATTGTAGCCCGTCGATCCGCATCACACGGGGCCCGCGCTGATATAGGCGGTTTTGACCGTGGTATAGAACTCGGCCGCAGCCTTACCCTGTTCGCGCGGCCCGTAAGAGCTGTCGCCGCGGCCGCCAAAAGGCACGTGGTAGTCGGTGCCTGCAGTGGGCAGGTTCACAGTCACAACACCAGTGCGCGCATTGCGACGGAAATGCGTGGCGCGGGCCAGCGATTTGGTCACGATGCCCGAGGTCAGGCCAAAGTTGGTGTCGTTGACGACGCTCAGCGCTTCGTCATAGCTGCCAACCTTGATGACACTGGTCAGAGGTGCGAACATTTCTTCGCGGTTGATGCGCATGTCGTTGTTGGTGTTCAGAAACACGCCCGGCGACATGTAGAACCCGTCATGAGGCATCTCCAGCCGGGTTCCGCCACAGGCCAGCTCGGCCCCTTCGGATTTGCCCAGATCAACATAGGCCAGGTTTTCGCTCAGCTGCTGTTGGCTGACGACGGGACCCATCTGCACGCCTTCCTCCAGCGCGTGGCCGACCTTCATCGCTTGCGCACCGGCCACCAGCTTTTCGACAAACGCGTCATGGATACCCGCATGCACGACAAGGCGCGAAGACGCCGTGCATTTCTGTCCGGTGCCTCCAAACGCTCCTCCCAATGCCAGAGTAACGGCCAGATCCAGATCGGCATCGTCCATCACTGCCAGCGCGTTTTTTGATCCCATTTCCATCTGAACTTTGGTCAGGTTCTGGATGGCGGCTGCTGCGATACCCTTGCCGACCGGGACTGACCCGGTAAAGGAAATTGCATTGACCTTGGGGCTTTCGACCAGGCGTTGCCCGATGCTGCGCCCCGAACCCATGACCAGACTGAACAGACCTTTGGGGATGTCCTGACGTTCGATGATTTCGGTCAGTGCGACAGCGGATGCCGGGGTGATGTTGGCGGGTTTCCACACAACCGCGTTGCCATAGCACAGTGCTGGAGCAATCTTCCAAGAGGCAGTCGCGGTAGGGAAGTTCCATGGGCTGATGATGGCGACAACACCGACAGCTTCGCGGCGAACGTCTACTTCGATATCGGGGCGCACAGAATCCGCGTTCTCACCGATTTGACGCAGGCATTCAGCTGCGTAATAGGTAAAGAACTGCCCGGCGCGGAACACTTCGCCTTTGCCTTCGGCCAGCGGCTTGCCTTCTTCGCGCGCCAAGAGCGTACCCAGTTCTTCGGCCCGGACCATCATTTCATTACCGATAGCGTTCAGAACAGCTTGCTTCCGTTCGATGCCATAGGCGGCCCATTCAGCCTGTGCAACACGGGCTTGATCCAGCGTCGCCTCAAGCTGGTCAGCGCTGGCCTGTGCAAACATGCCGACCAGATCGCTCAGGTCCGAAGGATTGCGGTTTTCGATTTCAGACTCACCTGCCAGCCATTCGCCAGCAATCAGATTCAGTTGTGTCACGTTACGCCCCAGTGCGATTTCATTTGACCTAGGATGGATTTTTTGGCGAACATCAGTCAAACTCAATTAAATGAAACAAATTGCAGAAAAACTGAAGTATGGCGATCAAGATTGAAACACTGCGCAGTTTTTGCACGGTTGTGCAGACTGGTAATCTGACCGAGGCCGCCGACCGTCTTGGGCGAACGCAATCGGCGGTGTCGATGACGCTGAAGCAGCTTGAGGAGCACCTGGGTAAGAAGCTGTTCGAGGGAGAGCGCAAAAACCGACTGTCGGAAGTGGGTCGGCAGGTTCATGATTTGGCTTTGAAGCAGGTCAGACAGTTCGATCAAACAGTTCAGGATATCGAGGCAATAGCCAGCGCAGAGTACGGGCTGTTGCGGATCGTGTCTGTGCCGTCGGTGGCGGCTCTTGCCTTTCCCAAGGTGCTGAGTCACATGAATAGCCATTTCCCCGATATCAGGATCGAGCTCCGCGATACCGATACACAGCAGGTACTGGACGCGGTTGTGCAAGGAAAAGCGGATATCGGCATTGCATCCGGGTATCTTGCGCTAAACGGGGTCACAGCCACGCCCTTGTTCGAAGACAGGTTTGGGGTGGTTTGCACGGCTGCACACCCGCTGGCACAGCAATCGGAGATGCCAACCATCGAACAGGTGGCTTCGGTTCCCTTCATACGCAATGCTCTGTGCGATCTGGTTCAGTCCCCGCGGTTTCACGCGGCGATTTCGAAGGCCGGTGTGACCATTCAGAACACCCATTCACTGATCGCATTGGTGCGCACCGAGGAATGGGTGACGGTTTTACCGCAAACCGTTGCACGGTCTCTCCCTGAGGCTATCGTCTTCCGTCCTATCGCTGATCTCGAAGATCAAAGGCAGGTGTATCTTTATGTCTCGCAACGCTCGCGCTTTCAAACGCTGACGGACGCGTTTGGGGACTTCATCCTGAAGCAGGATCTTGTACTGGGATCTGAGGACTGACTGGATAAAATCTGTACCCCTGTCTGAGATGGCGCCGCTTAGGGGATATTGATGGCAGACAAGCCCACTCAAGAATCGGCTGCACCTATTTCAGGCGTCATATCGACCAAGATCAGAATAAACCGAATCTAATATTCGAGAAAGACGCATATATTGATTTGTGGCATGTTGTTCTTGATGGGTCATGTGTCGGCATGTTTGAATTTTCCTGTCAAACCGGCGCGCCCGGTAACTGGCTAAGAAAGGGGGATGGAACGTCATCCCGATGTCGTTTGGCAGGCGTACCGCTGCCCATAGGGTAAGAAGAAAAGCGCCTCGAACGCCCAACACGGAGAAATAATATGAACAAACTCACTATGTTACTGGGAGGCGCGTCGATGATAGTCGCTGTGCCTGCTTTTGCTGCTGACATTGTGATCGGTGTGCCGAACTGGCCATCGGTAAATGCAACAGCGCACATTCTAAAGGTTGCGATCGAACAAAATCTGGGGCTAGAGGTCGAGCTTCAGAATGGCACCAACCCGATCGTGTTCGAGGCGATGGATTCCGGCGCCATGCACGTACACCCCGAAGTGTGGATGCCGAACCAGCAGAACCTGCATGACACCTATGTAACCGAAAAGGGTACAGTTACCTTCAATTCCAATGGCGTTGAGGCGTTTCAAGGAATGTGTGTCGACAAAGCGACCGCTGATGCCAATGATATTCGGTCCATTGACGACCTGACCAATCCCGACATCGCGGCACTGTTCGACAGCAATGGCGACGGGCAGGGCGAAGTATGGATCGGTGCCCCCGGCTGGGCGTCGACCAATGTCGAGAAAATCCGGGCCAAATCATATGGCTATGACCAAGTCATGGAACTGACCGAGATAGACGAAACCGTCGCCTATGCGAACCTTGATAACGCGATCAAAGCGGGTGAGCCTTGGGTGGGTTTCTGCTATACGCCGCATTACGTGTTTGAACTGCATGATCTTCAGATCCTGGAAGAGCCGGCCTATGACGCGGCAAAATGGAATGTCCTGCAGCCCACGGATGATCCGGATTGGCTGGAGAAATCCGAAGCAGGTGTCGCCTGGGATTTGGCCTATCTGCACCTTCACTATGCCAAATCTCTTGAGGATGAGTACCCCGAAGTTGCTCGGCTGTTGTCCAACATGAAACTGGATACTGCCGCTGTCTCGGCCATGACTTATGCGCTTGTCATAGATGGCAAAGAGCCGCTCGCATATGCCGAAGAATGGGTCGGTGCGAACGAAGATGCAGTTCTGAACTGGATGTCAGAGTGATCGGTAACGCTCGGAACTGAATTACAGATAGGCCGCCGGGAATGCCTGGCGGCCTGTTTTGCATTGAAGGGGCAAGTATGACCGAAACAGTCGTTAAGCTGACAGATGTCTGGAAGATTTTCGGTGCGCGGGCAGAAGAGGCCATGACCGCAGTACGGGATGAAGGGATTGGAAAGCCTGAAGTTCTTGAAAGGTATAATTGTGTGGTCGGCGTACAGGGTGCGTCTTTCGAAGTCCCGCGCGGCGAAATCTTCTGCATTATGGGTCTTTCGGGATCCGGGAAATCCACGCTGGTGCGCCACGTGAACCGCTTGATCGAGCCGACCTCAGGCAAGATCGAGATTCTGGGCCAGGACGTATCCAAAATATCCGAGGCTGAGCTGCGCCGTATCCGCGCGCAGCAGATCGGGATGGTTTTCCAGCATATGGCGCTGATGCCGCACCGATCTGTCAGAGACAATGTGGCCTATCCTTTGGAAATTCGAAAAGTGTCCAAATCCAAGCGCTGGGCCGTCTCGGACCATGCGCTGGGTTTGGTGGACCTGACCGGGTACGAAGATCGCCTGCCCAAAGAATTGTCAGGCGGGATGCAGCAGCGTGTTGGAATTGCCCGCGCGCTGGCCTCTGATCCGGAAATCCTGTTAATGGACGAGCCCTTTTCTGCGCTCGATCCGCTGATCAGGCTGCAGCTGCAGGACCAGTTCAAAGCGCTGGTCGCCCAGTTGCAGAAGACCACATTGTTCATCACCCATGATCTGGACGAAGCTATCCGCATTGGCCACCGAATTGCGATCATGAAAGATGGTGTCATCGTTCAGATTGGCACACCGGAAGACATCGTGATGAATCCGGCCGATGACTATGTGCGCGAGTTTGTTCAGGGCATATCCAAACTGAAACTGGTCAAGGCGCATTCAATCATGGAGCCACTGGACAGCTATTCCGGCCCGACCGACGGCGCGCCGCGCGCGGATGAGGGGGCCGATCTGGATCAGTTGATCGACCTGGCTGTCGACACGGACCTGCCGGTGATCATCACCGATGCAGGACAGGACGTGGGCGTCGTGACCAAACCGCGCCTGCTGCGCGGAATTCAGGGGGGCAAGAATGACTGATGTAACCACCGAAGTGAAAGTCACCGCCGCCTCGGATATCGAGGTCGACCATGAGGCACTGGATCGGTCCATTCACGAGTTTGCTGGTCCGAATGGGGACTATTACGTCAAGGCGTTTCACAAGATCCATGATGCAACCAGCGCGGTTCCGAATACGTTCAATCTCTGGGCCGGGGTTCTGGGGCCTTTGTGGTCAGCATCACGAGCCATCTGGGGGATGTTCTGGACCTTTCTGATCCTGGAAATCATCGCTTGGGTTCAGATCGGGCGTGGTGCCTGGGGCAATCCGGGCGCTGACATGGTGGAACGTGCCGAACGTCAGCAGGCACGCGCCGACGAGCTGCTGGCGCGGGCGGCCGATGCGACAGAGAAGGCCGATATTGACCGTTTCACCAAGCTGGCAGCGAATATACAGAAAGCCGCCGATGCCAGCTTTGGAAAAGCCGCGGCCGCGCAGTCTGAAGCGCTGGGCATCATGATCACCGGATTGCTGATGCTGCTGGTCTTCAAACTGGCACAGGGCTTCTATGCCGACCGCGTCTATGAAAAACAGTATTCAAAATGGCGGACCGATCCGGACAGTACCGAAAGTGGCCAGTCCAGGCGAAATATGGTGCTGGGGGCTGTGCTTGTTGCGGCGATTGGGCCGTTGATCGTCTACAAATTCACGGTCAATGCTTCGCTGGCCATGTTGGATGCATTCCCCGAAAAAGAAGTGTCCGCACTGATATTGGGTGAGGGCGGCGGGACCCTGTTTTCAAACCTTGCAAGCTGGATGGAGGCGCAGATAGATGCGGCCGCTCTTGCTGGCGGGGACGTATTCGATGGGATTGTCGCTGGGGTTCGGTCGGTTCTGGATGCCCTGACCATTGCGCTGATCGGGTCGCCCTGGCCGGTTGTGATGCTGGTGATATGTGTGACGGCTTGGCGGGCTGCAGGCCCCCGAGTGGCGATCTTCACGGCGTCTTCATTGGCCTATATCGCCTTGCTGGGATATTGGGATGTGGCGATGGAAACCGTGGCGCTGGTCGGTGCGGCGGTGCTGTTATGCGTTGTTTTTGGCATTCCACTGGGCATTTGGTTTGGCAAGTCCAGGCGTGCCTACCGCGCGGCAGAGCCCGTGCTGGACTTGATGCAGACTTTGCCGGCCTTCGTCTATCTGATCCCGATTATCGCCTTCTTTGGCACCGGCAACCCGCCCGGCATTCTGGCCACGATCATCTTTGGCATGCCGCCGGTCATCCGACTGACCGCGCTGGGCATGCGCGGGGTGCCCGACAGTATCAAAGAGGCTGCTGTGGCCTTTGGGGCTTCGAAATGGCAGTTGCTGAAGGATGTCGAGATACCTCTGGCCTTGCCGTCGATCATGACCGGGGTGAACCAGACCATCCTGATGTGCCTATCGATGGTGGTGATCATTTCGCTGATCGGTGGCGGAGGGCTGGGCAAGGAAATCCTTGAGGCGTTGCAATACGCAGCCAAGGGGCCCGGCCTGTTGGGCGGCTTTGCCATTTTGTTCCTTGCTATGGTCATGGACCGTATTGTTCAGGGTGCATTCCGGCGAGAAGACGAAAGAATCTGAACTTCTATGCCCTCGGCCCAGGCCGGGGGCATTTTTTTACCGGAGGATGAAATGGTCGACCGCTATGAGCAGTCCATGATGGACAATTTGTACTGGTGGGGCATACCGACGATGTTTCGCTGCCCCAATATCGGACCCGAGGGGCAGGATATTGCACTTGTCGGTGTGCCGCATTCGACCGGAAACGGGACAACCGAAAGGGATCAGCATCTGGGCCCGCGCGCCTTGCGGAATGTCTCGGCGGTACAGCGCAGGGTCCATTCGGTTTTTGAGATCGACCCCTGGAGCCGCGCGAAGATTGCCGATGTCGGCGATGTACCCTTCCCGCGCGCCAACGATAACGAAGATTGCATCGAACGCATTACCGCCTTTTACAAGGACATAGATGCGGCAGGTGCACGCCCGGTATCCGTTGGCGGTGACCACTCCATTACCGGCGGGATCGTACAGGCCCTAGGATGTGGGAAGCTGGCCGGAGGAGAGCCGATCAGTTTTCTGCACCTGGATGCCCATACGGATGTGTTTACAAAGGTCGATCACTTTTTGGGGGCAAAGAAGTCGGCCGCTCATTGGGGGGCTTATCTGGCCGATCAGGGGCAGGTTGATCCTACCTGTTCGATGCAGATCGGCCTGCGAGGCCATCCGCGCAGCCTGGACTGGTTGCAGCCGTCCTACGACTACGGGTACAACATCGTCACCATGCGCGAATTTCGTCAGCGCGGGCTGGCCGATGTGGTGGCGCAGACCAAAGAGGTTCTGGGTGACCGGCCGGTCTATATCACCTTCGATCTGGATTGCCTTGACCCGACTATTGCCCCGGCGGTGTCCAATCTGGAGCCGGGCGAGAAGGGGTTCGACATTGATGAGGCCGTGGGCATTCTGCGCGCCGCGCGCGGCTTGAACATTGTCGGCGGTGACGTTGTTTGCATGATGCCCACCAAGGACAGCCCCAACGATATCACCGCCCTGACCGCAGCGGCGGTGATGTTCGAGATGATCTCGATGATCGCCGAAAACACCGGTTAGCGGCGGGCGTCCACAGCCTCTGCCAGAACACATAACAGCTCGAACATCAGTGAGATGCCCAGCCAGGCCGTGCCCCCAGCGGCATCGAAGGGGGGTGCGACCTCGACCAGATCAGCACCAACCAGATTGACACCGCTTAACTGGCGGATCACCTGCTGCGCCTGAAAACTGTTCGGCCCGCCGATCTCTGGCGTGCCGGTGCCGGGGGCATAGGTGGGGTCCACAAAGTCGATGTCATAGGTGCAATAGGTCTGACCTGTTCCGACGATCTCCCGCACCTCCGCCATGACATCGTCAATGCCGCGGTCGAACAGTTCTTCGATGCGGATGATGCGGATGCCCTGTGCCTCGGCCCAATCGATATCTTCTGTGTTATAGGCCGTACCGCGTATGCCGACTTGGACAAAGCGCTTGGGGTCCACAAGGCCCTCTTCAACGGCACGACGAAACGGTGTGCCATGGGTGTATTTGTAGCCACCGAAATAGCTGTCGAACAGGTCGGTGTGGCTGTCGAATTGAATAAGGCCCAATGGCTCCGACTTGGCCAGAGCGCGCAAGACGGGCAGGGTGGTCAGGTGGTCGCCGCCTGCGGTTAGCGGCGTTATGCCCCGTTCGGTCAGATCGTCATAGAAAGACGTGACTCGGTTCATGGTGTCTTCGATGTCCACCGGGTTCGGCGCGACATCACCCAGATCGGCGCAATTCACCATGGCAAAAGGAGCTACACCGGTGACCGGGTTCATTGCGCGGATCATGGTCGAATAGTCGCGCAACTGCCGAGGCCCATGCCGCGCGCCTGGGCGGTTTGTGGTGCCGCCATCCCACGGGATCCCGATGATCCCAATATCAACTTCGTTGATCCGGTCGTCTTTGGGGGTCAGTCCGGGAAGGCGCATGAACGTGGGGACGCCGGCGAAACGCGCAAGCTCCATTGCCGAGACCGGCTGAAAGAAGGGGTTTGTCATGAGGGCCTCATCTGAGTGTATGTGCTGCAAGCCTACTGGCTAGAGTCGGTCGACGTAAGTCTAATAGAGAATGCGAAACCGTCTGCGGATTTCAGCGTCCTGTTCTTCGGTCAGGTATTGCGGATGATGTCGTGCCAGGATGTCCTTTGCGTGCCGGCGGGCAACCGTCCACGCATCTGCGGCCCCTTCGGTCTGCCATGTCCGGGGTTCGTTCCGGTCAGCCAGCGCTGGATAGAAGTAGTCCCGTTCCATCGCAGCATAGGTGTGGGCGCTTCCCAGAAAATGACCGTCGCCCAGTACCGCATGACAAATGGCGTCGAATCCCAGGTTTTCGTCGGTCACTTCGATGCCGCGCAAAGCGCGATAGGTGTGAGAGTGCATTTCGTCGTCAAGGACGAACCCTTCGAAACTGACGCCCAGCAACGAAGCGGTCATGCCCGAGCTTTCGTAGATCAGATTGCCGCCAGCCAGCGCCGCAGCGAGCGAGGTCATTCCTTTCTCGGCCCCGTACTGTGCGTCGATAGCTTTGGCATCAGTCATCGAGGCGGCCACTCCCGAAGGCAGCCCCAGTGCGTTAGTGATCTGTGCCGACGCCGCGTTCAGGATGGCGGTCTCACCGCTGCCACCTGCGAAGGATCCTGTGCGTAAATCAACAATGAAAGGCCAGTTCGAAAACACCATCGGAAACCCAGGCTTGATCGCGTTGACCATAACAAGGCTGGCCAGTGTCTCGGCCAAAGACTGCGCCAGAAACCCGGCGAGTGTCGCGGGTGCTGTGGCGCCCGCCTGTGCGGCTGTAATGCAGGACATCGGGATATTATGTGCGATACATTCATAGACAACATCCACCGCATCCTCGCCATAGCGCAACGGTGAAATCACCGGGCTGATATGGGCCTTCAGAAACGGCCGCTTAGCGAACTCACCCGGCCCGCCTGCAACGATGTCGAGCATTTCGACGATCGGGGCCACATGTTCGGCAAGGGTAAACGACGTGGCAATCGGTTTGGTGGTATTGCGAACCAGAGCGTAAACCGTGTTCACGTCCAGATCGAAAACATCTGGCAGATCAGTCGCGACACAGCAGCGCGTAAACCAGCTGACATTGGCCAGCGTATCCTGAAGCCGCGTGAAATCATGCAGATCGGCCAGCGTGGATGGGCGATAGTGGCCGCTCTCCAGATCCAGCGTCTGCACCGCCGCACCGCCGGTGCCAAAGAACACACGATTTCCGCCCACTTCGATCGAGCGCGCTTCGTCCCGGCCATGAAAGGAGAAAGTCTTGGCAGCGGACCCAATAGCGTCTTCAACCAAGTTTCGAGGAAATAGAAGCCGCCCTTGCTGTCCGGTTTGTGCACCGGCTGACCGCAGGTCGTTGGCCAGCCTGTCCGGGACCTCGCCCATGCCCAGAGTTTCCAGAAGCCTTAAGGCGGTATTGTATATTTGTTTGACTTCGGACTGTGTCAAAGGTTGAAAGCGACCACCGGCTTGCCCGGGGGGGCACGGATCTATGGCGGGCTCTGCTGCGCGTTGCGCAAGACGCGCATTTCGACCGCTTCTTTTACTGCCCTTTGACAACGCCCAATCCTTTTCATGTCAGAATTCCCGGAACCGTAAAGGGCGATGCGGGGTCTCTGCAAAAGGGAAATGCGCCTTTCAGAATCCTCAATCGTAGTTTCGATTTTTCAGCACAAGCCATTCGTAAGCTGTTGCGAAGACCCGTTTTCAGCAAAACCTATTGGGGTTCAGAGGAGCAAAGCCGATGAAGTCGCGGACAAAAGTAGTGGTAATTGGTGGCGGGATCGCTGGGTGTTCGACGCTGTATCACCTGACGCAAGAGGGATGGACAGATGTTGTCCTAGTCGAGCGGGACGAGCTGACCTCGGGCACCACATGGCATTCCGCGGCGCAGGTGACGAATTTCGGAACAAACCAAACCATGGTTGGGCTGAAATCCCATTCGATCAAGCTGTACCAAGACCTGGCTGCCAATCCGGACTATCCCATCAACTATCACCACGGCGATGGCGGGATCAGGCTGGCGAATACCGAAGCGCAGATGCAGGGATACCGCCATTTCGCGTCGATGGCCCGGGGGATGGATGTCCATTTCGAGGTTATTGATGCCGAAGAATGCGCTCGGCGGCACCCTCTGATCTCGACCGAAAACCTAATTGGCGGGCTGTGGGATCCTTTGGACGGGGATATTGATCCGGCTCAGCTGTGTCAGGCGTTGGCCCGGGCTGCACGTTTGGCCGGGGCCGAGGTGTACCGGAATACCCCGGTTGTCGGGTTGACCCAACACAAGGATGACACCTGGACGGTGCAGACCGAACACGGTGATATCGACTGTGACATCGTGGTGAATGCCTGCGGATATCGTGTGAACGAAGTGGGCGCCTTGATGGGGGTGCACCACCCCGTGGCCTCGATGGAGCATCAGTATTTTCTGACGGAAGAAATTCCTGCAATCCGCGATGCTGGCCACCGAATGCCTTTGCTGCGATGTCCGATCAGCGATTTCTACTGTCGACAAGAAAAGAACGGCCTCTTGCTGGGGTTCTATGAGCAGGGCTGCAAAACCTGGGGCATGGACGGGATTGATCCGAATTTTGTCAATGCACTGTGCCCGGACGATCTGGACCGTGTCTCGGATGTGCTGGAGGGCGCTTTTGCCCGGATGCCTGCGCTGTTGGAGGCCGGGATTCACACCATCGTCAACGGGCCGATAACCTATACGATTGATGGTGCACCACTTGTCGGGCCGATCCCGGGCAAGCGCAACGCCTTCTGTATTATCGGCCTGCGGGCTGGATTGGGTGAGGGCGGTGGCCATGGTTGGCTGTTGGCCCAGCAGATTGTGCATGGAGAGGCCTGTTATGACACCTGGTGCCTGGACCCGCGCCGGTTCACGGGCCACGCAAATGTGGAATTGACGGCGCTAAAGGCAGTTGAAGATTACCAGAATGAATTCCGCTTTCACCTCCCGCATGAACACCGCCCTGCAGGAAGGCCCGCCAAGACCACGGCGCTGACCCCGGTTCTGGCGGCCGAGGGCGCCGAATTCACTGTCGTCAATGGATGGGAAAGGGTGGATTACATCAAGCCGGACCCCAGCTTTGAACCGACCCTCAGTTTCGATTTTGACGAAACCTTTGATCCGATCGCAGCCGAGGTGGCAAATGTTCAGTCCAATGTCGGGCTGTCCGAGGTGAATGGTTTCAACCGTATCGAGATTACCGGCGCGGATCGGCATGCCTTTCTGGATCGTCTGTTTTGCGGTGCTGTCACGCGCCGCGACGGCAGGGTTGGGCTGGGCTATCTTTTGAACCATCACGGGATGGTCAAAGCCGAAGCGACTGTGGCGAACCTGCCCGCCAGCGATCGCGGCCCTGCCCGGGTCTGGTATGGCTCGGCGGCGGCAAGTGAATTCCACGATATGGATTGGCTAAAGCAGAACCGCCACCCCGATGAAGACGTGCATTTACGCAGTCTGACCAACGACTGCACCATTCTGATCCTTGCCGGCCCGAAATCACGTGATGTGCTGGCGTCCTGCGCGCGCGGTGATTGGTCCCCGGCAGCTTTTCCATGGCTGAGCGTCAGGGAGTGCTTTGTTGGCTTCGCTCCGGCAACGGTAATGGCGGTAAGTTTTTCTGGCGAACTGGCATATGAAATCCACGTTCCCAACCCTTCGCTTTATAGCGCATATCTGGCGCTGCGGCGGGCTGGAGAGCGCTTCGGCCTCAAGTTGTTTGGCGCTCGGGCGATCGACTCCATGCGGATGGAAAAGACGTTCCTGCACTGGAAGGCTGATTTGATCACCGAGTTTGATCCTTTTGAAACAGGTCTGAATCGGTTTGTGAGGTTGGAAAAGGGTGACTTCATCGGGCGCGATGCCCTGCTGAACCGTGATGCTGATGGGCCGCGGAGAAAACTCGTGCCGCTCCGGTTGGAAACCGGACAGGGACCTGCCCATGCCGGGGCTTCGCTTATGATGGGTGACACGGTTGTCGGGACAATCACCTCGGGCGAGTGGGGGCACCGCACCGGCCTCAATCTTGCCCATGGATTTGTCGATCCGTCACTTGCAGAAATCGGGTGCAAGATAGAGTTGGATCACTGTGGAAAACGGGTCAACGCAACGGTGATCGCACCTTCGCCCTATGACCCGGACCATAGCAGGCTCCGGGCTTGACGCAGAACGGGTTGCAAGTTCATCATTGCAATGAGGGGCGTTCTTTGTTTCGCTAGTTTTGATGTAATCGAAACAACGGACTGTAAATGTGCCAAAGTCGCTAAGCCTCCGCTGGCTGGAAGTTTTTCAGTTGGTCGCAAAGTCAGGATCGATCCAACAGGTTGCATCGGAAACCGGTTTGTCCATCAGCACAGTTTCCAATCACCTACGAAGCCTTGAGACCGCGTTGGGCATTGATTTGGTGGATCACGGGCGTCGTCCAATGGGTCTGACACCTGCCGGTGAAGTCTATGCGCGCCATGTCCGCGATGGGCTGATCGTTTTGAAAAAGGCCGAGGCGGAGATCCGGTCGGGTAACTGGCGCCATGCGACGGATTTGAGGCTGGCACTGATTGATGATTTCGACAATCAAATCTCGCCAGACTTGTTTCGGTTTCTTGCGCATGCTTTGCCGCGCTGCAGTTTTCGGCATTTCACACGCCCCAGCCATGAGATCATTGCCAAGTTACAGGAACACAAGCTGGATGCAGGGGTGGCGACCCGACCGTTCGAACGGACCGAGGGCCTGATCGAATACCCGTTGATGCGCGACCCTTTTATCGTTGTTTTGCCCGGAGGGTTCAGTGGCATGCCCGAGGAGATGTTTTCATCAAACGCAGAATTGCCGTTGCTGCGCTATTCGCGTGATTACGTGATCGGCAAGCAAATTGAGATACAGCTCAGGCGAGGTAAATTTGATCTGCCCAACAGGTTCGAACTGGAATGCAATCAGTCGATCATAGGATTGGTCGCTGAAGGCACCGGTTGGACCATTACCACGGCCGCAAGTTTTCATAGGGCCCACAGATTTCACGACCAAGTTCGGGTGGTGCCATTTCCCGGCCGAAACTTTGTAAGAACAGTGTCTTTATTCACGACCGACGTATACCCCGAGACCACTTCGAAGCTAATCCAAAGAGCGATGGGAAAGCTCATCCGTCAACATTTTACCGACCCGATGTGCGCAAGTCACGCCTGGTTGAAAGGTGAGTTTCGCACCATGGAAAACGAGGCCGCCTGAAGTCAGCCGGGGCGCCCCAGCGATTGGCGTTCGACCAAATTGGTTCGCAACTGTACATTGCAACTTTCGGTGGGCTTTTCGATCAACCCAACCAGTTCCAGCGCAGCCCGTCGACCCATCTCGCGATGTGGGACATGCACGGTCGTCAAACCTGGATCGGTGATCTGCGCCAGTTCGATATCGTCAAACCCTGTGACGGATACGTCTTGAGGAACTCTAAGCCCCATCTCCTTGGCCCGGCGCGACGCACCGATAGCCAGAACATCGTTCCCGCACAGCACCGCTGTTGGTCGATCTTGCCGAGACATCAGACGGGAAAACGCCTCTGCCCCGTTTTCGATTTCATATGGCGTTTCTACGATCGTCAGCCGGTCATTTGGGATATTGTTGCGGCGCATTGCTTCTTGCACCCCTTCGATCCTCAGGCGGGCACGGTCGTTTCCGGTGCTGACACCAGAAATCATACCCAGGGTCCGGTGACCCAGCTTGATCACTTGATTTGCCAGTTCGGCCATGGCCGCACGGTTGTCAAATCCGACCGAAGGGACTGGTGCGTCTGCCTGAAACGACCACGCTATCAGAACCGGAATCCTGCGTTTTGCGAGATAGTCATAGATCCGCGAGTCTCGATCATGCCCGATCAGCAGCAACCCATCCGCCCCCCGTGCGACCAGGTTGCGTATCTGCTCTTCTTCGATCTCAGGCTGATAGGCCGAACTAGAGACAAGCAGGGTATAGCCATGCTGGCGCAGCTCTTCCTGAAAGGCCTGAAGTCCACGCGCAAAGATCGCGTTTTCCATGGTGGGAATGATGGCGCCGATGGTGTGCGACCGTCTGGCAGCCATAACACGCGCGGCAAAATTCGGCGTGTATCCCAAAGCGTCAACGGCAGACTGAACCCGATCACGCGTAGCCTGCACCACCAGGTTCGGAGAATTGAGGCAACGTGAAACCGTGGCGGTCGATACGCCCGCGAGTTTCGCAACATCCTCCAGGGTCGGTGCAGTTTTTGCCTTTGGCATTGTCAAACCTGAAATTTGATTTTGCAAATATGTGTAAGCTCTGCGCCGTTCAGGTGAAAGCGAATTGTAACCGCTTACAGAGATTGATTGCTTTGTCGCAGGCAAACCGGTGCTGGCTTGGCTCAGGAAAATACCAACCCGTCGCGAATTTGTGGATGGATATTCAGAACGTAGAAACTTCAAGTATAAAATATTTTTACTTGAAGGGATGGGCCACCTGGTCTAGCGTTTCAGGTAAAGCTGCGAATGGGGGAAGGTAACGATGCGTGTTGCATGTCTCGGCGGCGGGCCGGCTGGCCTCTATTTCGGGATTTCAATGAAGCTCCGCGATCCGGATGCCGAAGTGGTTGTTATCGAGCGAAACCGCCCGGATGACACATTTGGCTGGGGCGTCGTGTTGTCTGATGAGACGCTGGATAATCTTGCCGCCAATGACGCAGCCAGCGCGACGGTGATACGTAAACACTTTGCCTATTGGGATGACGTAGCACTTGTGCATAAAGGTCAGCGCACCGTGTCCAGCGGCCACGGATTTTGCGGGATCGGACGCAAGCAACTGCTGCTCATTTTGCAAGACCGAGCGCGCGAGCTTGGTGTCGAGATGCGCTTTGAGACCGAGGCGGCATCAGCCTCGGACTATATGATGAGCTACGACATCGTTGTGGCTTCGGACGGGCTGAACTCCAAGTCACGGGCCGAGTTCGCAGATGTTTTTCGACCCGATATAGACCAACGACGGTGTCAGTTCGTCTGGCTGGGTACGCATCAGAAGTTTGACGACGCCTTCACTTTTATTTTTGAGGAAACGCCAAAGGGCTGGGTCTGGGCACATGCCTATCAGTTCGACCGGGATACGGCGACTTTCATCGTGGAATGCTCACAACAGACCTTCGATGCTTTTGGGTTCGGTGAGATGACCAAGCAAGAGTCCATCGCTTTGTGCGAAGACATTTTCAAAGATCATTTGGGCGGCCATCCCTTGATGAGCAATGCCAGTCATATCCGCGGCTCGGCCTGGCTGCGGTTTCCTAGGGTCTTGTGCGAAAAATGGAGTTACAAAAACCTGGTATTGCTGGGAGATGCCGCAGCGACCGCACATTTTTCCATTGGCTCGGGAACAAAGCTGGCACTGGAAAGCGCTATTGCGCTGGCTGACTTCGTCCATAAAGAAGATACGCCTGAAGCGGCTTTCGCGCGGTATGAGGACGAGCGTCGTCTTGAAGTGTTGCGCCTGCAATCGGCAGCGCGGAACTCGGTCGAATGGTTCGAGAATGTCGAACGTTACCTCGATCAGGATTCGGTTCAGTTGAATTACGCGATGCTGACACGGTCTCAGCGGATCAGCCACGAGAACCTGCGCCAACGCGATGCCAACTGGCTGGGGCATGCCGAGGCCTGGTTCATGCAGCAGTCTGGGGGCGCTGTTGATGGTATGGCCCGGCCCCCGATGTTTGCGCCATTTCGCCTGCGGGGGATGCAGTTGAAGAACCGGATCGTAGTGTCACCCATGGCACAGTACAAGGCGGTTGATGGGTGCCCGGTTGACTGGCACCTGATCCATTACGGTGAAAGGGCCAAAGGTGGCGCCGGGCTGGTATACACCGAAATGACCTGTGTCAGCGCCGAAGGCCGGATCACCCCAGGATGCCCGGGGCTTTATGAGCCCGAACACGAGGCCGCATGGGCTCGACTCACCGAATTTGTCCATGCGGAAACCGACGCCAAAATATGCTGTCAAATCGGCCATTCGGGCCGCAAAGGTTCAACCTGCATCGGGTGGGAAGGAATGGACCAGCCGCTGAAGGAAGGAAACTGGCCTTTGATATCAGCTTCGGCCATCCCTTGGTCCGACGGTAACGCTGTGCCCAGCGCGATGGATCGTGCAGATATGGATAGGGTCACGTCCCAATTTGTGACAGCAGCCCGGATGGCAGATCGTGCTGGGTTTGACATGATCGAACTGCATGCGGCGCATGGCTACCTCATCTCGTCCTTTATCTCTCCTTTGTCGAACACGCGCGACGACATGTATGGGGGCAGTCTTGAAAACCGTATGCGTTATCCGCTTGAAGTTTTTTCAGCTATGCGGACGACCTGGCCCAAAGATAAGCCGATGGCGGCGCGCATTTCTGCCAATGACTGGGTCGGACCTACTGGCGTGACGCCGCAACAAGCTGTGGATATAGCGGCGATGTTCGATGCGGCGGGTGCAGATATAGTGGATGTTTCCGCCGGGCAGACTTCGACCGATGCTAACCCGGTTTACGGCCGTATGTTCCAGACCCCTTTCGCGGACCGCATTAGAAACGAATGCGGCATCAGTACTATGGCGGTGGGGAACATCTATGAAGCCGATCACGTAAATTCGATTCTCATGGCCGGTCGTGCGGATCTGGTGTGCCTTGCCCGGCCTCATCTGAACGATCCGTACTGGACCTTGCACGCGGCTACGGCGTTGGGGGACCGGCAGGAAACTTGGCCCCGCCCCTATGAAGCCGGGCGGGATCAGGCCTGGCGCCTGGCAGATCGCATGGCGGAAACGGCGGGTGAAGTATGAAACATGTCGTCATAACCGGCGGCGGCACCGGCGTTGGTGCGGCTATAGCCCAAGATTTCGCGAATGGCGGAGCAGCCGTTACCATTTTGGGCCGTACAGAGGCCAAGCTGCAGCAGCAAGCCTTGCCGTATGTCCTTTGTGATGTGACCGATGACAAGCAGGTCCTAGCTGCTATTGAAACAGCACGGGCAGAACGCGGCCCGATTTCAATAGCGATTGCGAATGCCGGCGCGGCTCATTCGCTTCCGTTTCATCGGATGACCGCCGATGATCTGCGGACCCTGACGGATGTGAATCTGGTGGGTGTTTTCAATCTATGGCAGGCGGCTTTGCCTGACATGCAAGCCGCAGGAGCGGGCCGTCTGATTGCCATCGCGTCCACCGCCGGTTTGAAGGGCTATCCATATGTTTCCGGCTATTGTGCGACAAAACATGCGGTGGTCGGGCTGACGCGGTCTCTGGCGGTCGAACTTGCGGCGACGGGCATCACCGTCAATGCGGTTTGCCCGGGGTTTGTGGAAACGCCGATGCTGGATCGCTCGATTGCGAACATCGTCGAGAAGACGGGAATGAGCGCGGAAAATGCGGTGAAAAGCCTGAAAAAGATAAATCCACAGGGCCGTTTCATCCAGGTCGAAGACGTAGCAGGTGCCGTGAGGTGGTTGTGCTCGGATGCGGCAAACTCAGTCAATGGCCACGCGCTTAGCCTGTCCGGAGGCGAGATATGAACCCAAACCCGCTTCAAGCACCATTGGAAGACCCTTCCAAAGAGAGATTGCGGTTATGGCTGCGGCTGCTCAAGACCACGCGTGGCATCGAGGCGGCGCTAAGAGAGAACCTCAGGGTAGAGTTCGACACGACACTGCCGCGTTTCGACGTGATGGCAGCCCTGTCGCGGTTCGAAGATGGGTTGAAGATGAGCGAAATCTCGGGTGCGCTGCGCGTTTCGAACGGGAATGTGACCGGAATCGTGGATCGGCTGGCTGATGACGGCCTGCTAGTGCGTGTACCTGTGCCTGGGGATCGCCGCGCCCATCGCGTACGCATGACACAAAAAGGATGCGAGGAATTCGCACGTCAGGCCGCGGCGCATGAGGCGTGGATATCCGATATTCTTGGCCAGTTTTCCGCCGAGGACGCCCGCACTCTGACAACCGAACTCACTATTTCGGAGGAAATCGATGACTAGTGAAGTCAAACATTTTCGCTGCGAAATCCGGAACCGGGTTGCAACGATTGCACTGAACCGACCAGAGCGTAAGAACCCTTTGACCTTCGACAGCTATGCCGAACTGCGCGATTGGTTCAGGGATTTGGTCTATTCAGAAGAGGTAGATGCAGTGGTGTTCGCCTCAAATGGTGGCAATTTCAGCTCGGGCGGAGATGTGCACGATATCATCGGTCCGCTAACGCGCATGAAGATGAAGGACCTGTTGCTCTTCACGCGAATGACCGGAGATCTCGTCAAGGCGATTGTGAATTGTGGCAAGCCGGTGATTGCTGCGGTGGACGGTATTTGCGTGGGGGCCGGGGCCATCATCGCTATGGCTGCGGATTTGCGTATCGCCACCCCGCAGGCCAAATGTGCATTCCTGTTCACGCGGGTGGGGCTGGCAGGGTGCGATATGGGGGCCTGCGCCATCCTGCCCCGTATCATCGGGCAGGGGCGTACGGCCGAACTGCTCTATACCGGACGCAGCATGACCGCTGATGAGGGGCTTTCCTGGGGGTTCTACAATGCGGTGGTTGATCCATCCGAGCTTGACGCTACCACGCAATCTCTGGCTGACCGTATCGTGGCTGGCCCCAATTTTGCGCATATGATGACCAAGACCATGCTGGCGCAGGAGTGGTCTATGTCGATCGAACAGGCAATCGAAGCAGAGGCGCAGGCCCAGGCGATCTGTATGCAAACCGGAGATTTTGAACGCGCCTACAAGGCCTTTGTTGCAAAAGACAAACCAGTATTCGAGGGCGATTGATGGCAGATCAGAGCTTTCTTTCGTGGCCATTCTTTGACCCTCATCACCGGGGCTGGGCGGATCGGGTGCAAGAGATTGCTCGGGGACTAGCTATTGACCATTGCGACCCGGACCAGGCTTGTCGCGATCTGGTCCGCCAGCTGGGCGACGCCGGGCTGCTGCAGCCTACTTCGGACGAAAATGGCCAATTGGATGTCAGGACGCTGTGCCTCAGCCGTGAAACACTTGCCCGCCATGATGGGTTGGCCGATTTCGCCTTTGCAATGCAGGGGCTTGGAACCGGTGCGATCTCGTTGTTCGGCTCAAAAGGCCAAAAGGCGCATTGGCTGCCGCAAACGCGCTCTGGTCAGGCTATCGCGGCCTTTGCATTGACTGAACCTCAATCGGGGTCGGATGTGGCAAATTCGACAATGACGGCTATCCGTGATGGCAACGACTTTGTCCTGAACGGTGAAAAGACATGGATATCGAACGGGGGTATCGCAGATGTCTACACCCTGTTCGCCCGTACTGGCGAGGCACCCGGGGCCAAAGGGTTGTCAGCTTTTATCATCACTCCTGATCTGAAGGGTTTCGAAGTTGTCGGGCGACTGGACACAATCGCGCCACACCCATTGGCGACTTTGCGTTTCAATGATGTGCGTGTGCCGGCTAGTGCGATGATCGGTCAAGCTGGCGCAGGATTTCGTATTGCAATGTCTGTGCTGGACCTGTTCCGCCCGACGGTGGCCGCCGCTGCGCTGGGATTTGCACGACGCGCGCTGGATGAGGCGCTGACACGGGTATCGGAACGGCAGGTGCAAGGCGCCCCGTTGTTTGATTTGCAGATGGTGCAGGGGCACATCGCCGAGATGGCATTAGATGTCGATGCTTCGGCGCTTTTGATCTATCGGGCAGCGTGGGCCAAGGACAGCGGAGCGGCGCGCATTACACGTGAGGCGGCGATGGCCAAGCTGTTTGCTACCGATCAGGCGCAGTTGATTATCGACAAGGCGGTTCAGTTGTTTGGTGGCGACGGGGTGCGTTCTGGGATGGCGGTTGAATCTCTGTACCGAGAAATCCGTGCCTTGCGCATCTACGAGGGCGCCTCGGACGTTCAAAAAGTAATTATTGCACGTCAGACGATGGCCGCACACATGGAGGGAAGGTGATGCTTGGACCGTCTGCACATACCGACACGTTCAGCCGCGATAACCTGCCCCCCCAGGATCAGTGGCCCGACTTCCTGTTGGCGGGTTTTGCATATTCCGATCATGTGAATGCAGCATATGAGCTGACCGATGCCATGGTTGCCAAGGGCTTTGGTGATCATACCGCTTTGATCGGCAATGGTCGGCAACGAACATATAAAGAGCTCAGCGACTGGACCAACAGGCTGGCACATGTATTGGTCGATGACTTGGGGGTCGAGCCGGGAAACCGGGTGCTGATCCGATCGGCTAACAATCCGGCAATGGTTGCGTGCTGGCTTGCCGCAACCAAGGTGGGTGCGGTCGTCGTCAATACTATGCCGATGTTGCGCGCTGCAGAACTGACGAAAACTGTCGATAAGGCGGAAATCCAGTTTGCATTATGTGATACCCGGCTGATCGACGAAATGCAGTCCTGCGCCAGTGATAGCCGGTTCCTGCAGCGGGTCGTCGGGTTCGACGGAACTTCAAACCACGATGCCGAGCTTGATCGTCTTGCACTTGAAAAGCCGGTACAGTTCGATTGCGTTAAAACCGGGCGCGACGACGTGGCCTTGTTGGGTTTCACCTCCGGCTCGACAGGTGAACCCAAGGCCACCATGCATTTTCACAGAGATATTCTGATCATTGCCGACAGCTATGCGCGTGAGGTGTTGCAGGTCGTTCCAGAGGACGTTTTTGTTGGTTCTCCACCTTTGGCCTTCACATTCGGGTTGGGTGGTTTGGCGGTGTTTCCGTTGCGGTTCGGCGCGACTGCAACCCTGTTAGAACAAGCCTCGCCTGCGGGCATGATCGAGATAATCGAAAAATACAAAGCGACTGTCTGTTTCACTGCGCCAACCGCCTATCGGGTCATGCTGCAGGCGATGGATGACGGTGTTGATCTGTCTAGTCTGCGTGCGGCCGTGTCGGCGGGCGAGACCTTACCGCAGCCAATCTATGACGAGTGGATTTCCAAGACAGGCAAACCAATGCTCGACGGGATCGGCGCGACCGAGATGTTGCACATCTTTATTTCAAACCGGTTTGACGATCACCGCCCGGCCAGTACCGGCAGGCCGGTTACCGGATATGAGGCCAAAGTGTTAAACCCAGACGGTACCGAAGCTGCAGTTGGGGATATCGGACGCCTGGCTGTACGTGGTCCGACAGGGTGCCGGTATCTGAATGATAAGCGGCAGTCGAGTTATGTAACAGATGGATGGAATATCACTGGTGACAGCTTTTATCGGGACGCGGAGGGGTATTTTCATTTTTCTGCGCGCAATGACGACATGATTATCTCGGCCGGATACAACATCGCCGGACCCGAAGTCGAAGCCGCACTTCTGGCGCATGAGGCCGTTGCGGAATGCGCGGTGATTGGCGTCCCAGATACTGAGAGGGGTCAAATTGTCCAAGCACATGTTGTTCTGGCTTCAGGCACGGCTGATGACGCTATGCGCGAAGCCCTTCAGGCTCATGTGAAATCTATGATTGCCCCGTATAAATACCCGCGCTCGATCCGGTTCTGCGATGATTTGCCCAAAACCGCGACCGGAAAAATCCAGCGTTTCCGCCTGAAATCATGATCAATGTATGTAGAATATAGCGGGCAGAAAGAATGTAAGAAAAAGACCGAATTGCCAAAGGCATAGACCGAACGTTGAGAATAATGACATAAATCGCGTTCATAGGGCCAACGAAGGGAGAAGACGATGAAGAGACTATTGGCGGCTGCAGCGATCACCGCGCTGTGCGCGACGGGTGTTACAGCGGAAGTTAAGGTGGGGATGATCACAACGCTTTCAGGCGGCGGGGCCGGTTTGGGCATCGACGTACGGGATGGGTTCATGCTTGCGATTGCTCAATCGGGGCGGGATGATATCGAGGTGGTGATCGAAGACGACCAGCGCAAACCGGATATCGCGGTACAGCTGTCAGACAAGATGATCCAATCCGAACGTGTAGATGTGATGACCGGTATCATCTGGTCAAACCTGGCGATGGCGGTTGTGCCAGCCGCTGTGAACCAGGACGTTTTCTATCTGTCACCCAATGCGGGCCCGTCACCTCTGGCGGGGAAGGGCTGTCACCAGAACTATTTCAACGTTGCCTGGCAAAACGACAACCTGCACGAGGCCGCGGGCGCATACGCCAATGGTGCGGGTTACAAGAGCAGCTTCATACTTGCTCCGAATTACCCGGCGGGTGTCGACGCGCTGACTGGCTATAAACGCTTTTTCGAAGGTGATCTGGCCGGTGAGAACTATACCGAGCTTGGCCAGACTGATTATGCAGCTGAAATCGCGCAAATCCGCGCAAGCGATGCGGATAGCGTCTTTTTCTTCCTGCCCGGCGGGATGGGAATTTCGTTTCTGAAGCAATATGCCGACAGCGGGATCGATCTTCCAGTTGTTGGCCCAGCCTTCAGCTTTGATCAGGGCATTCTGCAGGCGGTAGGCGATGCGGCGCTGGGCGTGGTGAACACTTCGCAGTGGAACAAGGATATCGACAACCCGACCAACGCTGCCTTTGTTGAAAGCTTTCAGGCAAAATACGGACGTCTGCCCTCGCTTTACTCCAGTCAGGGATTCGATACCGCCAACCTGTTGCTTGCCGCGCTTAACAAGGCTGACCCGTCAGATGCGGATGCCTTCCGCGAAGCGCTGAGGGCGGCGGATTTCAACAGCACACGAGGGGATTTCAGCTTTGGCCCGAACCATCATCCGGTTCAGACCATCTATGCGCGCGAAGTGATCAAAGAAGGTGATGTATTCACCAATAAGATCCTTGGCGTAGCTCTTGAAAACCACTCTGATGCCTACGCGGCCGAGTGCAAAATGTAACTGAATTTCTGCCTGCCCCTAAAAGTGGGGCGGGCAGATCACCGGAGTTTCCATGTCCTCGATCCTGATTATCGAGCAGATTCTGAACGGGCTGCAGTTCGGCGTCATGTTGTTTTTGATGGCTGCTGGCCTGACGCTGATCTTCGGGGTGATGGGCCTGATCAACCTGGCCCATGGCTCTTTGTACATGGTGGGTGCATTTGCCGCTGCAGCAGTTGCAGGGGCGACCGGGTCATTTCTGCTTGCTTTGATTGCTGCTCTGGCTGCGGCCGCACTGGCAGGGGTGATCGTAGAAATGCTCGTTATCCGGCGGCTTTATCAGGCACCACATTTGGATCAGGTTCTGGCCACCTTTGCACTGATCCTGATCTTTTCCGAAGGGACAAGGTGGGTCTTTGGGTCTTTCCCATTGTTCCTGGATATTCCAGCGGCACTTTCGGGTCCGATCACGCTGCAGGGCGGGATTGAATATCCCCTCTATCGCCTAACCCTGATCGGGATTGGTCTTGCTGTTGCAGTAGGTTTGTGGGCCCTGATCGAACGCACGCGTTTGGGGGTGCAGATACGGGCCGGTAAGAACGACCGGGAAATGATTGCCGCACTGGGCGTCGACATCTCGAAACTTTACACGTTGGTCTTTGCACTAGGGGCGGGGCTGGCGGGGCTTGCCGGTGCTTTGGTTGGGGCAATTCAGTCGGTACAGGTGGGCATGGGTGAACCTGTTCTGATCCTGGCCTTCGTGGTTATCGTAATCGGTGGCATAGGCTCGGTTCGGGGGGCGTTCATCGGGGCGCTGTTGGTTGGGCTAACCGACACGCTGGGCGGGGTTTTCCTGCCCGAGCTGTTCAAACTGTTCATGGAACCGGGAGCCGCTCAGAAAAGCGGCTCGGCTCTGGCATCAATGGGAATCTATGTCCTGATGGGACTGGTCCTGATCTGGCGCCCAACAGGTCTGTTCGGAGCCCGCGCATGAGAATGAATGAAAGATACATCAATGGCCTGATGATCGCCGGCCTGCTGGCGCTGCCCCTTTGGGCGCTGGCCGCGGACCAGCCCTTCACAATCACGCTTGTGACGCGGGCGGTGATCTTGGCGCTTGCAGCGGTTGGTCTGAATGTCATCCTGGGAATTGGGGGGTTGGTCAGCTTTGGCCATGCTGTTTTCTTCGGGATCGGCGGCTATGCGATGGGCATTCTGACCTATCACGCGCAGACCTACACGGCACTGGATCTGGGCTTGATTTCTATCGAAGGCAGTAAATCCATGCCCGTGATCTGGATAGTTGCGATGCTTACTTCGGGCATTGCTGCCTTTTTCGTCGGTCTTCTGTCCCTAAGAACGTCAGGCGTTTATTTCATCATGATTACGCTGGCCTTCGGACAGATGTTTTACTACTTCGCGATTTCTTGGGCGCAATACGGGGGCGAAGACGGATTATCCATCTATGTTCGCAACGGTTTTCCCGGCCTCAACACATTGGATCCGATCCAGTTTTACGGCATCTGTTTCGCGCTGCTATGTCTCGTCCTGTTCCTGTTTGCGCGGATGCAAGCCGCGCCATTCGGGCTGGCTCTTAATGCGACACGGCAATCTACGGCGCGAGTCGAGACTGTGGGATTGAACCCCATGCGGCTGAAACTTTTGGCCTTTGTTCTGTCCGGCGCTGTCACTGGTCTGGCCGGGGCGCTGTTTGCCGATCTCAACCGGTTCGTTTCGCCGTCTATGTTCAGTTGGCAGCTTTCGGGCGAATTGATTGTGCTGATAATCATCGGAGGTGTCGGACGCCTGATGGGTCCGGTAATTGGGGCTTGCGTGTTTGTCGCGCTCGAGCATTTTCTGGGTGAACTAACCGATTTCTGGCATGTATATTTGGGTATTGTTCTGCTGTGCATCGTTCTGTTTGGTCGCGGTGGCCTGATTGGGCTGCTAACCGGGAAAGAGGGGGCACATGTCTGATCCCGTCCTTGCCACCGAGAGTCTGAACAAAAGCTTTGGTGCGTTAAAGGCTACGGATAACGTCTCGATTGATCTTAGGCCAGGAGAGATCCACGCCATCATTGGTCCGAATGGAGCGGGAAAATCCACGTTGATCCAGCAGATCTGCGGAGGTTTGCAACCGGATTCGGGGCGTGTTTTGCTGTGCGGACAGGATGTGTCGGACCTTGGCACGCAAAAGCGGGCAAGGGCAGGGATGGGGCGGACGTTCCAGATATCGGAACTGTGCATGGAAGATACGATTCTGGAAAACGTCGTGTTGAGCGCCATGGGTGCGGAAAACCTCGTATGGCGGTTCTGGAAACCTGCCTTGAAACGGCCAGAGCTGCTCGAAAGGGCCGAGGCTGCGCTGGAAAGGGTGGGCTTGGGCGATGAACGCGAAACGCGTTGCGCAAATCTCAGCCATGGTCAACGCCGCCAGCTTGAAGTCGCCGTGGCTTTGACTTTGTCACCTAGGGTCTTTGTCATGGATGAACCGATGGCCGGGCTTGGCGCTGGAGGGTCCAAACGGTTGACCGGGTTTCTTGACGGTCTGCGGGAAGAGGCGCCCATCCTCCTTGTCGAACATGATATGGACGCCGTTTTTGCGCTGGCTGACCGGATCAGCGTATTGGTCTATGGCAAGGTGATTGCAACCGGGACGGCAGATGAAATCCGCGCAAGCCGTGAGGTGCGCGATGCCTATCTGGGGGATGAGGCATGACTTTGTTGCGGGTAGAAAACCTGACCGCGACATACGGCGTCAGTCAGGCGTTATTTGGGGTCGATCTTTCTCTGGCACAGGGCGAGGTTACAGCCCTTATGGGGCGCAATGGGATGGGCAAGACCACGACTGTCAAAGCCATTTGCCGGATGATCCGGTCCGAGGGCACTCTGTCGCTGAACAATCAGAATCTGCACGCTTTGCCCAGCTATAAGGTCGCGCGTCTTGGTGTCGGGCTGGTACCCGAGGGGCGCCGGTGCTTTGCCGACCTGACGGTGCGCGAGAATCTGATCGCCGCTGCCAGACCCGGTGCCTGGACATTGCAGAAGGTGGCTGAACTGTTCCCACGGTTAGAGGAACGTCAGGGCCAAAGGGCAGCCTCACTATCCGGCGGAGAACAACAGATGCTGGCTATCGGGCGCGCCCTGATGACAAATCCGCAGCTCTTGATCCTCGATGAAGCAACCGAAGGGCTGGCTCCGATCGTGCGACAGGAAATCTGGTCGGTCTTGCATCGCCTGAAACAGGAAACCAATGTTTCGATCCTGTTGATCGACAAGTCTCTGAAAGAGTTGGCGCTGGTGTCTGACCGCGCGGTCATTCTTGAGCGCGGTAAAACAGTCTGGTCTGGCGCGATGGTGGATCTCGGTCATGACATCACAGAAAAATATGTGGGGGTCTGATGACTTTTGAATTCCACCAAAAGGTTCTGTTCAAACATTGCGACCCGGCGGGGATTGTCTTTTTCCCGCGCTATTTCGAGATGATCAATGATTGCGTTGAGACCTATTTCGATCAGGTGCTGTGCAAACCGTTTGAAGAGATTCATCCTGTTGGCGCAGTGCCTACCGCACAGATACAAACCCGATTTTCAGCGCCCAGCCGTCACGGTGACCATTTGATATTCCGGATGAAGATCACAAAGATCGGACGCAGTTCAGCCGAATACTCGGTCGTGGCCAGTTGTGCGCAAGAGGAGCGACTGACAAGCGTAGCAACGCTTGTTCATGTAGATTCAAAGGGCGGTCCAACGGCCTGGCCCGCAGACATCCGTAAAAAACTCGAGGCATTCAGGGACGACGCGCTATGAGCCACAAGACAATTCACCCCGACGGCTGGTTGCCTGCCAAAGGATATGCCAATGGCGTTTTGACCAAAGATGGAACGTTACATATCGGCGGGCAAATAGGATGGGACGCGAACAAGAAATTTGTCAGCGGCGGGTTCATCGGACAGATGAAACAGGCGCTGCAGAATATCGTTGATATTGTCGAGGCCGCTGGTGGCTCGGCCCGCGATGTGACCCGCCTGACCTGGTTCGTAACAGACAAACGCGAATATCTGTCTCTGCAAGCCGAAGTTGGGGCCGCCTATCGTGAGGTTTTCGGCAGGCATTTTCCTGCGATGTCAATGATCATCGTGGCGGGTTTGGTCGAAGACGAGGCCTTGTTGGAAATTGAAGCGACAGCACATTTATCCTGAAGGCAAGCGACATTGAAACGGGCCCAGCGGAATGAATTTGAGCGATTTTCACCATAGGAGGTGAGAATTCTGCCAAACCTCTTTTCTGAAATCACAGGGCCGCCGAAGCGGGTTGCAGCGGCCTAAACCGGGCTGGATTTTGCGCTCGTACCAGAGTGAAAAGGCCAACGTGCAGGGCGTAACCAAGTCATTTGGGCGACCGATTGAATGGTGAGGGGAGACAAAGACAAACTTCCGCCGCTATTTCGTCAGATCAATCACAAATTCATATCTCAAACAGATCCTCAACAAAACATGAGGGTCGACGCAGTGAAAAGAGTCACAAGGCATCTAAGTCTCGAAAGACGGCGGTTGTCGCTGATTGCGGCTCTGGCTTTTGCCTCAGGTTTCACTCTTTACTCACATATAGAGGCAACGCGTTTCGGATTACCCGTCCCGGTTGTTATCGGCCTGATCTATATGGCTGTCATTGTATGCGCGACGGCTCTATCCACCTATTTCCTTCCTGGCTTGCGCCGCGTCACGGATACGGTGGCGATGACGCGTCTGGCATTTGCTCTTTGGGTGGCCGGAACCCAAAGCCATGAGATCGCAGCCTCGCCCACAATCAGCGCCGCCGTTGTGGTAGGGGGCGCGATCTTCGTGTTGCAAACGGGTTCTTTGGTTCAAAAGCTGGCCGGTAATCGACCGGATTTCGGCTTTGTCCCTCACATTGTTGGAAACACGCGTCTGTTTCTGGCCTGGTTGGATAACGCCTGCGAATATCAGGGTGCCCGGGTCCAGCCGGTATTTGCAGGAAAGACGCCTCGAACGGTGGTCTGATGGCAAAACTCTGGTTTATTTGGTCAGCGTTGCACAGGCCGTCTGGGCCCATCTAAGGGCCAGAGGCGAAAGATGCGGCCCGACCTGTCTGAGAACCTTGGCATGATAGTCATTGATCCAGTCAATTTCTGACTGATTCAGCATATCTGGCATCAACATATCCGTCTGGATCGGGATCCAGGTCATGTTCGAGAACTCCAGAAATCCGTCATCTGCCTCGACAATTTCGAACAGGTTTTCGATGCGAATGCCGAACCTGCCGGCCTCGTAATATCCCGGCTCGATCGACATAACCATGCCAGGCATCAGGTCGACCGGGTTGTAAGGTTTGCCAATGCGCTGCGGATGTTCATGGACAGACAACCGGTGGCCAATTCCATGACCCGTTCCGTGGTCATAATCCAATCCCAGATCCCACAGCGGGCGGCGACAGATTGCATCAATGTGATGGCCCTGTGTGCCTGCAGGAAAGCGCAGCGTGGCCAGAGCGTGAAAGGCCTTGAACACTGCGGTATAGGCCCGGTCATATCCATCAGGCCGCTGAGGCCCGAACGAAAAGCTGCGCGTGGCATCCGTTGTGCCGGTGTCGTACTGCCCCCCGGAATCCAGCAGGTATGTGCCCCGCGGTTGGATCGGAACGGTATTGTCGACCTCGGTAGCGTAATGACACATCGCGGCATTGCCATCGGCGGCCGAGATTGTGTTGAAGCTTTCGTGGATGAACCCATCCTGAACGCTGCGGAAGGCCAATACCCGCTGTTCTGCTTCGCGCTCGGTCACCGGTTCAGCCTGTTTCTGTACCTGAGCCGCCAGCCAGGCGCAGAATTCGGTCCAGGCGATCCCGTCCCGGATATGGCAAGCGCGCAACCCTTCCAGTTCCGTTGTATTCTTGCGGGCTTTGGTTTTGCTTAACAATCCGTTGACCGGCACGCCCTTTGCTCCGGTACGCTCCAGCACTTGTTTGACCGCCGTCGGCGAAAAATCGGGGTCGAAAATCACAGCTTGGCCGGGCGCTGTAAGATCACTGAGTGTAGACAGAAAACCATCCGGCGCCTGAACCGAAACATTTTCCGGCATGTGGTCAGTGACATCGGCATCCAGTTTTTGGTCAGACACGAACCAGTGAACCTGGCCCGAGCTTTGCAACAGAAGGAAAGAGTTGGGAACAGGGTTGAAAGCCACGTCTGAGCCACGCACATTAAGCAGCCAGGCGATGTTGTCGGGCTGAGTTTCCACCAGCAAGTCGGCCTCTCGGCGTGTTAGCTCAGTGGCCAGATCCGAGATCTTTTCACCCGCCGCCCGGCCCGAAAACTGAAGTGGAAATGGCTCGATCTGTCCTTGGGGGGCAGCGGGTTGGTCGGTCCAGATTGCATCGACCGGATTTGAAGCTGTCGCCACCATCGTGGCACCGCTGCCTTCCAGCCCGCGCTCAAATCGGTCAAACCAGACCGGCGGTAGGTGCATCGAGTCAAAGCCGATTTTCCATCCTTTCTGTGCAACGGCGGCCAGCCAGTATTCGGGCGGCTCGTTAAACAGATGATGGTGCGAGAAAACAGCCTCGGCACACTGGTTTGCAGTCTGTACCACATAGCGGCCATCGACAAACAAAGCGACAGTTTCGGGTGTGACGATGGCCATGCCTGCCGAGCCGCTGAAGCCAGTTACAAAGGCGAGGCGTTCATCATGAGGGGCAACATATTCGCCCTGATGTGCGTCGTAGCGGGGCACGATAAAGGCATCCAGACCTTGTGCTTTAAGCTCTGCGCGCAAGGCCGAAACAATCGCGGATCGGTCGGTTCCGGGGGCATCAAGCATCGGCATTTATCTCTTCAACATGGTGACAGGCGACCTCGCCACGATTTTCAAAAGGCATCAGGGCAGGCACTTTGGTTTCGCATATGTTGCTGGCGTGAGGGCACCGGACATGGAACGGACACCCTGAGGGCATGTTCAGTGGTGAAGGCAGCTCTCCCTCAAGCCGCTTGACGGCACCGCGGTTGTCGGGGTCCAGCGAAGGGGCGGCTGAAAGCAGAGCTTGGCTGTAAGGGTGGGAGGGGGCGGAAAACAAGGTTTCGCTGTCGCCGATTTCAACGATCCGCCCAAGGTAGATTACCGCGACCCGGTTTGAAACATGACGGACAAGCCGTAGGTCATGGGCCACAAACAGGATTGTCAGATCAAGTTCCCGCTGCAGGTCCAGCAACAGGTTTACCACCTGCGCCTGAACCGAAACATCTAGTGCCGAGACCAGTTCGTCCGCAATCAGAACTTCGGGTTCGACCGCCAATGCGCGCGCAATGGCGATCCGCTGACGCTGACCTCCGGAGAATTCGTGCGGCAGCTTGTCTTGCGCGTCCTTCGGAAGGCGGACCAGATCAAGCAACTCGGCCACACGGTCGGGAATTTCTGCTTCTGGGCGCATGTTGTGAACGCTCAGGGCTTCGGCCAGAATTTGCTCTGTCGTCATCCGGGGATTGAGCGATGAATAGGGGTCCTGGAACATCATCTGAACCCGGCGGTTATAGGTGCGGTCAGCTTTGATTTCGCCGTCGAATATGTCCTGACCTTCAAAGTAGATTGAACCGTCGCTGGGCTTATGAAGGCGCACGATACACCGGGCTAGTGTGGACTTTCCACACCCGGACTCTCCGACGACGCCCAGAGTTTCGCCGCGGGTCAGATCTAGGCTGACACCATTCAGCGCCCGTACTTCGCGACCAGGACGCCGCGAAATGACATCGCCGATGCTGCGGCCCATTGGGAACCGCAGATGCAGGTCGCGGATTTGCATCAGGGCAGTCATGCGGCGTTCCCTTGGGTTTTGGTTATCGGGTTGAAACAGGCGACCTGTCTTTGATCGGTGATCAGGGTCATCGCTGGGCGCTCTTGCGCGCAGGCGTCTATGCATGCGGCACAGCGCGGTGCAAACGCGCATCCGGCAGGCAGGGCATCCAGTGCGGGCGGCACTCCGGGAACAGAATATAGCGGCGTGCGAGGAGTGATGTTTTCGGGCACAGACCGCATCAGACCCACAGTGTAGGGGTGATGCGGTGCCCGCAGCACATCGCGGACCGGCCCTTGTTCGACGATCCGTCCCGCATACATAACGGCCACGTTGTCGCAAGTCTGGGCAACCACGCCAAGATCATGGGTGACCAGCACAACCCCCATATCCATATCCTGCGCCAGTCGCAGGATCAGATCGAGGATCTGGGCCTGAATGGTCACGTCCAGAGCTGTGGTGGGTTCATCCGCCAGCAACAGTTTGGGTTCTGCGGCAAGCGCTATTGCGATCATGACCCGCTGGCGCATTCCGCCGGAAAATTGGTGAGGATAATCCTTCAAGCGTTGCGCTGCCGAGGGGATGCCGACAAGGTCCAGCATTTCGATTGCCCGATCCAAGCGCGCGGCGCGGGGCAGGTCGGTATGGGCACGCAGGGTCTCTTCCAGTTGCAGTCCGACTGTCAGCAGCGGGTTCAGCGAGGTCATCGGTTCCTGAAAAATCATCGCGATTTCGCGACCCTGAAACCGACGAAGAGCCCTGTCTGACATGGATATCAGATCACGCCCATTCCAGCGCACCTGGCCGGTCACGTCGCCATAGCGGCGCGCCAGCCCCATGATCGAGCGCAACGTGACGCTCTTGCCCGACCCGCTTTCGCCGACCAGCCCCAAAACCTCACCCCGGTTCACGCCGAAACTGACATTGCGCAGCGCAGGCAACGCGCGACCGTTCTTGTGAAAGGTTGTGCATAGCCCGTTTACTTTTAGAAGTTTCGTTTGGTCCTGCATCGCTATCCCCGCGGTCTCAGCAGATCGGCAAGCCCATCGCCCAAAAGCGAAAAGCCAAGGCCGGTCAGAACGATGGCGATGCCGGGCATCAGGCTCAGCCACCAGGCGGTCGAGATAAAGTTGCGCCCTTCGGCGATCAGCACGCCCCATTCGGCCTGCGGTGGTTGCGCCCCCAACCCCAGATAGCCAAGGGATGACCCCAGCAAGATCACCAGCGCCATGTCGGTCATCCAATAGACGATAACCGGCGTTATCGCGTTTGGCAGCAGGTGGCGGAAGATGATGCGGCTGTCGGAATATCCCATCACCACCCCGGCCGAGGCATAGTCATTCCCCATTTGAGCGATCACCTCGGCCCGCATCAAGCGCGCATAATAGACCCAGTAAACAACTGAAATCGCGATATACATGTTGATCAGGCCCGGCCCTAGAACCGCAACCACGGCAATGACAAGAACCAGGAAAGGAAAGGTGATTACAGCGTCAACGATGCGGCCAAAGATCATGTCCGCGATGCCGCGATAATACCCGACCAGCGCGCCAACCGTTATACCGGTGACCAATGCGAATACAGTCCCGAAAATTGCCATCTGCATGTTGACCTGATAGGCCCAGATGACGCGGGATAGGCTGTCGCGCCCTAACAGATCTGTGCCGAACGGATGTGCCCAGGATGGTGGTTGGCGCAGGGCCAGATAGTCGATTGCGCTTGGGTCATAGGGCGCGAATACGCCGGGAAACAGGGCAAGCAGCACCGAAAACCCGATGATGATGCACCCGGCCACGAACCCAGGTTTGCGCAAGGCCCGCTGCATGAAGGTGGGGCGCTGCGAGGTGCTGTTGAAGGTCGCGTCACTCATTGCAGGCGCATCCTTGGGTCAAGGCGACTCTGAAACAGGTCGGTCATCAGGAAAACCACGGAAACCAGAACAGCAAATGTCAGGGTCAGCCCCTGAATCAGGGGGTAGTCGCGGGCAAAGATAGCCTCGAGCATCAGGCGCCCCATTCCGGGCACGGCGAATACGGTTTCGGTGACCAATGTCCCGCTCATCAGATTGCCGATGGACAGGCCCAGCAGGGTTACCGTGGAAATCAGCGCATTGCGCAGGACGTGGCGACCCAGAACCAAACGAGGCGGCAGGCCTTTGGCACGCGCGAACTGAACATATTCGGCGTCCAGAACCTCGATAATCGCGCTGCGCAGGTTCCGCATGATGATGGCCGAGGTGTAAAGCGCTACGGTCACTGAAGGCAGGAACAGGTGATAGAGCCGCTCGGTAAAGGTGTCGCCATATCCTCCGACCGGAAACAGGCGCAGCTGTGCTGCCAGAAAGGTCAACAGAACGAGGCCAATATAGAACACCGGCATCGACAGCCCGATCTGAAAGACGGTGCGGATCACCGCATCAGGCCAGCGGCCCCGGTTGAGCGCAGCAACAAAGGCCAGCGGACCGGCAATCAGCAGCGACAAAACCACCGAATACACGGTCAGGAAGACAGTGATAGGAAGACGGTCAGAAATCACATTGATCACATCCGAGCGCATCAGGATAGACCGACCCAGATCGCCCTGCACGGTATTGGTAAGGAACAGCCAGAATTGCACCAGCATAGGTTCGGTCAACCCAAGCCGTTCACGGATGGCCTGGATGTCGGCGTCCGAGGCACGATCACCGGCCATCGCAATGGCAGGGTCTCCCGGTAGCAATCGAACAAGAAGAAAAATAATGATCATGACCAGAAAAAAGGTCGGGATCATCATCAGGAGTCGTTTGAAGATATAGGACAGGCTGGACAAAGCGAGCTCCGCAAATTTGTCCCGCCGCCTGAAAGCGGCGGGACCAGGGGTCTTACCTTAGCGGCTGACGGTTGCTTGATCGAAGATATTGTTGCCCAGAGGGGTCTGGACATAGCCTTCGACAGCCGAGCCAACTGCAACGGCAAAGGGGGTCTCATACATGAACAGCAGGGGGGCTGCTTCGGCATAGAGCTCTTGCATTCGGGCGAATTTCGCTTTGCGCGCCTCGGCGTCCATTTCACCGGCGGCTTCGTCGAACAGGGTGTTAAACTCGGCGTTTTCCCAGCCGGTTCCTACTGCCTTGGCCGTGGGTGTGTGGCCCAGCCAGCCCACCACCTGACTGGGATCATTTACATCGTTGACCCAGCCATAGGTGTGAATGTCAAACTCACCTGATCGGTTCTTAGCGCCGCGTGTTGCGCCGTCCACTTGCTCGACCACAAGATCGACGCCCAGAGGAGCCCACATCTGCTGAAGCGCCGCAAAGATGGTTGCATCGTCCGCAGAACCTGCCAGCGTGGTAAAGGTGATTTCGGTTCCATCGGCAAACCCGGCCTCGGCCAACAATGCCTTGGCCTTGTCCACGTCATAGCCATAGAGCGGGGTCATGTCGGCGGCATATTGGGTAGCCTTGGCCATCAACGGCGAGCTCATCGGTTGACCCGCGCCATGCAGTACCAGCCCGATCAACGCTTCTTTGTTGGTGCCATAGTTCAGCGCCTGCCGGACGCGGGCGTCGGCCAGTGGGTTGGCAGAACCATCGGCTCGGTTATCGCGCGTATTGATTGGTGAATAGATGATCCGCGTGGACGGATAGAGGTTCATGTTGATGTTAGAATCCTGCTCCAGCTCGGCCACACGGCTGAACGGGATGAATTCTGCGGCATCAACTTCTCCGGCCTGCAAACTCAGAATGCGGGTAGCGTCATCCGGGATGATCTCAAAATGTACGGCATCCAGATACGGCAGAGCTTTGCCGTCTGCGCCCATGCGCCAATAGTTTTCATTGGCGCAGAAATCCATCGATGCTCCTTGTTCAAAGCCACACAGATAGAAGGGGCCAGAGCCTACTCCGGCGGCTGTGGCGGCAAATATCGCAGCGGATTTTTCCTGATCTGTTGCACCTTCTGCGGCCTCAAAGGCCGCTTTGGACACGATTGCCGTGTTGAATGTGGCCAGCATGGACAGGATGGTTGGATCCGGGCTGCCAAGGGCAACCGTGATCGCGTTTCCATCTGCGGTAACCGCGTCGATCGAACCCAACAAGCCAGCCCAGGGGCTCAGGTCGGGATTGCGCGCTCGGTCGAGGGAAAAGACTACATCGTCACCTGACATGGGCGTACCGTTTGCGAATTTGATCCCCTCGCGCAGGGTCAGCGAAACCGTTTTACCATCGTCAGAGACTGTATAGGTCTCAGCAAGGCCCGGTTCGACGGAATTGCCGTCGGCACTGCTGCGCAGCAGGGTGTCGAACAGGCTGCCGACCATCCAGATATCAGGGTTGCGATCTGCATAGATCGGATCAATCAGGCGCGACCCGTCATAGCGTGCAAAGTTGAGTGTGCCGCCTCTTTCCTGTGCCAAAGCAGGCATGGCCAGGGTAGCGGCAACGGTTAGTCCCAAAACCGTCTTCAATTTCATAATCAGTCCTCCCGCAGAATGAATTCATGCTCGGGGCGACCATATCCGATTCTTAACAATACTAAAGCTTTTTTTAGTGGTGGGTGAAAAATGGCCAAATGTATTTAGGCTGACCTCTGTTCGGTTGGTCAATTTAACTTGCCACAAAGCCGGAATCATTGATCGGAGAGGTTGTTACCCAAAGCTCTACGGCTTCTACGTCCCCCAATACGACTGAGAAATGACGGGTGGATGTGTCGTGGTGAACGACGTCACCTGGCGACATAATGAAAACCTTGTCACCAAGGTGATATTCAAGCCGTCCCGAGATCAGATAGCAAAACGCCTCGCCCTCATGCCGCATCTTTTCGGAAACGTGCCCCGGGGGGCGATGAACGATCTGTGGGTTGAACAATGCACCGGTAAAACCAGGGCCCAGCTTCTCATAAAACCTGCCCCGCATACCCAAGGAATATGTCTGGCGGTTGTCCTTTGCCACATATTCGCTGAACACCTCGGGTACGCTGAGCAGCTTTTCGATGCTGGTTTGAAGTGCCGCGGCAATCGCCATCAGCGAGGTCAGCGAGGGTGAGCTCAGGCCGCGCTCGACCTGAGACAGAAAGCCCGTTGTCAGATCAGAGGTCTGTGCGACCTTGTCCAAAGTCAGGCCCATCGCCTTGCGCCGCCTGCGAATTGCCTGCCCCAGTTCGGTCGGCGTGCCCTTCGGCTTTGATTTGTCGCGCGAGTTTGCTGCGTTCATTCCCTGTCTCCCGGAATCGTGGGTTGCCGCGCATTCAACCGGATCGCAGAGGAAATATCAAAATTTTTTTTAGCAGAGGTAAATTTTTTTGGGGAGATCTGGATATAGACCTTCAAACCCCTCAATTTTTCCAACGGCTTAGTATCTAGCGAAACAGAATCAGAGTTTGATTGAGTGACGCCGATCCGCCGAGATCATGTCGCGGATGTTCTGGACGATTTGTTCCGCATGGGCGCTCGCCAATCGGTCGGCCTCGGTGATGTCCTGGGCCGCTATAGCTGCGATTATGTCGTCATGTTCCAGGGAATACCGATCCGGTAACCGATCCCCAAAGGACGAATAATAGGGCCGCATGATCCGTTGCCCTTCGTTCAGCAATCTGCGCGTCAGGCTTTCGTAATATGGGTTGCGCCCTGCTTTGGCGATTGCATTATGAAGCTCTGCATTTTTTGCGATCATGGTCAGAACGTCATTTTTGGCAGCTGCATCCGAAAATTCCTGCTGCCGCATGCGAATGTCGCACAGATCCTGGTCCGTTCGGTATTCGGCGGCCAGCCGGGTTGTAACGCGATACATCAGGGTCATCGCATCAAAGAATGTGTGAAGATTCAAAAAGTCTATGGGCGCCACGATGCTCGCGCGGTTCGGCAGTGTCGCCACCAACCCTTCCGACGTCAGCCTGACAAGGGCTTCACGGATCGGGGTGCGCGACATCGAGAACCGCTCGCTCAGCTTGGCCTCGTCTATGGCGCTGCCGGGCGCAAGGGCGAGGTCGATGATTTCGTCCCGCAGGGTTTCATAGACGAACTGAACGCCTGATCCACGTTTGCGGCCGGCTTCGACCGGCTTTCGTTTTTCCATGTCAGAGCATTCCCTAGCCGCTGGATCGCGGTCCATCTGCGTTCGCACATCAATTTTGCCACACGTACCGGTGCTAAGTCGAGTGTTAATCCCAGCCAAAAACCAGTTGTTTTTCACGTATTTTAGGGCCTTATTCCTTCTTGTCGAAAATTTGTCGACAAATAAAATATTTAAAGTAGACTAACGGCAAGATTACACGAATCCCTAACCCGGTGGGGCATTCCACCGGCCCGGCAATAAAATACGGAGACCCAAATCGTGAACCCGAATGTCTTTTCCGGATGCATCCCGGCCCTGATGACGCCCTGTCGCGCGGATCGCAGTCCTGACTTTGAGGCGCTTGTGCGTAAAGGTCTTGAGCTGATCGAGACGGGCATGTCCGCGGTTGTCTATTGTGGCTCGATGGGTGATTGGCCCCTTTTGACCGATGCGCAACGTATGCAGGGCGTCGAGGCGTTGGTCGGGGCTGGTATCCCGGTGATCGTGGGAACAGGCGCGATCAATTCGGCCTTGGCAATCCAGCATGCCGCACACGCGCAGAAAGTGGGCGCCAGCGGCTTGATGGTCATTCCACGTGTACTGTCACGCGGTGCGTCCATGACTGCGCAGCGGCACCACTTCAAAGGCATTCTGGCCGCGGCACCGGATCTTCCCGCAGTGATCTACAACAGCCCTTATTACGGATTTACCACCCGTGCGGACCTGTTCTTTGATCTGCGCAAGGACCACCCGAACCTGATCGGTTACAAGGAATTCGGCGGCGCCGAAGATCTGCGCTATGCGTCCGAAAACATCACCAGCGGTGATGACAATGTTTCCCTGATGGTCGGCGTGGATACCGCGGTGTTCCACGGGATCGTGAATTGTGGCGCAACCGGCGCCATCACTGGGATCGGGAATGTGCTGCCCGATGAGATTCTGCATCTGGTGGATTTGTGTCAGGCGGCGGCCAAGGGCGATGCCAACGCACGTGCCCGGGCGTTGGAGCTTGAGGCGGCTTTGGGCGTTTTGTCGTCCTTCGACGAAGGCACCGATCTTGTGCTCTACTACAAACACTTGATGGTTATGACGGGTCATCCCGAATACACGCATCATTTCAACGAAACAGATGCCCTTACTGACAGCCAGCGCGGCTATGTTGAACAACAGTTCAGACTGTTCCGTACCTGGTACGAGAACTGGGCTAGTCAGGCCGATTCTTCGGCGCAAAATGCAGCGTGAGGATTGGGTATGTCGTTGAATAATGGATATGTTTTTCGCGGTCAGCACTTGATTGGCGGTCAGTGGGTTGGAGCTGATGAAAGCTTTGCCTCCAGCCCCGTCTCGGGTGAGGGGAGCAACTTTGCTGCGGGAACGCCTGAGTTGGTTGATCAGGCCTGTACCCTGGCCGAGGCCGTCTTTGGAGATTACGCCAATCGCAGCCGAGCGGATCGGGCCAAGTTCCTGAATGCTATCGCGGATGAGATCGAGGCCCGTGCCGAGGCCATCACCAGCATTGGCAGTGCAGAAACCGGTCTGCCTGAGATGCGTCTTCAGGGCGAGCGGGGACGCACGGTTGGTCAGTTGCGCATGTTTGCCGAATTCGTCCAGGATGGTGCGTATCTAGAGCGCCGCCATGATCTGGCGATGCCGGATCGCCAACCCGCCCCACGTCCTGACATCAAGATGATGCAGCGCCCGGTTGGCCCGGTGGCTGTTTTTGGCGCCTCGAACTTCCCCTTGGCATTTTCGGTTGCCGGAGGTGACACCGCATCGGCACTGGCCGCAGGTTGCCCGGTCGTGGTCAAAGGCCACCCCGCCCATCCGGGCACCGGCGAAATCGTCGCTGATGCCATCCACGCGGCGGCCAGGGCGACCGGTATGCCCGACGGCGTATTCTCATTGGTGCAAGGTGGGGACCGCAGCATCGGAGAAGCATTGGTAAAGCATCCGGCAATCCGTGCCGTGGGCTTTACCGGTGGGCTGGCCGGAGGCAGGGCGCTGTTTGACCTCTGCGCAAGCCGCCCAGACCCGATCCCGTTCTTTGGTGAATTGGGCTCGGTCAATCCGATGTTTGTTCTTCCAAACGCTATGGCCGCCAGAGGTGAAGAGATCGGCAAAGCCTGGGCGGGGTCGATGACCATGGGGGCAGGGCAGTTTTGCACCAATCCGGGCGTTGCCGTGATGATCACAGGCGATGATGCTGACCAATTTATCGATGCTGCTTCGAGTGCCCTGAGTACAGTGCCGTCACAGACCATGCTGACCGATGGGATTGCTGAGGCATTTCGATCCGGCCAATCGCATTTGGCCGAACATCCCGCCGTGCGCACGATCCATCAAGGTTCCACTGCAGGCCGTTCAGCTGAACCGGCGCTATTCGAAACCGATGCCGAAGCGTTTCTGGCTGATCCCAGCCTCAGCGAAGAAGTGTTTGGGCCCGCATCGCTGATTGTGCGCGTGGGCTCGGAAAAAGAGATGGTTGCCTTGTCAGCCCAGCTGGACGGGCAACTTACGGCCACGATCCAGATGGATGACAGTGACACCGCGCTGGCGCAGCAACTCTTCCCGATTCTGGAGCGCAAGGCCGGGCGGTTGCTGTTCAACGGCTTCCCAACCGGGGTCGAGGTGGTGGGGTCCATGGTCCACGGGGGGCCTTATCCTGCCAGCACGAATTTCGGCGCGACAAGCGTCGGCACAATGGCCATCCGCCGTTGGCTGCGACCCGTAGCATATCAGAACATGCCCGCCGCACTCAGCCCCGAAGATCTGGAAGGCTCGACGCAATAAGCGGTGAACCACAGGGCTGAGGCTAGAAATTGCCTCGGCCATATCAAAGGCTTTGGCCCCGGTGAACGGGGCCGGGCAGGGACACCCAGATCGGCTGTTCCGTATCATCCGCAACACTCTGCCATAGAAGCAGATCACCGGAAATTCCGCGTCATTCGACGTGCAAAATCGGGCTTTGGCCCATAACAGGAGGACAAGATGAAACTCTTCTCGAACTTTGCCGCCCTGGCGGTAACAGCCACGCTTGCAATGCCCGCAAGCGCCGCAGAAATTGAATGGAAGATGACCGCAGCGATTGGTGAAGGTTCATTCTTTTACCAGAACTTCATGGAACGATTTGCGGCTAATGTGGACACACTGACCGCGGGGCGCATGCATGTCCAACCTTTTGGCGCGGGCGTTCTGGCCCCGGCCTTCAAGGCGTATGAAGTAGTTCAGGACGGCATCGTCGAAGCCGGACATTCCACGCCGTCTTATCTGGTAAACCAGGACCCGACCAATGCCGTTTTCGCCAGCTTCCCCGGTGGAATGTCCGGCGAGGCGACCCTGCACTGGATCTATGAAGGCGGCGGTGAGCAGATGCTGCAGGATTTCCGCCGCGAAGAAATGGGTCTGCACACGCTGGTCGTTGGGATCGGTACGTCTGAAGTGATGGCGCATTCGAACGTCAAGATCGAAACAACCAACGATCTGAAGGGCGTCAAATACCGGACCTCGGGCGCATGGGCCGCTGTTCTACAGGACAGCTTTGGCGGCGTTCCGACGGTTGTCCCGGGAAATGAAATCTACACTTTGCTGCAGCGTAAGGGTGTGGACGCGGTCGAATGGTCGACACCAGGAGGCAATATCTCAGAAGGTTTCCACGAGGTTGCGCCCTATATGATCATGCCCGGCGTGCATCAGCCGTCCTTTCTGTGGGAAGTCTTCGTCAAACAGGAAACCTGGGATGCTCTGCCCGAGGATATCAAGCTTCAGGTTACCGCAGCGGCCAAGCTGACAACATACGAAAGCTTCACACATTTCGGTCACGCGGACATTCAAGCCATGGCTGCCTTCCGCGATACCAAAGTTGAAATCATCAACATGGTACCAGCGGAATCCGAAAAGATCCGCGCCGCCGGGCGCGATTGGGCCCGTAGCCAGGCTGCCAAAAAAGCCGAAGACGGAAGCGCCCGGATGCAAGAGGTTCTGGACAGCTACCTCACCTATCAAGCGAACTGGGCCGAGAATTCGGGTTATTTGGTTCGCGACAGCGCCGAATAGGCTCTGCCCTGACATTGGTTGGATGACCGGATATTCGTGCCGGTCATCCGTTTCCGGGGACATACATGACCACTATTCTCAGAGTCATCGACGCGATTGCTGGGGCGCTGGCCCTGCTGGGTCGATGCGTAATTTTTGCCCTGATCGTGGCAATGCTGTACGAGGTTGTTGCTCGCTATGCGTTTGGTGCGCCGACGCTTTGGGCGTTTGATATCTCGTACATGCTGAACGGTTCGGTTTTTCTGCTTGGGGCGGCTTATGCCCTGCGCTGTGACGTGCATGTCAGGATCGACTTTCTGTCGCAGCGTATGCCAATGCGGGCGCAGCAGCTGTTGAACGGTGCTGTCTTTCTGTTGGTCATGACACCGATCACGACCATTTTTGCCTGGGTTGCAAGCAAAAAAGCCGGGAAAGCACTGATCACCGGAGAGGTCGAAAGCGTCAGCCCCTGGGCGCCGGTTGTCTGGCCGTTTTACACGGTCATCGCCGTTGGTCTGGCGGCCTTGGCGCTGCAATTCCTGGCTGAGGCGATCAAGTTGCTTTCGGGGCGCAAGAACCCTGGTGAGGCGCCCGGCGAACTGGACGGCATGGAAGAAAACCAATGACACCATTACTGATGTTTGCAGCCCTTTTTGTGCTGGTCTTTGCCGGAGTGCCGGTGGCCTTTTCGCTCATCATCATCTCCGTCGCCTTTGGCTACATGGTGTTCGGTGAGCTGATCTTTTTGCAGCTTTATGGTCCGCTGCTTCATACGGCTTCGAATTTCGTACTGGCAGCAATCCCTCTGTTCATTTTCATGGGGGCGATACTTGAGCGTTCGGGGATCGCGAAACGTCTGTTCTTTGCATTGCAGTTGTGGCTGGGCGGCTTGCCCGGTGGATTGGCGCTGTCGACGATTGCAATGTGCGCAGTTTTCGCCGCCGCATCCGGTGTTGTAGGTGCGGTCGAGATAGTTGTGGGGTTGATGGCCATCCCAGCCATGACCAAAGCGGGTTATCGTAATGACCTCATCGCGGGAACAATCTGTGCAGGGGGCTCACTGGGGACAATAATTCCACCCTCGGTCATTGTGGTCGTCTATGCGTCGATTGCGCAGCTGTCGATTGGCAAGCTGTTTGCCGCATCTATCCTGCCCGGCTTGCTGATGGTGGTGTTCTTCGTGATTTATATTTTGGTGCGCAGCATGGTCCGACCTGCTGACGCTCCTCCGTTGCCACAGGCAGAGCGCGCGATGCCAACCGGCCGTAAGATGAAGGTGACGTTGACAGCATTGTTGCCCCCGCTGGCATTGATTGTCCTGGTGCTGGGCTCGCTTCTGGCCGGTGTTGCCTCGGCTACCGAAGCTGCCGCAGTCGGGGCCGCCGGTACGATCCTGCTGGCTTTGATGTTTCGGGAACTAAACCTGAAACTGATGTCCGAGGCACTGAATGTGACCCTGCGCATCACCGCTATGATCATGTTGATCGTGGCCGGAGGCACGATGTTCACCAGCATCTTTGCGGTCACCGGAGGCGGACAGCTGGTGCGCGATACCGTTGCCGGGATCGGGTATGGCAATGCCGGTATCATCGCATTCTTTTTGTTGGTGGTCATTTTCGCGGGCTTTGTACTGGACTGGGTGTCGATCGTTCTGATTTTCATTCCGATCTTTGCCCCGATCGTGAAATCCGCCGGAATCGATCCGATCTGGTTTGCCATGATGGTTCTAGTGGTGATTCAGACTTCGTATCTGACACCGCCAATGGCACCGTCGATTTTCTATCTTCGCTCAATCGCTCCGCGTGACATGAGCTATGGGCAGATGTATCGCGGCGTGTTGCCCTTTGTAGGGGCGCAAATGCTGGTTCTTTTGGTTATCATCCTGATCCCCGAAGTGGCGACATGGTTGCCAGAGATATTGGTCGGGCTTTGACATAGATCTTGGTCTTGCCCCTTCAGATGCCTGGCCCCTGTTCAATGGGCTAGGTCATAGCCCTAGTTGTTTCGAAAGATCTTTCGGTTCCGGTAACTTGTCCGCATTCTGCGCCGCCCATTGATGCATCTCATACAGCAGTGGAAGCAGGCTTTGACCCAGAGGTGTGAGGCTGTATTCGACATGCGGCGGTATGGTCTTGAAGTCTTTGCGAGAGACAAAGCCCGTCGTCTGCAACTCGGTCAGCTGGCGCGTCAACGTTCGATGCGTGATGCGTCCGAGGTTTCGCTGAAGCTGGTTGAACCGGCAGTCCCCCTGCGAAAGCCAGTAGATGATCAACAGCTTCCATCGACCTGAGATCGCTGAGATCAATGCTTCGATCTGACAATGATCCTCTAACTCATCATGTTTCAAGGCAGTATCCTATATGACCGTACTTGTTCGTGTGAACGTGCAATTTTAGATAGTGGTCAGAACGTTATGCCGCAACGGGGGGACCCTATGGCGAAGAAGAAAATTGTGATCATTGGCGGGGGCTATGTCGGGTTTGAAGTTGCCCGGGAACTGGACGCTTGCGCAGACGTCACCCTGATTGAGCAACGCGAAGCGTTCGTGCATCCGCCTGCAGCGATCCGCGCGCTGGTTGAACCCGCCTTGCTGGACCAGATCATCCTGCCATACGACAATCTGCTGCAATCGGGTAAGGTCGTGCGCGGGCGCGCCGTTTCGGTTTCTGAAACCGAGGTCACTTTGGAATCTGGAGCGGTCTTTCCGGCGGACTATATCCTGATCGCCACCGGATCATCCTATGCAGCGCCGTTCAAGCCGTCGGGTGACAGCATTGCGGATTTTCAGCAAGCGAGCAAAGACGTCAGCGCGCAACTGGCCAAGGCGAATTCAGTTGTGATCGTAGGGGCAGGCGCTGTCGGTACAGAGCTTGCGGGCGAAACAGCCTCGGCACATCCGGGTAAATCCATCACCCTGGTTTCGTCGGATGATACCTTGTTTCCCAAGTACCCGGCCAAGCTAGGCGCGCAGCTCAAAGGTAAGTTGGAACGGCTGGGCGTCACTGTCATTCTCGGCCAGAGGGCGCAGGATTTACGCCATTTGGATCGGCCCTACGAAGGATCCGTGAGCTTGACCGACGGTAGAGTGATTGCGGCAGATCTTATATTTCCGGTGGTTGGATCGAAACCCCAATCGTCTTTGGTTCAAAGCCTTCCGGGCGTGTCGGCTGATGCATTGGGTAGGGTCAAAACCGACAAATGGTTGCGACCGTCAAGCTATCCGAATGTCTTCGTCGGCGGTGACATTGCCGACATTGGCGACGGAATGACAATCGTAGCAACGGCACGGCAGAATCCGTGGCTGATCAAAACGCTTAAGAAAGTAATCGAGGGCGCACCCGTTGAAAGTCAGAAACCCTACGCGCCCTGGAAAAAAGCACCCATTCTGGTGCCCCTTGGGCCGGTCATCGGCAGCAGCTGGCTTTTTGTGACAGTGGGTGACTGGATCACACGCAAGATAAAGGGGAAAGATATTTTCATTCCCAAATATCGAAAGGCTTTTGGGATTTCGAGCTCCGGAAAATAGTTCCTCCTGAACATTGCGATTTGCCAACGTTCAGGCATCCCACACAGATGATGTCTCTGACATTCGTGTTGGCCTGCCTCTAGTCGTGTGCGAGGTTGCGACTGGCTTGTGCCTGCTGAATATCTTTCGGCCATGTGGAACGGATATAAGCCAGAACATCCCATATGCCGTCATCAGTCAAAGTGCCTTCGAAACCCGGCATGCCACTGTTGAAATTCTTGACGCCGCGTGCCGCCAGTGTCTTTGCACCGCCGAATTTGGTGTAGTCAAACAAAAGCAGGCTATCATGGTGCCATGTGTGCCTGGTCACGTCATGTGGTGGCGCAGGCATCACACCGTCTTCACCCGGTGTTTGCCAGTTGGGTTGGCCTTCCAGGTTAACGCCGTGGCACGCGGCGCATTGATCTACGTAGAGCCTCTGTCCATTCGCCACGTCTCTGTCTGTAAACGTATGATCCGCGGCAACGCTGGAATAAACGCTGCATAGGACCAATATAAATAAGTGCCTGGTCATCTCCACCCACCTCAATTCGGAAGCGTCAGAACGGTTGTTAGTGTCGCCGTAGTTGTCAGCACCGCCAGAACGATCAGCGCCTCAACTTCGATGGAACGGGCGAGGTGCTGCGCCGCCTTGGTATCTCCGTCTAGCATTGCCGGAACAAATCGAAGCTTGTTCGCGGCGGCTAGGATCAATAGCAGCCCTACAAATAGTACTTTGAGCAACAGGGCCTGCCCATAACCAGTGGAGATGAGCGCTCGGAGATCACCAACAAGCAACCAAGCCATCCAGAAACCTGCGACGATCAATGCGGGTACCATCAGTGCCGCAGCTTGGCCAAACCTATGCCCAAGTGCAGCAGCGTCTGCAATTTGCTCAGGTTGAAGAGCCATACTCCGCAGCGGGCTGAAGATGCCTACCCAGAAAGCTACACAGATCAGGTGTGCTAGTAACAAGAGTTGGGTACCAAAATTCTCTAGATCCGATAGGTGCCCGATCTGTGCAAAGGACCACAGAGCCATCGTGCCACCCACAAGTGCGATCCCTAAACCAAAGCGCGGAACAGACAATCCGACAAGGATCATTGCTGCGCCTATCACTCGAAGAACAAATACATCGCCTACGGAAGTCTGCCAGAGTAATCCAAGCATTTCGAGGTCGACCAGCCCATCCGCTCCGCCTGTCAGGAGGGCACCACTAAGCATGAATCCCAGTGCCGTCGCGATGAGGGCAAGCCACGCCAAGGCCATGGATTGACGTTTCATCGCCAGGCTTATCGGTGTGACCAAGCTGGAATAAAGACACTTAACGATCACAAGGCCAGTGGCCCCCGCAAAGCCGATATAGAGTGCTAGCTTTGCGAGGATTGCAGCAATTCCCCAGATGTCTGGCATGTTCATTTCACAGTAAAGGTAAACGCGCCCTGCATCGCATGACCGTCCTCACCTAAACCGCGCCACTCGATGACATAGGTGCCCGCGCCATTGCCTGGCAGTGGAATTTTGAACTTCTGAGCAAATCTTGCCTGGTCGCCCAAATCCAGTCGTACTGCCCCGTGTTCTTCGTGTGCCATCTCTATCCGGGTCAGCCGGATGTCTTTCGAGAAATTGAGGCCAACTTCAGCAGGCACAGTCGTTACTGTGGTTCCGTCTGCAGGTGTTGTTTCTGTGACCTTGGAATGCGCCAGCGCAAAATTGGGGAGCGCAGCCAAGAGTATAAGCATTACAATCTTCTTCATGGGGCTATCCTCAATTTATTCCGTTGGCGCGCTGTATTTCACGAATGTAGGCGATCACCATAGCGACGTCACCTCGCGTCAAGCCGTCGACGGGTGGCATGTCTCCAAACTGCCAATGGTGACTTCTTACACCCTGTGAAACCGCCCTCTGAAACGCTTCATCAGCGTGGTGACTAGGTTCGTATATCTTGTGGATCAGTGGCGGTCCTGCGCCGTCAATTCCGACCGCATTGACACCGTGGCAAGTGGCACAGGAGGCATCAAAGACCCGCTGGCCGATTGCTGCATTGCCCTCAATAGGCGGCATCTGAATTGCGACTAGGCCGTCTCTTGAAACTGTCGCCTGGGGGCTGGCTTCTTCGATTGGGTCTGAACGAAAAACTATGAAAGCGGCAACAGCCGAGACGACGCAAGCGCCGATTAACACGTGACTTTTCTTCATGGGTTGAACCTGACTTTGTAGAAGCTGGAAGTGCTGCGGCACATCGCAAACAGCCGCAAGGGCCGGTCACTTAGGCGCGCGCGGATTTTGGCAGCTTCAAAGGTCAGGGGGTCTGTAGGGGCTATCTGGTTCAGTCAACTTGGATTGGAATCCAATCTGGAACTCTCGGTCAAGCTGATATTGATTCCACACGACTTGGCTGTTCTGCGAGATCAGTACGACGGCTTGGCAAAGCGAAGGGTTACACTCTCCGGTTCCGGCATTATCCGTGTCGTGATGGCTGCTTTGGGCCGAGATGTCAGGGATGCTTTTCACCGCGGCGGAGTGTCCCGCCGATTGCATATGGTCCCCGCAGTGAAGCCCGACGCAGGCATGAGACTCGCCACCAAATCCGGCCAGAATGACCAGAAGACTCGTCAATAGCGCAAATGTGTATCGTCGGATGACCATGATTCCGGACGCTAATGCAGCGGAACACACAAGACAACGCCTGCAGCTTCATTATGCCCCACGCCGTTCTAAAGGAAATTACGACGCTGATTTTCGTGATGGGGCATTCCCCGCTCTTGTCCGGCGCGCGATTCTCATCAAATGCAGAGAGTCCGGGTCTATTTTGATTTCTATCAGTCGGGCCTAGCAACTGATTAGCGGCCAAACGGCAACACAGGTCGCAACATTGTCAACGCGCAGAATCTCACTGGAACCAGCCAAGTTCCAGCCGTGCGGTGCCAATAATTTGGGGCAACGTAGTGGTCTGAGGGTGCTGGTGTTTCTGCTTCTTTGACCCGCGTTCAGACGCGCTTATTGAGAACTTTGAACCAAAGATATATTTTGACCGGATTGCGAACGAAAAGGAAAGTTCATGATCAGAACTACTGCACTGGCGCTCCTAGCGCTCCTTTCGGCTACCTCGGCATTCGCAACTGTTGGGCTGTATTGCGAGGCCCCTGATGGATCAGGCGCTGTATTTGATGTCGGATTGGGAACTGTCCCTGGTCTCGCAGTCGTAAGCGCGACCATTCACGCAGACGGCAAACACTGGAGCCTTACTGAAGTCGATGGTGCGATACCAATCATCGTGGCACAGGGGGCCGATGTCGATATGCGTACTGTAATCGACTTCGCCGATCCCGAATACAGTCGGATCGTTGCCTCTGTTCGATTGATAACCGCTGTCGAAGGAGACGAATCCGTCACTGTAGGCACGCTCACGATTCCGGAAATCGGTGCCTTCCCGCTGGTTTGCGAAGGGCCGTAGCCGGCCGATGTTGTTCAATGTACGGGGCTAACTCGGCGGAAGCGGTCATCCGAAATTCTGCTTTGCTCAAATGTCTGAAATTTGGCCGAGAGCGAGAGTAGTTTTAGATTGGAGGTGCCGCACGTTCTGTGACCAATTGTCTGGCTACGACTCTTTCGCGATGAATCATGTACAGCCCTGCACTGATGATGATTGCAATACCAAGTAGGCTAAGCGTGTTCGGGAAGTCATTGAAGACAAGATAGCCGAACAGGGTCGCAACTGGCAGCTCAAAGTACTGCAAAGGTGCCAATGTGGCTGAAGGCGCGAACGAAAGCGCATAGGTCATCATCATGTGGCTCACCGTTGCAAAAAAACCAGCTCCCAAAAGCCACAACAAAGCGATGTCTGTCGGCCAAACAGGATCGAACAGCTCCGAACCAGAGCCTTGCGCAAATATTAAGATTGGAATGGAAAACAGGCTGGCAATCAGGCCAGTGTGGAATTGCAGAGCCACGGGATGCATCCGACGTGACAATCCTCGCGTCACAAGAATGTAGAAAGCGAAAGCAACTGCCGTACCAAGCGGAATTATTGCAACCGCGCCGAAGGCCGCGAAACTGGGCTGGATGACGAACATTACCCCAACAAACCCGACAAGAGCTGCCCCGACACGACGCGGACCTACGTCTTCACCAAGGTAAAACTTACCAACCAACAAGACAATGAACGGGGCCACAAACACGATTGCCAACGCATCGGCGAGTGGCATCACACGGATGGCAGCAATGAAGCAAAAAGTTGCGAACAGCAAAAGTAATGAGCGGAATGCGAGTACGATCAATTTGCCTCGCGCTACATGCAACGACAGCCCCATTATCCAGACGAACGGGGCCATCAACACGCACTGCACTACAAAGCGAGCAGCCGTAATCTGCCCAACTGGTACGCTAGCCGACGCGAGTTTTGCAGCTACGTCCAGCAAAGGAGCGGTGAGGCAAAATCCAAGCATCAGTGCAACTCCCGCAAGAATGCGATCCGTAGATTGAGGTATGGAATCAGCCGAGGACATCTCATCTTGTAGAAACGTCGCTAAACGCGTGTCTGTTCTCTATGCGACGCGGAGCAAAAATCCCTCAACTTGCGAGTTGGGGGTGGGTTCGAATTTGCGCTAACAACGAACATCAGGTTCGATGAGATGCGCAGCAGCAGATGGCCGGTTCAAAATTGGTCTACAAGCTCTTGATCTCGATTGCTGCTGCGATGGCAAAGGCGTCTTCAAGCTCGACGCTCAGATGCCGAACCGTGCTTACCATCTTTGCATGACCCAAGAGCAACTGAATCGCCCGAAGATTTCCTGTCTTTTCTTGTCGAACTGCGTGACTTTGGTTCGGCGCATTGAGGGAGTTCCGTAGGCGCTGGCCCCAAAGCCAATGGGCTTCATCCAGTCCCGGACAATCCGCGCATACTGGCGTGTTGAGATGTGTAGGAAAACCAAGTGATAGATCCGCGGTCACAGCAACTTCTTTCTTCCCAAGGGAGACACATACAAAAAGCTGTAATTCCGACCCCTGTGAAGCTCTTGGTGATCGATCTGCTTGTTCGCGAATTCGAATTGGTTACTATTGTCGCATGACAAATTGGAAACCATCCCGAGATACGCTGAGTTCACCGCTGCATACGAGCCTTGCCACGATGATTGCAGGCGCGATCGAAGACGGCAGTTTGTCACCGGGACAGAAATTACCAACACACCGGAAACTGGCCGATGACCTGAGGTTGAGCGTTAATACCGTCAGCAAAGCTTACGACATTCTGCGTCGCCAAAACCTGATCGATGGTCAGATTGGGCGTGGCAGCTATGTTGTCGACACTGACAAAACCGACGGACAGCCATTCAAGTTAGAGTCAGAACCTCGAAACTTGTTCGACATGTCGATTTCGCGCCCCTTGTTTAATGGCCTGCATGTTGAGGCGATGCAATCAACGCTGAGGACTTTGCATGCCGGGCTCGACCCGGCAATATATCTTTCTACACGCCCGAATGTAGGCCACGAAACTCACCGAAAAACGGGAGTCAAATGGCTTTCACATTGCGGCCTTGAGACAAATGCAGATTCAGTCCTCATGACGAACGGGGTAACGCATGGAATGTCGGCAGCAATGTCTGCGATATTGCGTCCTGGCGACGTCATTCTGTCAGATATGGTCACGCATCACCTCTTGGTTTCGAGTGTCGCATATTTCGGATACCGACATGTTGGCCTTGAAACTGATGAGCACGGAATCCTGCCCGATGCATTGGAAAGGGCGTGCGTTGATAAGTCTCCTAAAGCATTGTATTTATTACCATCTCTTGCCAACCCTAATGTACACATGATGCCAGAGGAACGTCGGCGCCAAATTGCTGCAATCGCCCGCAAACATAAGCTGCATATTATTGAAAACGATGCGTTTGGTCCGGTCGCAGCGGATCGCCAGCCGCCTGTTTCGATGTTCGCACCAGAACTGTCGGTCTACCTGACAACGTTCACCAAATGCACGGTCAGCGGGTTGCGTGCGGGTTATGCCGTTGCTCCGGACCATTTGCTTCCTGCATTGACAGCGAGACTGATCGTATTTGGTTGGATGGCAACGCCGCTGATCTGCGAACTTGCCTCACGCTGGGTGGAAGATGGCACAGCACAAGCGCTGGCGGATTGGCAGCGCGCAGAAATAGTCAAGCGGTATCACATAGCAACGCAAGAGCTTGCTGGTTTTAAATGGACGGGCCATCCGGCCAGTTTGCATCTTTGGTTGCAGCTCCCTCCAGATTGGGATTCCAACAGTTTTGTCGCCCATGCCCGCGAACTAAATGTTGCGGTGTCCCCTGAAAGCCCATTCCTTTCTCCCAAGGCTACCCCAACAAATGCAGTGCGCATTTCGGTGGGAAGCATTCGCGAAATCGAACGTTTTCGCCAAGCTCTGAAGCTTCTGGCCGGTTTACTTTTGCGCCCACGCGAGCCTTTGCCGCAATTCGCTTATTAGAATGTAGCGCAACAATATAATAATTGACTCGCAGTACAATCTTCGGGATGTGGTGGAACATCACTAACAAAGAAGGTGATATCTGGGAGGATATGATGACCAAGACTGCACGTTTTACCCTGCGCGTCTGCGCACCCCTTGCTGCTGCATTGCTAACCTCAACTGCCGCTTATGCGGACAATTGGCGCTATGCTATGGAAGAGGGGCTGACAGATCCGCAAGGCCTGTACGCCACCAAGTTCAAAGAGGAAATCGAAGCCAACTCGGATCACACAGTCCAGATTTATCCTGTGGGTACGCTTGGTGAATCGGCCGACGCCATGGAGCAGGCCCAGGCTGGATTGCTGCAGTTCATTGATCAATCTCCAGGTTTCACCGGTGCGTTGATCCCAGAGGCCGAAGCCTTTCTGGTGCCATATATCCAGCCGACGGACCCTCAAGTCGTGCGCAAGTTTTTCAAAGAAGGCGTCGCTGTAAACGAGATGTTCCACGATATCTATCGCGAACAGGGATTGGAATTGTTGTCGGTGTTCCCGGAAGGTGAAATGGTGGTCACCACAATGGAGGAATTTCGGACACCTGCCGATTTGGAAGGTATGAAAATTCGGACCATGACCTCACCATTGCTTTTGGAGACTTACACGGCCTTTGGCGCTTCCCCGATTGCCATGCCTTGGGGCGAGTTGATCGGCGGACTGAAAACTAAAATGGTTGACGGGCAAGAAAACCCGGCAATTTGGATCGAGGCCTATGATCTGGATAACCTGACTAATGTGATGACTTATACCGGACATGGTCAGTACACGACTGCTGTGATGGCAAACGCAGAGTTTTACGACGCGCTAAGCGATGCGGACAAAGAACTTGTTCAGAATGCGTCGCAAGTCGCACTCGATTATATTCTTGATGTTGCCGTCGAACTGGATGCAACCGGTCTGGCAAAAATTCAGGAGAGCAATCCGGGCTACACAATAAACCGGCTAACCGAGGAAGAGCGTGCACCCTTTAAAGAACGTGCAAAAGCGGTCGAAGCAGCCTTTGTCGAAAGAGCGGGCGAACGTGGCGCTGCCATCCTCGAGCAAATGAAGAAGGATCTAGCGGCTGCGCAGCAGTAGCGCTTTGCCACAGGCATCCATCACGTTTGCGATGTGTTCATCTGAAAAATCGGTGCAGGCCCAGAACCATAGTTCGGGCCTGCAATTTGGAAATAGTAAACTGGCGATCAGCCTATATTGCGAATGTTCGGGGGGAATATGAGCGAAACGACGAAGAAAAAGTCGGGCCTTGCCGGAATTGTTGATGGCATTGACAAGGGGATCGCTGCGCTTGAGCGGGTGATCATGGCCACAGGCGTCATTCTGATGGCAGTCAACACCATCGCAAATGTCATCAGCCGGTTTGTTTTCAACCACTCCATTATATTCGCCGAAGAGTTGAACAGTATATTCATATTGTTGGTGACATTTGCTGGTATCGGCTACGCCGCGCGCCATGGTCGGCATATCCGCATGTCCGCCATCTCAGACGCGTTACCCGAACGGGTCAGAAAAATCTTGATGGTTGTAGTCACGGGGGTCACCGCTGTGCTGTTGCTGCTCTTGGCGTGGTACGCTGTGCAATACATCATCAGCATGTACGCCAAGGGGCGGGTCTATCCTGCCCTCGGATTCCCTGTTTATCTCAGCTACCTCTGGGTGCCGATTGGGCTGTTTGTGACCGGGGTTCAATACGCGCTCACTTTCATCAAAAACCTTCAGGAACCTGAAATCTATCTGTCAACTGATCTGCGAGAAGCAGATGCGCGGGAAACGGAAGTGGAGCTTTAACCATGGCACTTTTAATGTTTTCCGCAATGGTTGTCCTGCTGCTTATGGGGTTTCCGATGATGGTTCCCCTCATTGCCGGCGCGTTCATCGGCGTGATCGAGCTGTTTGGCACAATCGACAAAACCGAGTTTATGATTCAGCAAATGTTGGGTGGCATCCGGCCCTCTTCACTGATCGCCGTTCCTATGTTCATTCTGGCAGCGGATATCATGACACGTGGCCAGTCCGCAGGGCGGCTGATTGATATGGTCATGGCATTTGTTCGCCATGTTCGAGGGGGGTTGGCCGTCAGTACAGCTGCGGCTTGCGCATTGTTCGGTGCCGTGTCCGGGTCCACCCAAGCCACGGTCGTTGCGGTGGGAACGCCACTCAGGCCCCGAATGCTGAAAGGTGGCTACAAGGATTCTTTCATTTTGGCCCTGATCGTCAACTCAAGTGACATCGCGTTCCTGATCCCACCCAGTATTGGGATGATCATCTACGGTGTAGTTGCCAAGGCCTCCATCCCTGAACTGTTCATCGCGGGCATCGGGCCCGGATTGTTAATCCTGTTCATGTTCTCGGTCTACAGTATGATCTACGCCAAAATAAATGACGTCCCCACTGAACCGGCCGCCACATGGTGCGAACGCGCGGCAGCGGTGAAACGGGCCTTGTGGCCGCTGGGTTTCCCGGTTCTGATCATCGGCGGCATCTTCTTCGGCGTTTTCAGCCCGACCGAAGCCGCAGCAATCAGCGTGGCCTATGCGGTGTTGCTGGAAGTCTTCATTTTCAAAACAATGAAAATCACCGGCCTATACCAGGTCGCCCTGTCAACGGGCATGGTAACGGCGGTAGTTTTTATTTTGGTGGGGGCAGGTGCTGCCTTTGCCTGGGTTCTGTCATTCGCGCAGATACCGCAACAGATTTTGGGCGCTCTTGGCATTGATGAAATGGGGCAGATCGGCGTCCTGTTCACAATCGCGATTGCGTTCTTCATCGGCTGTATGTTCGTGGATCCCATCGTGGTCATCTTGATCTTTGTTCCGATCTTTGCGCCCGTGGTCGAGAAAACCGGGCTGGACCCAATTCTGGTCGGCACTTTGATCACATTGCAGGCCGCCATCGGCTCGGCCACCCCGCCGTTCGGATGCGATATCTTCACGGCGGTTGCGGTGTTCAAACGTCCCTATCTGGAAGTAATCAGAGGAACGCCGCCTTTCGTGATCATGCTTTTGAGTGTCTCGGTCTTGATGATCTTCTTCCCGCAGGTGGCACTGTTTTTGCGCGACATCGCATTTAACAAATAAAAGGAGCGACAAATGTTCAAATCAATACTCGCTGCTTTTGACGGGTCTGAAGGATCAGAGGCCGCCCTTCGCAAAGCCGCTGAATTGGCTAAGTTGTGTGATGCGGAAATGTTGGTACTGACGCTTTACCGTCATCATTCGATACTGGAAGGATCGATGTATGTCATCGATGCAGAAAAGCCCGATGATATTGACGGGATCATGCGCGATCACGCAAAGATAACTGCTGAACGCGGCGCGTCCATTGCGCGCGAGGCGGGGTGCGAGAACATCCGGGCCTTTGTCAAAGGCGGGCCAACGGCGCGGACTATCGTCAGCTTTTCCAAAGAACATGAGAATGACCTGATCGTCATGGGCAGCCGGGGATTGGGATCGATTGAGGGCTATTTGCTGGGCAGCGTCTCTCACAAGGTGACCAGCCTTGCGCAATGCCCAGTTCTGGTGATGTGAGGATGGCAATGGCTTTGGATATACAATCTTCGACTTCGTCTGTGGCTCTCGCCCTGGATGCTCGCCCTGTCACACATCGTATCGGGCTGGTCACGCTGGCCACGGATCATACGACGGAAACTGACTTCGCACGCATTCTGCAAGGGCATGATGTGGGCGTATATGTAAACCGGATCGGGTTTGAAAACCCAACCACACATGAAAGCCTTTTGAAGACAGGGCCGCTGCTGACCGATGCCGCAGCAGAGATTCTGCCTGGCGAGGCGCTAGATGTATTGGTCTATGGATGCACGGCAGCTTCGGTAGTTTTGGGGAACGACAGAGTGGCCGAGCACATGAACAGCGCAAAGCCGGGCACGCCTTGCGTCACACCCAGCTCGGCAGCCTTTGATGCATTTGAGGCTTTGGGGGTAAAAAAAGTAAGCGTTCTTACGCCCTATACGCAGGATGTGACGGATTCTCTGGTCACCTATTTCTCGCAACACGGCCTCGACGTGGTGAACGCTGTTTGCTTTGGATTGTCCGATGATCGCGACATGGCGCGCGTCTCAATGGACAGCATTATCGAAGGTGGTGTTGCTGCGTGCGATCCCGATGCTGATGCGCTTTTTATTTCCTGTACGGCGGTGCGTGCCGCCCCATGTGTCGCACAATTGGAGGCCCGGCTTGGCAAACCGGTTGTTACCTCCAATCAGGCGATGGTTTGGCGCTGCATGAGGCATCTTGGGATTACTTCGAATTATCCCGCGGGCGGTATGTTGTTCAGTAAATAGGAAGAAAGTCAGGACAAGAGATGAGCTCTGAAATCACACTTCAGGATAGTTTTGCTGCGCGCGCGCGGATCGCACAGTCGATCCGGGTTACACCGACGATGTCTTCAGACGTGCTGAGCAAAACCACGGGCAGTGATATTCGCCTCAAGCTGGAGCAAGGCCAGATCACCGGTAGTTTCAAGCTGCGCGGGGCATCCAATGCTGTGTTGTCACTTAGCGATGCGCAGCGCGCCAAAGGTGTGGTAGGTGTATCGACGGGCAATCACGGGCGCGGTTTGGCCTATGCGGCAAAGCAGGCCGGGGTGCGGTGTATCATCTGCATGTCCGAGCTGGTTCCACAAAACAAAGTGGATGGGATCAAGGCGCATGGCGCAGAGGTGCGCATTGTCGGGCGTTCTCAGGATGACGCACAGGTAGAAGTTGACAGGCTGGTCGCCGATGGGATGGTCATGCTTCCCCCGTTTGATCATCGCGATATCATTGCCGGGCAAAGCACCGTTGCACTGGAAATGCTGGAACAATCCCCGGATCTTGAAACGGTTCTGGTGCCGCTGTCGGGCGGCGGGCTGATTTCCGGCGTCGGGATGGTGATGAAGGCGGTTAATCCGCAGGTCCGCGTTATCGGAATTTCGATGGAGCGCGGGGCGGCTATGTATGAAAGCCAGAAGGCGGGGAAACCGGTTCTGGTCGAAGAACTGTCGACACTGGCCGACTCGCTGGGCGGTGGGGTTGGATTGGACAACCAGCACACTTTTGCCATGACTCGTGCCTTTGTTGATGATCTGATTCTTGTGACCGAGACCGAGATCGCTGCTGCTATCCGCCACGCCTATTGGCAGGAACGTCAGATCATTGAAGGGTCCGGCAGTGTCGGCATTGCCGCGCTTCTGGCGGGAAAAATCAAAGACCCAGGTCGGTGCGTCGCGCTGATCTCGGGGCAAAACATCGACATGCAACTGCACCACCGGATCATCTCCGGCGAAGATGTAGATGTAACGGCGGAGGGGTAGGATGCCGGAGATCAAAATACTGACCGAGGCCGAACTGCGAGATCTGGTGCCACTGGATATGGACGCGGTGGACTGCATCGAACAGGGCTTTACGACGCTCGCCGGGGGCAAGGTTATCATGCCGCCGATCATGACACTGATGGTCCCCGATCATAATGGCGAGGTATGTGTAAAGTCTGCTTATGTCCCCGGCATAGACAGCTTTGCCATGAAGATGAGTCCTGGCTTTTTCGATAATCCCAAGCTGGGCCTGCCCAGCACATCAGGCTTGATGGTGCTATTCTCAAGCACCACTGGCGTTCTGGAAGCTTTGCTTCTGGATAATGGTTATCTCACGGATGTGCGCACCGCCGCTGCGGGAGCGGTATCTGCGCGCCACCTTGCGCGCGCGGATGCGACACGCGCGTGTATCATCGGTGCTGGTGTGCAGGCGAAGCTACAACTCAAGGCGCTGACCCTTGTGCGCGGCATCGAAAGCGCTGTGATCTGGGCGCGGGATGCGGCCAAGGCCGAAACATTGGCTTCCAGCCTTCGCGAAGAACTTGGGGTCGACGTCACGGCCAGCACTGATAGGGCGGGTGCCGTGTCCTCGGCAGATATCATCGTCACGACAACCCCTTCGGACATTCCGCTGATCAAAGCGGACTGGCTGCAACCGGGGCAGCTTGTCATTGCGATGGGTTCGGATCAGGAACACAAGGTCGAGCTTGACCCGGGTTGTCTTGCCAAGGCAACGCTCTATGTGCCCGACAGCCAAGCCCAATGCGCCCTCAAAGGCGAGCTGCGCAGCGCCATTGCGGTGGGCATTTTCCCGGCTGATGGCAGGTTTGCTGAACTGGGTGATATCACCTCCGACAAGGCGCCGGGGCGACAATCCGACAGTGACATCATTATTGCTGACCTGACAGGTACGGGTGTCCAGGATACCGCCATTGCCACGCTTGCTCGCCAGCGCGCGGAAAACTCAGGCAAAGGCACCACGTTTTCAAGCTAACAACGGATTAATTCTATGCCAGAATCAAAACTCCACTTCTCACGCGATGAGTTCAGCCAGCGCATTGCAAAAACCCGCGCCGCCATGGCCGAACGTGGGCTTGACCTTCTGATCGTGACGGACCCTTCGAACATGAACTGGTTGACCGGCTATGACGGTTGGTCTTTTTACGTGCATCAATGCGTAGTGCTGAGTCTCACTGGCGAGCCGGTCTGGTACGGCCGTGGACAAGATGCCAATGGCGCGCTTCGCACCTGCTTTATGGATCCCGCCAATATCATCGGTTACCCGGACCATTATGTACAATCCACCGAACGTCACCCGATGGATTACCTGTCGGCACAGCTGGCCGATCGTAAGCTGGATAAGGGCCATATCGGCGTTGAGATGGACAACTACTGGTTCACAGCTGCGGCCTTTGCCGCGCTACAGCACCACATGCCAAATGCCAAATTTTCCGATGCGACTGCGTTGGTCAACTGGCAGCGCGCGGTAAAATCTGAAACCGAGCTGGAATACATGCGCCAAGCAGGCCGCATTGTGGGCCGTATGCATGAACGTATCTTTGAAAAGGTCGAGCCGGGCATCCGCAAATGCGATCTGGTGGCGGAAATCTATGATGCGGCCTTACGCTATGACGCACAGATCGGTGCGGGCGGAGACTATCCCGCGCTGGTGCCACTTTTGCCCTCAGGCGCGGATGCCTCAGCCCCGCATTTGACATGGGACGATCAGCCAATGAAATCCGGCGAAGGCACGTTTTTCGAGATCGCAGGTGTCGTCAAACGCTACCACTGCCCGCTGTCGCGCACGGTCTTCCTTGGAAAGCCCACGCAAACATTCCTCGACGCTGAAAAGGCTGTGCTTGAGGGCATGGAGGCCGGGCTGGAGGCTGCAAAAGAGGGCAACCTCTGCGAGGATGTCGCCATTGCCTTCTTCAGCGTGCTAAAGAAATACGGGATCACCAAAGATAATCGCACCGGTTACCCGATCGGTGTCAGCTACCCGCCTGACTGGGGCGAACGGACCTTCTCGCTTCGTCCCGGCGACAAGACGGTTCTGCAGGAGAACATGACCCTGCACTTCATGACCGGCCTCTGGATGGAGGATTGGGGTTTTGAGATTACTGAAAGCATCCGCATCACCAGAACCGGCCATGAGTGCCTGGCCAACGTGCCCCGCAAAATGGTTGTGAAGGATTGAGTAATGACACCCAACCCAATTTCCCCGACGATCCCGCTGGATAGCGATGGTATCCACCACGGCTTCCTACGGCTGCCTTACAGCCGGGATGACAGTGCTTGGGGGTCAATTATGATCCCGCTAACGGTTATCAAAAACGGAGATGGGCCTACGGCTTTGCTGACCGGCGCCAACCATGGCGATGAATATGAAGGGCCCGTGGCGTTGCAAGAACTGACGGTTAAGCTAAAGCCCGAGGACATCACCGGACGTGTGATCATCGTGCCTGCCTTCAATTATCCCGCTTATCGCGCCGGGTTACGCACGTCCCCCATCGACAAAGGCAATATGAACCGTGCCTTTCCGGGCCGGCCAGATGGCACCCCAACCGAAAAGATTGCCGACTATTTCCAGCGCGTTCTTTTGCCAATGGCCGATATTGCGGTGGATTTTCACTCGGGCGGAAAAACGCTGGATTTCGTGCCCTTCGCGGCGGCCCATATCCTTGAAGATAAAGCCAATGAAACGGCCTGTTTCGCCGCGATGGCCGCCTTTAACGCCCCCTATTCGGTGCAGCTACTGGAGATCGACAATGTCGGAATGTACGACACCGCGGTCGAAGATATGGGTAAGGTTCTGGTTTCAACAGAATTGGGCGGTGGTGGCTCTGCAACAGCCAAGTCGATTGCTGTTGCAAAAAAGGGCCTGCGCAATGTGCTGATTCACGCTGGAATTCTGAAGGGGGAGATGCAGATTGACCCCACCGTGCGCCTGGATATGCCCGATGGTGACTGCTTTGTTTTCTCGGAAGACGATGGCCTCTACGAGCCGATGGTTGATCTTGGTGAACAGGTCAGCCAAGGCGATGTTGTGGCCCGCGTTTGGCCCGTTGATCGCACCGGGATTGCCCCGATTGAATACCGTGCCAAAGTTGCGGGCCTTTTGATCAGTCGCCACTTTCCCGGTCTCATCAAAGCGGGCGATTGCGCGGCGGTGATCGGGTTGAAAGTTGGATAACTTTATTCCCCGGAGGTGAGACCATGCGGCTCGACGCCCGCGATCTGGATATTCTACGGGTGCTTTCAACCGACGGGCGCATCACAAAAACGGCTTTGGCCGACCGCGTTGGCCTGTCGCCCACCCCCTGCTGGGAGCGGCTGAAAAAGTTGGAAAAAGCCGGGTTGATCAAGCGATATAGAGCCGAGATCAACCTGCGCAAACTTGGGCCACATGTAACTGTCTTTGTTGCGGCCGAACTGTCCGATCATACCGCTGCCAGCTTTCAGGCTTTTGAGGCCGCAATGCAACGCTATGAAGAAGTGTTGGCCTGCTGGGCGCTTGGCGGAGGATTTGATTACATCCTGCAAATAGTGACGCGCGATATCGATGCCTATCAACGCCTGATTGATGAAATGCTCAATGCTGACATAGGTCTGGAAAAATATTTTACCTATATTGTCACCAAACGAGTGAAGGGGCAGGGCGTTCCGCCGATTTCCCTCATTGCTGGATGGCAGGAGTAACCCTCTGCCTGAGAGATGATTTACAGCAGAATACTCTGCTTTGGACCCGAAATTTGGTCTCATCCTTTGCCTGTAATGCCCGACATTGTCGGGCATCGAGGGAGAGGTATCCATGAAAGACACTGCACTTTCTGCGCGCGATGATATTGCTGACAAATCTTTGGCGCGCAGTTTTTCCTATGTGAATGGTAAATGGTGTGCAGCTTCGTCGGGTTACACCATCCGCGTCACCGATCCGGCAACTGGCGATGTTATCGGTGAGGCCGCCAGCCTTTCGGCAGAGGAATCCTCTGCCGCCGTGGATGCGGCACAAGCTGCCTTTCCGACCTGGTCGGGCCTCTTGCCACAAGACCGATCCGCCATTCTGCGCCGTTGGTTCGACCTGATGCTGCACCACAAAGAAGATCTGGCACGGATCATGGTACTGGAACAGGGCAAGCCCCTGTCCGAGGCGCGCGGTGAAATTGATTATGCTGCGTCTTTTGTAGAATTCTACGCCGAAGAGGCCAAGCGACCCAATATTGAAGGCGTCACCAGCCATCTGCCCGATGCCGAGGTTGAGGTTTGGCTTGAGCCGGTCGGGGTGGTGGCAATGATCACACCGTGGAATTTCCCTGCTGCCATGCTGACCCGCAAAGCAGCAGCAGCCATGGCCGTGGGGTGTACGGTTGTGGCTCACCCCTCAGGTGAAACTCCGTTTTCGGCCCTCGCGTTGGCTGAACTGGCGGAAAAGGCGGGTATTCCGGCGGGCGTGTTCAACGTGGTCACCGGCCAGGCCTCGACCGTGGTCGAACCTTGGACGAAAGACACCCGTGTTCGGGCACTCTCGTTCACAGGCTCCACCGAAATCGGACGATTACTTTACCGTCAGTCCGCCGACACAGTGAAAAAACTTGTAATGGAACTAGGCGGGCATGCACCGGTGATTGTGTTCAAAGGGGCCGATCTTGAAATTGCGGTTTCTGAAACGATCAAGGCCAAATTCGCCACATCCGGGCAGGACTGTCTTGGCGCCAATCGGATATTTGTGGAGCGCTCAATTTACGACGCATTCTGCTCGCAGTTTACCGAAGCGACCCGCAGGCTGTCCCTTGGCATCGGTATGGACGACCCCGACATCGGCCCTCTGATGAATGAAAAGGCGGTTCAAAAGCAGGAAGAACATGTCGCCGATGCGCTGGCCAAGGGGGCCAAACTGGCGTGCGGAGGTGCAAGGGATCCTCTCGGCCCGCTGTTTTATCAGCCCACGGTTCTGACCGACGTGCCCGCCGATGCCGTGCTTATGTCAGAGGAAACATTTGGCCCTGTGGCGGCCATTGCGCCCTTTGATACCGAAGAAGAGGTGATCGCCCGGGCCAATGACACCGAATACGGTCTGGTTGCGTATCTGCACAGCCATGACCCACGCCGTATTTACCGCGTATCTCGTGCATTGCAATTTGGCATGGTGGCGGTGAATCGCACCAAGGTCACCGGCGCGCCGATCCCCTTTGGCGGCACCAAACAATCCGGTCTGGGCCGTGAAGGGGCAAGACGGGGAATGGAAGAGTTTACCGAAATCAAATATGTCTGCCGCGACTGGGCATGAGGAGTGAAAAGATGCTGAAGAACGATCAACTTGACCAATGGGACCGCGAGAACTTTTTCCATCCCTCCACTCATCTGGCCCAGCACGCGCGGGGCGAAACAGCGACCCGTGTGATCAAAACCGCAAGCGGGGTCCATATCGAAGACCGTGATGGTACCAAATTGCTGGACGCCTTTGCAGGACTTTATTGCGTGAATGTGGGCTATGGCCGTCAGGAAATTGCCGAAGCGATTGCGGATCAAGCCCGCGAGTTGGCCTATTATCATTCCTACGTGGGCCACGGCACAGAAGCCTCCATCACGCTGTCCAAGATGATCCTTGATCGCGCGCCTTCGAATATGTCCAAGGTCTATTTCGGCCTGGGCGGTTCAGATGCAAATGAGACCAACGTCAAATTAATATGGTATTACAACAATATCCTGGGCCGCCCCGAAAAGAAAAAGATCATCTCGCGCTGGCGAGGGTATCATGGCTCGGGCCTTGTCACCGGGTCGCTGACTGGGCTGGAACTATTCCACAAAAAGTTCGATCTGCCGCTCACGCAGGTGGTTCATACCGAAGCGCCCTATTATTTCCGCCGCGATAATCTGGACCAAAGCGAAGCCGAATTCGTCGCGCATTGCGTTACTGAACTGGAGGCGCTGATTGAACGTGAAGGCGCTGATACAATCGCCGCGTTTATTGGCGAGCCGGTGCTGGGAACCGGTGGTATCGTGCCCCCGCCCGAAGGCTACTGGGCCGCCATCCAGGCCGTATTGCGCAAGCATGATATCCTGTTGGTTGCCGATGAAGTTGTGACCGGGTTTGGCCGCCTGGGCAGCATGTTCGGGTCGGAGCATTACGGCTTGGAATCCGATATCATCACCATCGCCAAAGGCCTCACCTCGGCCTACGCGCCGCTGTCAGGTTCGATTGTTTCTGAAAAAGTGTGGAAGGTGCTGGAACAGGGCACGGATGAAAACGGCGCCATCGGCCACGGCTGGACCTATTCGGCACACCCGATCGGGGCGGCGGCCGGTGTGGCAAACCTCAAACTGATTGATGATCTGAACCTGATCGAAAACGCAGGCAAAGTCGGCGCTTATCTGAAGCAGTCGATGAAGGATGCACTGTCAGCACACGCCAATGTCGGCGATGTGCGCGGCGAAGGAATGTTGTGCGCGGTCGAGTTCGTGAAGGATAAAGATAGCCGCACCTTCTTTGACTCCGCGGACAAGATCGGCCCGCAAGTCTCAGCCGCTCTTTTGGCACAGGATAAGGTCATCGCACGCGCTATGCCGCAAGGCGACATCTTGGGCTTCGCGCCACCGTTTTGCCTGAGTCGTGAAGAAGCTGATACCGTCGTCGCCGCAACTCTGCGCGCGGTTACAGCAGTATTAGGCTAGGGGATGTCTGTCTCGCCCACCCTTGGCTGAGTGGATAGTGGTCGACATTACCGCATCAAACTCCGGGGTGGGCACAGCACTCGATTGAGACCGCTTTGATTTGGCAATATTGCCTGGATCAGGCCGCAATTCCAAGATTCCTTACTATACGGCCCAATCCGGTCAAAGCGGCCAAGATTGAAACTTGAAACAAGCACACGTCACAATTGTCGCAATGTGCTACAGACCAGATATTATCAATCATGGGTGGAGCGGCGGAAAAGTCCGCAACGTGTGGGTTGTCATTCCTGTAGCCAGACAGACGATGAAGCAGGAAGAGCTCAAGCGGAAGTTGGAAGATTTCGAAGTTCCGCATAGGAATTTTGAAGAGATGTTCGAACCGGTCGCCGAAATTCTGTCAAAATCTTGGAAAGTATGGAAAAAAAGCGACTATAGGGGCAAGAGAGTGCTGCTTAGAATGCTATTTGTTCAGAAGGGAAGTTACTCTTCCAAATCGGATCTTCGAACCGGTGAATTATCTTTTCCATTCAGATTCTTAAGTGACGCAAAATATCTGAATGAGGTTTTGGTGGAGCCTAGGGGAGTCGAACCCCTGACCTCTTGCATGCCATGCAAGCGCTCTCCCAACTGAGCTAAGGCCCCATACAGGTACTGCAGAAGCAGTGGGCGGACGTTTATGAGACAGTGGCGCTAAGCGCAAGTCCAAAAACAGGCGTCGCCGTTAAAATTTTGCAACCAGATTGCAAATGGCGCGAGGCGGCGCGAGGCCGCCTCTGACCGTGATCAGCTATCGTCCTCTGCTGGAATGTCAGTGATGTCGTCCAGCGGAACTTCATCACTGCTGTCATCATCGTCATCCAGCAAATCATCATCCAGATCGACTTCGACATCGTCGTCGTCATCCAGAACCAGTTCTTCCTCAGGCGCGTTTTCGCGCGCCTTGGCCGATGCGGCATCTTCTGCATCTGCTGCGATCATCCGGCTTTTACCGGTTTCGAGTTCCACGATCTCGCCGGTATAAGGGCTAACGATCGGGTCTTTGTTCAGGTCATAAAACCGTTTACCGGTGGTCGGGCAAACGCGCTTTACACCCCATTCTTCCTTGGGCATGTCCAATCCCCTTGATATCAGGTGAGTCGTATCGACGATTCAGGTCAGGTGCCACAAGCAGCGGGCACTGTCAAAGCCTTTGAGCAGGAGAAACAGACCTATGGGAGATCACGCACTGCCAGGATCGCCTCCGGTGCCGCTGACATTGCGCAAATCGGCGCGGGCACGGCGGATCAGTCTGCGTATATCCCAGTTGGACGGGCGTGTTACACTGACCTATCCAAATGGCGTTGCTGAATCAGATGCGTTGAACTTTGCCCGCCAAAAAGAAAGCTGGATTCGGCAGCACCTGAGTGATCGGCCAGACCCCTCGGTGGTTCAATTTGGGCAGCATATTCCTGTTGAGGGCACCCAACGGCGCATTGTCCGGGCAACGGGCCGACGCGTTCTGTTGCAGGCGGACCAGATTTCAGTACCTGAAGGCGCTGAAGCGCGACGTTTGGCGCGCTTTTTGAAAGAACTGGCACGCGACCGGCTGACCGGCGCATGTGATGACTACGCAGCGATGTTGGGTAGGGCTTATGCCAGCATCTCCATTCGGGATACCCGATCGCGCTGGGGATCATGCAGTTCTGAGGGTGGGTTGATGTTTTCCTGGCGGCTGATTCTCGCTCCACCAGACGTCCTGCATTATGTTGCCGCACATGAGGTGGCGCATCTGGCCGAGATGAACCATTCCCCAGCCTTTTGGGCCCAGGTCGAGCGGTTATTCGGAGATTACAAAGAACAGCGGCGCTGGCTGCGCGACAACGGGGCGCAGTTGCATCAGTTCAGATTTGACGCGCCTGCGAGTTGACCTGTGCGGTGTTTGTGATCACATAGAGACATGTTGAACACACGCCCCTCGGAAACGCAGACCGCAACGCATGACCGGGTGTACCGGGCCCTGCGATCCCGCATCATGCATGGCGACATCGCCCCCGGTCAGGCACTGACCTTAAGGGGAATTGGGAAAGAGTTTGGTGTCTCGATGACTCCGGCCCGCGAGGCGGTGCGTCGGCTTGCGGCTGAAGGGGCGCTGTTTCTGTCGTCCTCGGGCCGCGTCTCGACGCCCGAGCTGACCAATGACCGGATCGAAGAGCTTGCTGCGCTGCGGGCCTTGCTTGAGGTCGAGCTGGCCAGCCGGGCATTGCCCCGTGCGCATATTGCCCTGATTGACCGATTGCAGAGCATCAACATGACGGTGGCCGAGATGGTCACCAAACGTGATGCCGTTGGATATATTCGCACCAATCTGGAGTTTCACCGAACTCTGTATCTGCGGGCGCAGGCCCCGGCGATGCTGGCGATTGCCGAAACCGTATGGTTGCAGCTTGGGCCGACGATGCGCGCGCTTTACGGGCGGCTGCGGCGAACGGAACCACCGCATCACCACAAGCTGATAATTGCGGCGCTAAAGGCCGGGGATGAGCCGGGCCTGCGCCTTGCGGTTCGCTCGGATGTTACACAGGGCCTGCGGATGCTGGTCAGCTAAGCGGCTTGTTGCCGAAGCTGCCGAAATCGCCCGGTTCGGTATCGCTGTTCTGGCCCCGGCGATTTCTCTGCGCTAGGCTGTGAGAAATCACAATAAGAGCAGTTTTCAACCATGATTGATCGACGGTTATTTTCCCTTGGGCTGGGCTCCGGCTTGTTGGTTGCCTGTACGGACAGCGTGCCTTCTTCTTCGGCGCCGGCCGCGCGCATGCAACCGGTTCGGAACGCGGGCTGGGACGCCTGGGTGGCGGGCTTCAAAAGCCGCGCGGCCGCACAGGGGATTTCGCAAAGCACAATTAACCGCGCCTTCCAGGGCGCCGGATATCTGCCCGGAGTGATCGAGCGGGACCGAAATCAGGTCGAGTTCAAGAGGTCGCTTGAAGACTACCTGGCGATTGCAACCTCGGATGAACGGATCGCGACCGGCAAGCAAATGCTGGTGCGTCATGCGGGAACGCTGTCTCAGATCGAGGCGCAGTACGGCGTGGACAAAGAAGTTGTCGTGGCAATTTGGGGGCTTGAAAGCCGTTATGGTGCGCGGCGTGGGGATGTGCCTGTTGTATCGGCCCTGTCGACGCTGGCCTATGACGGTCGGCGCGGGCAGTTCTTTGAGAGCCAACTGATGGCAACGATGAAGATTCTGCAGAACGGCGACACGGCGCCTGCCAACATGACAGGTAGCTGGGCCGGTGCCATGGGGCACACGCAGTTCATCCCGACCTCTTATCTGGCCTATGCGGTAGATTTCACCGGCGATGGACGGCGCGATATCTGGTCCGACGACCCAACGGATTCGCTGGCATCAACGGCGGCTTATCTGGCGCGTTCCGGTTGGGTGCGTGGGCAGCCCTGGGGCGGTGAGGCCGGGACGGTATCCGGTACGCCGGTTGCTGTGCTGCAACCCCAGGTGCCAGGGCCCCGCATTGCCGTGTTCCGCAATTTTCAGGTGATCAAACGGTATAATAACTCGGACAGCTATGCGATCGGGGTAGGGCATCTATCAGACCGAATTGCCGGAGGGGCGCCGTTCCAGGCCTCGTTCGGCCCGGATGAGACTGGGCTGACACTTGAGAACCGCAAAGAGTTGCAGCGCCGTTTGACATCCGCGGGCTACGATACGCAAGGGGCGGATGGTGTCATCGGGAATAACACGACATCCGCGATTTCTGCGTACCAGCGGGCCAATGGGCTGCCCGCGACCGGAGAGCCCTCAGTTGCGCTGCTGAGGCAGTTGGGGGGCTGAGGGTTACGCAGCCAGCCCTTTTGAGCCGATGTCGAGGAATTTTTGACGACGATCTCTGATCAGGGCGGCGGAATCCTTGCCGTCCAGATCCTTGAGCATCGCCGTAATCGCATCCCGCACGGAGTCCACGGTCGCAGCGCGATCGCGATGTGCGCCGCCCTTGGGTTCCGAAATGATCCGGTCGCAAACGCCCAGCTTGTGCAGGTCTTGCGCGGTCAGCCGCAACGCTTCGGCTGCTTCGCGCATTTTCTCTGAATCTTTCCAAAGGATCGAGGCGCAGCCTTCGGGTGAAATGACCGAATAGACCGAATGCTCCAGCATCGCGACACGGTTTGCCGTTGCAAAAGCCACCGCACCGCCTGATCCACCTTCGCCGATGATGACCGAGACCAACGGGACGCCGATCTTCAGGCACATTTCGGTCGAGCGGGCAATCGCCTCGGACTGGCCGCGCTCTTCGGCGCCTTTGCCGGGATAGGCGCCAGCCGTGTCGATCAAGGTGATAACCGGCAGTCCAAAGCGTCCTGCCATTTCCATCAGTCGGACAGCCTTGCGATACCCTTCGGGGCGAGCCATGCCGAAATTGCGTTCGATGCGCGATTTGGTGTCGCTGCCCTTTTCGTGGCCGATCACCATAACGGGTTGATCGTTGAACCGCGCCAGACCGCCGATCACGGCCAGGTCGTCAGCAAAATTCCGATCGCCTGCTAGAGGTGTGAATTCGGTGAACAGATCTTCCACGTAGTCTTTGCAATGGGGACGTCCAGGGTGACGAGCGACCTGACATTTTCTCCATGGCGTCAGATCGGCATAGAGTTCGTCCAACAGCTTTTCAGCCTTGGCATCCAGAGCGGCGGCCTCTGCGGCCACATCCATCTCTTCATTGGCGCGCGCCAGTGCACGCAGTTCCTCGGCCTTTCCTTCGATCTCGGCCAAAGGTTTTTCGAATTCCAGATACTGGGTCATGACGCCTCTCAACGCGGAAGTTCCCTGCTATATGGCCTGACGTTGCCCCGGATGCAACTCAGCAAGATTTAAAGGGTTGGTAGGGGTGCCCGTATTCACCCTCAAAAGGACCTTGATGACCGGTCATTGCTAGCCTTCGAACGTTCTCAAACGGGCCAAAGCACAGGGTAGAGCGACGCGACCAGCAGCCCCGCCATCACCCAGTTGAACAGCATCAGTCGGTGTGGGTTCGTGAGAATCCGCGCCATCTGCTGCCCGAGTACCGTCCACGTGCTGACCGAAGGTAAATTGATTGCGCCGAAAACAATCGCGACACCAACGATGGCGTTCAGGGAGCGATCGGGAGTGTATACGGTTGTTGCTGTCAGGGCCATGGCCCAGGCTTTTGGATTGACCCATTGGAATGCTGCGGCCTGTAAAAACGTCATCGGTGTCCCCGCAGGTGCGCCCGCTTCGGCTGGGGCCGAATGCGCGATTTTCCATGCCAGATACAGCAGATAGGCCACCGACGCCGCTTTCAACACGGTATAGCTGATCGGATAGGCATCAAACACCTGCACCAGCCCCGTTCCGACCAGAAGGACCATGACTGTAAAGCCCAACCCGATTCCGAACATATGTGGGATTGTGCGTCGAAACCCGAAATTCGCGCCCGAGGCCATCAGCATCAGGTTATTGGGTCCCGGCGTGATCGACGAGACGAAGGCAAAGGTGACGAGGGCAAAAAGCAATTCAGGGTTCATAGCGCAGATAATTGATGGAATCCGCCCAAATGAAATTGCGTTTGCGCTGGTTATTGCGGTAATTCTGCAATTAATGATCAAGTTGGATGATATAAATCGCCATATATTGCGTGAGCTGACACGTGATGGGCGGATAAGCAACCTTGAATTGGCCGATCGGGTCGGGCTGTCAGCCTCGGCCTGTTTGCGCCGTGTTCAGGAATTAGAGCGCGCGGGCGTGATCTCGGGCTATCGTGCTGTATTGAACCCACCTGCGCTGGGCATCGGCTTTGTCGCCTATATCGGCGTTGGGCTGGGCGAACATACAAAGGCCGCTCAGGAAGGGTTCGAGCGTGCTTTGCAGCGCGCGCCTGAAGTGGTGGAGTGCCATAACATCACCGGCACGATCGAATACCTGTTGCGCGTGGAATGTGCAGATCTGTCGTCTTACAAAACTTTTCACACCGAAGTTCTGGGGACTTTGCCCCATGTCACGTCGATCACGTCCTATGTCGTCATGGGCTCGCCCAAGGATATGCGGGCCTGACATTGGAAAGATGATTCTGTACCGACTTGCCGGAGTTGGATTCACGTTTTACTGTCTTGCCAAAGAATTGACCAAAAATGGGGACAACCCCAACCGGTCGTATTCAGGGAGAAGACGATGAAACTTGTTCGGACCGGAGCACTGGTCGCAACTTTGGTGATGATTGCGGGTGCATCTTTTGCAGCTCCGTTAAAACTGCAACCTGCCAACCCACAGCCTAGCCCCAAGGCGGGATTGAATGTGAATTACTTTGGCACTGGCAATCAACACAAGAAGATCCGAGATCTGAGCCATGCAAAAAGCATGCTGTCTAAAGCGCAGCCCGGACAACCGTTGCGGGGCTTGGATTACAGGGACACCAGTAAGGGTCAGGACGTCATGACGTTTGACGGCGCTTACAATGTCGCCGCCGAAATTACGGGGTACATGCGGTTCGACTCTGCTGGAATCTACGAGTTGGAAACGTGGTCAAATGACGGGATAGAGGCATTCGTCGGAGGCCAGAACATTGGACAAGTCTCGGGCATTCAGGGCTGCGAGGCCAATCAGCGGACCGAAGTCGATGTGCCCAAAGCCGGGTGGTACGCGCTCAAGATCATCTATTTCCAGAAGCTCGGAACATCCTGTCTGATGATGAAATCTGGTAAAAAGGGCGAAAGGTTCACCTGGACACCCAATGATGTCTTCGGACGGTAAGAAAAAGGCGCCCGGTGAGGCGCCTTTCTACTATTAGCTATTGGCAGCGATCAATTCGGCCTGGGCCACGATCACCTCGGCCTGTTTGATCGAGGCGATATCCACCAGACGCCCCTTGTAGACCGTCGCACCTTCGCCATTGGCCTTGGCCTGCTCCATTGCGGCCAAGATCTCGCTGGCCTCTGACACGGCTTCATCGGACGGAGTAAAGACCTGGTTGGCCAGTGCGATCTGCTTGGGGTGGATTGCCCATTTGCCGACCATGCCCAAAGTGGCAGAACGTTTGGCCTGCGCGATAAAGCCTTCGTCATCGCTGAAATCGCCGAACGGTCCATCCACCGGCAGCACGCCATGGGTGCGGCAGGCGGCAACGATGGCGGCCTGCGCCCAGTGCCACGGGTCGGACCAGTGTTTTTCACCTTCGCGCAGCATGTAATAATTTTCCTGCGTGCCGCCGATGCCAGTTGTCTGCATGCCCATCGAGGCCGCAAAGTCGGCGGCCCCAAGGCTCATGGCTTGCATCCGGGGGGACGAGGCGGCGATTTCTTCGACATGGGCGAGGCCAGCTGCGGATTCGATGATGACCTCAAAGCTGATTGGTTTGGTACGGCCTTTTGCGCGTTCGATGGCGGTGACCAACGCGTCCACCGCATAGACATCCGCCGCACAACCGACCTTGGGGATCATGATCTGGTCCAGTCGATCTCCGGCCTGCTCCATCACATCTACGACATCGCGGTACCAGTAAGGCGTATCCAGTCCGTTGATTCGTACGGACATGTATTTGGAGCCCCAATCAAGGGTGCTCAGCGCCTCGATGACATTGGCACGTGCTGTATCCTTGTCAGATGGTGCAACCGAATCCTCAAGGTCAAGATTGATCACATCCGCCGCAGAGGCCGCCATCTTGGGGAACAGCTTGGTGTTCGACCCGGGGCCAAACAACTGACAACGGTTGGGGCGCGCGGGGGCGGCGGGTTGAATGCGAAAGCTCATCTGGACCTCGTGCAGGAAAGGAAATTGCGATTTTGTTGTCTTATGAGGTATTAAATTGCGCAGGTCTCCGCAAGCATGTTTGTGCATCTGCGGCAATGCAGTCGCAGCATTCGCCGCAATGCGCCGTGTCTCTGGTGATTAAAGTTTAATCGCTTTAAAAACTTGAAAGAATTTTGCGCAAGCTGAGATATTTGCGCGAAATTTTCCTGCGGGATCCAGCGATGCTGGGCGAAATCGAGAAACACTCGCCTTGCCCGTCCCATAGCCTGCGCCAGAATCAAAGGAGTGCACCGCAATGATCGAGACACCGTATCTGTTGTTTTTGGGCGATGCGCCCGACCAGCTGGCGGCCAAGGTTGCCGTTGGAATCAAGGACTGGCGTCCGGAAAACGCCGTGGGTCAATACCGGATGGAGGGCTGTAAAGCCGATCTGGGCCTGACCGACATGTCCCTGGCTAAGGCCAAAGAGGCCGGGGCCAAGACTTTGGTCATTGGCGTGGCCAATCGTGGCGGTGTGATCAGTCAGGAATGGAAAAAGGTGCTGGTCATGGCATTGGAGGAAGGTTTCGACCTGGCCTCGGGCCTGCACAACCTTTTGTGTGATGAACCCGATCTAGTCGCAGTCGCCGAAGCAACAGGCCGCAAGCTGCATGATGTGCGGGTTCCGTCGGTCGACTATCCAATCGCCAACGGCATCAAACGTAAAGGTAAGCGCTGTCTTGCCGTGGGCACCGATTGTTCGGTTGGCAAGATGTACACCGCGATGGCTATGGATGCCGAGATGCGCAAGCGTGGCATGAAGTCGACCTTCCGAGCTACTGGCCAGACTGGCATTCTGATCACCGGTGACGGTGTACCGCTGGACGCGGTGATCGCAGATTTCATGGCGGGATCGGTCGAATGGCTGACACCCGACAATGATGACGACCACTGGGATTTGATCGAAGGGCAAGGGTCACTGTTTCATGTGTCATATTCCGGTGTGACAATGGCGTTGATCCATGGCGGTCAACCGGACGCGTTGATCCTGTCCCATGAACCCACCCGCGAGCATATGCGCGGTCTGCCGACCTATAGTTTGCCATCTTTGCAGGCTCTGCGGGACACGGCGCTGGCGCTGGCCAAGGTTGCCAATCCTGAGTGTCAGGTCATCGGTGTTTCGGTCAACACGCAGCATATGAGCGAAGCAGACGCATCCGCCTATCTGGCACAGGTCGAAGCCGACATGGGGCTGCCCGCGACGGACCCGTTCCGTTTTGGTGCAGGCAAGCTGGTCGACGCGCTGGCAGCAGTATAAAGCGGTCTGGTCCCGCCGACCCGGATCTAAATTGGAAAATCCGGGCGGCTCAGCCAGGAAAAGGTATGTTATGCAAATTGACGTCTCTCGCGATGTATTCAGGCTGGCTCAGGTCTTTACAATTTCACGTGGGTCACGGACCGAGGCCAAGGTTCTGACTGTACGCATTTCTGACGGCCAGTATCAGGGCTGGGGCGAATGTGTGCCCTATGCGCGTTATGGTGAAACACTGGATTCGGTCGAGGCTGAAATTGCCGGATTGCCCGACAGTTTCGACCGAGTGCAACTGATAGACCTATTGCCTGCGGGCGCTGCACGGAATGCCGTAGATTGTGCGCTGTGGGATCTTGAGGCCAAGCGTGCCGGTAAACGCGTCTGGAATCTGGCTGGGCTGCCTCAGCCGGGCCCCGAAATCACGGCCTATACATTGTCATTGGACACCGCCGAGGCGATGCAGGCGCAGGCGGCTGCGAATGCACATCGCCCGCTTTTAAAGATCAAACTGGGCACGCCGGATGACATGCCCCGACTTGAAGCCGTTCGCGCAGGCGCACCGGATGCGACAATCATCGTGGACGCAAATGAAGGTTGGTCCGCCGCCGTTTACACCGATCTTGCGCCACATCTTGTGCGCCTGGGTGTGGCCTTGGTCGAGCAACCTCTGCCCGCCGGTGACGATGACGCGCTGATCGGGATGGAGCGCCCGGTTCCCGTATGCGCCGACGAATCCTGCCATGATCGTGCCAGCCTGCCCAAACTGAAGGGCAAATATGATGTGATCAACATCAAGCTCGACAAGACCGGAGGTCTGACCGAAGCGCTGGAGCTGCGCAAAGCGGCGATTGCTGAAGGCTATGACATCATGGTCGGCTGTATGGTCGGCAGCTCTTTGGCGATGGCCCCTGCGACATTGCTGGCGCAGGGTGCGATGGTAACGGACCTTGACGGACCACTTCTGTTGGCCGAAGACCGCGACAACCCGCTGACTTTTGATGATGCCGGAGTGTACCCGCCATTGGCGGCGCTCTGGGGCTAAGGAGATTGACATGACCCGCACCGTTTATGTGAATGGCGACTACCTGCCCGAAACCGAAGCCACAGTGTCGATCTTTGATCGTGGCTTCCTGATGGCCGATGCCGTGTATGAGGTGACCAGCGTTCTGGACGGCAAGCTGATCGACTTCGAAGGCCACGCGGTCCGCCTCAAGCGCTCGCTGGACGAATTACAGATGGCTGAACCCTGCGCGAAGGACGAGCTGCTGGAGATCCACCGCAAGCTGGTTGAGTTGAACGGCATTGAAGAGGGGCTGGTCTATCTTCAGGTCACGCGCGGCAGCGACGGCGACCGGGATTTTGCATTTCCTGCGGCTGATACCAAACCCACACTGGTTTTGTTCACCCAAAACAAGCCGGGTCTGGCAGACAGCCCTGCTGCCCGGAAAGGTGCCAAGGTCATCTCGATCGAGGATATCCGTTGGGGCCGGCGCGACATCAAGACGACACAGCTGCTCTATCCCTCGCTGGGCAAGATGATGGCCAAGGCCGCGGGCTGTGATGATGCCTGGATGGTCGAAGGCGGCTATGTGACCGAGGGCACCAGCAACAACGCGTATTTTGTCAAAGGCAACAAGATTGTCACCCGGCCCTTGTCGAGCGACATCCTGCACGGCATCACCCGCAAGGCCGTTCTGCGAATGGCAGCCGAAGCGCAGATGGTTGTCGAAGAACGCCTGTTCACTATCGACGAGGCCAAGGAGGCTGATGAGGCGTTCACCACCTCTGCCAGTGCTTTTGTCATGCCTGTGGTTGAAATTGACGGCACAGCGCTGGGCGACGGCACGCCGGGACCCATAGCCAAACGTCTGCGCGAGATTTATCTGGACGAAAGCCGCAAGGCAGCACTCTAAAGAAATCCCATGCTGGGCGTTTGTGTGGCATGGGGTGGTCGCAACGAATTTGACAACATTTGGTGCCGCGTGCAGATCTTGGTCGGGATGAACGGCGCAAAGAAGGTGCGGCACCAAAATCTCAGAGCGCGCACTGAACACGATAGTTGGTGATCCTGCATCCTGACAGGCCGCTTTGAGAATAGGCATACTCAGCCTGACAAAGGGTATTGGTATGGCCGAAACCAGGCGGCATATTACGCGCTGAGTTGCGGTTTTCAGGAGCCAACTTCACACATGATGATGGCGAAGCCCCTACGTGTTGCTGGTGTAGCTAGGGGGCAGAGGGCCGGAGATGCCCCGTCACACGACCAATGGGCCTCAATGGCGGCTATTGGTGCCGATGAAAATGTTGGTCTATCATGTCCTCCTGTGGTCCATTTCAAATGAGTTAACTTATGGCCGATCCATACTCTGACCTCGGCGCGCAAGACACCGCCCTTCAAGAGCGGATCGCAACAGCAATGGAAGTGCGCTGTTTAGAGCCTGCGCAGATTGCAATTCGCAAAGCCTACATGGAAAACCTGAGGCTCCCCAAAGGTGCACGGGCGCTGGAGCTTGGTTCAGGAACAGGACACGTTACCCGAGATTTGTTGGAGCTTGCAGGAGCCGCAACGGCCCATGGAATTGAACCCTCGCCCGTCATGGTCGCACGGGCCCAGAAGAGCTTTGGGGATGATGATCGACTTAGCTTCGATATCGGGGATGCCAAAAACACAGGTTTTGAAAGCGAGACCTTTGACCTTGTGTTAATGCACACGTTGTTGTGCCACGTCCCTGGACCTGAAGACGTTGTCCAAGAGGCCTTCCGCCTTTTGAAGCCCGGAGGTGTACTGGCAATTTGTGATGGCGACTACAGTACCGCAACTGCGCAGATCGCGGACTTTGATCCGCTCGATCAACTCATCAAATTCATGATCAATCAAAATGTCACTAATCTTTGGATAATGCGTCAGATTTCAGGCATCCTGGTCGATGCCGGATTTCAACTTGGGGCCCGGAAAGGTCATGGATATGTGGCAGAAGGGGAAGCGACCTATTTTCTCACCGTAATTGAACGCGGAGCGGACCGCATGGTGGAAGAGGGTCTGTTATTTTCCGAAACTGCAGAGGCTTTGAAATCAGAAGCGAAACGCAGAGTATCTGCCAAGATGTTTTTTGGTTTTATGTCCTATGTGAGCCAAATCGCAAATAAACCCAAGATCGTTTGACCGTTCTCAGTAATCGGGCAGACAGACATTGCACAGCATCCGGCCTTCTTGGTTCAAAGCGGACCCTACCAGTTACCAGTAACAAAAAAGGCCGCCCCAAACGGAACGGCCCTTTATTCACTGTCTCTTTACAGAGGATCAGGCGGTCAGAGCAGCCTGAGCCTGGGCGACGATCGCGCCGAACGCTTCCGGTTCGTGCACGGCCAGATCGGCCAGAACTTTACGGTCCACTTCAATACCGGCCAGGTTCAGGCCGTTGATGAAGCGGGAATATGTCAGGGCTTCGTCATGCGAACGTACAGCAGCGTTGATCCGCTGGATCCAGAGCGCGCGGAAGTTACGCTTGCGGTTCTTACGGTCGCGGGTTGCATATTGGTTGGCCTTGTCTACGGCCTGACGGGCAACCTTGAAGGTGCTTTTGCGGCGGCCATAGTAACCTTTGGCGGCCTTGATAACCTTCTTGTGACGGGCGTGAGTTACGGTTCCACCTTTAACGCGGGACATGTCTTAATCTCCTCTTATCGATCGTAGGGCATATAGCCCTTGACGATTTTGGCGTCGGGGGCGGACAGGGTGGTGTTGCCACGAGCATCGCGGATGAATTTCTTGGTCCGCTTGATCATGCCGTGACGTTTGCCGGCCTGGCCAGCAAGGACCTTACCGGTCGCAGTCACCTTAAAGCGCTTTTTGGCGCTCGACTTTGTCTTCATCTTAGGCATTTCCGTCTCCTTTCGGGGTTCGGTTCGAAACGCGACTCGGCATGCCATCTCGGCCGGTCACGCGATCAGAAGCGCCGTTTACGCAAGTTCGACCATACTGGCAAGGGGGTTTTGGCTGAATCTGCAATTTTAGCAGCCCAGTCAGGCACCGGGGCGACGCAGGCCGCCCCGGTGGTCTATTTAGTGACCGTATTTGCGGATCTCACCGCTTTTCAGTCTTTCACTATACGATGCCAGTTCCTGACGAACGATCTTCATCAGGAAGTAGAGCGCAAAGACGTTCACAACCGCCATCGCAAAGATCGCCGCATCCGAGAAGTCGATAACCGGGCCGAGGTTGGCCGCAGCACCGATCACCACGAAGACGCAGAAGATGATCTTGAACACCAGCTCTTTGGTGTGCCCCTCACCGAACAGATAGGTCCAGGCCTTCAGGCCATAGTAGGACCAGCTGATCATAGTCGAGAAAGCAAAAAGGATCACCGCAATCGCCAGAACATAGGGGAACCAGCTGAACGCGCTGCCAAAGGCGGCAGAGGTCAGGCTGACGCCCGAGTTGCCGTCAACGGTCGCAATAGCGCTTCCTGCTCCGTTCAACATATAGTTGCCGGTCTCGGGGTCGATGATCAGCTGCTGTGTGATGATGATCACCAGCGCGGTCATGGTACAGATCACGACCGTATCGATGAACGGCTCAAGCAGCGAAACAAAGCCTTCTGTGATCGGCTCCTTTGTGCGCACCGCCGAGTGGGCAATCGCAGCAGACCCAACGCCGGCCTCGTTCGAGAACGCGGCCCGTTTGAAGCCCTGGATCAGAGCACCGACCATTCCGCCGGCCACACCAAGACCGGTAAACGCACCGGCAAAGATCTGACCAAAGGCCCAACCGATCATATCCGCATTCATGACGATGATGACCAGAGCCGCCGCGACATACATCACGCCCATAAAGGGCACAACTTTTTCAGTCACTCGCGCGATGGATTTAAGTCCACCGACGATCACCATGAACACGACAACCGCAAAGACCACACCGGTGATCCAACCCGGGTAATTCCCGACGATGCCTGCAATCTGCTGATGCGCCTGATTGGCCTGGAACATGTTGCCCCCGCCCAGCGCTCCAAGAATACAGAAGATCGAGAACACAACCGCCAGAATCTTACCTCCGGGCAGGCCAAGCTCGTCAAAACCCTTGGACATATAGTACATCGGGCCGCCCGAGACGCTGCCGTCTTCGTATTCGTTGCGATACTTTACGCCAAGTGTACATTCGGTGAATTTTGACGCCATGCCCAGAAGACCAGCCAGGATCATCCAGAAGGTCGCCCCGGGGCCACCAATGCCAACAGCAACGGCAACGCCTGCGATATTGCCAAGCCCGACCGTGCCCGACAGGGCAGTGGCCAATGCCTGAAAGTGGCTAACCTCACCAGCATCGTTGGGATCGGAATAGTCGCCTTTGACCAGACTTATCGCGTGGCCGAAAAAGCGCATCTGCACAAAAGCAAAGTACAGAGTAAAGACCGACGCCGCGATAACCAACCACATCACGATCCAGGGAAATCCTGTCCCGGGAATTGGTGCGAATATGAAGCTAACGAATGGCCCAGTGATATCAGCAAAAGCCTGATTGATCTTTTCGTCCAACCCGGGCGCCTCTTGCGCGGCGACGGGGCTGGCCATCAGGGTGGCGGCTGCCAATCCCAGTTGAGATAGTGTTTTCATTCCTGTGCCTCCCTCAATTCACGACCGTGACCGGTACATCGGCATGCATTACAAGGTTTTGCGTTGAGCTGCCGAAGATACGCTTTTTGAGGCCATCCGCGGACGAGCGTCCAACGACAATCTGTACGGCCTTGCTGTCTACCGTGATGGCATTCAGCGTTTCAGCCACATCTCCGTGGCGCACCACTCCGGTCGCGGCGAAACCCGCGGCCTTCAGGGCGTCGACGGCGGGTGCCACCACCCGTGTCGTTGCTAGTTCAATCTCCTCCTCACGCCGCATGTGCCGCTTTGCGTTTTCTTCAGGTGTCTGAAAAGTGTAGGGCGACCATTCAATGACATATGCAACCAGAAGCTCGCATGAACCAATTCTTTCAGCCAAATCTTTGGCGAAGGCGATGGCACGTTCTCCGGATTCTGTCCCGTCCAGTCCTATGACAATTTTTGTTGTCATCTCGTTCCTCCATTTATTGTTCATTTGACCGGGGCCCGTGCCCCCGGCAGGGCAGCCGGAACTTGGAGCATTTATTGTAGACTGCCCTCAAGTCAGTATCAGGAAAAATCACTAGGAAATGGTATTATTTTTGGTCTATTCTCAGTAAATTATCCCATTATGCGCCAAAATTACAGGGAATTTACCTAATGGACAGAGAATTGGACAAGATCGATCAACGCATCCTGCAGGAATTGGAAGCCAATGGCCGCCTGCCAATCGTCGAGCTTGCCATGCGGGTAAACCTGACCAACACCCCGTGCTCAGAGCGTGTAAAACGACTGGAAAGAACCGGCTATATCACCGGATACAGCGCCGTTCTGGACAAGGAGCGGTTGGGTCTCGGGCATATGACGGTTGTGCAGGTTTCCCTGGCTGCAACGTCTGAGAACTCATTGGATAAATTCAACGATGCCGTGCGCGATGTCACCGAAATCGAAAGCTGCCTGATGGTGGCGGGGTCGTTTGATTATCTGTTAACCGTTCGCACACGCGACATCGCCCATTTCCGCCAGACCCTGGGGGAAAAGATCAATAAGCTTCCGGGCATTCACCAGACCAGTTCCTTTACCGTGATGGAAATCGTCAAGGAACCGGTCGGGCAGAATGTCATACCCGCCTGATCAGCCAGGATCCGTGTTATAGATCAGCCTTTCGTCGCAAGGCGCGATCCGCAGGATATTGGTCGTGCCGGGCACGTTGAACGGAACACCAGCGGTGACAACGATCTGATCCGTGTCAGTTGCAAATCCACCAGAACGAGCAGCACGGGCGGCGCTCACGACCGCCCCTTTGAAACGCTCAAGCTCGGGCGTCATTACGCAATGGCAGCCCCAGCTCAGGCATAACCGACGGGCCGTTCCCTTTGCCGGGGTCATTGCAATGATCGGAACTCCGGGGCGTTCGCGCGCGGTCAACAGCGCAGTTGTGCCGCTTTGAGTGAAACAACAGATGGCCTTGATATCCGTTTTCTCGGCAATTTCGCGAGCGGCGGCGACGATGCCGTCGGCCACGGTAGTCCCCTTCGCCGTGCGCGATGCTGCGATAATCTGATCATAAGTGGGGTCGGCTTCGACCTCGATGGCGACCTTGTTCATGGTCTGCACGGCCTCGATCGGATATGAGCCAGCGGCAGATTCCGCACTCAGCATGATGGCATCCGTGCCTTCGTAGATTGCGGTTGCCACATCTGAAACCTCGGCGCGTGTGGGCATCGGGCTTTCGATCATGCTTTCCAGCATCTGTGTGGCCACAATCACCGGCTTGGCGGCGCTACGGCACCGGCGGACCAGACGTTTCTGGATCGGGGGTACCGCGGAAACCGGTAGCTCCACGCCCAGATCTCCGCGCGCAACCATAATGCCGTCAGAGGCATCGAGGATGTCGTCAAACGCTTCAACCGCAGCAGGCTTTTCAATCTTGGACAGGATCGAGGCGCGCCCATCGGCCAGTGCCCGAGCCTCAAAAACATCCTTGGCCCGCTGAACGAAACTCAGCGCCAACCAATCCACACCCAGCTGGCAGACGAATTCCAGATCACCACGATCCTTGGCGGACAACGCAGCCAAGGGCAGCACGACATCCGGCACGTTCACGCCCTTTCGGTTCGAAATTGTCCCGCCGACCTCGACGGTACAATTAGCATGATCCTGGCCGCAATCCTGTACGATCAGGCGAATTTTGCCATCATTGACCAAGAGGCGCGCACCGGGTTCCAGCGCAGCAAAAATCTCGGGATGGGGCAGGCATACGCGGCCTGCGTCGCCCGGGGCCGGATCCAGATCCAACCGAAACACGGCACCCTCGATCAGCTCTTCCGCATCATTGGCAAATACGCCGACACGCAGCTTTGGCCCCTGCAGATCTGCAAGAATGGCGATAGGGCTGTCCAGATCCTTTTCGACCTGACGGATGATCCGGTGCCGCTCGCGGATTTCGTCATGGCTGCCATGGCTCATGTTCAGGCGAAATACGTCGGCTCCGGCTTCGTGCAATGCGCGAATGGTGTCATAGTCATTGGACGCCGGCCCCAGCGTCGCCACGATTTTCACATTTCTCAGGCGTCGCATTGACCTTGTTCTCCTCAAATCATGTCCTGAATTTGCGCGAATGTTACCGCAAACATCGACTCTGCCCGCTTATTGCGCAATTCCCTTTCCGAAGCAACTGTCCTAAACCTGCCGGAAACAACATGACAGGCTTATGACGTATTCTCCGTTTTTTATCCATGGCGCGGATCGCCCTTCCCGCTGGCTGATCACATGTGACCACGCGACCAATACTGTTCCACCGGGAATCAATGGTGGGGATCTTGGCTTGCCGCGTGAGGATATGGAGCGCCACATCGCCTATGACGTGGGCGCCTATGAAGTATCGAAACATCTGGGTGAAATTCTGAACGCGCCTGTGATCGCCGCGAATTTCTCGCGCCTTGTGATCGATCCGAACCGAGGCGAGGACGACCCGACTCTTGTGATGAAACTGTATGATGGGTCAATCATTCCCGGCAACCGTAGCGCCGATGCGGATGAGCGCGAGCGGCGTCTGAACATATGTTACCGCCCTTACCATAGGGCATTGGCTGAGCTGGCCGCACTGCCCCATGCGGTGATCGTGTCGATGCATTCTTTCACCCGGCAGTTGCGTGGACGCGAACCGCGTCCCTGGCATGTCGGTGTGCTGCACACTCCGGATGAGCGTTTTTCGCGCCCACTGATCCACCGGTTGCAGGCTGAAAAGGACCTATGTGTTGGCGTCAATGAACCCTATACTGGCGTTCTGCCGGGCGATGCGATCGACAAGCATTGCACTGCCTTTGGCCGCCCTAATGCGTTAATCGAACTGCGCAATGACCTGATCGCCGATCACGCGGGGCAGCGTGCATGGGCCGAGCGTCTGGGAATTGTCCTGGAAGACGCCCTTTCGCATAGCGAATTGTGACTTTCGGCAGCTGAGAGCACACGCACCATTGAGCGACCACGCCCGAAACCCCATATATCAGGCGAAAGGAGGCGATCATGACGCAAGAGCTTTTGACATCTGTTTTCGGCTGGATGGTGGTGATCAACCTTGCTGTGTTACTATTTTCGACCCTGATGGTCGTGCTGATGCAGGATTGGGCGGCTGGCATCCATAGTCGGATGTTCCAGATGGACCGCGCGGATGTAAAACGTGCGTATTTCAGGTATCTGGCCAATTACAAAATTCTGGTGCTTATCTTTTCCATCGTGCCCTGGCTGGCGTTGAAACTGGCCTAGCGCACTGAGGTGTTGCTGATGATTGAAACGGCCCGCTTTGGTTGTTAGGTCATCTTGAACATATTGGGCAAGCATCCGGAGCGAGAACATGGACCAGAAAACTGAAACCGAACTTCAGGCCGCCGCATTCCGCAGGTTGCAGCAGCACCTGATGGAAGACAGGACCGATGTTCAGAACATCGACATGATGAACCTGGCCGGATTTTGCCGCAACTGCCTGTCGCGCTGGTATCAGGAAGCGGCCAATGAACAGGGCATTGAGATGGACAAGGACGAAGCCCGTCAGATCTTTTACGGGATGACCATGAGCGAATGGAAAGCCAAGTATCAGACCGAAGCCAGCCCTGAAAAAAAGGCGGCTTTTGAAGTCTCATTCGAAGAAAATGTCGGCAAAAAGAGCTGAACGTGAAAATAGAAAGGCCCACCATTCCAGCGGGCCTTTTCTCAGTGAGGCGGCTGTCAACAAAGGTTTCACTGCCTCCGCTACATTCGCTTCTTACGGTTGTTCCGATCCGAAAGCGACGGGCGCGGCGAATTGCGCAAATGCCCAGCTTTACCTCAGCGCTCCTAAAGATTTGCCTTTATGGCCTGCGCCCGACATTTACGCTTTCTCCGAATTAAGGGATGGTTCTTCTGCTGACTTTCAGTGCAAGAAAGAATGTCTTTGCTCTTACTGACGGGTATGAAACGTGTTGAAACTGATCAAGAATGCGCGGCTCTATACGCCTGAGCCTGTTGGTCTAGGCCATATTCTCACCGCGGGGGAACGCATTATTTACCTCGGTAGCGCTCAACCCGAACTGCCGGATCCGCTTCAGGCTGAAGTCGTTGACGTCGAAGGTGCATCGGTTGTTCCGGGTTTGATCGACGGACATGCGCATATCACGGGTGGTGGCGGTGAAACCGGGCCAGCCAGCCGGGTGCCGCCGATGGTCTTGTCCTCGTTCACCCGTGCCGGGGTCACGTCGGTTGTCGGGGTGTTGGGGACGGACGATCTGACCCGCAACACGCAGACGTTGGTGCAGCAGGCCTATGGGCTGCGGGAGGAGGGGCTTTCGGCTTGGTGTCACACTGGTGGCTATCACGTCCCTCTGACCACCCTGACCGGTTCCGCCCGGGGTGATATCGTATTCCTTGATCCGGTTATCGGCGTTGGGGAGCTGGCGATCAGTGATCACCGGTCAAGCCAACCGACAATGGACGAGTTTCTGCGGATCGCAAGTGAGGCGCATGTCGCGGGCCTGATGACCGGCAAGGCAGGGATCGTGCATTGCCATATGGGCGACGGCGACAGGGGCCTGTCGATGTTGGAACAGGCAATCGCGACCTGCGAAATCCCCGCACGCGTCTTCAATCCAACTCATGTCAATCGCAACAAACCCCTCTTTGAACAGGCTGTCGCGTTGGCGCGGCACGGATGTTACATCGACGCGACCGCATTCCCATGCGAGCATATCGAGCCGGGCATATCAGCCGCCGAGGCCTATATCCAGTTCCGCGATCAAGGTGGCCGCGCGGACCGGTTCACCATCAGCTCTGACGGGGGTGGCTGCCTGCCGGCCTTTGACCGTGAGGGCAATCTGACACGGTTTGGTGTGGGGTTGTCCGACACTCTGCCTGAAACACTGCGCGACCTGACCGATAAAGGAATGCCTCTGTCTGATGCGCTTGCTCCGATGACCTCTAATGTCGCCGATCTGCTCAGGCTACATCGAAAGGGCCGTTTGAAAGTGGGTATGGACGCCGATCTGGTGGTTCTTGACGAAAACACCGCTGTGCGGCATGTGATGGCCCGGGGGGAATGGCATGTCCGCGATGGCCAGATAGCCCGGCGCGGCATGTATGAACAGATTTGAACGTCCGCGCGGTCCCCGGTGGCTGCCCGCTATAGCTCCGGAAGGTAGTTAAGATATGTGCCCTGCACCCATTGATGCAGAGACCCCGCGCGGGTTCATCATCCCGATCGGCGGTGGCGAAGACCGCGTCAAGGAAATGCAGATTCACCGCAAATTCGTGGAGCTGTCCGGCGGCGGCGATGCCGATATTGTCGTGATCCCGACAGCCTCGATGCTGGAAGAAACAGGGCCGGATTATAACCGCATTTTCTCTGAGCTTGGAGCGGGTCAGGTTGAGTTCCTGCCCATCTCGCGCCGCGCCGATTGCGACAATCCCGACTATGCCGAGATGTTGGACCGCGCCACTGGGATATTCATGACCGGCGGGAACCAGCTTCGGTTGTCGGCGATTCTGGGTGGCACGCTTGTTGCTCAGAAAATCCGGCGCCGGAATGCGGCGGGGATACCGATTGCGGGAACCTCAGCCGGGGCGTCGGTCATGTCCGAGCATATGGTTGCAGGCGGCAGCAGCAATTCGGCCCCGGCTGAAGGCAATATCACTCTGGCCCCGGGCATGGGTTTGACCAATGCGGTCATCATTGACCAGCATTTCACGCAGCGTAACCGCCTGGGGCGCCTGTTAACCGCCTCATCTTTCAACCCTTTCCTGATCGGGCTGGGCGTTGACGAAGACACGGCGGCCTTCATTGGGCCCGATAACGTCCTTGAGGTAGTGGGCAGCGGAACGGTCACTGTGGTGGATGCCAGCCATCTGACGCATTCATCGATGTGGGATGCCCGTCGCGGAGAGGCGTTGAGCCTTCTGGGACTTCGGCTTGACGTTCTGGGCGAAGGGTGCCGTTATGATCTGACGGCTCGCCAGGCGTTTCCGCCGGATGAGCATATGGCGTTCTGTACATTGCCGGACCTGTCCGGGGACGAGGGCGCCGGCGGGGGAAAATAAAAACTAACCAACAGGGTGCCTCATGAAAGTAATTTCGACCAACGTCTTTGTCGGCCCGAATGTTTGGGCAAGTTTTCCGGTTATTCGCCACGTTATCGATGTGGGTATTCTGGAAGAATGGCCTTCGGCAAAAATTGGTTCGGAATTTATCGACGCTCTGGTCGCGGCACTTCCCGGTTTGGCAGAACATGGCTGTTCCTATCGCGAACCCGGCGGGTTCATCCGCCGCCTGCGCGAAGATGAGGGCACATGGCTGGGTCATGTGCTGGAACATTGCGCTATCGAGGTGCAGAACGTAGCTGGTACGGATGTGACTTTTGGCCGAACGCGCGGCACTGGCGAACCCGGCCAGTACAACATGGTCTATGAATACCGCCAGCGCGATGTCGGACTGGATGCGGGCAAGCTGGCGATGCGTCTGCTAATGCATCTGTTGCCACACTCCCTCAAGGACCAGGTGGATTACGACTTCGATCCGGATTTCAACTGGGATGATGAGTTACGCAGCTTTGTGCTGCGGGCGCAGCGCAAAGAATTTGGCCCCTCGACCGGCTCGTTGGTCAAGGCGGCACAAGAGCGGGACATTCCGTGGATCAGGCTGAACTCTGGCTCGCTGGTGCAGTTCGGACACGGGAAGTATCAGAAACGCATCCAGGCTACCATCACTTCTGAGACCAAACATATCTCGGTCGAGATTTCCTGCGACAAGGAAGATACCCACAATCTGCTGAACGATCTGGGCCTGCCGGTACCACAGCAGCGCATGGTCTATTCGGCGCGCGAGGCGGCAAAAGCAGCGGGGCGTATTGGATTTCCTGTCGTCGTCAAGCCGCTTGACGCCAATCATGGGCGTGGTGTTTCGATCAATCTGAATTCAGAGTCCGAGGTCGAGGCCGGTTTTGCCGAAGCCAAGGAACATTCTCGCAGCAGGGCCATTCTGGTGGAAAGCTTCATCACCGGTTTTGACCACCGAATGCTGGTTGTGAACAACAAACTGGTTGCGGTGGCCAAGCGTGTCCCCGGACATGTCGTTGGTGACGGCACACACACGATTGCCGAACTGGTTGACATCGTGAACCAGGATCCGCGCCGTGGCATCGGACACGAGAAAGTGCTGACCATGCTGGAAATCGACAATCAGGCCAAACGCCTGATGGAGAATGCGGGCGTGACCGAAGAAACCGTGCTGTCGGAAGGCGAGATCTTCTATCTCCGTTCAACGGCAAATCTGTCGACGGGGGGTACAGCGATTGATCTGACGGATGTGGTGCATCCTGACAATCGTGACATGGCCGAACGCGCCATAATGGCGGTTGGATTGGATGTGGGAGGTGTGGATTTTCTGATCGACGACATCACCAAATCCTACAAGGATATTGGCGGAGCTATCGTCGAGGTGAACGCCGCCCCGGGCTTTCGGATGCACGTGGCGCCGTCCGAAGGTCAGCCCCGCGACGTGGCGGGCAGAGTGATCGACATGTTGTTCCCAGCCAATGAGGAAACCCGCATCCCGATTGCGGCGATCACAGGAACCAACGGCAAGACGACGACCTCGCGGATGCTGGGGCATATTATGAAAACCAGCAGCAAGACCGTTGGCATGACCTCGACCGATGGCGTCTATGTGGACGGTAAACTAAGCGTCAAGGGCGATATGACGGGACCGAAATCCGCACAGATCGTCCTGCGTGATCCGGCGGTCGATTTTGCGGTGATGGAAACCGCACGCGGCGGGCTTGTGCGGTCCGGTCTGGGCTATCAGCGGTCGAACGTGGCGGCGTGTCTGAATGTCTCGGCCGATCATCTGGGTCTCGGCGGCATAAACACGGTCGAGGAGCTGGCCGTTGTCAAGCGCGTGGTGGTTGAAAGCGCTGTGGATACTGCAGTGCTGAATGCCGATGACATCAACTGTCTGAAAATGGCCGACTACGCTCAAGCGGATCAGATTTTCTATGTCACGACCAATCCAGCGCACAGTCTGGTCAAGGAACATATCAAGGCCGGCGGCAAGGCTATCGTGCTTGAAAAAGGCATGAATGGTGACATGCTGACCATCTATGACAACGGGCTTCATATCCCGGTTCTGTGGTCGCATCTGATCCCGGCGACGTTGGAAGGCAAGGCAATTTTCAACGTCCAGAATGCGATGTTCGCCGCCGCGATGGCCTATAGTTTCGGCGTGGACCTAGATAATATCCGTCATGGGCTGCGCACCTTCGACACCAGCTATTTTCAGGCACCTGGACGGATGAATGTCTATGACGAACATCCCTTCAAGGTGATCCTCGATTATGGCCATAACCCCGCCGCGCTGAAAGCGATGGCGGCGCTGGCCGATCAGTTAGAGATCAAGGGCCGCAGGCTGTGCGTGGTAGCGATGCCTGGCGACCGGCGCGACGAAGATATTGTCGATGGGGCCGCCGCCCTGGCCGGACATTTTGATCATTTCATCTGCAAGGCAGATGACCGCCGTCGCGGACGCGGGCATGACGAGGTGCCGCAGATGATGCGTCAAGCCCTGATCGACAACGGCGTGGATGCCGCAGCCATCACGGTCATCCCCGACGAGGTTGAAGCGGTCAGTGCCGCGTTGGTGCAGGCCGGACAGGGCGATCTGTTGGTGATCTTTGGTGATGACACAACGCGCTGCTGGAAACAGATCATCTATTTCAATTCTGATGGCGAAGAACCCGAGGTCGCACCTGTGGCAGCCCCCGCCGAAACCTCGTTCGAAGATATGTTCGAAGGCGACCAGAACCTGATCCGGGATGAGCGTGGCGTGCGTCTGGCCCGTGAAATCAGCGAAGACGCGGATTGAGCGGAGGCACCGGAATGGACCGGATCGAAGAGCTTGAGACCGCGCTGACAATAGAAAGCGCGACCGTTGACCATATTCAGGTGGATGACGCCCGGCGTCTGACCGGGCCGGGCCTGCTATGGAACCGACCCGGCGCTGTGATGGATGTTTTCTTCACTGATATCGACGCGACGCAGATCACCGACTTGTGGGAGAAGCATGCGCGCCGGGTTCTGGACGCACTGGGCTGGCAGGGGCAGGGTCTGATCCACCGTACCTTTACGGGCGGCGTCAATCTGGCGATCTCGGCACCGATGGATCAGCTCTATTCCGGGATATTCGCAGCGCAAACCGCCTGGCATTTCTGTGCTGCAGAACTGCTGGCATCCGAGCCCGGAGATTTCGATCAGATGGTTGCGGATGTCAAAGGCGTCATGGAAATGGAAGCCAATCCCGCACTGATCGCCTTGATTGCCGCGGCTGAGGCGCATGGCGTGGATATCCTTTGCGATGATGACGAGGTGTCGATCGGGCATGGTACAGGCAGTCAGACTTGGCCTGTTGATGGGCTGCCCACCCCGGGTGAGGTGGACTGGTCTGCGCTGCATGATATCCCGGTCGCGTTCATCACTGGAACCAACGGCAAGACCACTACGACCCGGCTGCTTGAGGCTATCGCGCGCGCTTCGGGCAAGGTCGCCGGGCTAACCTCGACCGAGTTTGTCCGCGTGGGCGATGATATACTGGACCGTGGCGATTACTCGGGCCCCGGCGGCGGGCGGATGTTGCTGCGCGATAAAAGGCTGGAGGTTGCCTGCCTTGAAGTCGCCCGTGGGGGCATCCTGCGCCGGGGTCTGCCGACCCGCGCCGCCACGGCGGCGGCTGTCACCAATGTGGCGAACGACCATCTGGGCCAATATGGGGTCAACACGGTGCCGGAACTGGCCCAGGCCAAATTCGCCGTACATCGAACATTGGCCGAAGGGGGCGTGCTGGTCCTGAATGCCGATGATGACTTTGTCCGTGCCGAGGCGAAGAATACCTCGGCGAATATCTGGTGGTTTTCGCTGGACGCGCAGAACGACCTGATCCGCCAGGCGCGCGATGCAGACAGGTGCTGCGCCTATGTGCGGCAGGGTGATATCGTGTTTTTCGACGGTGCGGCGGAACAGGTGGTGATTGCAGTTTCCGATGTTCCCCTGACCATGGGCGGCGCTGCGAAATACAATATCCTGAACGCGCTAGCGGCCTTGTGCCTGGCTTTGGCGCTGGACTTGCCCGTTCAGGCGGCTCGGGATGGATTGGCCGGGTTCAAACCAGACGCCAAGGATAATCCAGGCCGTTGCAACGAGTTCCGATACAACGGGGCACGGGTCTTTGTGGATTTTGCACATAACCCGCATTCGATTTCCGCCGTTTGCGATGCGCTGTCGAGCTTGCCAGCAAAACGGCGTTTCATCATGCTCAGCCATGCGGGGGACAGATCGGATCAGGATATCCGGGACGTAACCGCGACAGCGCTGAATTTCCAACCTAACGTGGTCGTCGCAACCGAGCTGGAAGGATATCTAAGAGGCCGCGATTCGGGGGAAATTTCTGATCTGATCGAAAAGACAGCGTTGGAACATGGGTATGGTGCAGAACAAATACTCAGAGCCGCTTCGCCCACACAAGCCGCATCAATGATACTTGAAAAGCTACAACCGGATGATATCGCTTTGTTGCTGGTTCTGTCCGATCGTGACGCTGTTCTCGCTATGCTCGACGGGTAAGAACAGAGGCGCGTGTCGGGATCACAGAGAGGGCGTGTTAGGAAATGAGTTTTTGGGCGGTCGGCAGTCCACATCCGACGCCCTCACCCAGTGTCAATACGGCCCTGTCGGACCTTCGTCCCTATCGTATATCCGCCTCATCCTCGGATTTTTTGTTTTGCGCATTGTATCATACCGTCCCGCAATTCGAGGCCGAGTAAGCTGGTGCGACGCCGTTCAAAGGGCATTGAGCCTCTGAGCCTCTGAGCATTGGCCGTCGGGGCAGGTATGATACCTGCCCTCAACTTGCTCGTGGCTGCTGAAACGGGCTCTAGCTGCCGGCAGAGACGCGCGACGAACCCTGCGGGATCACCTCGTATCCAGGCTCTTCTGGTTCGTCATCCGCCATTTCCGCAGGGAAGCCGGGGGCAAGGATGGAAAGACCGGTGGCGTCCTCTAACCGGCGGATAATGTTGGGCGATAGCTCGCGATCGCCATAGCGTGCAATGCCGTCGTCAAAAATCTGGCAAATCAAGGGTGAGACTTCCAGCGGCACATTGTTTCGTTCGGCAATACTCTGGAACAGGCCCACATCTTTTTTCACCAGATCCATGGTGAATGAGATATCGCGCGAACCGTTCAGGATTACCTGGCTTTCGGTAACATGGGAAAAGCTGTTACCGGACGAAATTTTGATCGCCTCGTAAGCTGTGTTCAGGTCCATACCTGCAGCCTTCGCCGTCACCAACGCTTCGGCATTGGCGACCAGATGGACGGTGGCCAGATAATTGGTAAGTACCTTGAGCATCGAGGCGCTGCCAAGCTCACCGGTATGCAGGATACGTCGTCCCATGGTCTTCAGCAACGGCAGAACTCGCTCGAACGTTGAGCGGTCACAGCCCGCAAAGATCGAGATATTACCAGTGTCGGCGCGGTGGCAACCGCCAGATACCGGGCAATCGACTGCGGCACCACCGGCGGCGATGACGATACCGCCAAGGCGTTCGGCTTCAGCTTGATCAGTGGTAGACATCTCCAGCCAGATCTTGCCTTCTTTCACCTCTGGCAGCATCTCCTGCATGACAGCGTCCGAGGCGGCAGGCGAGGGTAGGCAGGTGATGACGACATCGCAATCACGCATCAATGTTGCGGCATTTTCCGCCAACTTGGCACCCTTGGCCGCCGCCGCTTCCATCAAGTCGCGGTTTAGATCAAGAACCGTCAGGTCGATTCCGTTCCGCAAAAGGCTGCCTGAAAGCTTTCCGCCGACATTACCAAGTCCAATGAACCCTACTTTCATCTTCTATTCCTTCCGAGTGTACGAAAAATCCAAACAAACAGATCCGCTAGGTGAGCGGTCGATAAGCGATTCCCGAGAACAAGGTGCCACCGACCCCTTTGTCTGATGAACGACGTTGGAACCTGCAATAACGCCAGGACCGGCCGCGTTTGCCACAAAGTCGAAGCCAAGCGCCGGATTGGCCACGAATGCGGCAATCCTGACTTTCGTCGATGAGACGTCTGGTTTGATCAAGTCCAGATTTCCTGTTCGGATTTGAGACAATTCAAAAACTTGTATCGCGACCTGAGCTGCAAGTGAAAATGATAAAACAGGCTATCTACCACAAAAACTATTTGTCGCTAGATTAGATCAAACCCAATACCCATAGTTGGTTATGCAGCTTCGAGGCTGCGGCCCGGCATTTGAACGTTTCGCATATCGATGTCGACCTGTTCAAAGCTTGGCTGCGTGGACAGTTAGCCACGGCTTAGGTTCTGGACCTATTAATTTGGTTGCCGTCATCCCGCCTGCGTGATTCATACCCGTGAGTTTCAGGGGTATA